>NZ_JBITXX010000002.1:168812-613103 GCF_044544925.1 Streptomyces sp. NPDC053431 | reverse complement strand
CGGGCCACCCGCGGGGGCCCGCCCCCCCGCCCCCCGCCGGCGCGCCGGCCCCCCCCCCCCCCGCCGCGCGGCCCCGCGGCCCCCCCGGGGCCCGGGCGGTGTGTCACTCGGGTTGTGTGACCGTCAGGGCCCAGCGGATGTCGTCGCTGGAGGCGTCGACCCCCACGGTGAACGAACCGGACTTCACGACGCCCGCGTCCATCGTCACCGAGCCCACCCCCGCGGTGCCGACAGGGCAGTCCACGGTGAACGCCGCGATCTGCGCCTGCTGTCGCATCGTCACCTGCACACTTCCGCCGCCTTCGCAGGCCACGGTGAGCACGGTGGGCAGCCCCTCCCACGCTCCGCCTGACGCGACGCCACCGTCCCCGGTCATTTCCTCGACCCACACCAGGCCGTCCGGCCCGGGATGGGGAAGGAGATCTCCGCTCGCCGCGGCGGCGGGCACCACGCTTACGGCCGTCAGCCCGCAGGCTGCCAGTATCGCCGCGGCCATGGTCTTCTTCGCGCGTATCACATCTACTCCTCGGTCAACTGGGTAGGGAAACGGCACTGTCAGGGTGAGGACGGGGGCCATGAGTACGCGTACGCATGACCACGGTGTCGCCCAGTCCCGGCGATCAAGAACGTGTTCCACAGCGTGACATAGAAATTGAACACGTTCAAGTCTGCGGTCACGCGGCCGACGGCACCACCCAGCGCCTGATGCGCACGGAGCGCGGTCCGCGAGGGGCCGTCAGCCGATCTTTTCGGCCAGGGCGACGATGATGCCAGAGGGGCCGCGGAGGTAGCAGAGACGGTAGGTGTCCTCGTACCGCGCCACCTCGCCGAGCAGTTCGGCGCCGTGGGTGCGCAGGCGGGCGATGGTGTCGTCGATGTCGTCGACGGCGTACATGACCCGGTGCAGGCCCAGTGTGTTCGGCGGCGGGTTGTGCGATGCGTCGCCGATCGCCGCGGGGGTGCGGTACTGGGCGAGCTCCAGCCTGCCGTGGCCGTCCGGGGTGCGCATCATCGCGATGGTGCTGCGGACGCCCTCGAGCCCGACGGCCTGGTCCGCGAAGAGGCCCTCGATCTCCGCCTTGCCTTCGAGCTCCATGCCCAGCTCGGAGAAGAAGGCAACGGCGGCGTCCAGGTCCTCGACGACGATGCCGACGTTGTCCATCCGCTGCAGCGCCATGACATTTCTCCCTCTGCGATACCGGCCTTCGAGACCACCGGTATACCGAGGACAGAGCCGCCGGGCGCTCCTCGACACCCACGAACGGGCCGTGTTCCTCCGTCTTCGAGTACGTCGGCCCGTGACTGTGTTCACGTACGAGCCCGGTCCCCTGCCCCGGCCTCGAACGGCACGCTGAGCAGCCCTCCCCCGCCTCGGGCTGCCGAGGCGGGGGACCTGGGGCGCCGTCCGTCAGCCGCCGACGTGGATGCCGGGGCGGCGTCCGGGGTCGGGTTCGTGCTTGCGGATGATCTCGCGGGTGACGGGTGCGGTGTCCCCGCGGCCGAGGAGGAAGTAGCGGAACATGTGCTTCAGGGGACTGCCTTCGGCCCAGGCGAAGTAGCAGTGCGGCAGGACGCCGGTGGTGTTGCGCAGGGCCAGGAGAATCGCGGCGATGGCGTTCGGGGCGGCCGGAGCCTCGGCGCGCAGGATCCGGTACCCGTCGACCTCCACGCCGTGGATGGCGAGGACGTCGCTGAAGTCCGAGGGGTCGACCACGTCGATCTCCAGGAAGATGACGTCGGCCGGGCCGGGGACCGGATTGGTGCCGCGCTGCTCGCGTTCCTTGTCACGGTATTCGGCGCTGTCGCCGGACTGGCGGCGGTTGGCGATGAGGTTGATGGCGTTGTCGTGGGCGAGGGTGTCGGCGACGAACCGGCGGGCGGCCTCGTCGAAGACGATGCGGTCGACGCGCAGCTCCGTGGTGCGTGAGACCCGGGAGATCAGCGAGACGACGACGATGCCGGCGATGAAGAACCCGGAGATGGTGATGCCGTCGGGCTTGTCGACGATGTTGTAGACCAGCGCGTAGAGCAGCACCAGGCAGAGCAGTGCGAAGCCGATGGCGGCCGCGCGGCGACCCTGGCGCGCGACGGAGACGGTGACGGCGAAGGCGCCCGAGACCATCATGGCCAGGATGCCGGTGGCGTAGGCACCCGCCTGCGCGTCCACGTCGGCGTCGAAGGCGATGGTGATCAGGACGCACACGGCGGTGTAGACGAGTACGACGGGCCGCACCGCGCGCCCCCATTCGGGGGCCATGCCGTAGTCCGGCAGGTAGCGGGGGACGATGTTGATCAGCCCCGCCATCGCGGACGCGCCGGCGAACCACAGGATGAGGATCGTGCTGATGTCGTAGACCGTGCCGAAGGCCTCCCCCACCTGCTCGTGGGCCAGCCAGGCCAGGGCGCGGCCGTTGGCGGCGCCGCCGGGCTGGAACTCCTTCTCGGGGATGAGGACGGTGGTGACGAAGCTGGAGGCCAGCAGGTAGACGCTCATGATGAGCGCGGCGGTCGTCAGCAGCCTGCGGGTGTTGCGGATACGAGAACGGAGCCGCTCCTCGTCGTCATCGCCCTCGGCCGACACCAGGGGCATCATGCTGACCCCGGTCTCGAAGCCGGACAGGCCGAGCACCAGCAGGGGGAAGGCCAGCAGCGCCGGTTTCATCAGGTCGCCGAATCCGCCTCCGCCCTCGACGAGTGCGTCGGTCCAGGCCGTGAACGCCCCGGGGGTCGTCACGACGTGCGCCAGGCCGAAGGCGATGACGACCGCGTTGAGTACCAGGAAGACCACGACCAGCGGGATGGCCACGCTGACGGCCTCGCTGAAGCCGAGGAGGAACACCCCGCCCAGGACCAGCAGCAGGGCCACCGTGAGGGCCACCTCGTGGCCGTGCAGCGCCTCGGGGAAGAAGGGGTTCTCCACCACGTGGACGGAGGCGTCCGCCGTGGACAGGGTGATCGTGATGATCCACGAGGTCGCCACGAAGCCGAGCAGGACGAGCACGAACAGCTTGCCCCACCAGAAGGGCAGCAGGTCCTCCAGCATGGCCACGGACCCGGCACCGTGCGGGCTCTCCTTGGCGACCCTGCGGTACATCGGCAGCATGCCCAGCAGGGTCAGCGCCACGATCAGCAACGTCGCCAGGGGCGACACCGCTCCCGCGGCGAGCGCGGCGATGGCCGGCACGTAAGCGAGGCTGGAGAAGTAGTCGACCCCGGTCAGGCACATCACCTTCCACCAGGCGTGCGGCTCGGCGTGTCCCTCCCCCGCGGCCGGTCCGACGGGCTGCACCTGATGGCGTAGCAGCCACCGTGCCAGCTTCCCGGTGGGCTGCGGTCGCGGCGCCGGACTGTCCATCACCTCGGGCACGGCCGGGCCGTTCGGATCCCTCATGTCTCCCATCGGCTTTCCTCACTCCTACGCACACGGTCCGGCGGCACCGCGCTTCGCGGCGACGCGATCAACGAGTATGCGGGTTCGACACACCTGTGTTGACCGTGACCTTCCGGCTGCACACCCAGGGGCCTTCCCCAAGGCGCCGTCAAGACGCTTCACCCATGGGGAGATGAGGCTCTGTGTCGCCGGCTGGAATCGCGACGTCCGTCGTCGCGGCAGGCGAGCCGCCACGTCGACCGAGCCGAACAGCCGGCAGGCCGGGACGCTCGGCGAGGCGCCACCTCGACCACCCGCATATGCCCTTCCAGCTGGGCGGTTGTGCTGGGCGGGCCGCCTGGGCGTCGCCGTCGGCCGACCGTGTCCCAGGCAACCGCCGTACCGCTCAAGCCCTCTGGGACAGCGGCCGCCCAGTGGCAGCACCATGCGAGCGCCCACCGTCCGGGAGACCTCGGGGGCCGGGCATCGTGGTCGCCCGACGGGCTGTCCGAATGGCGGACAGCCCGCTGTAGGGTGTGCGCCATGCCCTGCGTACTCGTGGTCGAAGACGACCCCAGCATCCGTGCCTCGCTGATGGAGATCCTGGCGGAGTACGGGCACACGGTGCGCAGCACGGGCGACGGCTTCGGCGCCCTGCGGGAGGTCACTCAGGGTGCGCTGGACGCGGTGGTGCTCGACCTCGGCCTGCCCGACCTCGACGGCTGCGACGCCCTGCGCATGATCCGCGGTATATCGAACGTGCCCGTGGTCGTGGCGACCGCCCGGGACGACGAGAGCGAGATCGTCAAACTGCTGAACGCGGGAGCGGACGACTACCTCGTCAAGCCCTTCTCAGGGGCGCAGCTCATGGCCCGGCTCGCGGCGGTGCTGCGGCGCAGCGCGTTCCCCGCTCCCGTCGCCGGGCAGGCCCCGCCCGCCGACCCGTCGAGTCCGGTGACGGTCGGGGAGCTGACGGTGGACCCGCTGGCACGTTCGGCCCACCTGGCGGGGCGTGAGCTGCTCCTCACCCGGCGGGAGTTCGACCTGCTGGCCTTCCTCGCCCGGCACGCCGGCACGGTCGTCTCCCGGCGCCGGCTGCTGGCGGAGGTCTGGCGCGAGGCGTACATCGAGGACCAGACGATCGACGTGCACGTGTCCGCGCTGCGCCGCAAGCTCGGCGAGCGGGCCTCGGCACCGCGCTATCTGCGCACGGTGCGCGGTGTCGGCATCAAGCTGGTGGCGCCGCACTGAGGGCGGCTCAGGGGGGTGTGCCGAAGTCCTGGATCCTGGGTCCTGAGTCCTGGGTCCACGAAGGGCCGCCGTCGGTGCCGACGCCGACGCCGATCTCGGTGAAGCCGCAGTTGAGGATGTTCGCCCGGTGGCCGGGGCTGTTCATCCAGGCGTCCATGACGGCGGCCGCGTCGGCCTGTCCCTTGGCTATGTTCTCGCCGGACCGTGACCACGGGTTCTCCGTACCGCCGCCCCGTGGCCGCACCGGCACACGGTCTTTTGGCCAATCACGCGCAGGCGACCGCTTGGGCCATGAGACTCGACTTCGACGGCCGTACGCGCGTTCGGCACGGCTGACTGCATGCCAGATGCATGTGCTCCCGCAATTGCATGGCCAGGCTGTCGGACCTGCGCGCCGGTCGGGCGAGCCCCCTTTCTCTTTCGGGTCGTAATCGCTTCCGGCCGCGGCGGACTCGCCTCTCCGGCACCCCTGACGACCAGCCGAGACGCAGATTCGCCGGGGTGCTGTCCAAGATCGCCTGGTTGCAGTCCACCGCCACTGGATCATCACGTTCCGCTTATGGATGAATACGGAGCGTTCCGGCTCGCCTCTCCTCGTGAGCCTCGATGAAAGGGCACGGCATGTCCCCGGTCATGCGTAAGACGACGAAAACTCCAGCGGTAGGGCGATGGGTCGCCGCGGCTGTCGCGCTGGGCAGCTGCCTGGCGCTCGCCGGCACAGCGCCCACCGCGGGCGCGGTGCCCGCCGACCCCGTACCGACCGTCTTCTTCGGCGACTCCTACACCGCCAACTACGGCATCGCCCCCGTGAACAACGAGGGCACCGAGAGGGTCTTCTGCTTCCAGGCGAAGGAGAACTACCCAACCGTCGTCACCCGCCGCCTCGCGGACAAGGGCATCACGCTCAGCGTCCAGTCGGATGTCTCCTGCGGAGGCGCCCTCGTCCACCACTTCTGGGAGAAGCAGGAGCTGCCCTTCGGACTCGGCGAGCTGCCACCGCAGCAGGAGGCGCTCAAGGACGACACCCAGCTGGCCGTGGGCAGCATGGGCGGCAACACGGTGGGCTTCAGCCGCATCCTGAAGCAGTGTTCCGCCAAGCTCCGCGGCGATGAGGGGGCCCTGCTGCCGGGAACGCCGGTGGACGGGGACGAACCGGCCGCCAACTGCCGCGAGTTCTTCGAGTCCGGCGACGGGAAGGAATGGCTGGACGCTCAGTTGGAGCGGGTCGGGTGGGAGCTGGAAGAGCTGCTCGAACGCATCCAGTACTTCTCCCCCGACGCCAAGCGTGTCCTGGTCGGTTACCCCAGGATCGTGCCCGCCGACACCACCAAGTGCCTGACCGCGGCGCCCGGCCAGACGGAGCTGCCGCTCGCCGACATCCCACAGGACGCCCTGCCCTTCCTGGACCAGGTCCAGAAGCGGCTGGACGACGTCATGAAGAAGGCCGTCGCGGACGCCGGCGCGAACTTCGTCGACCTCTACGCCCTTACGGGCGCCAACACGGCCTGCGACGGCGCCGACCGGGGCATCGGCGGCCTGTTCGAGGACTCCCAGGTCAAGTTCGGTGAGCAGGCCCTCCCTTGGTACGGGCACCCCAACGAGAAGGGCCGCGACATCCAGGCCCAGCGCGTGGCCGACAAGGCTGCGGAGGTTCTCAATCAGTAGGGGGGTACGTCCCCCATCCGTGACCGGGCGTGCTCCTGACCGCGCACGGACCGGTTTCCGTCATCGCCCCTAGCCCATAGCCCATAGCCCATAGCCCTGGGTCATCGACCTGGGGCTATGCCATGCGGCCGCCCAGTGGACCCGGTACGCGCTTCGTCCGGCGTTCCGCCGGCGGTGGCAGTGGGGTCCACGCCGATGATGCCGCCGAAGAACCCCGTCGACCTTCACGAAGCCTCATCACGGCCGCTGCCACGACGCGGGTACGAGGGGGGTGGTGCGAGCAAGTCGCCCCCATCATCCCCGTCATCCCCGTCGCCCCCGTCACCCCGTCACCCCGTCACCCATCCGCCCGCCTCGCAGCCGCGTTTGGCGAGCTCGGCCGGCAGCGTACTGCCCGGCCACGGACCCTCCCCTTGACGCACTGGGCGCCGTACGGTGGAGGGGTAGCAACGAGGAGGCCACCGCATGAGCGCGCTGCCGCACGACCCAGGCCCTGCCTACGCCGGCCCGTACCGGATCGAGCCCGAGGAAGGCCCGCAGACGCTCGCGGAGCTGCGTGCCGCCCTCGCCGTGATCGACACGGCCGAGCTGACCGCCTTCAACGCCCGCCTGGAGGCCGCCCGGTTCGGCCGCGAGCAGGAAGCCGTGATCACCGAGGCCCGGCACCTGGTCGCCCTGCGCACCCGGCCCGAGGTCCGGGACGCGATCCGCGCGTCACTCGCAGGCGAAGCAGAGCTGATGACCGTCGAGGACCTGTACGCGGAACTCGACAAGGGCACCATCGCGTGACCCACTGGATTGTCGAGATCCCGCGCAGGCTCTACAACGAGATCGCGCACCTCTCCCCCGGCGGCCGCCGGGCCCTGCACGATGCCCTGGCCTCCCTCGCCGAAGACCCGCGGCCGCCGGAGTCCCGCGCCGAGCCGCTGCGGGACGCCGAACTGCGCAGAGTGGCCACCGTGCCGGCCTCCGACACGGGCACCACCATCACGCTGCTGTACCGCATCCACGATCCCGCCTCCGGCAAGCCGGGCCGCGTCGAGATCATCTTCCTCCTCGCGGGCCCCTGACCGAACCACTCCGGCCGGGCGCGCGGCTCTCCCTCGCGCCCGGCCAGGAGCGCCGTTGCGCGGACCTTGGACGCCCGTTGCGCGGGCCTTGGACGGCGGCACGGAGCGCCCGACCGGTCGTCGCGACGGCGTGACGAGGCGGAGTCGGCCCTCCCAGGCCGAGCCGGAGATCAGCGGCGGAGTGGCGGGCGGCCTCGCAGTCGTCAGCGGGGCCCGGCCGGGCCGCGCGGCGGCCGTCGGCCACACTGATGCGGTGCCACGCCTCACGCGCTACCTCCTCATATGGCTGTCGTGCACCGCAGCCAGCGTCACCGCGGTCATGCTCACGGTGTACTTCGTCATCGGCCTCACACGGCCGACCCCGCCCGCCGCACGATCGGTCCAGGCGGTGTACCCCTCCCCTTCCGGCATCGTGGGCGTCCCGGCCTCGTCCGCCGCCGCCCCGAGGACCCCTTCGACCACTCCGGCCGGCCGGCCGTCACCGGCGGCGCCCACCTCGCGCACCCCCTCGCCGACCTCCACCCGGGCGCCCGACGCGTCCACGCCCACGGCCTCCGCGCCGAAGTGCAGCGGTGGGCCCGGGCTGCACACCGTCCCGTCCGAAGGCGGAAAGGTCACCGTCCAGTACGGCCGCGACAGCGTCTGCTTCGTCTCCGCCGTCCCCGCCCCGTGGTTCCGCACGAGCAACGAACAGACCGATCGCGGCACTCTGGTGGTCACCTTCACCAGCGACGACCACCGTTCGCAGATCACGGCGACCGTCGTGCCGGCCGCGAAGGCCAGCGTGCGCGAAACCCGCCTGTGATCCACCGTGCCCCCCCCCCCCCCTGAGCCCGCGTGATCCTTCCTGATCTTCCGTGATCCCCCTGATCGCGTGTGATGCACCCTTGCCCCGCCCTGATCACGTGTGATCCCCCGTGACCCCCGTGATCGCGTGTGAGCCCCGTGACCCCTGATCGCGTGTGATCCCGCGGGACTCCCGTGATCGCGCGTGATCGCGCGTGATCCCGCAGGCACCCACCGTCCGCACCCGGGCCCCGGGCTCGGCCCTCCGGGTCCCGAACCTGAGCAGTTCCTTAAGCATCCCTGATGACCAGCATCAGGACCGTTCCGGGAGCACTTTCCGCCCCTAAGCTCACGGTCGGTCAGGACGACCACTCCGGCCCCGGCGGACGACCGCCGGGCCGCGTTCTGGCCCCACTCCGGCACCGGCCGCCGCACGGCCCCGGAGATCTCACCGACACAAGGGGTTGATTCGTCATGGCCGCACACCGGCGTCAACGCACCGCTGGCATACAGGGTCTCGTCCGCCTCTCCGCCGTCTCCCTCACCGTCGCGACCGCTGCCGTGGCCACGGCCTGTGGCGTCGGCGGCTCGAAGAACGACGCGGCGCAGAACGTCTCCGTGGCCGCGGCGCCGGACGCGCCCGCCGACCGGAGCGCCACCCTCGCGGAGCCCATGGACGCCTCGACCGCCACCGCCTCCCCCACCGCCCCCTCCACCTCGGCCGCGCCGACGTCCCGTCCGAGCGCCTCCCCCTCCTCATCCACCGCCCCGACCACAGCCGCGCCGCGCCCGGCCAAGACGAAGGCCTCCGCCGAGCCGTCCCGCCCGGCCGCCACGAAGAGCGCCTCGGGATCCGGCTCTTCGGGCTTCTCCACCGGCTACCCCACGGGCGCCGACGCCCGCGGGGCCGTCAAGGCGGCAGTCGCCGCGGCCAAGGCCGACGGCAGGAAGGTACTGATCGACTTCGGCGCCAACTGGTGCGGCAACTGCAAGGCCGCCGACAGGGTCTTCGCCACGAGCGGCGTCGGCGCGCTCCTCGACGCCTCGTACCACGTCGTCAAGGTGGACATCGGCAGCCAGGACTCCGCCGCCTTCGACCTCCTGCGCAGCTACTGCTCCGGCGAGGGCGCCTACAAGATGCCCGTCCTGGTCGTCCTCGACGGCAACGGCAGGGTCGTGACCGAGACGCACTCGACCGGCAACCCGGACCTGACCGACGCCGGCCTGAGCGCGTTCCTGCGGAAGTGGGCCTGATGACGGCCCGCGGCCACAGACGCGGCCGGCCGGCCACGGCCGCCCTGCTGCTCCTCCCCCTCGCCCTCGTCTTCGGCCTCGCGGCCACCGGCTGCGCTGGTGGCGCCGGTTCCGGAGCGGGCGGCGGCGAGGGCGGGGCGTCCGGGGCCGGTACCGCCTCGACGGCGAAGGTCATGCCGGTGGCGGATCGCCTCCTCGCACCCGAAACCGCCGGCCGGGACCTCGCCGGCCAGGACATCGGCCTCCGCTCGTACCGCGGCAGGGTCGTCGTCCTCAACGTGTGGGGCTCCTGGTGCGCGCCCTGCCGCGCCGAGGCCCGCGACCTGGAGGCGCTGCGCGGTGCCACGGAGCCGCGCGGCGTGGAGTTCCTGGGCGTCAACGTCCGCGACTACGCGACCGGGCCCGCCCGGCGGTTCGAGGAGACGTACGGGCTGGGTTACCCGAGCATCCACGATCCCGACGGGAAGCTCCTCCTGGCCTACCCTCCCGCTCTGCTCAACCCGCAGGCCGTCCCCTCCACCCTGGTCATCGACCGGCGAGGCCGGATCGCCGTCGCCGTCTCCGGCCCGGTCACCCGCGCGCAACTGGAGCCCCTCGTGAACCGCGTGGTCGAGGAGGACGCATGACCGGCGCCGCGCGGACGGCACTCGCCTCCGGGTTCGACGCCGGCGCGGTGTCGGGCACCCTGCTCCTCGCCGTCCCGGTGGCCATCGCCGCGGGCCTGGTGTCCTTCCTCTCGCCGTGCGTGCTCCCGCTCGTACCGGGCTACCTGAGTTACGTCACCAGCCTGTCGGTGTCCGAGCTGACCGAGGCGGACGGCGGGAGGCGCGGCCGGATCCTCGCCGGGGCGGCACTGTTCGTCCTCGGTTTCAGCAGCGTGCTGGTGTCCGGCGGCGCCCTCTTCGGTTTCGTCGGACGCAACCTCGTCGCGTACCAGCACACCGTCACGCTGGTCCTCGGCCTGTTCACCATCGTCATGGGGCTCGCCTTCGCGGGCTGGCTGCCGGGGTTCACCCAGCGCGAGCTGCGCAGCCGGCGCCGACCCGCCTTCGGCCTGGCGGGCGCTCCCTTGCTGGGCGTCGTGTTCGCCGTCGGCTGGACCCCGTGCATCGGGCCGACGCTGGCCGCCGTACAGGCCTTGGCCTGGAACGAGGCCAGCGCCGGACGGGGCGCGCTGCTCATGGCCTGCTATTGCGTGGGACTCGGGGCGCCGTTCCTGGTCGCCGCGCTGGCCTTCCAGCGGGCCCTGCGTGCCTTTCGCTGGGTCAGGAGCCACCACCGGACCGTCATGCGGGCCGGGGGCGCGCTGTTGGTCCTCGTCGGCGTCCTTCTGGTCACCGGCCTGTGGACCGATGTGGTGTACGCGTTGCAGATACGGCTGGAGGGGGCGAACACGGGCCTGTGAGCGGCGCGGCGGGAGGACGGCGTGAGGACGGCCGCCGTGCGGCGGGGCGGCAGGGCGGCAGGGCGGCAGGACCACGCGCGCCACCCTTCCCCTCCGCTCCGCTCCCCTCCCGTCCCGGTCCCCTCCCCTCCCCTCCGCCTGGCGCCTGGCGCCTGCCGCCTGCCGCCAGCAGCTGCCGCTGCCGCTGCCGCTGCCGAGCGCGGACTGGCCGTCACGACGGCCGTCACGGCATCCGACCGTCACGGCCTCAAGACCTGGCCTCAAGGCAGTCCGGCACCCGAATCCATTCCGGAACCGAAGAAGGACGAAGAACGACGACATGACACGGCACACGACTCCCGCGCACTCGGCCCCCCTCCTCCCCCGCACCGCCCGCGCACGCCTCGCCTGGGCCGTGGCCGGGCTCCTTGCTGCCGCCTCACTGACCGGATGCGGACAGGAGTCCGCGCCCCAGCGTCCGGCCGCGGTGACGGAGTTCAACGAGAACGGCGTCACCGTCCGGCTGAGCGTGAGCGACTGGGACGCCTCCGCGGGCACCCTGGTCGTCACGTTCACGCCGGACGAGGCCGGCTTCCACCTCTACAGCACCGCGCTTCCCGCACAAGGCATCGAAGGGGTGGGGCGGCCCACCGAGGTCCGTCCGACGGGCTCGGTCACCAGCGCGGGCGAGATGACGGTGGACAAGCCCGTCAGAACCATCAAGGTGCCCGGCGTGACCAGCGCCGTACCCGTCTACCCCGACGGCCCCGTCACGGTGACGCTGCCGATCCGGGCGACCGCCCCGGGCGAGGCGAAGGTGCTGATCGGTTATGCGAGCTGCAGTTCGACCGAGGGGTGTACGATCCCCGTGGCCGACCGGGCGGTGGCCCTGCGCAACGGCACGGACGGCCTCTCGTTCGGCGCCGCCTGACGGCCCGTAGTCCCTGGTCACGGGCCTCACGGGCCGGATGACAGTGGCTTGGCCGCGGCCGCCTTCGTGGCATCGTCGCGCCGGAGCCCCTCCTGCATCCACGGTCACCGCCCCGGACTTCTCAGACCCCGAACCCTGCCCGTACCGCTTGATGCGCGACGACCCGTTGGAGCACTGTACCCGTGAACCGAGGGCTCCGAAGACCCTGTGACGAGCGTGGGGCCGCGCGGTGAGGCGCTCCCTGGCGGGGGTGGCCCTGGCGGTCACCTCGATGGTGGCGCTGTCGTTCCTCATTCCGCTGGGACTGCTGGTGATGTCGCTCGCCCGCGAGCAGAGCATCACAGCGGCCGAGCAGAGCGCCGCGGCGATGGCGCCGATCCTCGCGCTCACCACCGACGCGGCCCAGCTTCGCGAAGCGGGAGCGGGTCTGCGGGCGGCCGAGCACATGGTCATCCATCTGCCGGACCACAGCACGGTCGGCGGTGCGGGGCACGCGCCGCCGGACCTCCTGGCCCGGGCCCTGGGCGAACGCGAGTCCATCTCGCGGGACGTCCCCGGCGGCTGGATCTACCTGCAGCCGGTGATCCTGCCCCAGGAGAGGGTCGCGGTGGTGGAGAACTTCGTGCCCGACGACGACCTGACCCGCGGTGTCGCCCTCTCATGGAGCGTCATGGCCGGCCTGGCCGTCGTCCTGCTCGGCGGCTCCGTACTCGTGGCAGACCGCCTCGGCTCCGCCGTCGTCACCGCAGCCAGGCGACTGGCCGAGGCGTCGCGCCGGCTCGGCACGGGCAACCTCGACACCCGCGTGCAGCCGAAGGGGCCGCCGGAACTGAAGGAGGCGGGCACGGCCTTCAACAGCATGGCCGACCGCATGACCGACCTGCTCGCGGTGGAACGGGAACTGGTCGCCGACCTGTCCCACCGACTGCGCACCCCGCTGACCGCGCTGCACCTGGCGGTCGAGCGGATCACGCCGAGCGCCGACACCGGGCGCATCCAGGCGGCCGTCGCCGAACTGGAGAAGGAACTCAACGCGATCATCGCCGAGGCGCGCACGCCGCTCTCCGTCGGCCCGATGGGCCGGGCGCTCCGGGGAGAGGACTCCCCCGACGAACCGCCGGACGGCGGGGAACGCTGCGAGGTCGCCGAGGTCGTCCGCCGACGCGCGGCCTTCTGGGCCGTACTCGCGGGCCAGCAGGCACGCCCGTGCGAGCTGCAGATCACCGACGAGACGACTCCCGTCTGCCTGTCCGAATCGGACGTGACGGCGGTCGTGGACGCGCTCGTGGGCAATGTCTTCCGCTACACCCCTGTGGGCACCGCCCTGGCGATCTCCGTGAACCGCACGGCGCACACCGTGGAACTGACCGTCCATGACGCCGGCCCCGGCATCACCGACCCGGACGGCGCCCTCGCCCGCGGCGGCAGCACGGGCTCCACCGGCCTCGGCCTGGACATCGCCCGCCGAGCGGCCCTCGCCGCCCGGGGCACGGTCCGCATCACCAGCGGCCCCCTCGGGGGCGCCCGCGTGGCGGTCACCTTCCAGCTGTCGACGGAGTCGACGAGGGGGCGCCCGCGGTCACGGCGGAGGGGACGGAGGGCCGGGGCGGCGCGGGCGTCGGGCCTGCCGGGCGACTGACGGCCCCCGCGGCGGTCGGACGACTCAAGGCCTCGCAGCGGCGGGCGACTCGCGGCCTCGCAGTGGGGGACGCTGACGGCCCGGCAGCGGCGGGCGGATGACGGCCCAGCAGCGGGGGGCGAATGACGATCTGCAGCGGTGGGCGACTCGCGGCCTCGCAGCGGGGGACGCCTGACGTCCCGGCAGCGGCGGGCGGATGACGGCCTCGCAGCGGTGGGCGACTCGCGGCCTCGCAGCGGTGGGCGACTCGCGGCCTCGCAGTGGGGGACGCCTGACGTCCCGGCAGCGGCGGGCGGTGACGGTCTCGCAGCGGCGGCCGACTGACAGCCCAGCAGCGGGGGCGAACACCGCGGCAGGGTTCGGCAGAAGCCCCGTGCTCCGCTCTCTCGCCGCGATGGGGCATCGCGTGGGCCCGCGCGTCTGTCACGGCGCCGTTCCGTCGATGGGGTCGGCCAGACCCAGGTCCGTTCGCATCGCCTCGCGCAGCGACTCCAGCGGCTCCCACAGCTTGTCCAGTCGCCTCTGCAGTTCCTCCAGCGTGACCTCCGGTCCTGCGGGCCCGGTGTCCAGGCGCTGGACCAAGCTGTAGATCCCGCGCACGGCACCGTTGACCCGCCCCACCGCGACGAGCGCCTCGGGGGAGACGATGAGGTGGGCTTCCGCGTGCTGGACCACGTAGGCGTTCCACCGCTCGGCCAGTTCCGCTCGGCGTGCGTCCTGCAGGGTCCCGGAGCGCAGGAGGTCGTACGAACAGGCGGCCAGCACGTCCCGGGTGGCCCTCACCGCCGCACTGAAACGGATGTACCCGGCCTGCCGTTCCGCCAGCAGCCGGTCCTGTCGCTCCTGCTCGCGGTCCTCTCGCCGATGCCGCTCGGTGTGGGCCCACTCGAGCTCACGCAGGCGCTGCGCGGAACGCTGCGTGAACCACACCGAGACCAACGAGACGAAGCCGCCCAGAACGGCTGCCGCCAGGGCCAAAGCCGCTGCACCCACCCGATTCCCCTCCCTGAATGCCGATGGCGTCCACGCCATGATGGCGGGCGAGCCCGCCCCGGCGTAGGGGCTGCGGACGTGCGGTGCACGGGCAGATGCTCGTAGGCCGCCACCGGGCCGCCCTTGCGCGAGCCGTGTGCTTTGGCACGAGCGATTTCCGTAGCGGCTGAGCGGCCGGCCGTGTCATCCTGCGAGCGGCAGGCCGCTGTTCCGGCCGGAGGTCGACATGGCACTCATTCCGGATCTCACCGACTTCTACAGTGGCGGCGACGAGGCCGGCCGTCTCACTTCCGGGCGCACTATCGGGACGCTCGAGCTGGTGCGGACGCAGGAACTCCTGCGCGCACACCTTCCGCCGCCGCCCGCGTCCGTCCTGGATGTCGGCGGCGGGCCGGGAGTGCATGCGCGCTGGCTCACGGACAGCGGCTACGAGGTTCTGATTGTCGACGCGGTGGAGCGGCATGTCGTAGAGGCCCGCGGCCAGGGGTTGGCCGCCTGTGTGGGAGACGCGCGGTCCCTCGACCAGGCGGACGGCTCGTTCGACGTCGTGCTGATGCTAGGCCCCCTTTACCACCTGCCGGACAGCAGCGAGCGTGCCCTCGCCTGGCGGGAGGCTCGCCGGGTCGTCAAGCCCGGCGGCCTGGTCGCCGCGGCAGCCCTCAACCGGTACGCCAAGCTCCTGGACCTGGACTCCCGCAGCGCTCTGGACATCGCGACGACCGGACTGCGGGTGCGTTCGAACGGCCCCACCTCGTACTACCACGATCCCGCGGGACTCCAAGCCGAGGCGCAAGAGGCCGGCCTCGACCACCTGGCCGTCCACGCGGTTCATGGCCCTGCCTACGAGGCGCTGAGAGCCGAAGAACGCCGGACCGGAAGGAAGAACCTGGGCGGGAAAGCGCTGGAAACCGCCCTCGCTGCCGCACGTTTCACCGACGACCATCCAGGCCTGGTCGTGACCAGCCTCCACCTACTGACCATCGCCCGCCGACCGACCTGACACCACCTGAGCGGAACGGCATCTGGCAGCCTGATTACGGCCTGCCGGGGCGCGGAGGCGTAGGCAGCCGACCCGGGTTCACTACCCCGGCTGTCGTTCTCCGGCATCCAGGCGCGCTATACCCCTGCCCACCCATTCGGTTAGGGTTACCTTGCCTGGCGAGCCGGCGGGCATGCAGGTTCAGCATTCCCGTGCCGCACCTGGTAACCACAGGACGGAACGGGCAGAGGCAGGGCGCAGGTGAGAGATGGTGACCGGGCTTGTGCGCGTCGTGCCTCCGCCGGGGCGGGACACCCCGTGCGACTGACCGGCGTCCCGGGTTCCGGCCCGGAGATCGGGACGAGGCGCCGTGGATAGAATCGCGCTCACGGCCGGAACCCTGTACGTCATCGTCCTGGTCCGCGCCGCAGGGACGTTCGCCGTCGGATGGCTCGCCGGCGCTGGCGCCCGGCGCAGCAGGTTCGCCGGGCGGATCTCCTCGGCGAAGTTCGAGCGCGCCGAGCGGGCGATCCAGCGGTGGGGCGCACCGGTGGTGGCGGTCTCCTTCCTGACCGTCGGGTTCCAAACCGCCGCCAACTTCCTCGCGGGCAGCATGCGCATGCCGTTGCCGCGCTACCTCCCCGCCCTGCTCGTGGGCGGGGCGGCCTGGGCCCTGATCTACGCGACCGCGGGACTCGGCGTCCTCGACATGCTGGGAAGACTCTTCGCCGAAAGGACAGCGCTCGGCGTGGCCGCCGTAGCCGTCCTCCTCCTCACGGCGTGCGGGGCGGTGCTGTACCGCAGAAGAACGGCGGCCCCGCCCTCCAGCGACACCGCGACCGAGGAATCGTGACCCCACCCCGCCGGGCACTGCGCTGCGGCGGGCGCGATGGACCCGTGGTCTCGGCACTCCTCGGACGGCATCCGCAGGGCAAGACCGTGCCGCCCGAGGCCTCGGCACTTGCCCCTCCTCTGCCTTGTTCTGGGAGCGGGCTGCAGAAGGCCGACTGCCTGACGAGCAGCGGGGGGCCAGACGATGAAGCGGAGGAGGAGGCCGTCCGCCAAGGCGTCCGGCGACCCTCCTACACACCTGTAACCACCACCGCTGCACCTCACTCGATGGACACCCGCCCATCGGCCGAGGCAACGACAGTGCGGGTCAGTACGCCCTGCGGGCCGTCCGGGCTGACGCGGACACTGGGGGTCGAACCGACTCCACCTCATGTCGGGCTCATCAGCACTCGCCTGTAGCCAGTCCCGCCCGCCAAGATTCCCGGCAGAAGAAGGCACTCCCGTCCGTCAGCGGGGAGACGATGCCCGGGGCCGTTCAAAGCGGACGGAGAGATCAAAGGGCTCACCGCCAGCAGCGCGGCAGTAAAGCGATGCATCAGTTGGCGTTGGTGCACTCGGCCAGCTGTGGTCTCTACGATCGTTCTGTGGACGAGTATCAACAGCTACTGGAGCGGCTTGAGGCGACGTGGGCTGTGGTGACTCAAGCTGACGCACCTCAGCGGGAGGTCTGGGCCGACGAGCTGAGTGATCTCCTGGAGTCGGCCTACTTGAAGCAAGCAGATGCCGAGAGGGCAGCCGGATGGCTGGTCCAGTGGGCGGTGTCCGATACGGACTATGCGGTGCGGGAGTCCGCCTTGCACGCCGTGTCTACGGCAGGGGTTCCGTACGAGTTCCCGTACGAGGTCCTCGAACCGCTGGCCGTCCATATCGACGTCTTCGAACCCCAGCTCCTGGAATACGTGTTGTTCAGCTTGTCCGCAACACACGACGAGCGTGCAGTGCGAACCATCGAGCCGTTCCTCGCCCACCTGGACGCCGCGGCGCGAAGGCGCCGACATCGCTCGGCGCGGCCGGCCGTGGGGGATTCCGCTGGAAGGTCGGTTGCTCTTGGTGCCGCGCACTGGCGGACCGACCTGACACTGCGCCAGCTCGCACCGCTCTTCGGCGTCTCGAAATCCACGGCCGGCCGCATCGTCGGCCACCTCGGCCCCCGGCGACCTTGAAGATCCTCCGCGACTGCCGCTCGGAGGGCGACGGCGTCCATCATGCGACGAGCGGCATCGCCTACTTGCACAACGAACACATTGGCGCGGCGCGCGTTCCTCAGTCCTGGGCGGGGATGTCCAGGGCGGTGCCGTACAGGCGGGAGACCCGGAGCAGGATGGTCACGCGCCGGTCAGGCAGCGGGTGGGCGCCGGGTGCCGTCCCGTCGGCGGGGTCCACAATCTCCGCCTCCCCCTCCGCAACGGCGAACGACCAGATGTCCGGGCCGTTGACGTGCAGCGAGGCGTGCGGATCGCGGCGCAGCTGGCGGACCTTGAGGCGATTGGCCGTAGAGGAGATGCGCAGTACGCGGTCCTCCGCGTCCCAGTCGTACAGGACGGTCGACAGGTGCGGATGACCGGTGCTCCTGACACTCGCGAGCACGCCGAACTGGCCCTGCCTCAACAGCTGGGAGAGCTCCTGGTCGGTGAGCACTCGGGGGGCCGGGCCATCGTTCTGGGTCTTGCCGGCAGCGGTTTCGGTGTCAGTGGTCTCGGTGGCGGTGGTCTCGGTGGCGGTGGTCTCGCTCATGGGAATCAACCTTTGATGGTCGGGGCGTGGTGAGGCAGGTCAGACGGCTGCGGTCGTGGGCGCGAGCCGGACGCAACAGGTAGACCGTAGCAGATGGTTTTGTTGCAGACTATTTTGTTCGGTCTCATTCCGCGGTCGTGTCAGCAACTGGCTGCCCAACAGGCTCACCGGGGGGGGCGACCGTGGAGCGGCCGGTGACGGATGCCGTGTGGGAGTTGCCCAGCACCGGGCGGATGTGGGCCAGCCCGTTCCATCAGCGATGATGCGGCTATGACTCTCACCGACACCCTCGCTCGTGTGGATGCGGATCTTGCCGCCGGGCGGGTCCCCTTGGCGCGGCAACGTCTGCGGGGTCTCGTGTCCTCCTTCCCGCAGGACCTGCCGCTGAGGCGTCGCCTGGGCGAGGTCTACCGGCTGTACGGCGAACCCGCGGAGGCCGGGCGGTGGACGTATTTGGAAGAGGATCGAGACCCTGCGGAGACTGCCGCATTCGAGGCGCGGTACTCCACACCGCTGCCCCGGATGCGGGCGCTGGCCTGGCACGCTTCTGAAACCCTTGCCGGTACGGCATTCGCGGCCGAGCAGTTGGCGGCCGCACGCGAAGCGGCCTCGGAGCAGCTCGGACGCCCGGTCGACTGGGCCGCGATACCCCTGGACATCGACGACGAACCGGAAGGCGACGAGGCCACGTTCACCGATCGTCTCGCCTGCGCCGGCGTGGGTCTTGTCCTGCTGGGGTTGCTTGCCATCTGGGGGATCGGCTTCTTCACCTTCGTCCGTTGGGTCTGGCCGTAAGCGCGGAGTTGCACCATCGGTCGCCCTGGACAGGGAGCAACGACACTCCCCCGGGCCGGCACAAGGCTCCCGAAGGAGTCCGGCGCCTTGGCCGCGGCAGCGGGAGTTGCACAGTGCCTGCTCAAGGGCGGGGCGCGGTCGGCCGATGGGTGGGGCATGCGCTCACTTTCACTGATCACGGACCGCCTCCCCCGCGTCCGGCGTCTGCTGGCGGCAGGTGCCGGATTGTCCGCCGTCCTGCTGTGGACCCTCGCGCAGGGTCCGGGCGCCCCGCCGGCCGAGGCGTTCGCGCCGCGTCCGGCCGCGACCGTGGAGAGCGAAGGCCTACAGGCGTTGTTCGGGTCGGAGAATCGGGTGATCCCTACGCGCGAACGGGTGATCGCCCTGACGTTCAACGCGGCTTGGAACGACGCCGGTCTGGACAGCATCCTCGGCGAGCTCGCCCGCCGTCGCGTACCCGCTACGTTCTTCCTGACCGGAGACTTCGCCGACCGCTACCCCACCGTGGTGAGGAGGATCGCGGAAGCCGGACACGGACTGGGCAACCACTCCTTCAGCCACCCCTACTTCAAGGACCTGACCGAGGCCGAACGACAGGACGAAGTGATGGCGGCGGACCAGGCCCTTCGTGCGGCGGGGGCAGGCCGCGCGGTGACGCCGTTCTTCCGGTTCCCGTACAGCGAGACCAGTCCCGCTCACATCCGTGAGGTCAACGCGCTCGGTTTCGCAGACATCGAGTTCACCACCGACACGAACGGATGGAAGGGTACGGAAGGCGGCATGACGGTGGACGACGCAGTGGACAGGGCACTGGACGCCCTGTGTCCGGGCGCCGTCCTGCAGATGCACGTCGGGGCATCCCAGGGGGGCACCGAGGTAATCGACGCCGAGGCACTGCCCCGGATCCTCGACGCACTCCCCACCCGCGGCTACCGCGTCATCGACCTGCGCAGCCTGCTCACCCCCTGACCCGCTCAACACCGCGTTGCCCCCGGCAACAGCGGCCTCACTCAGCCCTCCCCTGGCCCGGGCCGGCCAAGCGGAGCCCTCCAACCACTACCTCACGGCTGACACCGCATCCGCTCATCGGCCCGGATGGGCAACCTCGATGCTCACGCAGGCTGGCGGCGGCCGGAGGGATCCAGCCCGCGGTGGCCACGGAGGTCGCTGCTGGCGCCGGACGGAACAGTTCATGTCCTTCGCCGGAAACACCGCCGTTCCGATCTCTACCGCCGCCTCGGCCAGCCGGCCGGCTCACACGACACCGAGAAACCCCGGATCGACGCCATCGAACTGTCGGCATGACTCCCGGGCGACGTCAAGCAACTCCCTCATGGGCACAGCCCGACGACTCGTCGCGCAGAGGTCCTGACGTGCCTCAGCCGACCACAACGGCGGAAACACCGACAGGCCCTGATCACCCTGCAGTGCCGCGATCTCTTCCGTCCAACCGGGCCAGCGAAGATCCGCGTAGAACTGATCAAGCGCTCCTGACACCAGCCAGGTCATCCACGCCGAGTGACCGATCCCCAAAGCCTCCCAGCGAAGCGAATCCGGGGCGAAGTAGACCATCTCTCCAGGAGCCCCAGGACGCCCGTGGCCGGCCGGCGCCCCGCCATTGAGAGCGAATACACCGCCCAGCACGTCCTGGGCCACCACCAGACCGGAATCCGCTCGCCACGCCGGGTCGAAGGCTCCAGGGAGCTGATTGACCTGAGCCAGACTCGGCACCCCGCGCGTCGCCCCGTCCACGGGGCTGCCGAAGACCCGCAGCCATCCACCGTCCACCAGCAGACCGCCACAGTGCAGCACCACCGCGCCCAAATACGACCTGGCCGTGACCTGCAACTGGAGAAGCGACGCCCTCCCCAGGCCGTCATCGGCAGGGAGCACCTCGACGGACACCGGCCCGGCACCGACGATCTCCCTCAGCTCAGGCCAAGCCGGTTCCTCGACGTCGATCAACTCGCTCAACTCACGCATGCTCGCATCGTCGCACTGGCCCCCTGCCCCCCATCCAGCAGGGCGATTCCGCGCACCAACTGCCTGTCGAGATGACGTCTCGTGACCGCATGCCTCCGGTGGACCAGTCCCTGGTAGGGGAGCATGCCGCCTACCTCGTTGAGCGTCCCCCGGATGACCTTGCGCTAGAGGCCGTAGTCCGCTTCGCATCCCAGGCCTGAACACTTCGACGGGGCGTTCGAGTTCCTTGATCTGCTCGGTGCGGATCTGGGCGCGTCTCTGGCGGTCGAACCGAGCACGGCCAGTGGTACCAGACGGACGCTGATGGAAGCGGCGGCGAGGGGGCGGTGTGGGCTGCGGCGAGCGCGACGACCGCGGCCCCGAACCGCGTCGGTCGAGTATGAGGCCCATTCCCGTGCATTTGAGGCGGACCACGGAAGTCGTCTCGCGCGCCCCATGGAACACCGTCGGGGTGCTCCACCTCGCCGACCTGGCGTTTCCCCGCATCCCCGCATCCCCGTATCCCCCTGAGTCCGTGGCGGATTAGGCCATGGTTCCCGGTGGCGGCGACACGGACGAGAGGTTCGGTGAACCGGGAGTTCGACGCCCAGGGCACCCGATCCTGTGGTCTCAGGTGAGGCGTGGGCCGGCAGCCGGGGGTGGGGCGTGACGACCGCCCAGCTACTGATCAGCCTTGCGAGCTGGCCTTTAGGGCACCCCAGCAGGCCGAGAAGGACCAGGCAGTCAAGCGTTTGGTTGCGCGGTCACTCCGGTGCGTCAAGCCCCAGGTTCTCGGCTGAGTGACCGTGAATCCCCGTCATATAGCCGGCGACTATTCGCCGGGTTTCGCCAGGGTGCGCACCATGGTGTGCCCCGTCTGCATCAGTGCAATGTCTTACCGGCCCAGCTCCGACGCTGGGCGGTCCGTCCATAGGGCCCTGCTGCAAACGAAGGGAGAAGACCATGAGGAAGCGGGTTGACTCTGACAAGAGGCCCGGTCGACGCAGGCAGCTCGACCGGATTACCCGAGCAGAGGTGCTCATCGCTGTGCTCGGCACGATCACCGCGCTGGCGGGCTGCGTCGCGCAGTTCGCGTCGCGATGAAGTGATGGTGTCGTTGCCGGTCAGACGGTCGACCGGCGGCAGCGCAGAGCCGGGGCCGGTGAGCGGGATGGGATGGGGCCGGCCGGATTCGAACCGGCGTCCTCCCACATGCGGTGAAGGCGCGACAACCACTGCGCTACGAGCCCCATCCCGCCCGCGATCATACGAGCCACGCGCGGCTCGGCGCTCTGGGATTTTTCAAGGAGGTCCGATCACGCCGCGCCGGTCTTCGGCGAGAAGGACGAGCGGCTCGCTCTGCCTCAGGGCTGAGCGGCGCGGACGTGGTCGGCCGAGAGATGGAGTTCGTACGGTAGGCAGCAGTCGGAGGAGAGTGTGGCGACGAGGGTTCCGCAGGCACACGACTGGTTCATCCCACCGGTCGGGGTCGCCCCGCAGCAAGCGGAGGACGCGTGCCGAAGCTCCAGGCCGCGGGCGTCGCCCGGGTTGATGACGATGTTGCCTCGCGGGCCTTGCGAGACGAGCCATTTCCCTGGGCCGTTGCCTATCGTCCCGTAGCGAGGCATGGCCGGCACAGCCACATCGGACACCACCAGGGGCGCGCCGTACGGCTCCGTCTCGATGGCGTAGCAGCCCGGCGGCACGGTCGCCGGCGACGGACCACGCTCTTCGGCGTCCCACCAGTCGTGGTGCGGCGCCTCGGGGACCGCGGGGAGTCGAGTGAGCGGTCCCGTCAGGGGGGCTTCGCAGGTCGCACAGACGAAGACCACCGCTTCGGCCTTTGTGGCTCCGTCGGCAGGCCGGGTGGAGTGCTTGGGCATCGCCTTGCCGTCGCCCTGATCGTGGTCCCGTTGATCGCGCATGCGCCGACCGTACGCGCAGGCTGCCAGGCTCGTCAGTCACCCCGGCCACGGCGGCTCGGGCATCCACTTGCACCGGGACCAAGGCAGGACGTGGCCGGCGACCCGGATGGGGGCCGATCCGCCGTCGTCGCCGCGGGTACGTCTGTGGCCGTCGCCCTCCACCGTCACGGTGCGCAATACGCGATGGCCTGACCGGTGTTGGGGGTGCCTCGGGGATCGTTGGCGGGATGGTGGATCACGACTTGCCAGGTGTCGTCGGGTGTGTTGGTGGTGATCCGGTTGGAGACCGTGGGGACGAGCCCGTCACCCAGACCGTGACCGCCGGAGATCGCCGTCTGGCCGGGTGGGCAGACGGCGAAGCTGGAACGACTCTCCCCCAGAGGCACCGTGACGATGTCTCCGAACGCGGGAGCGGTGTTGACCGTGCCCGCCGGGCCGGTCTCGCCCTGCGGGCCGGCAGGCCCTCGCCGGCCCTGCTCGTTCCAGGTGACGGTGATCTCACGAGGCCGGCATCGCACACCCGCCGCGTAGTCGATGACGCGGAGGTCGCCGTCGTTGCGGCTGTAGCAACCGGTGTAGACGCCGTTGGCGTCCGGGATGTCGGCACGGGCCGTGCCACCACCGAGCACACCGACCGCGAGGCCCAGATTGACGGCGCCGATCACAGCAGCCCTTCGGGAGAGCCTCAACTCGTTCTCCCTTCCTCCGTCGTGGCCGGTTAGGTGTCCACGTGCTCAGAGGATGCACCCGAAACCGGCCACGGCACCTCGACTCACGGCGCCGAACCGGCAAATTCCCCAGATCGCCGTAGCGCATGGCGACGACCGCCCCGCATCCCCTCTCCTGGCGGTCGCGGTACGGAACCGCGCGCCTGAGGACGGCGGCGGCCGGCCCTGCACCCCGCCCCGGCGAAGGGCGTCCCTGCCGGGCGGCGGTTCCGTTCGGGCTAAGGTCGCGCGCCCCCGCATCGCGCACTCCTTAGAGTTGCGTCGACGGTTGCAGGGCCTTGAGGAGGTCTCGATGAACAACCGCGCCGTAGTCGCAGTCGCCATCCTGCCCATCGCCCTCGCGGCGCCGGTCCCCGGCGTGGCGGATGCCCAGGATTGCGGCTGCCGGGATCTCCGCTTCCGAAGAGACGCCTGCACCGGCCTTGCAGGAGTCCGAGCGGCTCAAGCCGGCTCGACGGGATCCAAGGTCCCGACGACGGTATCGCCTGGGCAGCGCCGCCCAGGCGGCGACGACGCGGTGAGCGGCCCCTAAGGCCCCAGGAGCATGGCAGCAGCACGGCAGCACGACAGTACGGTCGTCAGGTCAGTGCCGACTCCTGGCGCTGGGCATCCCGGCCGTTCCCATCTCACCAGCGGCACCGGTCCGCCGACGACCGCACTGAGCAACGTTGCCCGGTGACGGTCTCCGGTCATCGCCGCTGCGAGGTCACGAGGTTTTTCGGAGCGAGAGAGACGGACCGGAAGGTCGACGACGTCTCGCTCGCCCACCGGGAACGGGCTCCCGCCCGCCGACAGTCCCTAGGAGAACGCCATGTACAGCCCGGGCCCACATCTCCCCTCGGCGGCAGCGGCGGACGGGTTCCTCCCGGCCGACTCGGCGCCCGACGTCGCCGAACGGCCGGAGACCGCCCGCGAGCGGGTCAACCGGCGGTGGAACGAGGTCCTCCAGGAGACGCGCGTGGCGCTCACGGGCGTCCAGGTCCTCTTCGGCTTCCTTCTCAGCATCGTGTTCACCTCGCGGTTCGACGCCCTGTCGACGCCCCACAGGGTCCTCTACGTCACCACGATCGTCCTCGGTGCCTGTTCCACGGCGGCCCTCATCGCGCCCGTCGCCATCCACCGACATCTGTCCGGCCTCAGAATGAAGGCCGAGGTCGTGAACGCGGCCGGCCGCATGATGGCGTGCGGCATGGTGCTGCTCGCCCTCACCGTCGCATGCTCGCTGCTGCTCATCCTCGCCCTCATCCTCACCACGCCCTACGCCCTGGCCATCGTCGCCACGGTGATGATCTGGTTCGGCGCTTGCTGGTACGTCGTGCCCCTGCGCCTCCGTCACCGGGCCACGCGCCGCCACCTCAGCTGAGGCAGGGTCAGCCGCGGTCATCCGCCCTCCCCCACACCCTCCGGACCAGCGTGGTGAGGTCGGGGACGACCAGGTCCGCGCCCTCGTCGTACAGGCTCGATGCGCCGTGTCCGTCAGGAGTGCGGTCGAGGCCGACGACGAGGGCGAAGCCACCCCGGCGGGCCGCGCGGACTCCGGCGACGGCGTCCTCGACCACCGCGACCGCATCCGGCCGGATGCCGAGGATCCCGGCCGCGTGCAGGAAGAGCGCCGGGTCGGGTTTCCCGGCGAGGCCGAGCCGAGCGGCGTCCTGCCCGTCCACGACGGCGGCGAGGACCGTGTCGAGGCCGGCGGCGGCGAGCAGCGCCCGCGCATGGCGGGATGCCGAGACCGCGGCGCACGGCACGCGCCGGGAGCGGAGGGCGGCAAGGGCGGCCACGGCGTCGGGGAACGCGACGACCGGCTCGGAGGCCAGGGCGTCCAGGAACGCCGCCTCCTTGCGTGCCGCGACCGCCCACACGGTTCCGCAGCCGGGCGGGTCGCCGGGCTCGCCCGGGGGCAGGCGGATGCCCCGGGCCGTCAGGAACGCCTCCGCCCCGTCGTGGCGGGACCTGCCGTCGACGAAGCGCCGGTATTCGGCGTCCGCGTCGAACGGCCTCCCGGCGTCGGGCGCCAGCTCCCCGAGGCAGGAGTCGAAGGCCGTCTTCCACGCCGCCGCGTGCACGGCGGCGGAGTCGAGCAGCACGCCGTCGGTGTCGAGGACGACGCCCCGCGGCGGCGGGGAGCCGGCCGCTGGGCCGCTCATCCGGCGTCCGGCGGCGCGGTGACCTGCATGGCCGTGTGCTGCGGGCCGCCGAGCGCGACCTTCAGGGCGCCGGTGTCGCCGGCACGGCCGAACACGTCGTACGCCTCCTCCATCTGCCCGAGCTCGAAGCGGTGGGTGACGAGATCGGCCGCGGGCAGCCTGCCGGCCGCCATCATGCGCAGCAGCATGGGCGTCGACGAGGTGTCCACGAGGCCGGTGGTGATGGTGACGTCCTTGATCCACAGGTCTTCGAGGTGCAGGGCCGCGGGCTTGCCGTGGACGCCGATGTTGGCGACCCGTCCGCCCGGACGGACCATCCGCGTGCACATCTCGAAGGCCTCGGGCACGCCGACGGCCTCCATGACGACGTCGGCCCCGAGGCCGTCGGTCAGGTCCTCGACGAGCTGTTCCGGGCCCTCGCGGGCGGTCGCGGTGGCGTCGGCGCCGAGCTTGCGCGCTGCCGCGAGCCGCGACTCGGCGAGATCGACGGCGATGATGCGACCGGGGCTGTAGAGGCGAGCGGTGACGATCGCGGCCAGGCCGATCGGGCCGGCGCCGACCACGGCGACGGTGTCGGCGGGCTGGACACGGCCGTTCAGGACCCCCACCTCGTAGGCGGTGGGAAAGATGTCGGCGAGCAGCACGGCGTCGAAGCTGTCCACCGCGTTCGGCAGCGGGTGGACGGACAGGTCCGCGAACGGCACGCGGACGTACTCGGCCTGCGTCCCGTCGACGAGGTGGCCGAGGACCCATCCTCCCCCGCCGCGGCACTGGCCGTAGCGGCCCTCGCGGCAGAAGCGGCAGCGGCCGCAGGCCGAGATGCAGGAGATCAGGACGCGGTCCCCGGGGCGTACCGTACGGACGTCCTGCCCGGTCTCGACCACCGTGCCGACGGCCTCGTGGCCGAGCACCCGGCCCGGCGCGACCTCCGGCACGTCTCCCTTCAGGATGTGCAGGTCCGTGCCGCAGATCGTGACGACGTCGACCCGCACGACGGCGTCGGCGGGGTCCTTGATGTCCGGGTCGGGTACGTCCCGCCAGGCGATCCGTCCCGGCCCCTGATAGACGGCTGCCTTCATGGTGTCCACCCACTTCCTGTCCCGCGTTTCCAGATCCGCGCTTCCTGTCACGCGCTTCCCGTCCTTCGCTTCCAGACCCGCGCTTCCAGACCTGCGCTTCCTTCACGCGTTCGGTGTGTCCTCCTCCTCAAGGCTCGGGCGTCACCTCACGGCGGCGCATGTGCCGACCGGCCCAACGGAAGGGCCGATCGGGCCCTCCGGCCCAGGACGGTCCAGGTGCGACGGTGGACGCGGGCACCCAGTCCGAAGGAGGACGGCCTTGTCCGACGCAGATCCGTGCTGTCACAGGCGGACCGTGATGAGGGCGATGTCGTCGCGGGCGCCGCCGGCGACGCCGAGGCAGGCGAGGACGGCGTCCGCGAGCTGGTCCGGGCCGAGGCCGGCATGGCGGGCGAGTGCTTCGGTGAGCTGCCGCAGGCCGACGTCGATGTCCTGGTCGCGGCGCTCGATGAGGCCGTCCGTATACAGCACCAGGTTGTCACCCGGGCCGTAGCGCACGTCGGCTTGCGGGCGGGGTACGTGGTCGGGGCGCGCGCCGAGAGGGGGGTCGGTGGCCTGGTCCAGCAGTTCGCAGGTGCCGTCGGCGTGCAGCAGGACCGGCGGCGGGTGGCCGGCGCTGCTGTAGGCGATCCGCCGGCGGCTGGAGTCGATGACGGCCTGGACCGCGGTGGTGGCCAGCGCCCCTTCGACTGAGCGGGCGTACAGGCCGAGAACCTCCAGCGACTTGGCCGGTTCGTACAGGGCTCGGACGGCGGCGCTCAACGCGCTGCGGAGCATGCCCATGACGGTGGCGGCTTCCAGACCGTGGCCCACGACGTCTCCTACGGCGACGGCGAAGGCGCCGTCCGGCAGGTCGACGACGTCGTACCAGTCGCCGCACACGTTCAGCGACCCGACCGCGGGCACATAGCGCACCGCGATGTCCGGGTGCCGTTCCAGGTCGGGCGAGTGCAGCATGGCCTCCTGCAGGGTGAGGGCCACCTGGCGTTCCCGGGCGTGCGCCTGGCGGAGTTCCTCGTTCAACCTCTGCAGCTCGTGCGCCCGCCCGTACAGCTCGGCCTCCATCACCTCCCGCCGGTCCAGGGGGCGTCCTGCCGGCCCGGGCGCGTGGGAGCGGACGAACTCGGTCACGTCCTCCACCCGGTGGATGATCCAGACGACCTGCCCGTCCGGCCCGAGGACGGGGGTGTTGATCGGCGACCACCACCGCTCCTCGAACAACCAGGCCCGGGACGGCACGGGGATGTCGTACTTCTGCACCGCCATGGTGTCCGGCTGCCTCGACAGCAGGACCCGGCGCAGCGAGGCGTTGAGGTTGCGCACCCCGTCCGCGTCCGCGTCCGCCGGATTGTCCGGGAAGGCGTCGAACACGTACTGACCGAGCAGGTCCTGTCGACTCCGGCCGGTGGCCTGCAGGTACGCCTCGTTGACGTCGACGATCATCAAAGCCGGATCCAGCACCAGATACGGGCTGGGCGTGGCCATGAACAACGCCTTGTAGTCGATGCTCGGTTCCACGGGCTCTGCTCAGTCCTTCCGCTGCTCGACGTGGCCGGCACCCGGCCCGGCCGTGCACCCACCGGGTGGGCCGGAGGTCCAGGCGTCGGCTGGGTCACTCGAAAGGGAGGACGTCTGTCGCCGGCCTGCGGGATGGTGCCCCTGCCCGGGGGTCCGAAGCGGAGACGGGCGGCGGCACGCGTGCGCCGGCGATCACACCGGAACGGGGAGAAGACGTTCGGTCCGCTCCCACACCCATTCTCCCAGGGCGATCGCTTCGGCACCCGGTCAGACGCGCGGCGTGCCGCCGCGGCACCCGCAAGGGTGCGGGAGGCCGCCCGGGCCCCGGTGACCGGACGCCGCCGGTCCCGGTCCGTGCGGCGGCCGCCCGGCCGCTCGGCCGGACACGTACGCCGGCGCGGGCGATCCTGAAAAGGGACGCGGGTCGCGCCCAGGTGGTGGGCCGGCGAACCCGACGAACCGGCGAACCCGACAATGCGGTGAGGAAGTGACCTCATGGAGACCCCGTCCGCCCCGTACTCGCCGGTGGCGGTGACGGCCCGGCTCGACACCCCGCTGTCCCGCTGGCTGTGGTTGGTGAAGTGGATCCTGGTGATTCCCCACTGGATCGTGCTGGTCTTCCTCTGGCTCGCCTTCCTCGTCGTCACGGTGATCGCCTTCTTCGCGATCCTCTTCACCGAGCGCTACCCGCGGGGTCTGTTCGACTTCAACCTCGGCGTGCTCCGCTGGTCCTGGCGCGTCTCGTACTACGCGTACGGCGCGCTCGGCACCGACCGCTACCCGCCCTTCAGCCTGGGCGCCGAGCCCGACTACCCGGCCCGGCTCGACATCGCCTACCCCGAGCGGCTCTCGCGCTCGCTCGTCCTGGTCAAGTGGTGGCTGCTCGCCATCCCCCATTACCTGGTCGTCGCTTTCTTCACCGGCGGCATGCGCGCCGGCTGGTGGACCGGCGGGCTGATCACCCTTCTCACGCTCATCGCCGGCTTCGCCCTCGCCTTCGGCGAAAGGTATCCGCGCGACCTGTTCGCCCTGATCGTCGGGCTGAACCGCTGGGTCCTGCGCGTCGCCGCGTACGCGAGCCTGATGACGGACGCCTACCCGCCCTTCCGGCTCGACCAGGGCGGCCTGGAGCACGGGGCCGAGGCGGACGGCAGCCGCTTCTGACGCCGCCGTCGGGCCCGCGCAGCCCGTCCGTCCCCCACAGCAGGACGGGAAAGACGGTGCTGAGCAGACGACATGCAGGGCGGCGACGCTTTGCCGGACCGCCATGCAGGGGGCGGCGACGCTCCGCCGGACCGCCGGTGCCACGTCGGCGGCCGGGCGACCAGGAGGCACTCGGGGTTCAGGTCCGCCCTCCGCCCGCCGCGTCTCCGGGTCGCCGTACGGGAATCGTCCGTCGGCTCAGGGGCTTCTCCTCGGGCATCGGGACGCGAATGGTGAGGATGCCGTCCGCGTACGAGGCGTCGACGTCGTCCGCGGGGATCGTCACGGGGAGGCGTACGGTCCGGCGGAAGGACCCGTAGCGGAACTCCGAGTGCTCCTTGTCCTCCTCGCTCTCGCTGTGCTCCGCGCTCACCGTGACGAGGTCGTCGTCGACGGTGACGGTGACGTCGTCCGGGTCCACCCCGG
This sequence comes from Streptomyces sp. NPDC053431, assembly GCF_044544925.1. Taxonomy (NCBI): domain Bacteria; kingdom Bacillati; phylum Actinomycetota; class Actinomycetes; order Kitasatosporales; family Streptomycetaceae; genus Streptomyces; species Streptomyces sp. NPDC053431. The sequence goes on along the minus strand of NZ_JBITXX010000002.1, from coordinate 583,412 downwards.
GCAGCGCGGCGCGCAGCACGTACGTGCCCTCACCGCTGGAGACCTCCACCGGAATGGAGTGCGCGGCGTTCGCCGGACGCCATCCGGGCAGCCCCGGGAACTCGCGGCTGAACCAGTCGTTGAAGTCGGGAACGAGGCTGCGCCTGCGTTCCGCCTTGTGTCCGGTCATCGTTCCGCTCCTCGTGTACGGGCCCGGGAGGGACCCTGCGGATGGATCGGCCGTGGATCCGGATCCGTCCGGCTCCGTCGCGCGGCTGCTGCCCTGCTCCGGGGATCCGGACGGCGGTCCCGACTCCATTTCTTCTTCCACCGTGCCCCAGGGGCCCGTGGCACCCCAGAGCCGGGCGGGTCATCCTGCCGGGGCCGGACGGTCCGTGCGGGGCCGGGACCGTTCGGCCCCGGAGGGGTACCGTCCGTCCCACCGGCCGCCGACAGGGGAACGGCGATCACGGGGCACTCGGCATGGTGCAGCAGGCCGTGGACCGTGGAGCCGAGCCGCATGCCGGTGTAGCCGCCGCGCCCCCTGCGTCCGACGACTACCGCTAGTGCCTCCGCAGAGGCGTGGGTGAGTTCCTCGACGGGGTGACCGCGCACGACCATCTGCTCCACGGCGACGTCCGGGTAGCGTTCGGCGCAGCCGCCGACCGACTCGGCCAGCAGTCTGCGGCGCTCGGCGAGGCCCGCGCTCTCGTCGCCGTGGGACAGCAGGGGTCGGGGCCACACCCAGACCGCCAGCAGCCGTGCCTCGCGCCGGCTCGCCTCCGCCGCGGCGAAAGAGACGGCGGCCCGGCAGTCCCGGCTGCCGTCCACGCCGACGACGACCAGCGGCGGGCGGACGGTCGTGTGCTCGGGTTCCCGCATCACGACGACGGGGCAGTCGGCGCGTGCGGCCAGCGGGACGCCCACGGAGCCCTCGCCGAGGATTTCGGCGACCCTGCCGCGGCGCCGTGATCCGACCACGGCGAGTGCGGCACCCGGCGTCCTGTCGCGCAGCACGGCCGCGGGTACGCCGTCGACGAGCTCCGTCGCCGTCCACAGCCCGTCGTGCAGCGCCCGTACGAGGTCCTCCGCGTTGACGAGCGCCGACTGCGCGCGGTTCCGCAAGGCGACGTGATGGGCGAGCGCGGCGTACGGGAGCCCGTCGTGGACCGGGGGAACGGCAACGACCAGGCGCAGTCGGGCCCCTCTGCGTACGGCTTCGTCGGCGGCCCAGGCGAGGGCCGGGACGGACAGCTCGCGGGGGTCGATGCCGACCAGGACGTCACTCATGGCTCCTCGTCACGTGCCGCCGAGACGGCGGAATGATCTCGACCGGACAGGGAGCGCGGTGGGTCGGCGCGGAGACCGGGGCGCGGGGCCGGGCACCTTGGTCACGGCAGGCTCCGGAAGCGATCCGGCATGGCGTGAGCGGTTCGCTTCGGCGGCGGCGGTACGGGCGGAGAGGGCCCCGTCGGCTCCCAGGGCGACGACGTCGTCGGGCTCCGGCCGAGCGGAAGTCTCGCTGCTCATGGTTCCTCCTGCGGAGTGCGCCATGGAGGCCGGTGGCCGGCCGGCCCCGGGAACGGCAACTCCCACGCTGGCACCGTTGCGGACCTCGACGGGATGGGCCGTTCGGTCCCGATCGGGACCTGCCCGGCCCCTCTGCCTCGGGCCGCTCGGGCGGCACCCTGAAGCCTGGAGGCCGCACACGCGTCCGGCCTCGGACGCCGCGGCACGGACCCGGCTGCGGAGGCAGGTCATGACAGCCCAGGTCACCGTCGGTCTCGACGGCTCGGAGGAAAGCGTCGCCGCCGCACGCTGGGCGGCGCGGGAAGCGATGCTCCGCGAGGTGCCGCTGCGGCTCGTGCTCGTGGACGACTGGCCGGATCCGCCGGAGATCCCCGCTCTGTACCTTCGTGTCCACGCCGAACGTGCCGAGCGCCTGATCCGGGACGCGGAGGAGGCGCGCGCGCAGCATCCCGATCTGGAGGTCTTCACCGAACGCGCGCACGGCCGAGCGGCCGAGACGCTGACCGCCGCCGCGAACGACGCCGATCTGACGGTGCTCGGCTCGCGCGGGCTGGGCGGCGTCCTCGGGTTCGTCGTCGGCTCGGTGTCCCTCTCCGTCGTAGGAGCCACCCGGCAGCCCGTCGTCCTGGTACGCGCGAAGGGCGAGCGGCCGACGCCGTCCCGCGCGGGCATCGTCGTGGGCGTCGACATCTACCATCCGTGCGAGAGCCTGCTCGGGTTCGCGTTCACGGAGGCCGCCCGCACAGGTCTGCCCCTCCGGTTCCTGCACAGTTGGACGCTGCCCGCCTCCTACGGTTACGCGACCTTGGCGGACCCGGGCATAGGCGAGGAGCTGGGCGACCGTCTCGTGGGGGGCTTGGACGATCTGCTGGAGCCGTGGCGGAGGCGGTACCCGGGGGTCGCCGTGACCGCCCGGGCTGCCATGGGCCCTGCCGCGTTCCACCTGGTCGAGGCCTCGCAGGACGCGGATCTCGTCGTCGTGGGACGCCGGACGCGGAGGATCCCCGTGGGTCCGCATCTCGGCCATGTCGCTCACGCGGTGATCCACCACAGTCCCGCGCCGGTCGCCGTGGTGCCGTTGGCGTGAGCCGCGGAGAGTGCGGCCCGGCCAGGCTTCTTGCCCCGCCAAGGCTTGGCCAAGGGCTTGTCGGCCCCGCCGACCCCTCCGGCCCTCCGGCCTCGCCCCTCCGGCCCTCCGGCCTCGTTCGTCAGAGCTCGGGCGCAGGCGACGTCCCGGGCGCGCCCGGCGCCTGAATGCGGCGTCCGGTGACGCGGCGGGGTGCGAGCACGACGACCGTGTCCCGCCCCTCGCCGGCCCAGGGCGTCGAGTACGCGGCTTCCCGGAGCGCCTGGGCCGCGGCGGGGTCCGACACGTTGCGTGCGGGGCCCACGACGAGCACGCTCCAGCCCTGGCTGAAGGCCTCGTCCGCGCGGTCCTCCTCGAAGGCGATGACCGCGCCGGCAGCGGCCGCCCGCGCGAGCGGCGTGTCCTGCGCGGTCATGAACAGCAGTTCCCTGCCCATGACCTGGTAGTTGACGGGGTAGATCTCCGGCCCGTCGCTCCCGGTGACGGCGACGCGGCCGACACCGTGGTCGGCGAGCAGCGCCCAGCATTCCTCCTCGTCGATCGCGTCCATGCGGGCGTGATACGCGGCCTGGCCGCGTCCGGGCCCGAAGTCGGCGGTGTATCCGGTCAGATCCTGAACGGTCGTCTCCAGCGCGTTCGCGAGCCGGATCAGGAACTCGATTCCGGGTGAGGGAAGTTGCCGCTCAAGGAGGTCGATGTATCCCGGTGTCGATCCGGCCCGTGCGGCCACCTCCTCGCGGGACAGGCCGAGACGGGCGCGCCTGGCCTCGACACGGCGGCCGAGATCGCTCATGTGGCGGGCAGTGGCGTCCATCACTGCTCTCCCTCCGAGGGGGCGGGGTGGTGCTGCGGGATGACGGCGACCGGGCACGAGGCGTGGTGCAGCGCCCGGTGGGCCACCCTGCCGAGCTCCAGGCCGACCAGGCGGCCCTGCCGTCGCGCCCCTACGACCAGCAGGTCGGCGGCGGCGGAGCGGTCGGTCAGCACCCGGTGCGCGGGGCCCTCGACGGTGCTTCTGCGCAGCCGGACCCGGGGGAATTCGCGGGCCAGGGGGTCGAGGGCCTTGTCGAGGAGTTCCGAGGCCCGGTGCTCGAAGTACGGGCGGGGTTCACCGCTCAGCAGCGGGTGCTCCACCGCTGCGTGGGCGGGGCGTCGCCAGGTGCGGACGACGTCGAGCTCCGCGTTCCGGACCGCCGCCTCGTGGAAGGCGAACCTGACCGCCGGTGCGTCCACGTCGTGGTCGCCGATGCCCAGCAGGACCCGCCGATGGCTCGCTTCCAGGGCCTGCCGGTCCCCGCGGACGACGACGACGGGGCCGTACGCTCGGGCGGCCACGACGAGGCCGACGGATCCGAGCAGCAGTTCGGTCAGCTCGCCCCTCCCACGTGACCCGACGACGAGCAGCAGGGCCTCCTGGCCCTCGCGGAGCAGCGCACCGGTGGGATCCTCGGCGAGGACCTCCGCGCTGAGAGCGAGCCCGGGGGCGCGCCGCCGGGCCCGGTCGGCGGCCGTGCCGACGATGTCCTCCGCGAGGGCCTGTCCTGAGGGCCGGTCGGTGGTCCCGGCCGGCACGGCACCTTCGTACCGTTCCCACAGAGAGGCATGGACGATACGCAGAGGGTGTCCGTGTCGTACTGCTTCGTCGACCGCCCAGTCCAGGGCTGTGAGGCCGGCGTCGGAACCGTCGACGCCTACCACCAAGGGGACTGCCGTCACGGGCGCGTCCATCGTCGCCACCGCCTTTCGCGTGCGAGGCCGCTCACTGCCACGCTCGCACCGGAACCGGCGGCCGGATAGGGCCGGTCGGTCCCGGCCTGCCCCCCCCGGCGCAGAGTGTCGCCCCTCCGGCCCGGACGGTGGCGACGGGGTGGTCACCGCAGCGAAGGCCGCTGCCGCGGCGGGCCAGGCTGCCACCGGCGAGCGCGACGTGGGGACGCGCGCGGCGGCGCCGCGGAGGACCTGGGGCCCCGCGTGCGAGCCGGTCGGCCCGCATGGGGCCAACGGTCCCGGAAGGGGACCGTTCGGCACTGCTGTCGGCACGGGCCCGCGGACGAGGGTGGGAGTGGCGGAGGATCTCCGTCGCCGGGCGCTCGCGGGAAGGCGGCGCCGAGCGCGTGGCGCTGCCCTGCGTCGCCCGGGACGCTCGGCGTCCTGCGCCCGGCTCAGCTACGACAACGACGAACTCTCATCGGAAGGTGGACGGTCATGCCGCAGACAATCGTGGTCGGCATCGACGGTACGCGGCAGGCGGACGCCGCGGCCGAGTGGGCGGCGGACGAGGCCGTGCTCCGCGGCGCCGGCGTCCATCTTGTCCATGCGCAGGCACCGGGGCCGGAGTCCGTCGCCCCGCTCGCGGCGCAGGAGTCCCGTGCGTCGTGGGCCGAGGAGTTGCTGGGTCGCACCGCCGAGCGCCTGCGCGAACAGCGTCCAGGTCTGCCGGTGACCACGCGGCTGTTGTCCTCGGGACCCGTCCCGGGCCTCGTCGCCGCGGCGGAAGCGGGCGACCTGCTCGTCCTGGGTTCGCGCGCGATGGGCGCCGTGGCCGGGTATCTGCTGGGATCCGTCGGCCTGAGCGTGGCCGGGGCCGTCGAGCGGCCCGTCGTGCTCGTACGAGGCCCCGGCGGCGCCTCGTCGAATGGCTCGGTCACCGTGGGGGTCGACGCGCGGCATCCCGCGGACGCGGTCCTGGACTTCGCGTTCGAGGAGGCTGCCCGGCGTGGTGCCGACGTGACTGCCGTGTACGCCCAGCAGATCCCCCTCTACGCCGGCCTCGGTCCGGCCATGGTGCCGGACGTCCGGCCCGCCGTGGCCCCGGAGATCGAGCAGTCCCTCGACGATCTCCTCGAGCCCTGGCGCGCCAAGTACTCCGAGGTGGGCGCCACCGCTCGCGTGGTGATCGGTTCGGCGGGGATCGAGCTGGTGCAGGCCTCCGAGGACGCCGGCCTCCTCGTGGTGGGCCGCCGTGCACGGCATTCGACGCCGGGCGCCCGCATCGGCAGCGTGGCCCACGCGGTCCTGCATCACAGCCGGTCCCCGGTCGCCCTCGTGCCGCACGCCTGACACCGCAGACGGGCTCTCGGGGCCGGCGGGGCACGCCGGATCCTGGCCGCGCCCGCGGCGACGGCGCCGCACACGGCGGCAGCGGTCCGTCGCGCCACCACGTACCGCTCAGGCCCTGCGAGTTGCCCAGGCCGGACGCAGCCTCACCGGGCCTTGTCCATCCGCCTTCGCCGGTCGGCGGCGCGGCCGTCGGGCCGGTCGTCAGGCGGGCCGGTAGTAGGCGGTTACGGGGGTGCGTGCTTCGTCGTGAAGGGCCGGGCCTTCGTGCGGTACGGCCGGCCAAGCGCCCGAGGCGGGGTTGAGCGCGACGAGCTGCTCGGTCGACAGGGCGTAGACGACCCGGCCGAGGCCGGAGCGGACGATGCCGCCCTCGCACATGCCGCAGGGCTGGCAGCTGGTGTAGAGGGTGGTACGGGCGGCCGTGTCCGGGTCCAGCTCGCGGGCCGCCCAGCGGGCGAGCTTCAGCTCGGGGTGGGCGGTGATGTCGTCGTCCCGCCGGACCGTGTTGTGGGCCTGGGCGAGTACGGTGCCGTCCGGTCCGGCCAGGAGGGAACCGTACGGCGCGTCGCCCAGGGTGACGGCGTGGGCGGCGATGCCGATGGCGCGCCGCAGCAGGGCCTCGTCGGCCGAGGTGATCATGATGCGTTCCTCTTCCAGTGGGTGGCCACGGTGGTGAGCGCCCGCCAGGCCGCCTCGGGCCGGCGGGTCTCCTCCGGATCCCCGTGGTAGGGGTCGAGTACGACGGTGTCCGCGCCCAGCAGGCGCAGTTGGTCGAGGTCGTCGAGGATCTGGTCGACGCTGCCGACGCCGGCGGGCCGGTCCGGCGCCTCGACCGGGGCGCCGGTGACGCGCAGGGCGATCCGCGGTGCGAAGCCCGGCAGCGTGTGCCGCCGCAGGACCGCGCGCATCTCGGGGAGCGAGAGCCGCAGCGGGTGCCAGGCGTCGCCGAACCTGACGGCGCGCCGGAGGGCCGCCTCGCTGTGACCGCCGACCCAGATCGGAACGTCGCCCTCCTGGCGCCCCGCCTTCCGGGCCTCCCGGAGGGTGCCGAGGCACTCGTCCGTGAGCCGGCCCCGCGAGGTGAACGGCAGGCCCAGCGCCTCGAATTCCTGCCGGGCCCAGCCGACGCCCACGCCGAGGACGAAGCGCCCGCCGCTCAGCTGGTGCAGGTTGGCGGCCATGCGGGCCACCAGCAGGGGATGCCGGTAGGGCAGGACGAGCACGGTCGTGCCCAGCCGCACGGTGCTGGTGAGGCCCGCCAGCCACGACAGGGTGGTGAAGGGCTCGTAGAACGGCTCCGGATAACGTTCGGCCACGTCCGGCGTGACGGCCACGTGATCCGACACCATGAGGACGCCGAGCCCGAGGCCCTCCGCGAGCCGGGCCGCTTCGCGCAGGACGCCGGGATCGGTACCCGGGCCGAAATTCGGTACGTTGACGCCGAGTTGCATGGCTCGAGGCTATCCCGGTGATCACAGCGCGCGGAACCGAGACTTCCCCGCAGGGGACCTGTTTCGCCGTGGTTTTGCTGGTATTTTCGCCGCATGGCCGGGAATCTTGACGAAGTCGACTGGGCGATCATCGAGCAGTTGCAACGGGAGGCCCGCATCTCCCTGAGCGAACTGGGCCGCCGCGTGAACCTCAGCCCGTCGGCCACCACCGAACGCGTCCGCGGCCTGGAGGCCCAGGGCGTCATCACCGGCTATCGGGCCGAGATCGATCTGACCAAGGTCGGTTACCCCGTCCTCGCCGTCGTCCGCCTCAAATACCCGGGCAACCGCCACGAACCTCTGCACCGCCTCCTCGCCGAACGCCGCGAGGTCCTGGAGTGCCTGCGTACCACCGGCGACGACTGCTACACCCTGAAGGTGGCCGCGACCTCCATGGAACACCTGGAGACCCTCATGGACGAGCTCGCCGGCTTCGGCAGCACCACCACGAGCGTCGTCTACCGACAGACCCTCCCCTACCGCGGCCCGCACCGCCCCTGACCGATCAGAGCGCGTCGAACGCCGAGAGGTCGAAGGCGGGCTCGGCGTCCTCGCCGGACGGGATGGCTTGTTCGACCCAGATGGTCTTGCCCGTGGGCGTGAAGCGGGTGCCCCAGCGCTGGGTGAGCTGGGCGATGATGAACAAGCCGCGGCCGCCCTCCTCGTCGGTGGCGGCGTGGCGCAGGTGCGGGGAGGTGTGGCCGGTGTCGGAGACCTCGCAGATCAGGGTACGGTCGCGGATCAGACGAAGGCGGACCGGGCCGGCGGCGTAGCGGATGACGTTGGTGACCAGCTCGCTGACGACCAGTTCGGTGGTGAAGGACAGCAGGTCCAGGCCCCAGTCCTCGAGTCGGCCGGCGGCAGCCGCACGGGCGTCGGCGACGGCGGCCGGGTCGGGCGGGAACTCCCAGGTCGTCACGTTCTGCGGGTCGAGCCTTCGGGTGCGGACCAGGAGCAGGGCCGCGTCGTCGTCCACCGGCCCGGCGAGCAGTGCCGACTGCGCCTGTTCGCAGAGGTCCTCCAGGGGCCCCTGGTACTGGGCCAGGATGTCGGCGAGCACGCCGCGCCCGACGGTGATGTCAGGGTCGAGGGCCTGGACCACGCCGTCGGTGAAGAAGGCGAGGAGGCTGCCCTCGGGAAGATGCAGCTCCGTGCTCTGGAAGGGCGGGCCGCCGACGCCCAGGGGCGGGCCGGGTGGCAGTTCCAGGTAGCCGTCGGCGCCGTCGCCGGGTCGGATCACCGCGGGCGCCGAGTGGCCTGCGCGCGCCAGCCGGCACTCGCCGGTGACCGGGTCGTACACGGCGTACAGGCAGGTCACTCCGATTCCCTCGATGCCGTGCTCCTTCTTGCCGACCAGGTCATCGAGGTGGGAGAGCAGCTCGTCCGGGTCGAGGTCCAGCCGGGCCAGGGCGCGCAGGCTGGTCCGCAGACTGCCCATGGTGGCGGCGGCGGGCAGTCCGTACCCGAGGACGTTGCCGATCACCAGGCCGACCCGTGCGCTGGACAGCGGGACGACGTCGAACCAGGCTCCGCCGACGCCCGAGCGGGTGTCGGCGGGCACGTACCGGGCGGCCACGTCGACGGCCGTCCGCGGCGGCAGGTCGCGTGGCATCAGGCGCCGCTGCAGCCGAAGAGCGCTGGTATGGCCCCGGGTGACGACCAGCATCAGGACGAAGCCGACCAACAGGGCCCCGACCCCGAGCACCGACACCCCTCCGACCCGCCCCAGCAGCGGCAGGTTCACCGAGGTCGTGCCGAAGTCGGGTTCGGCGAAGACGTCGAAGGCGGCGTAGCAGAACAGGAACAGCATCATCAGGCCGCCCAGGGACGGGACCACACCCCTGCTCAGGAAGTCCCGGGTGCTGCGCGTGAGGGTGCGTCGGAACACCCAGGTGCAGGCGAAGCCGGTGAGCGCGTAGTAGAACGCGATGGCCAGGCCCACGGCCTCGATGGTGTCGGCGAGGACGTTCCTGCTGACCAAGGTCAGCAGGAGGAGGAAGCCGATGGACGTCACGCCCATGCCGACGGTCGACCAGGTCGGCGTCAGGAACCTGGGGTGCAACCGTGCCAGGCGGGACGGGAGGGCCCGGTGCGCGGCCATCGAGAACACCGTACGGGCGGTGGGCAGGATGGTGGACAGGGTCGCCGCGACCGTGGACGTCACGACCATGAGGATCAGCAGCCGGGTGAGGTACGGGCCGGCGCCTTCGCTGCCGAAGACCGTGTCGCCCAGCACGGACAGCACGTCCCCGGAGTGGTCCGGGTTGGCCAGTCCGGAACCCTGGGTGCTCACCCCCGCGATCGCCTGCGCCGAGGTGGCGACCAGCGTGTAGACGCTCAGCAGCACGAGGGTGCAGATGACCGCCGACCGACCGGGGATGTGCCGGCTGTCGACGGTCTCCTCGTTGACCGAGACGGCGACGTCCCAGCCCCAGTAGGCGACCACCGCGACGAGGACCCCGGTGGTGAGCTCCTGGGTGGAGGCGATCCGGAAGGGATCGAACCAGGAGGCGGCGACGTGGATCGAGCCGGGCGGGTTGACGGTGTAGGCCCTGACCAGCGCGGTGCCGGCGAACGCGATCAGCACGACCAGCTCGATGATCAGCAGCCAGCGCTGCAGGACGGCCGACACGGTGATGCCGATGTAGTTGACCGCGGTCATCGCGGCGATCCACACCACCCCCGCGGCCGTGGTCCACGCCCGGCTGTCGGCCAGCGAGTCGAGGCCGACCAGGCGGAAGCTGTAGCGCCCGGCGATCTCGGCGAGGTTCACCATGATGATCACGTCGGCGACGATGATGCCCCAGCCGCCCATCCACCCCGCCCGGGGGCCGAAGGCGCGGCTCGCCCAGACGAAGGTGGTGCCGCAGTCGGCCGCGATCGCGTTGAGCTCCCGGTAGGCGTAGGCGATCAGCACCATCGGTACGAACGCCAGCACCATCACGGCCGGGGTCTGCAGCCCGACGCCGGCCGCGACGATCACTCCGAGGGTGGATGCCACGCTGAACGCCGGGGCGGTGGACGCCAGGCCGATCACCACCGAGGAGAACGGGCCCAGCGCGCCCGCTCTCAGCCCCTTGCGACCCGCGCCAGCGGCCGGTATGCCCGTCGCCGGGGGCATGGCGGCACGGTCGAGGGGGGGCACACCTGGTTCCACGTCAGCTCCGGTGGTTCGGCCGACACGATTCTTTCGGCTCCGGGCACCTGGGCCGTGCATTGAGTGGTGTGCGTCGTGATGTCGCGGTCGCGGGGTGGGCGCCTGATTGAATGCGAGAGTGATCGACATAGCGTTTTTCGCGGTGCTTGCAGCCCTCGTCGCGTGGCTGGTGGGCCGGAAGCGGCGGCAGAGGTCGACGGCGACCGCCGCCGGGGAGCCGGCCGGGGTGCCCTGCATGCTCAAGTGGTCCGCTCAGGGCTCTCGCTGGCGGGCGGGACGTCTGCGGACAGGAGGTGCTGATCCCCTCGTCTGGAAGCCTTCCTTCGGTAAGCGGGAGGTCGCCCTGCCGGCCGGTCTGCGCCGGACCGAGGTGCGCTCGCCCTCACTGCGTGAGGCAGTGGCCATCAATCCGCAATCGCGGATCGTGGCCTGCGAGTCGTCCGAGGGCGAGCTCCTGATCGCGGTCATGCCGGAAGATCTGGACCGCGTGATCAAGGCTCTGGAGAGCGCCTGACCTGCTGCCGCTCACGGGCCGCAGGCGGCGCCGGTCCGGCTGTCGACCTGCCCGCGGCCGCGACCCGCCCGGGAGCGGGCCCCTGGCCTGGCCGTACGGTCACCCGCAGGTGAGGGCGAAGCTGTCGCGTTCCACGATGACCTCACCCGGATCGACCTCGCCGTCGAGGTCGGCGTCCTCGAAGACGGCCTTCCTCCGCTCCTTGATGGTGAGCGTGCCGACGGGCGTGCCGTCCGCGGCGTAGATCGTGCGCTCGTCCTCGGTGACGATGCCGAGGACGGTGTGGTACGGCCGGGCGAGGACGAGCGTGAAGCGGTCGTAGTCGACTCCGCTCTGCACGTAGCGGCCGTCGGGCAGGTCCATGTGGAAGTCGTAGCTGTCGACGCCCTTGACGACCAGCGTGCGGTCGGTGCGCAGGACGTGGGCGACGGTGTGCTCGACGATGGTGTACCGGCCGATGAGGTCGGCCGGCAGGCAGCCTTCGAGCGGGGCCTCGCCGGTCCGGGTCGTGGTCTGGTCGACGGTGTCGATGACGACGGTGTCCGCCCGGGCCGGGGTCGTGGCGCACAGGCAGGCGGCCGCGGCCAGCGCGACGGCGGGGGCCGCGAGGCGGCGGATGCGCGGGGTGAGGTGCATGGTCCCGACGCTAGTGAGCCGGACCGAACCCGGCATCGCGAGCGCGACCGTGCGGAGGAACGACGTTGGGGGAACGCCCGGGTCAGAAGAGCGCGCGGTAGCAGAGGGCGGCCACGGCGTTCACCGCGGCGGTGGGCCGGCCGGGCCGGTTGTGCGGCACCGTGTTGCCGGCCAGCGCCGTGAGCCCGAGGCAGGGGTAGTCGACCTCGATCCCTCCGTGGCGGTCCCACGTCACGTCGTCCTCGAGCCGCCCCAGTTCGGCCATGGAGCGGCCGCGCAGCTCGGGCCGCAGGTGCAGCGGCCCGACCCGGCCGAGCGCCGTGGTCAGCAGGGTCACGTCGCAGTCTTCGGTGTCCAGGTGGAGCAACACCTCGTCGTCGCCCTCGTAATACCCGTAGGACGAGAACGTCGGGACGAGCAGCCGGCCGGACAGGGCACGGGCGACGTGGGTCATCGAGACGTGGAGCCGGGACAGGAGCTGCCCGGTGGCCGCCGGGGTCTGCTTGCGGACTCGGCCACGCTCTTCCACGGGCGTGCGCGGGCCGGCGTCCGGGACCCGGGCGTGCGCATGACGTTCACGCGCCTCGTCGGCGAGCCTGTCGCGGAATTCCGCGTCCCACAGGCCGTCGAGGTGCGCGTAGCCGAGTGTCCGGAAGGACCGCCGATCGGCGGTCGTCGGTACGAACGGCAGGAGGTCCGTGGCGCCGAGCGGGGCGATCTCGGGTGCGAGCTGGGGCATCAGCGGTCCTCTCGTGTGGCTACAGCAGCGACGTGAAGTGCAGCGCGGCGACCGCACCCAGGGCCGACAGCGGGCGCCCTGGGCGGTGATGGGGTACGGATCGCCCGCGCAGGGCGAGGACGCCGCGCCGGGGGTAGGCGATGCGGCGTCCGCTGTCGGCGTCCCAGGAGGGGCCGGCCTGCAACCGGTCCAGTTCCGCCTGGGTGCTGCCGGCCAGTTCGGGATGGATGTGGAGCGGACCGACGCCGCCCAGCGCGGTGGCCAGGATCGCCAGGTCGGACCTCTCGACGTCGACGTGCAGCCAGATCCCGTCGTCGCCGGGGTAGAAGTTGTACCAGCCGTACGACGGCACGAGCAGCCGGCCGGTCAGGGCTCTCGCCAAGGGCACCAGGGCGAAGTGCAGTCGGGTCAGCAGCGGGGCGTCGGACGCGGTCGCCTGGATCAGCCCGCCGGTCCGGCGGGCGATCTCTGCGGCGGCCGGGAACAACTCCGCCGCTTCCACGGCGATCGCCTCGGCGGTCGCCCCGTTCCAGAGTTCGCCGAACGCCGCGCATCCCTGCCGGGCGAGGCTTTCCCGATGCGTGCTCGCCACGGCCGGCAGGTCGACGGCGAACTCGTCGGGAACCGGCGGGGTCCTTCCGCGTTCGCCGGCCGCGCCCGATCCGACAAGCATGCCTATTCCGCTCCGGCGGCGCGGATGACCGGCTTGTCCATCATCACCATCTGGTTGGGGTGCTTCCGACCGGAGTTCGCGATGCCGTTCGGCCATGCCACGTTCGGCGTGAAATGGGTCCACTCGCTGTCGGCGGGCAGCGTGATCACGCCCCGGTAGGAGAACTGGGCGGAGCCGCCGGAGGCTCCGGAGGCCAGCAGTTCGTCCACGCGGCCCTGTGCCTCCTTCTCGATCCGCGACACCTCGATGACCTCTCTCGGAAGGACGTAGTAATGACCCTCGACGTCCGTGAGGACCACGGCGTCACCCTTGGTCTCGTTCATCAGCTCGGCCTCCAGTCGTAGTACGTTGCGTGAACCGATCATCACACAACGTAGGCATTCGGTTACGCTCCGACGTCACGCCCAGACGGCTGACATGCTCCGTTCGTCCTCGACGCCGACGCCCGTCCCGAGCCGGACCTCCCACGGAGGTGGGAGGTCGGAGGCAACGCGGACGCCCGATCCGACGTCTGCCAAGCGGGGAACGAACTGAGCGGACCGATCCACCCCGACGCCCGCCCCCACCGTGTGAAGGGACCTGCTTGTGCTCATAGGACTGCTGACCGCCGTCGCCGCCTCGATCTGTTACGGCACGGGATCCGTCCTCCAGGCCGTCGGCTCCCGCAGGTCCGCACGGCGCGAGGCGGCCACGGCCGGCCAACTCACCCAGCACGGCGGGCCGAGCCTGTCGTCGACCGCAAAGGCGGCGATGACCTGGGAGTTCATCGTCGGCACGATCCTGGACTTCGTCGGCTTCGGCCTCGGCGCGCTGGCCGCCCGCCTGCTCCCCCTCTTCCTCTCCCAGACCGTGATCAGCGCCAATCTGGTCGTCACGGCCGTCCTCGGCGTGAAGCTCCTCGGCATCCGGCTGACCCGCGCGGAGTGGACCTCGATCGGTGTGGTCTGCTCGGCCCTGGTGCTGCTGGCGAGCGCGGCGGGCCCGGAGGGGAGCGGGCGCACCCCGATCGCGACACACTGGTGGCTGCTCGCGGTCTCGCTGCTGCTGATGGGCGGCGGCACGGTCCTCGTACGGGTGCTCGGCGCCCGGGCGGCGATCCTCGCGGGTCTCCTGTCGGGCCTCGGCTTCGGCGCGCTCGGCGTCGGGGTGCGGATCCTGAACGGCCTCGACCCCCTCGCCCTGGACGCGCTCCTGACGGACCCGGCGCTCTACGCGATCCTCGTGGCCGGCGTCGGCGGCATGTATCTGCACACGGTCGCACTGCAGCTCGGCTCGGTGAACGGGGCGACGGCGGCGCTCGTGGTCGGGGAGACCGTGCTGCCGGGGATGATCGGCGTCTGGTGGCTGGGTGACGCCTCGCGCCCCGGTTTCGCCTGGCCGGCCGTCCTCGGCTTCGTGCTCGCGGTCACGGGCGCGGTGGCGGTGGCGTGGTTCGGCGCCCCGGAGAGCCACGGGGCGGAGCCGGAAAGCCTGCCGGAGCCCGCACGGGTACCGGAGTCCGCACGCGTGCCGGAGTCCGCGCCTGTGCCGTAGACCTCGCTCACGGAGCCCTAGACGGCACCCTCCTGAACGGGGGCCGGGGATCCCGGGCGAGCGGGATCATCGGCCGGGGCGGCGGCACGCAGCGCCGCCTCGACCCGGCGGTTGCTGGTCATGGTCGACGTGACGGCGGTCATGGCGAGGAGGAGACCGGCGGCGGTGTAGAGCGGGGTGCGTACGTCGTAGGCGGTGGCCAGCCAGCCGCCGAGGACGGCGCCGAACGGGGCGGCGCACATGGCGAGCATGCGGGAGGTGGAGGCGACCCGGCCCATCAGGTGGGCGGGGACGATCGCCTGCCGGAGGGACGGGGCGAGCACCATCGTGGCACCCATGCCCGCCCCGCAGACGGCGAGCGCGAGGCCGGCGACGTACGGGTTCGGGGCGGCGGCGAGGCCCAGGACGGCGAGACCCTCGACCGCGGCCGTGCAGGTCAGTGCGGTGCCGGTGCCGAGTCGTCGGCCGAGGAAGGAGGCGATGCCCGCGCCGAGCAGACCGCCGGTGGCCTCCGCCGTGAGGAGCAGGCCGAAGCCGAAGGTGTCGATGCCGAGACGGTCGTGCGCGAAGAGGGCGAGCACGGTCTCCACGGCGAGGAAGGCGATGTTCCCGACCGCCGGCCGCAGCGCGAGCCCGAGCAGCAGCCGGTCCCGGAACACGTACGAGGCGCCGGCCCGCGCCTGCCGCAGCAGGGACTCACGGGCCTGCGGTACGGGCAGGGGTACGGCGGGCAGCGACCGTACGAGGAGTGCGGAGAGCGCGAACGACACCGCGTCGGCGAGCAGCGGAACCGCCCGCCCGAGCGCGAGCAGGGCGCTGCCCGCGGGCGGGCCGACGAAGCCGGACGCGGCGGTCTGGGTGCCGCGCAGGCGGGAGTTGGCGCGCTCCAGCAGCGCGGGGTCGCGGCCGAGCAGGTCCGGCAGATAGGCCGTGGCGGCCGTGTCGAAGAAGAGTCCGCCGAGGCCGAGGAGGAAGGCGACGGCCGCGAGCAGTGGAATGCTCAGCCCGTCGAGCGCGGCCGCTGCCGCCGGTATCGCGAGCAGCACCGCACGCGCCGCGTCCGTGACCCACATCGTGCGCCGACGGTCCCAGCGGTCCACCAGCGCACCGCCGAGCACGCCGAACAGCAGCCACGGCAGCGTTCCGGCGGCCGTGACGACGGCGAGGGCCATCGGATCCCGCGTCAGGGTCAACGCGATCAGCGGCAGCGCGGCATGCGTCACCCCGTCCCCCAGGGAGGACACCGTCTGCGCGGTCCACAGCCGCCCGAACCCGGTCGGCAACTTCGGAACTCCTGAGGTCACCTGGCATCCCCTTCGGCCTGCCGGCGCTGTCCCGGACGGAACAGCGCGAAGACGAACGACGCGTCCGGCAGCGACGGATCGGACAGCTCCCGGTACTCGTCCGCCAGTGCCTGCAGCCGCGCCCCGAGCTCCGCGAACTGCTGCTCGGTGAGCCTCAGATGCGCCATCCCCACGTGCCGCTCACCGTCCGCCGGCGAGGCCTCCAGGTCCGCCACCGCGTGCCGCATGAGGACGTCCGGCCCGCCCTCGCCCGGATCCGGCAGCACGATCGTTCGCGCGGCCATCGCGTAATACCGCTCGGTGACCCCCCGCACCTTCCGCGTGCGCACCACCTTGACCAGGCCGGCCCGCTCCAACAGCCGTACGTGGTAGCTGGAGCTGCCCTTCGCGAGGCCCACTCGCTCGGCGATCTGCGTGATCGTCGCGGGCTCGAAGCGGAGCACGGCCATGATCCGGTGACGCGTGAGATTGGAGACGGCGCGTAGCTGCTCGTCAGTCGTGACGTGGAACGCCTCGGGAGGCTCATCGGTTGCCATGCCCTCAATGGTCAACACTTCTTGACCATTAGGCAAGCGTTTTTTCGTTCAGGCTTGCGGCAACTGGCGTTTCCCCCTGGGGCGTCGGCCCCCGCCACGGCGCGGGCCCGGGGCCGTCAGCCGTCCTCGCCGCCGCGCGCGTCCTCCAAGGAGGCGCTCATGATGGCGGTCGCGCGCGTCAGCCTTCCTGATCCCGTGAGTTCGTCTTCGGTCACACCGGGTCCGGCAGTTCCATGCGCGCGAGGACTGACGGGCGCCGGTGGCCGTCCGCCCGACCTCACGGCCTCCCTTCCCCGGCTTCGCTGGCCGCCCCCCGCACCGCCCACCCAAGAGAATCCGTTGCCCGCTGTCGAACCCCCGTGAGAGCATCGGGCTTCAACGGTCCGCCTCCTTTCGCTCGGGCTTCGAAACGCGAGTCGAAGGTGCGGGCCATTGCCATGCACACCTTTCGAGTAATCCACCGAGTCTGTGAATCGCGGGTACCGTTTGATGTACGCAACAGAGTTGACAGAGGCCTGCATCGAGGATGCGAGCAACATCTTGGTTGCGCCTTCGACGTTGCACGACAACGACCTGGTCAAGGACTTTCTCGGTACCACCATCACGCCCGAGGAACTTGCTTCCCGTTCGCCCGACCTCGCACAGAAGACCGTCTACCTGTGCGGCGACGTCTCCGGGATCAGCGGCCGCCAGCTGCAATCCGCGGCCAGGGTTTTCGTCGTCCGGGAGCTGTCACACGGTTTCCGCGAGGACGCCGACACCCCGTGGACCCTCGTCGGCCTCGGTCGGGTTCCCGTGCGGGTACACGGCGCGGGCGTTTTCTACCGCCGCTTTTTCGACCCCGGTGACGACCACTTCGGGCGGATCCGCGCGGAGCACGCGTTCCAGTCCCTCACGGAGTCCACCAAGCCCGGAACAGCCCATCGCAGCGGAATCTATCTGACGCCGGTCACGCGAGACGGTGACGAGCTGCATTTCCGCCTCCTCCGGTGCTCCACGAATCTCTCGGGGCCGACCGAGAGCTTTCGCCCGACCGACACGCACATCGTCGAGGCTCTGAACCGCGAGGCCGCCACCGTCTTCCGGAACCAGGCGCCGCTGAATCATGTCCTCGCTCAGATCTACCACAACACCGCTGCCACGACGGAGCGCAAGCAGTCCAAGGCCAAGATCTCGGCCCACGCCGACAAGACCAAGGACATGCCCGTCAACGGCATCATGGCCTTCTGCACTTTCTACGACGAGCTCGACAGGCTGCGGCCCCTGGCCGAGGACGCCTTCGACCACGGCGTGAAGGGTGCCAGCGGGCTGACGAAACTCCATTTCCGCCTCAAGGAGCCGGTCGAGGAACGCGACGGGGTCGCGCTCCCCTCGCAGTTCACCCTGACCCTCTATCCCGGCTCCGTGTTCTTCATGCCGTTGTCGACCAACCGCCTGTACACGCACGAGATCCGGCCCTCGACGCTGGACGCCGAATCGCTCCCGACCCGCCTGGGCTACGTCGTGCGCTGTTCGAGCGCGGAGGCCGTTCACAGGGACGGCCACACGTTCCTCAAAACGGCCGGAGGTCTGGTGAAGCTGGAGCCACCCACGCCGACGGGCATGGACGAGCTGCGCAGGCTGTACGCCGAGGAGAACAGGACCTCCTCCTTCATCGACTACGGCGACGACTTCCTCTTCAGCATGAACTCGGGAGACTACGTTGCCCCTCGAGCCTAGGATCTCGGACGAGATCATCTCGTGCGCGTTGCCGGCCGAGGAGGATCTCTTCACGGAACTGTTCGCGTCGGCCCGTCTGGAAGACGTAGGAAAAGGCCGCCGAGGCGCCACCCTTGCCAAGATCGACGAGGCGGGTGGCGTTCCCCTCGTCCGTACCACCACTCAATACAGCAGCCCGACGCAGCCTTTCCAGGCGGTGCACGAACGGCTGGCGCGACGGATTCAAGAACGTGCGGCGCTTTCGGTCGGCTTCAACAACGCGCTCATCGAGACGTACACGAACGCTTACACGACCATGGGCAGCCACTCCGACCAGGCCCTCGATCTGGCCGACGAGTCGTTCATCGCCGTCTTCTCCTGCTACCGGCATCCCGAAGCGGGCCCGCCCAGGAAGCTGATCTTCGAACCGAAGGGGTCCGTCGGCGAGAAGTTCGAGATCCCCCTCACCCACAACAGCGTCGTCGCGTTCTCCGTCGACTCGAATCGGCGACTCAAGCACAAGATCGTTCTGGACAAGCCCGTCCCGGCGGTGGACAACCAGTGGCTGGGGGTGACCTTTCGGACGTCGAAGACCTTCGTTCGGCACCGCGACGGGCATGCCTACCTCCCCCAGGGTGCGCGCCTGACATCGGCCGACGATGAGCAAAGGCGCGAGTTCTACCGCCTGCGGCGCCGTGAGAACGACGAAACCGACTTCCTCTACCCCCTGCTGACGTACACCATCAGTGAGAGCGATCTGATGCCACCCGCCTGACGGGCCTCAGGAGTTCGTGGGTAGAAGCCCGCCTGCGCTTCACCGCCCCTCGGGCACGCCGGCACGGGAGCCCCATGTCGCCGTCCTCCTGGACGTCACCGACTGAGCCCTCACCTGCCCGCAGCTCGGAGCGTGGCGGCCCGGAGCGCCCGGACCAGGAGAAGGCGGTCCCCCCGGCCCTCACTCAGTGAGGGAGTCGAACTAGTCTGCGCACCATGGCCTTGCGACCTGACGAGTTCTACGACCACGCGCTCGCCGCCGCGGATGGTGAGCGTCGGCTCCCGCTCGCGCGCATGACAGGGTGGAGTGTCAGCCCCTTCGAAGCGGACGGGTTGCGCGTCTCGCCTCTGCACCCCCCGGTTCTTCCCGAGCCTCCGCGACAGGGCGAGGACCCGTCGGACTGCGAGGCGTGCCGTGACGGAGGGGACGGGATCTGGTTCAACGACCGTTGGCGGCTCACGCGAATCGCGGGAGTCGGTGTGCCGCTGGTGCTCATGCTGCACCCGATCGAGCACTACGACATGGCCGACCTGCCTGACGAGCTGGCCGCCGAGTTGGGGGTCCTGACCACTCACATCGTCCGTCACATGCAGGCCCTGCCGAACATTTCGCGAGCCCACGTCTACCGCATCGGGGACGGAGGCGCACACCTGCACATCTGGTTCTTCGCACGGCCCGAGGGACAGGCCCAGCTGTACGGGTCATGGTTGCCCGTCTGGGACGACCTGCTGCCGGAATACCCGGCAGATGTCGCGGAGGCCGACGCGGCGATCGTGGCAGACGCGTTGATCGCCTCCGTCGGGGGCCGCCGTTCGGCTTCCGGCGAATCGCCGCACGACTGACGTCGCCGGGCGGGTGCCGACGCGTGACCTCGGCGCCCGCGGTGCTGACGCGCGGTCAAGTTCCACGGCCGCAGCGGGAAGCCTGTCAGATGCGGTGTCTAGGCTGTCCCAGAGACTCGATCAAGGAGCGGGGCAGTGCGGATAGAGCGTCACCAGGTGGGCGAGGGTGTCGTGTCGGCGGCACGCGAGGACTTCACGAACCGCGTCGGCGGCCACGTGCGGTCCATGTCGCGGGCCGGGCGGATGGCCGTCTACGAATGGCAGTCGATCGCCGAGGAGTTCCTCGACTACCTGGGGGCCCTCTCCGTCGAGACCCCGGACCTTGACACGCCGGAGGCCAAGGCCGCCCTGAAGGACGCCTGCGAAGCCGCGGTCGGCGCCGTCGCGTACGCGGCGTACCACCCGCACTGCAGCTTCCAGGTCTTTCTGGAGTACGTGAACTTCGGCATGAGCTACGACCCGGGTGAGGATGCCCCCGAGGAGAGCGTCACGGCCGGGGACTGGATCGACGCGTTGTGTCTGTCGATCCTCCGGGACAAGGCCAAGTGGCACGGCGAGGCCTTCGATTTCGCCCGGCAGAAGTTCGCCGAGCAGGCGCGGTCGACGCCCGTCGGCGAGCTCGCCACAGGGCTGATGGCCGTTGCTCTGGACGACACCGGCGACGACGACGGGGAGTACCCGGCGAGCGCACAGGCCAAGCTCGTCGCCGTCGACGCGGCCCTGGACCGCATCCGTACCCGCGCCGAAGAGACCGGCGAAGCGGCCCTCCTGGACCGGCCGCACAGCGCGGCGCTGCACGCGGTGCGCGCCCTGGCGGCCGAGGACCAGGAGGCCTTCGATGCCGCGCTGGCCGACCTCCTGGTCAGGCACGCGCGCGTGCACGGCCCCACGGCCGCGCCGAGAAGCCTCCTCCCGCTGGTTCCCATGGCCCTCGCCGCGCTCGCGTACCGGACCCTGGGCTGGGCGCCCGCCGTCCACAGCGACTATCTCCCGCACGCGCTGATCACCGGTTTCGAGACCCGGGGCCCGCGGGTCGGCGGCTTCGGGCGGGACCGGCGGCCGGACGCGGTCGCCGCGCTCGCCGCGGGCCCCCTGGTCGTCCAGCGTCCGGCCTGCGAGTGGACACTGGACCCGCAGGTCGAGGCCCTGTACGAGGAACACGTCCGCGAGGCGTTCACCGTCACCGACGGGGAACCCCTCGCCGTCTGGCGGCTCGAGGGCGTCATGAACGATCAGGAGCGCCTCTTCCAGTGGCGCGCGGGAAACACCGACGACGTCACGGACGCCCAGCTCGCCGGTCTCAGACTGGCCTCCCAGGCGGGGGCTGCCCTGTTCCGCATCGCCCTCGCCGAGCCGGGGACCGAGGTCGAGGTGACCGTCGACGGCTGCAAGCTGCACTACCCGGCCCGGCGGGGCCGGGAAGCCGGCGCCGGGAACTGGCAGACGGCCACCGCCTTCGCCCTCATCACCGGCACGCGCGAAGACCTCGCCCCGCTGGTCCTCACCGGCCCGGCCTTCGCCCACCCGGACGGCTCGGCCTTCACCGCGTACCGCGAAGCCCTCCACGCCTACCTGCAGGGCACTGACCCCGAACAGGCCGCGCAGCGGGCGCTGCAGCAAGCCGAGAAGGCCAAGGACTGGGGCTTCGCGATGCCGCCCGCCGTGCTGTTGTCCCAACTCGTGGAGGGCGACGAGGAAAGTTTCAACCTGGCCCTGGCCGACGCGCTGGAAGCCCACCGCGACTACTACCGGGTCGCCGACCGCGCCGACGATCCGGACGCGTCCGTCAACCTCGACATCCTCGCCCTCGCCTGCCACGCCCGCCGGCGCGGCTGGGCCATCCGCGTCGAGTCTCCCTACCTGCCGCCCGGCCTCCTGCAAGCCGCTCAACCCTTCTAGGGGCTCGCCCGCACCGCGCTGCACCGCAATGCGGTGCGGTGCGGAGCGGAGCGGAGCAGTGCGGAGCAGTGCGGTGCACCGCATTGGATTGCACCGCAGGCAGCCGTCCGGCCGTCATCACAGCGGCCGGGCGCGTCAGGCGCGGGTGTCGCCGGCCCAGTCGAAGCGGTGCGTGGCGCCGGGGCGCGGCTGGTACAGGGACCGGCCGGCGGCGCCGTAGCGGCCGAGGGCGGTCTCGAGGGCGGCACCGGCGCGGATGCGATCGGGGCTCCAGCCGGTGATGTCGAGAAGGAGGCCGTCGAGCGGGCCCCCCGTCAGTTCGGCGTAGGCGCGACCCGGCTGCGGGCCGGGTCGGGGGTCGTCGTGATCCTGACCGTAGACCCGGCCGCGCATCAGCTCCTCGTCATGATCCATGCTCACACATTCGCATCCCGCTCTGACATCCGGTTCGCGCCCTGTGGCCAGGGCCGGTCTTGTTGAATGTCGCTGCTGCGGTGCAGCGGGCTGCCGTGCACCGGCCGGCCTTGAACGTGCGAAAGGAAGCTGTGTTGACCACACACATCACCACCCTCACCATCAACGGCGACCAGGTCACCATCACGAGGGAGCACGTACTCCTGACCGCCGCGGACGCCGTACCCCGGGACCTGCCCCGTCGGCATGCCGTGAGGGTGGGAGCGGTCCTCTGGGCGCCGAAAGACCTGCTGCGCAAGGTCGTCGACCGTGACGATCTGGGGAACGTCGATTCGCCGCGGGCCATGAAGGCTTTCAAGGGCCTCGGCTTTCAGACCTTCACCGAGACCGTCTACACGGCGGACGGCCTGCCCTTCGTCCACCCTGACAACCGCCCTCGGTCGAGCCGAGGCAAGGAGATCGCGGACACCTGCCCGGTCACCGTGGACGCTGGCGGCGTCTGCGGCGCAGCACTGCGTTGGGAGGTGACACCGGAGGGCGGCGAGGCCTACGTCGCCTGTGGTCAGCACGTGACGGCGCCCATCATGCGTGCCGGAGCCCTCGTTCCCTTCACCGCTCGCCCCCTCGACTGACGTGGCCTGAGGCTCGCCCCGTGCAGTGCCGCGGTGAGCTGGAAGACCCATCGGCGGTAATGTCCGCCCGATGGAGTCCGAGAAGTCGAACGGGTGCCCGCTGCATGGCCCCGGGGCGAGCGTGCAGGCCTGGGTGGGGCGCAGGCTCACAGGTGTGGTCGGGTCGTGGCACTCGTACGACAGTGAGGCCCCGGCGGGCCCGCTCGACGTGTGGCTGATCGATGACCGGGAGTCCGCCCTCCGCATCACGACCGGATCGGATTGGTGTCTGATCGTCGAGGTGTCAGAGCCGCACGCCGGCTACGACATGGGCGACGCGGGTCGTATCGCCGTGGAAGAGATCGGCGGGAAGACACCGTTCGCGGACCACATCGGGGATCCTGTCCTGGCGGTGCGCGAAGAACACGAACCGAACTCCGGACGCATCGCCCTGGAGCTCTCGTTCCCCGCTGGTCGGGTCCGTTGCGACAGCTGGGGCGGGGACCTCCGCCTGACTGCGCTGTGATGATCACGATGTGACCGGTGTGGTCATCCGGCGTCGGAGCCGTTCCGGGGTGTGTTCCGAAAGTAGTGGGTAAAGCGACGAAGCGTCGGTACCGGTGGCCGCCCTCAACGAGTGGCTGCGATCAGCGCCTCTACGACTCATGCGAGTGCGGCAAGTCGGTCAGAGGCTTGAACAGGTGAACGTCTGCGTGCCCTCCAGGGACACCCGGTGTCCGACCCGTCTCGACGAAGCCATGGCGCTGATAGAACCCGGGAGCTTGGAATGTGAAGGTGGAGGTGGAGAGGCGGTTACAACCGCGCCGCCTTGCCTCAGCCTCGGCTGCCTGCAGGATCCTGCTGCCCCAGCCATCCTTGCGACTGTCCTCGCGCACCCACAACAGCTCGATGTCGCAGAGGCCACCCCACGTTCGTGCGGTCAACCCGCCAACCAGTTCACCTGCTTCATCGGTGACCTTGATCGAGAACGTGCCGCGGTCGGAAGCGCATGCGGCGGCACTGTTGAAGGCGATCAACTCTTCGGTCAATCGGTCCTCAAGCTCGGAGTCACGCTCGCTGATGGTCAGGGCGGGGCCGGAGCGGTGGTCGGTCGTCACAGCGCGGAGTATGCCAATCAACCTGGCGCCGAGGCATGCGATTACTGGGACGGTTACCGGGAGCAGGGCCACCTGTACGGTCATGCCGTGAAGTTACGTCCAGGCTGGCGCGTTCCCCTTTCGCTTCGCTCCCTGACCAGAAACCGAAGGGTGTGGCGGGTGAAATCGAGGGCAGGCGAGTGCTGAGCGACTGGGACCGCTCCCGTCCGCCCTCCGGCCTCCCCCGACCGAGAGAGCGGCACCTACGTACGGCCCGCACCCGACGGTGCGGGCCGTACGTACGCACACGGCGGCGCCGACCGTCGGCGGCCCCACCGACGGCCAACGCCCGCCCGACGACGCTCGACGACACCGGCAGCACTCCTCGCCCTGGCCTTGCGTCACGGCCGCTCGCGCGCTCTCGGGCCGGCCGCACCCGCTCGACGGCGTGCGAGCGGCGGTGCGAGGACGCCGGGTGCTGCCTTCTCCGATCCCGGGGACTTGGGCGTCACCTCGGACATTCCCCGTGAGCCGCAAGACCGAATAGCAGGGCCCCGGGCGTGGCTGTCCGGCGAGGTGGGCGGTCAGAAGCTCCAGCTGTAGAGGCCGCCACCCGTGTCCATCGCGGACACGGCGAGCCGGGCAACCCCCTGCAGGACTGCCAGTAGATCATCGTCGGTCATGTCGTCCCCGTCCTCAGACCGCAGCCGCGCGGCCCAGCGATCCGCGAGTTCTTCGAGTTCGGCGGAGCTCGCGTCGGCCAGCGCTCGGGTCAGCCGCTTCGGCAGAGCGAACACCTCGATGCCGTCGTTCACGGGAACGGTGACCCACTCCGGCCACGACCGATGCAGCCGCTCTGCCGGCGGGAGCTCGGCCGAAGGCTCCTCGAAGTACACGTCCCACTCGGCTATGGCACTGTCCGGATCAATGAAACGGCAGCCCACAGAGTCGAAGGCCACACCAGGTCCCCGCAGTCGCGTCGCAGCGGCGGTCTCGTCGTCGGGAGCGAGGAAAAACACTATGTCGTGGGCCATCCAAGCATGATGGCAGCCCGCCCAGCGCTGAGCCCCGTCGAGACGGGGGGGGACGGAGACCTCCGGCCGGAGCCCCCGGTGTCCTCGTCGCCTGCGGACCCGGCTTCAACACGTCAGCACTACACGGCACGTCGCGGATCCGATCCCTCCCGACGCGTCGCCGGCGGAGGCATTTGCCGAAAGCGGCTCTACGACCCCGCAGCGCGGTAGATCATCGAGGGATGCTTGCGCAAGGCGACATCGCCATGTCGAACGACTTCGCGGCCATCGTCTCCGCCACGATGGCCGCCCTCCTACTCCTGCTGATCGCGGAGTTCCAAGCCGGGGTGCGCGGCAATGCAGCAGTGAAGCGTTCCCTGGACGCCGAATACGCGCATGCCATCCAGGCCAGCTTCTTCGAGTTCTGGACCGAGAGACCGCTCGCTCCGGACGACAAGAACCGCGTGGAGCGCGACCTGAAGCGCTACCAGGAGTTACGCCGCACGGCTCAGAGTCACGTGTACTGGCAGTACCTCTTCCTCGTTGCAGGCGTTGCCTTGGTCTGGGCGATGGCCAGGGTGCTCGCCTGGGCGCCGCATGAGGAGGCCCACCTAGCGAAGGGCGGCAGCGTCGCGAAGTTCGCCTTGGCCGCCACCGCCTTCGGCTTCCTCGTCCTCGTGGTCGGCTTCCTCAGCCGCTTCCTGAGCGCGTACGAGTTCGCCCAACTGAAGGCCGGCATCGAGCTCGCCGATCGGTACGGCATCCCCGATGTTGCCGACGCACAGCGGTTGCATCGCCGCTGGGAGGAAGAAATGCCCGACGGGCCGTCTCTGAGAGGAAGGTTGTCGCTGTTGACCGCGCACATCGACACCGTTCGGGCCCTGCGTCGTCAGCCGTAGTAGCCCTCGAAGGCTGGGGCGACGGCGTGGACTCCCGCCCGTCCGAAGGGCCATCCGGTGTCCAGGCCGCACGCCCGACGCTCCCGCTGGTTCACCTGATCGCCTTGTCGCGCCCAGGTGCGCGAGCACGTCCGGCGCAGGATGCGGACGGACCCCGCCGGCAACGGCTCACGAGCGCCCCTCCTTCCGGCGCATCGCAGCGCTCGCCAGCGCGCGGAGCACGCGGACGTACGGCGACCATCGGGCGGGGCTCCGCACCGTGCCTGTGCAGGCGAGTTCAGCGCGGTCGAAGCCGTCCTCGAGGCAGGCGTCGTGCAGCGGGCGCCAGACCAGGGGCCAGGTCAGGCGGGCCACGCCCCTGGGCGCCATGGCGAGGGTGTGGTGCAGCCGCGTGCGGTCAGGGCCGACAGGGAGCACGGTGAGTTCGTGGAAGCCGTGGAAGCCACGGGGCCCGGTGAACTCGAAGCGAATCCAGCGCCCGGGCGCGTATCCGGTCACGGTGTAGCGCACCGGGCCGTGGCCGCCCACCGCGCCGGGCCCCAGCGGCCGGTCGAACTCCATCGGCGCCCAGGCCGCGCCGGGCCAGAGCCTGTCACCCTCCCCGCTCGCCAGGGTGTCGATGAGCGCGCCCACCTCGCTCTCCTTCACCGGCAGCTGGCGTTCGTGCACGTTGTAGACGCCCATGCGTCCCTCCCAAAGAGTATTGGAGACCTCTCTCCAATTAATTGGAGAGTACTCTCTGATTCATGGCGAGACCACCCCGCTTCGACACCGACCAACTCCTCGACGCCGCCGTGCAGCTCGCGGCCTCCGGCGGACCCGCCGCCGTGACCATGTCGGCCGTGGCCCAGGCAGTCCGCGCGCCCAGCGGCTCGGTGTACCACCGCTTCCCCGGGCGCACGGCACTGCTCGCCGAGGTGTGGCTGCGGACCGTGGAGCGTTTCCAGGAGGGCTACTTCGCCGTCCTGACCGGCGAGCCCGACCCACACCGGGCGGCCCGCGCAGCCTCCCGACACGTGGTGGCCTGGTGCCGCGAGAACCCGAACGAGGCGGTCCTCCTCCTCTACGGCGCCGCCGACTTCGGCCGCGCCGAGTGGTCCGAGGAGCACAGACGACGCGCGGACGCCGGCAACAGCCGGGTCTTCGCCGCCCTGGCTCGCCTCGCGGAAGTCTTGGGCGCCCATGACGAGCAAGCCCGGGACCGCGTCGCCCTGGCGCTCGTCGACCTCCCGCTGACCGTGGTCCGCCGCCACCTGCGCACGGGCACCCCCCTGCCACCGCACGCCGAGGACCTCACCGAGCAGTGCACGACGGCGCTCCTGGCATAGGCCGATGCCTTCCGGCGATCTGATCGTTGGTTCCGAGCGGTGGCGTCGTCCGATGGATAGTCGGCTCGGATCCAGCCGCTGTCGCCGAGACCGGACACCGGCGCCGGGGTGGGTGCCGCGAGGTCA
Source organism: Streptomyces sp. NPDC053431 (assembly GCF_044544925.1). NCBI lineage: Bacteria > Bacillati > Actinomycetota > Actinomycetes > Kitasatosporales > Streptomycetaceae > Streptomyces > Streptomyces sp. NPDC053431. Next base: position 556,472 of record NZ_JBITXX010000002.1, on the reverse strand, counting down.
CCGACAGGTGATGGAAGCGATCGCCTGGAAGTGCCTGATGATGTAGGGCTGTTGGCCTTCCCCATGGGAGCGTCGGGCTGGCACTTCACCTTGGCGGGACGAGTCGGCCCGCGAGGAGGGCAGGAGGGCACCCACTCGATCGTCGATCTCGACCGCATCACCCCGCCCGGCAGTCCTGCCCATGCGGGGACGCTCACTCCGGTGAGCGAGGAGGAGGCCCTACGGCTCTTCGGCAAGCGCCACCCCACCCGGCAGGACCTGACGGACCTGAGCCAGCTGCCGGTGGACCGGTGGCACGGCCGGTCCACGGTGCCCTTCGACGCCGCCGGACATCCCCAGGAGATCCTCTTCTGGGGCTGCTCGGGCGACTGAACATCACTGCGAGAGCTCTGGCGTCCGGGCTGTGGGCCCGTCGACCACGCCAGATGTTCGTACGACGCCGCCGTAGCCCCGGAAGCACTTCGAGACGGGCTGCAGCGCGGTGACCCTGGCGCCGATCGCGGCGTCGAGGAGGGCACGGGCGTCGGCCGGCCGCGCCACGGCGAGAGACGCCACGAAGCCACGGAATCCTGGGGGACGGCCCCCTCGCTTGACCCCGGCACATCGGTCTGGACGACCGCGACCACCGGCTCCACGGTCCAGTCGCTCACACTGCGCAAGGTCTCGGGGACCGTCGGGTGAGACAGCGACTCCGGAGTCGGCCCCACCGTCGGTTCATCAGGTGTCTCAAGGGCCGGCCCCACGGGGTTTCCTCTGGATCGCTGCCTAGCTGGTGTACACCGGAGGCTTCCGGGGCAGCCGCCGGGCATGGGTCCTTCGATAATCGTGCACCGGCCCAGCCCGTCCGGCGGGCGCCGGGTGACCGTGCAGCGCCATGGCCAAGAGGTCGGCTACCTCGGGATTGCGCACTCCGACCGCGAGCTCATGATCTTCCTGGAAGCGGCGGGTGTCGGTGACCCGGAGCTGATGATCGACAACCCGATGTGGGTCGAATGGCGCGGCGGCCATCCGCACGAATACCAAGCCGCTTGAACGGCCATCGCACGTCGGCCACCGACGGCCGCTGGTTGTCGTCATCTCGGGCCGGCGGATCGTGCCGCGTGGCTCCGCCCGCCGCATGGATCGCTGGATCGCTGGATCGCTGGATCGCTGCAGTACTGGCGCACCGGAGCGCCGGAGCAACATGCGGCCAGGTAAGGACCCGGGTGAAGCAGGTCGGTCCGCCGACAAATGGTTCGACATCGATGGCGGCGATCAGGGACGCTTCGCACGATGACCAGAATCGACGACACGCCGCCCGCGTGGGACGAGCGCACCCAGCTCACCACGTTCCTCGACTACGCACGTGACACCGCCCGCGCCAAGTGCGAGGGTGCCTCCGCGGAGAACGCTCGCAAGGCGCTTCTGCCGAGCTCACCCCTGATGACCCTGAGCGGAGTGATCAACCACCTCCGCTGGGTCGAGTACTACTGGTTCCAGGTGGTCTTTCTCGGCGAGGAAGACCTGGGCCCCTGGACCGAGGAGGACCCCGACCGCGAGATGCGCATCGCAGTCGACTTCCCCCTCCCGCAGTTGCTCGACGAGTACGCCGCGCAGAGCGCCCGCTACCGCGAACTGGTCGCCGGGAACAGCCTGGACAAGCAGGCCCAGCGTGCCGTCCGCAACGGCCTCCACGTCGATCTGCGCTGGATTCTCCTCCACCTCACCGAGGAGACGGCCCGCCACAACGGCCACCTGGACATCCTGCGCGAGATGCTCGACGGCACGACCGGCGACTAGCTCCTGCCCCGCGGATCATGTGACGCAGTGGCTTCGTGGCGGTTGTGAGATCGGGACGGGCGGCTGTGGAGCAGTTCTTTTACGTGTCAGGCGTGTGCCTGGCTGTCATCGCTGAAAGGCCGGCTCGCCGGAGTGGAGGGGCCTAGCTCGGCGCCTCCACAGCTCCTCACCCAGCAGCCACGACCTTCCCGGCGGTCACCTGCGGGCCGTTGGGGAGGAGCGATGCGAGATTGTCCCGCACGAAGTCGGCGGCCCTTTTGACCGACTCTTCGGCCCCGGCTTGGTCCTCGAAGACGCTGGTGGAAACCATGACTCCCTCCCCGGCGTCCACCCAGTAGTAGGCCACGAAACCGGGCACTTGGCGAAGGAGAGGAACGAAACCCTCGTCCACCCGGCGTCCCGCCTCGGCGGAGTCGGTCACTCCTTCATATCGCCGAATTACTGCGTACACAGCTGATCTCCTCATGGATCCCAAGGTCATCCTGCGCGAAACGACCTACCCCCCTCGCTCGTCTCTCGCTCCGAGAACCTCCGGAAGTGACCCGGATAGGCGCAGCCGATTCAGCCACCGGCCGTGCCCGTCCACGAAGGGTTCGCGGCCTCGGGACGTACCCGAGGCCACACGGTGGGCCGTCCCGGGGCACGGCATCGCTGGTTCACCGCGCCAGGGGTCGCGTGGCGGACGACCACCAAGCCCGCCCTGCCCCTGGGATGGCGTCTGGGGTTGTCCCGTATGCTTCCGACCCCGGCCGTCACTCGTGACCGCTGCGGAGGACATGATGACCTCGTGACGCACAGCCCGCAGGCACCTCCGACCCGGATCCCGGGCTACGACGGCGGCCCCTTCCACCACCAGCCCGAACTCCTGGACGATCACCTGTTCTGGCTGGGCCACCTGCACAACTACTTCTCCGAAAGCGAAGAAGCCGAGGAGCTCGTAGGCGAGACTGACGAGCAGGAGGCCGGAGCCTTGCAGTCGCGCCTGCTGGGAGGCGACACCCGGCCCGTCTTCACGGTGCCGCTCGCCGGCGGCCATCGCCTGTATGTGGTGTATCGCGCCTTCGAGGAGGACGAGGGAATCGACTACCTGCTGCACCACCCGGACTGGGATGCTGCCCAGCACCTTGCACATGACGGAGGGCACTTCATGGGCCCCGGGCTGTCCTGGGCGGAGTTGATCGCCGCGGCGGACAATCGCCTGCCCGGCGGCAGCACGACCGATCCCCACACCCGGCTACTGCTCCTGCTACCCGCGTTCGGCGATGACGCCGTGCCGGACAGCGCCGTCGAGCGCCTGACTGCGGCATTGCGCGCCTGCACCCGTGTCGAGGAGCCCGAGCGGCTTGCCACGGCCCTTCTGGAGGACCAAGGGCCGTACGGTCCCGCGCAGTGGACCAAGGCAGAGGGCGGCTATCCGATCAACGACGGCGACCACTCGTTCCGCAACCCCGCCAACCGCTTCGCCTGGCCGGCTACGTGTCTGGCCCGAGCCGCCACCGCACTGACCCCCTGACGGCGCGATCGAGGAACGAAGAGTAGGTCCGCACGACACAACGAGTCCCACAAACACGTTCGGGCCCGCGTCGAGCACTGCTTCGCCCGCATGAAGACCTACAGATCCTCCGCGACGGCCGCCTCCGCGGCGACGGTGTCCACCGCACAATGCTCGCCATCGCCCGCCTGCAGGGCCTGGCCCTCGCCCTGGCCCTCGCCCTCGCCCTCGCCCTCGCCGGATAGGCAAGATCGCCCGCCCCGGGGGCGAGCGTCCCCACCAGCCAGAGGATCATTGACGGGAAGCCCTCAGCGGGCGCCGGCAAGCGGCGGCCTGCCCGTGTCACGGGACGATGACGACCGTGCCCCGGATCCGGCCGGCTTCGCCGAGGCGGTGGACGTCCGCGAGATCGGCCAGGGCGTACGTTGCACTGGTGTCGAGGGTGACCCGGCCCCTGTCGACGAGTTTCACGAGCGCGGCCAGATCCGCCACATTTTGTTCGCGGCGACCACGTGCATCGCCTCCACCCCCGCACCCACGGGCGGCTCGATGGGAGGCGCGATCGAGACGATCCGCCCGCCCGGCCGTACCGCCGATGCCAGAGCGGCGGCATCCTGGGGAGACAGCGGAACGAGATTGAGCAGAGTGTCCACCGAAGCGTCGAGCGCGGCGGCGACCGGCCCGGCGGTGTAGTCGACCACGTGGTCCGCCCCGTGCGCGCGGACGGCCCGGGTGCTGCGTGCGCTCGCCGTGGCGCTCACCTCTGCCCCGGGCACGCTTGGCGAGCCGGGTCACGAAGCCCCCGACCCCTCCCCCGGCGCCGTTGACCAGCACCCGCCCGCCGGAGGTCACCTTCCCGTGCTCGAACACCGCCTGCCGGGCTGTCAGGCCCACATCGAACGTCTCAAGGGCGGCGCGATGATCCCGGGCGCCTGAGGAGGAGGTTCCCGGCCACGATTCCAGAACGATTCCTTCACAGGGTGCGGCTTTGACGGTTAATCAGGTCGATATTTCCGTTGTCCATTGTCGATAAGTTCCCTGGATCACCTGACGAGGTGCTTCCACTTGGGGAGGGATCGACAGAATGAGACAACGGACAGCCGTTCCGCGCGAGCGGCATCCGCTGCCTTCGCCGCGAGCTCTGCGGCGTATAGCACTGGCTACGGCGTGCGTGCTCACCTTCGGCCTGCTGGAGGGAGTCGCCGCCGGCACCACACCGGAGGCACCGCCGGCGCGGCCGGCGCAGGCCAAGGGCCCGGCCGAGGCGGCGGACGCCGCCTCGGCCCTGCTGATGGCGCGGCTGCAGAACCGGCGGATCGAAGTCACCGGCGAGCGTACGGACGCCACGACGAGCTGGGCGAACCCCGACGGCTCGATGTCCCTGGAGACGTACACCGGGCCCATCCGGTTCAAGGACGGCAACGGCACCTGGCAGAAGGTCGACCCGGAGCTCGTCGAGACTCCGGGCGGCGCCGTCCGCGCGGCCGGCCACCCGCTGGACCTGACGCTGGCCGGCAAGTCGTCCGCCGCGGACGTCGCCCGGATCCGGAAGTCCGGCGGTGCACCGGGCGGGAAGAACACCCCCGCCGTGCCGCTGGTCTCCCTGGACAGCGGCGCGGGCCACGAGGTGACGCTCTCGTGGCGCGGCGCGCTGCCCGACCCGGCCGTGCACGGCACCGAGGCACGCTACGCCGACGTGGCCACGGGTACCGACATGGTCGTCGAGTCGACCCGTACCGGCTTCGAGCAGTTCCTGGAGCTGAAGAACCGCGGCGCCGTCGGCGCCAACGGCGCGGTGACCCTGACCCTCCAGGCCAAGGGTCTGGCGGTCAAGGCGAACGCGGACCGCTCGGTGACCTTCACCGACCCGAAGACCGGCCGGAACGTCGGCGCCCTGCCCGCACCGGTCATGTGGGACGCCTCGGTCGACCCGAACTCGGGCGAGCACGAGCGCCGCGCCGACGTCGGTCTGAAGGTCGCGCAGCACGGCGCCACGGTCGACCTCACGCTCACCCCCGACGCGGCGTTCCTCGCCGACCCGGCGACGACGTTCCCGGTCACCATCGACCCCGCCGTGAACATCGGCGCGAGCTTCGACGCGTTCGTGCAGGAGGGCTTCAGCTCCGACCAGTCGGCGGCGACCGAGCTGAAGCTCGGCAACAACGGCTCGGGGCAGGTCGCCCGGTCGTTCCTCGCCTTCCCGATGTCCAAGATCACCGGCAAGGTGATCAAGTCGGCGAGCCTGAACCTGTGGAACTTCCACTCCTGGTCCTGCAGCGCGCGCAGCTGGGAGGTCTGGGACACCAGCTCCGCCTCCACCGCCACCCGGTGGACCGCCCAGCCGAACTGGAACAGGAAGTGGTCCACCAGCACGGCCACCAAGGGCTACTCGTCCTCCTGCGCCGACGGCTGGGTGAACACGGACATCACGAGCCTGGCCGCGGCCTGGGCGGCCAACGGCAACGGGACCAACACCCTCGGCATCCGCGCGACGGACGAGACCGACGAATACGCCTGGAAGAAGTTCAACTCCGGCAACGCCGCGTCCAACACCCCGTACATCGCGGTCACCTACAACACCAAGCCGGGCGCGGCCACCCCGCTGGCGCCGCTGACCGGCGCGGCGACGAACGACACCACCCCGACCCTGTCGGCGAAGGCCACCGACGCCGACGGCAACACCGTCCGGCTCACCTTCGAGGTCTGGAAGTCCGACGGCACCGCCGTCCTGCAGTCCGGCACCTCGGTGTACGTGGCCTCCGGCGCCACCGCCACCTGGACCCCCGGCACGGCGCTCGCCCCCGGCTCGTACAAGTGGCGCGCGGCGGTCTACGACGGCCAGGACTGGAACGGCACCTGGTCGGCCTGGCAGAGCTTCACGGTCGACACCACCCCGCCCGGCGCCCCGTTCGTGTCGTCCACGGCCTACCCGCAGGACGGCGCCTGGCACGGCAGCGGCGGGACCCCCGGGCAGTTCACCTTCACCCCGGCGTCCGGCACCACCGACCTCGCCGGCTACGTCTACTCGCTCGACGGCGCCACCCCGGTGACCGTCACCGGGACCGGCACGACCACCGTGTCGATCACCCCCGCCGCCGACGGCCACCGCACCCTGCGTGTCCAGGCCAAGGACAAGGCCGGCAACCTCTCGACCGCCGTGCTGTACGACTTCCTCGTCGGCCAGGGCGCCATGGTCCAGCCCGCCGAGGGCGCCGTCAGCGCGCGCCGCGTGCAGATCGCGGTCGACGCGCAGCCGAAGTACACCCGCGTCACCTACCAGTGGCGCCGCGGCCCGGGCGCCACGGTCTACGACGTCCCGCTCGCGAACCTGACCAAGCAGGACAACACGCCGATCACCACGGTCAAGGCACCGCTGTCCCAGATCGGCGCCTACGCGAACTGGTCGGTCCTGGAGACCCTCGGCCAGGTCGGCGGCGTCGTCCAGGTCCGCGCGATGCTCTACACCGACAACGACGCGGACGCCCCGTACATCAGCGAGTGGCGCGGCTTCACCGTCGACCCGAACGCGGACGGCGCCGCCTCCGACGAGGTCGGCCCCGGCTCGGTGAACCTGCTGACCGGCGACTACTCGATCAGCGTCACCGACGCCGACGAGTACGGCCTGTCGTCCAGCCGTACCGTGTCGTCCCGCGGCACGGACCGCGGCTGGATCCCGCAGGGCCAGCGCCTGACGGCCAACCAGCAGGACGTGTCCACCGACACGGCCGGCTTCACCGCCACCACGGCGACGCTCACCCGGGACACCACGCTCGGCCAGGACGGGTCCACAGACTCGCTCAAGGTCGTCCCGACCACCAACACCAGCGGTGACGCGTACGCCATGGTCGGCGGCGACCAGACCGCGCTGCGGCTCGGCATGAAGCCAGGGAAGACCTACCGGTTCTCCGCCTGGGCGTACGTGCCCACCGCGACCGGCCTCTCCCCGCAGCACGCCAAGGGCCTGCGCCTCTACGCCGGTTTCGGCACGCCCGGCGGCACCGTCGAGCAGACCTCCCGCAAGGTGCCGTACACCGACGCCTGGGCCGAGCTGAGCCTCGACTTCACCGTGCCGGCCGACGCGACCACCGCCTACCTCCGGCTCTACAACGGCTTCGGCGCGAACTCCGGCAAGGCCGTCTACTTCGACCACCTCTCCGTGCGCGAGCTGGTCGCCCCCTTCGGCCCGGAGTGGGCGGGCGGCGCCGCGGGCGGCGCCACCGACAACGACCTGCACTCGCTGACCTTCCCCGGCAAGGACGTCGCGGTCGTCACCGGCTACGACGACTCGACCATCACCTTCGCCAAGAGCTCCGACGGCTCCTTCAGCCCCGAACCGGGCGCGGAGGGCTGGATCCTGGCCGCGTCGGGCACCGACTACGTCCTGACCGACGACGACGGCTCGATCACCCGGTTCAAGAAGCAGACCGGCTCGGACGTCTACGTCGTGGACAGCGTGTCCGGCACGGACGCCGCGTCCACCAGCAGGTACGTGTACGACACCACCGACGGCCGCTCGCTCGTGAAGCGGGTGATCGGCGAGGTCGAGCCCGGCGTCGACGACACCGGGCAGTGCACCGGCAGCGTCCCGGCCCGTGGCTGCGAGGTCCTGGAGTACGTCTACGCGACGGCCACCACGGCCACCCTCACCACGCCCGGTGACGTCACCGACCGCGTCAAGGCCGTGCGCATCTGGTCCTGGGACCCGGCCGCCGGTGCCGAGACCGCCGTGGACGTCGCCACCTACCGCTACGACTACCAGGGCCGCCTGGTCGAGGCCTGGGACCCCCGCAAGGGTTCCGCCGACGACACGGCGGTCTTCAAGACCGTCTACGCGTACGACAGCGGCGACCGTCTGACGAAGGTCGACACCGCGGGCGAGCTGCCCTGGTACTTCGACTACGGCCCGGCCGGCGCCGACCAGGACCCGGGCCGGCTGCTGAAGGTCCGCCGCCCCGCGCTCGTACCGGGCACCAAGGACCAGGTGAGCGGCGAGACCGCCTCCAAGGTGGTCTACGAGGTCCCGCTGACCCGCGCGGCGGGCGGCCCCTACGACCTCGACGGCCCGAACGCCGCTAAGTGGGCTCAGGCGGACGTCCCGACCGACGCGACCGCTGTCTTCGACGACGAGTCGAACCCCGCCACGAACACGGCGAGCGCCACGGTGCCGGGCAAGGACGGCTACCAGCAGGCCACGGTCCACTACCTCAACGCCTCGGCGCAGGAGGTGAACACGGCCACCTGGTCGCCGACCGGCGTCGGTGACATCGACACCAGCGAGTACGACCGCTTCGGCAACACCGTCCGTACCCTCGACGCCACCGGCCGACTCCTCGCGCTCGGCCTCGGCGACGACGTCGACCAGAAGACCGTCGAGCTCGCCCTGCCCGACGACTCCGCGGCCCGCGCCGCGCTCCTCGACTCCCGCAACGTCTACAGCCGCGACGGCCAGGACCTGCTGGAGGAGACCGGGCCGGTCTTCCGGGCCCTGCTCGACGAGCCGGTGCCGGCGCAGACCGACCCGCCGATGCCGGCCCTCGCCGCGGGCGCCTCGGTGGTCGTACGCGAGCACACGGTGCACCGGTACGACGAGGGCAAGCCCGACGGTGCGGCCTACCACCTGGAGACCACCACCCTCGACGGCGCCCGCATCGAGGGCTACACCAACGACGTCGAGGTGCGGGTCACCAAGACCGGCTACGGCACTCCTATCGGCGGCACTTCCGGCTGGACCCTGCGCACCGAGACCTCGGTGACGACGGACGCGGTGACCGGCGGGGCCAACCTGACCGCCACCATCAAGTACGACGCGGCGGGCCGCGCGGTCGAGTCGCGCAGGCCGGGCTCGAACGGCGCGGACACCGGCACGGTGAGGACCGTGTTCTACACGGCCGGCGCCAACGCGGACGACGCCGCCTGCGGCAACCGCCCCGAGTGGGCCGGCAGCCCCTGTGTGACGCTGCCCGGCGGCAAGGTCACCGGCGCCGACACCACCCGCATGCCGGACACCCTGCCCGTCAAGCGGATCACGCGCTACTCCCGCTTCGGCGACATCGAGGAGGTCACCGAGACCAACGCGGGCAAGACCCGTACGACGACCACCGTCTACGACGCGGCCGACCGGATCGTCTCCACCCAGATCACCGGCGACCTCGGCCAGGACCTGCCCCAGGTCACCACCGAGTACGACCCGGTCACCGGCAACGCCGTGAAGACCACGGCCGGCGGCAAGAGCATCACCCGCGTCTTCGACGCCCTCGACCGGCTGCTGTCCTACACGGACGCGGACGGCGGCACGACCACGACCGAGTTCGACAAGTTCGGCAAGCCGGTCAAGGTCAGCGACAACACCGGGTCCACCACCTACGCGTACGACCGCACGCAGGAACCGCGCGGCATGGTCACCTCGGTGACCGACTCCGTCGCCGGCACCTTCACCGCGAAGTACGGCCCGGACGGTCAGCTCACCGAGCAGACCTACCCCGGCGGCTACGTCCGCAAGGACACCTTCGACGCGAGCGGTCAGGCCACCGGTCGTACGTACACCCGGATCTCCGACGGCGCGGTCGTCTACGGCCAGCACCTGGAGATGACCACGCAGGGCGCGGTCGCCGCCGACACCAACTCCACCGACAGCAAGGAGTACACCTACGACCGGCTCGGCCGGCTGACCAAGGCCGCGCAGACCACGATCGACGGCTGCACCACCCGGACCTACGGCTTCGACGAGGCCGGCCGCAGCATCACCGGCCGCATGAACCGCACCTCGAAGACGGCCTTCGCGCCCGCAGAGGACGGCTCGTGCACCACCACCGGCGGCACGGTCACGACCAGCTCGTACGACAGCGCCGACCGGCTGCTGACCGACGGCTACACGTACGACGCCTTCGGCCGCACCACGGCGACCGGCACCGGCTCCGTCAACACGTACTGGGACAACGACCTCGTCGCCTCCCAGACCGCCGGTGACAGGCGCCAGTCCTGGACCCTCGACCCGGCTCAGCGCTTCGCCGCCTTCACCACCGAGAACAAGCAGGCGGACGGCACCTGGGCGAACGCCACCAGCAAGCTCAACCACTACGGGGACGACTCCGACGAGCCCCGCTGGATCATCGAGGACACCACCCAGGGCACCCTCACCCGCAACGTCTCCGGCCCGGACGGCGACCTCACCGCCACCACGTCCGCGACCGGCGACGTGGAGCTGCAGTTCGCCAACCTGCACGGCGACGTGGCGGTTTCGCTCGACACGGCGATGACCGCGCCGAAGGTCCTCACCTTCGACGAGTTCGGCGTCCCCGCCGAGGGCCAGGGGGTGCAGCGGTACGGCTGGCTCGGCGCCGAGCAGCGCTCCTCCGAGGCGCTCGACGACGTCATCCTCATGGGAGCCCGCCTCTACGCGCCCGCGCTCGGCCGCTTCCTGCAGGTCGACCCGGAGCCCGGGGGCAACGCCAACCCGTACGACTACTGTGCGGGCGACCCCGTCAACTGCACGGACCTCGACGGCAACTGGGGCTTCAGCTTCAAGAAGATGTTCAAGAGGGTCGCCCGCGTCGCGGAAGTGGCCTCCTACATCCCCGGCCCCATCGGCAACATCGCCTCCGCCGTCGGAGCCATCTCCTACGCCGCCACCGGCAACTGGCGCAAGGCCGCGGAGATGGGCGTCGGCGTCGCCTTCGGCTCCGCCGGCCGGCTGGCCGTCAAGGGCTTCAAGGCGGCGCGGGCCCTGCGCAAGGCGAGCCGGGTCCGACGCTCCTTCTCCCGGGCGAAGAGCGTCTTCCGGCGCTCACGGTGCAACTCCTTCGCCCCTGACACACCGGTCCTCATGGCCGACGGCAGCTACCTGCCGATCGGGGACGTCCGGGTCGGCGACCTCGTGGCGGCGACGGACCCGGCGACGGGACGGACCACGGCTCAGCCCGTCCTCGAGGTCTTCAGCGGCTACGGCCTGAAGCACCTGGTCGAGATCGACACCGACCTCGACCCGGCGACCCCGTCCCTTGAGGCGACCGCCGACCACCCGCTGTGGGTGGTGGACAAGGGCTGGACCAAGGCGAGCGGCATCAAGGCCGGCGACGCGCTGCGGTCAGCAGACGGTTCGGTCCACACGGTGCGGCGCGTGCGCGATCTCGGCGAGCTCGCGGACCGGCTGGTCTTCAACCTCAACGTCGGAAACGTCCACACGTACACCGTCTTCGACGGGACCGCGGACACGGTCGTCCACAACGCCAGTTGCAATCTGAACCGGCATGCGAGGAAGGCCCCCCGTAAGCGAGGCGTCTACGTCATCAAGTACAAGAACGGCTCGTACTACATCGGCAAGTCCAAGAACATGCACCGGCGCATGCATCAGCACCACAAGAAGGGCAAGCTGAACAATGTGCAGTCCATTCGCTACCACGAGAGGGGCAAGGGGAGCCTCCGTAGGCTCGAACAGGGCTTGTACAATCGCTACAAGTGCTACGGCGGTGCGACTCTGACGAACAAGATCCGCCCGTCGAGGAAGTACGCCCACTGCTGACAGGCGGGGTGAGGGACGGTCCTCGACAGGGCCGTCCCCCACCCCCTTTCTCTCCCGGGGTAGCCGGCATGAAGATCACCCGACGTCGCGGCGGACCGTCCGAGATGTTCGTGACCGACGAGCCGTGGGACCCCGCGTACGCCGAGCGATTCGCGGACGGAACGTGCGACGGCCTGGTCGTCGGCGCACCCCTGCGCCCCAAGGCCGGCCCCGACCTCGCCTTTCTTCCGGACCTCCCCGGACTGCGCAGCCTTCGCGTCCTGAACGGCATCAAGGACCTCACTCCGCTGACCCGGTGCACGAACCTCGAACGCCTGCACCTGCCCACGACGGCGACGCGAGACCTGGACCTGACCGCCCTCACGGAACTCCGCGAACTGGAAATCCCGTGGCCGGCGGCCGCCCGCAGCATTCACGCACCGACGTCCGTCGAAAACCTCGTCATCGTCGACTGGACCGGAGAATCCCTTTCCGCCCTGGGCCTCAAACCCGCCCTCCGGAAACTCCGCCTCGAATCACCCCGGAAGCACGTCACGAGCATGGAGGGCGCCGCCCTCTTCCCGGCTCTCGAAGAACTCCGCCTCTACGACGGCCGGCTGTCCCACCCCGACCTCCTGGCCGGCGCCGTGGCCCTCACGGACGTCTCCCTGCTGGCCGCGAAAACCGACACGATCACCTTCGTCTCCGGCCTTCCCCGCCTGCGCCGCCTGGAACTGGAGAACACCGGCGACCTCACCACCCTCGCCCCGATCGCAACCCACCCGACCCTCCGCGAGGTGATCCTCTCGGGCTCGACGAAGGTGACCGACGGCGACCTCTCCCCGCTGCTCGACAACCCACGCCTGACCTTCGTGGCCCTCGAACGCGGCCACCCCCACTACAGCCACGCACCGCACGAGGTCCGCAGAGGCTGACGGCAAGTCGCCGGGGGTTGTCGGGCAGCGGTCTGGGCGTCAGACCGAAGCCGCAGCGCTCCTGATGACGTCGAGCACCACCTCGGGCTGCGAAAGCATCACCACGTGGGCGGAGTCGGTCTCGACGGTAGTGGCGCCCATCCGATCGGCCGCGAAACGCTGATGGGCGGGCACCACCGCGTGGTCCTGGCCCGCGACCACGTACCAACTCGGCTTGGACTTCCAGGCCGGGGCATCGGTCGAAGCCCCCAGGACCTGGCTGCTCGCAGAGGTCTGGGTCGCCCACACCAGCTGCTGGTCCGCCTCGGACAGGTCACCGCAGAAGTCGGAGATGCCGTCGCGGGCGATCCAGATCCGCCCGTCCTCCTCTTCGAGGTGCGCGAACAGCGGCGGCGGGTCGAACCTGCCGATCAGCTCCTGAGCCGTCTCCCCCGCATCCGGCGCCAGCGCGGCGATGTACACGAGCCCGGCGACCCGCTCGTCGGTCCCCGCGGCGGTGATGACGAACCCGCCCCAGGAATGCCCGACGAGAATGGCCGGCGCACTGACTCGCGCGAGCGCCCGCCGGACGGCGTCGACGTCTCCCTCCAGCGAGTCCAAGGAATTCTGCGCGGACACCACCTCGTGGCCCTCCCGCTGAAGCACGGGAATCAGCTTGCTGTAACAAGAGCCGTCGGCCCACAGTCCGTGGGCGAACACGACACTCGGCTTGCTCGGCGACATCGACCCTCAACTCCACTCGAAGAACCAGTGCACGTCTCGCCTCCTCAGTCCACCTCACCCTCACCGACCACACACGCCCAGGAGCCCCGAACGGGTCCTGCCCGAACGGCACCGCCCCCCCTCCCCCCTGCCGGCACCACGCTGTGCCCCAGGCGACGAAGGCACACGCCGGGTCAGGTCCCATCAGCGGCTGCGGCTGCGGCTGGGGCTGCGGGCAGGGCTGCGGTTGCAGCTCGTCTGTGGGCAGAGCTGCGGCTGCAGCTCTGCTGCGGCCAGGGCTGCGGCTGCGGCTGCGGCTCGGCTGCGGTCGACAGGAGCAGACAGGCGCGGGCAGGACCGGGGCTGGGCGTCCGTCACGGGGGGGGCGCACCCTGTCCCCGTGACACCCGCCGATGCTGTCGCACGCCCCTGTGGCGATGGCACGGAAGCGGCACCCGGCTCGCGAGGATGGCCCTGGCCGGTCGCGTGGTGTCGCCGGGCGTTCGCACAGAGAGGTACGTTCCGATGGCTGTTGTCCTGTCCCTCAGCTGGCCCGGGGTCACCCCCGAGCAGTACGACGCGGTGCGCGATGACGTCAACTGGGAGGGGCGGGCGCCCGACGGCGCCCTCCTGCACGTGGCGTGGTTCGACGGGGACGTACTGCAGGTCACCGATGTCTGGGAGTCGCAGAGCGACTTCGAGCGGTTCTTCGGCGAGCGCCTCGCGCCTGCGGTCGAGAAGGCCGGCATCTCCGGCCGGCCGGATACGCGGTTCCTTCCGATGCACCGGCGTTTCGTAGCCCCCGGTGTGAGTGGCGCGGCGTCCTGACGGACACAGAGCCACTCACACGCACGAGCCGCCCAGGACCCCCGCAGCAGCCTCCGCGGGGTCCGGTTCGTCAAGGAGCGCCAGGCAGGAAGAGCGCGCTCGCACCGCGTCCCTTGCTGACCCCTCCGATATGTTCTTACGGGCTCGCGCCTGCGGGTCCCACGCGTATTCGAGGGGGAAACGTGCCTGGTGAGCGGCTTGACGCGGAGTGGGTCCGGTCCTGGCGGGAACAGGCCGACGCGGCGCTGACGAAGATGATGATGTCCTTCCTCCCGACGCACGGCTTCCCGCCCGGACACAACGCCGTGATGCTCGCCACCGACGACAGCCACCAGGCGACAGGCGCGCTCGTGGACCTGACGCCGATCCCCTCCGACCTGACCACGCTCTACTGGGTGATCAGCGAGGCTTCCCTGCCCGACGTCGACAGCGGGTACTTCATCCACTCACCAGCAACGGTGGCGGAACACTTCCGCGAGTACGGCCCCGCTCCCATCAACGGCGAATCGATCGCACTGGTCTTCGCCAGCGACGGCGGCGGCCATCTGTTCGCGATCGGAGACAGCGGACACGTCTGGAAGTCCACCACGGCCTCCTGGTTCGATGACTTCGAGGTCGCCGCGTCCAGCTTGCAGGAGTTCCTCGAACAGCTCGGCCGACAGATCGCGAACCAGCCCTGACCATCAGCCGTGGAACGAACCGGCCCCTGCCCCACGGAGGTCATGTCACTCGCGCGCTCCGAGCCGTACGGCGAGGACGGCTGCACCATCCGCACCACGGCCTGCTGCGCCGTCACCGCCGCCCTCCTCTGGGGCCGCGATGTCGAACCCTTATGTAATCTATTGCGTAGATATAGAGCGTTTCGGAGGCGGCTATGAGGGAGCCCTGGGAAACTCTGGTCGCCGGGCCGGCCGATGCGCGGCGATCGGTTCTACTCTTGCCGGGCGGGGCCTGTGCAGCGAGGTCGTATGACCTGGTCATGGCCGATCCGGCGCTGTCCCACGTCCGCCTGGTGGCCACGACCCTGCCAGGTAACGCCGGCGCACCGCTGTCAGAAGACGTGACCATCCCTGCACTTGCCCGTCGCGCCGGTGAGCTGGCGAACGTACACGGCACGGCTGCGACGTGGTCGTGGGCTTTTCGCACGGGGCGACGGTGGCTCTGGAGATGGTGTTGTCAGGGCAGTTCAAGGGCCCGGTCGTCCTCCTGGGCATCAGCATGACGACTGCCGATGAGGCCAGGTTCTTCCGCGCCGTCGTGCGCGCCTCGCAGAAGGTCGGCAGCTGGCCGATGGCGATGCTGCTGCGGCTCCTGCCGCTCATGGCAAAGTCCGCCAAGACGTCCCGCACGCACAAGAAAGAACTGATCGAGGACCTCAAGCAGAACAGAGCCGCTGACGCCGTCCGTGTCACCGGGGAGTACCTCGACCACATCGCCGCGGCCCGGGATCCGGCCGCCGAACTCGCCGCGTCGGGCAACCCGGCGTGGGTCGTCCACGCAGAGAAGGGGGACGGCGGCCTCACCCCTGCAGAGCGCGCCACCCTTGAGTCCGCTCCCCACGTCACCGTGGTCACGATCCCCGGTGCGGTCTTCTTCCTGCCGGACGAGGCGCCTCAGAAGACCGCCGAGGTCATCGCAGCGGCTCTCGAGCATGCGAGCTGAGGACGGCGGGCCGGCACGCCATTCCCCTTCGGGGCCCTTCCGGTTCTCGGTGGAGAACGGACCGCAGCACCGGCCCGGGTGCCGAGCACAGATGGCCTGAGGGCAGTCAGGGCGGCAGCCTGGGCCGCCTTGATGCCCTCTCCGAAGTTCACCACGAGCTCGAAGCAGATCGCCGCCGTCGGCCTTCCTCCCCATCCCCGTCCGCAGCCTCCGCCACAGGCTTGCCCTCGACGTCGGCGGCCTGAGACGCAGCCCGCTCGACGCGGAGACCTTTTTCGACCCTGGCGCCCGCGGGGACCAGGGGGAACCAGATGGCCTCATGGGCTCCGTTGATCGCACACCATCGGGCCTGGGCGGACTCGACGAGCTTCAACACACCATCGCCAGAGCTGCGGCCGGGCTGGCGGCGCCGCGGGTGACTTCGGTCCACAGGTTGGCGGTCGGGAATGTCGACTCGACGGCCGGAAGGCATGAAATCCGCTCGGCCGCAACCCTCTGGAGGTGAGGTAATTCGACTCGTAAATCACCGGAGGGCACAAAATTGTTCGTTCCGCAAATTCGACAGAGGGCATGAATTCCGTTCGGCCGCAACAGTCTTGAGAGGAAAATCCAAGCTTGACGGCGTCGTGGAGTTTGCTTATTGTCCAGGCGTTCAGCTTCCCGCCGATCGATACCCGAAGGTGTTCATGACCGAGCCTTTGACGTTGCCGAAGTCCAGGCAGCAGTTGATTCTCGCCGTTCTCATGTTGTGTTCGCTGCTCATTTGGCTAGAAAACACCGTCCTGAGTACCACGCTGGAGACCCTCGCAGACCCGGTACGGGGACTGGGGGCCAATCCGGGTCAGCTGCAATGGGCGACCGGTGCGTACACCCTGGCCTTCGCCACATTGATGTTCACCGCAGGCTCATTGGGCGATCGGTTCGGTCACCGGACCGTGTTTTCCAGTGGGCTGGTGATCTTCGCCGGGTCCTCGCTGTGGGCGGCGTACACAGGCGATGCGGGCCAGCTGATCGCGGCTCGAGCTGCTATGGGGGTGGGCAGCGCACTGATCACGCCCGCCAACATGGCCATCCTCATGTGGACCTTTACCGGCCCCGCCCGTGCTGCCGCGATCGGAATTTTCTCGACGTCGGCCGGTGTCGGAATGGCTGTCGGCCCGGTGCTGGCGGGGTTCCTGCTCGATCGTTTCTGGTGGGGCTCGGTATTCCTGATCAATGTCCCGGTCGCGGCATTGGCATTGGTCTCACTCATCCTGCTGGTTCCGGATTTCCGCAGCCCCACTCCGCGGCCGGTGGACCCCGCCGGAATGTTGCTGTCGATCAGCGGGCTCGTGGCATTGGCCTACGGGCTGATCCGGGCGGGGCAGGTGGCTGCGTGGAGTCGCACCGACGTCTGGGCGCCGATCGTCGCCGGTCTGGTTCTGTTGGCCGTCTTCGTCATCGTCGAACTGCGCGTCAAGGCGCCGAGCTTTGACCCGCGACTGCTCGCGCAACGCACATTCGGTGGCGGCAATGCGGCGCTTGGATTGCTGCTCTTCGGAGTGGCCGCCATCACCTTCTACAACGCCTTCTACCTGCAAGGCGCGCTGGGATTTTCGCCGATGAAGGCGGGCTTGGCCAATATCCCGACCGCATTCGGCGCGCTGGCGGGGGCACCCCTAGCCTCACGCCTGGTTCGCCGCCTGTCCCTACGGCTCGTCACGGTGCCCGCGCTGTCCCTGGCTGCGCTGACCATGGGCGGGTACGGCTTCCTCGGACTCCACACTCCGCTCGTCTGGATCGAGATCCTTTTGTTGGTACAAGGCCTCTCGATCGGCATGGTGATCGGCCCCGTCACGGCCGCATTGATCAGCAAGCTGCCGTTGGAACAGGCCGGTGCAGGATCGGCCGTCACCAACACCGTGCGGCAAACCGGCAGTGTGATCGGAATCGCCGTAGGCGGCACGATCATGTCGATCACGTACCGACGTGCGATCGAACCTTCGCTGGAGGGTGCACCCGGTCCGGTGCAGGAACAGGCGCGAGTGTCCGCCGAACAGGCTCGCCACGTCGCCACCACTCTCCACCGGCCCGCTCTCGCTCAGGCTGCTGATCACGCCTTTCTTCACGCGATGCACGTGGGCGCGGCCTGGATCGCGGTCATCGCACTCCTCGGAGCGGCTGTGCTACTGATCACCTTGCCTGCTGTCCGAAAGAAGAAGCGTCCTACACCGCAGCCGGACTACGAGGAAGCCCGCAGCTCCGTCTGAGAGTGTGACGGCAGAACCCTGGCTGGAGAAGCCGGCTGCAGAACCCAGGCTCAGGCCGCCGCGAGGCAGCGCCACATATCACCTTCCACAGCCGCCCCTGTCGGGCTGTTCCGTAACCGGGCGGCGCCCCTTGCAGATCCCGGATCGGACCGTGTCGGTGGTTGGTGACAGGATCGAGAGGTGCTGATCAAGGGATACGACCTCGGCCCGTTGGTGCCGGGCGAGCCGCTGTCGGTCCACCCGGGCTTCTGGTCGAACTACCTCTTGGCGATGTGTAGCGACGGTGCGTGTGACGAGCGCCCGGTGCCGGAGTGGTTCGGTGAGGACGGCGCCGATGCCGATGCCATGTCCGAGGTCCTCTTCGATCCCGAACGCTGGCCGGTGTTCCGGGTGCCGACAGAGAGCGGCCTCGGCGCGGTGGTCATCTACCGCAATCTGGATGGCGACTACGGCACCGACTACTTCCTCACCCATCCAGGCAGCAGCTCCGTCGAGCAGATCGCCAGCTGGGACGGCGACTTCTCGGGAACGGGGCTGACATGGACCGAACTGACAGGGATCGCCGACAACCCATCCCCTGCGGCCGAAGGCGCGCAGGACACGGCCACCCGACTCCTGCTGCTGCTTCCCCTCCTCACCGACCTGGACATGCCGGAAACAGCATCAGCAAGGCTTGTCAGCAGCCTGACCGCAGTCGGTGCGCCACAAGACACCGCCTCCATCGCGGCGGATCACCTGCTGACTCACCTCGCGAGGAGATCCCGACACGATCCCGCGTGGGCATCTCCGCTGAGCGGCAACTGAGACGCGCGGCAAACCGGCGAACGTTTCCGGTCACAGCGCTGGGGCCTGTATCGACGACCGTGAGCGCCACGCGGTCGAGTGTGGGAGCAACCGTTTGAAGAGGTACCGCGCCGCCGCCACGCGATACGACAAGCTAGCGGTCCGCTACGAGGCGCCCGTCCTCAAAGCGGCCATCGCCGAATGGCTGTGACCAGCCCCCGTCAAGCGCGTCCAAAACGAGCCCGCCGGCAATGGAGGTGCTCTCACTCCCCGGCCGCATTGAGGAGAATCTGCGCCAACTCGCGTGGCTGGGAGAACATCGGCCAATGGCCGGTGTCCATCTTGACCAACCGCCAGTGCTTGCTGTTCAGCAGCTCGGCCACATCTTCGTCGGGCTCGGCGTCGTCGGGCTCGGCCCCCGGCATCACGCACAGGATGTATGTCGCCGGAAGTTCACCGAGCGGCCCCGCCAGCACAGCGGGCTCGGTCAGCGTGGCACCTGGGTGAGGCGTCGAGCCGCGCACGAGGCGTGCGATCTGCTCATCGGTGAGACCTTCGCCGTCAAAGTGAGCAGCTGGCGCGAGCGGCCAAAACCCTCCGTTCTCGGCGATCGAGGCCGTCACTGCCGCCCCGCCGTCCGGCCAGGCGGAGACAAAGGACTTGCCGTCAGTTGGAACGCTTGAGTCGACGAATACCACACGGGCCAGTCGGTCACCGATCCGCTCCGCGGCCTGACCGACCGGGATGCCCGAGTAGCTGTGACCCACCAGGACCACGTCACGCAAACCCTGGCGTTCTACCTCTGCAACGATGTCCTGGACGTGAGTCGCTTGCCCCGCCGGCACACCCCGCTTGTCAGCAAGACCGGACAGCGTCAACGGATAGACGCCGTGGCCAGCCGCACGCAGATACGGCACCACCTCGCCCCACGCCCACGCCCCGAGCCGTGCACCTGCGACCAGCACGAAATTCACCATGCGCGCACCGTAGTCGGGCAGCCTGACGATTATCTAGAAAGTATTTTCGATACACGCCCGCCCTAGCGGCCCACGCTGCTCCAGTCTGCGGGGGCAGGCGGCACCGTGCGGCCTGCGGCGTGTTCGCGGAGACGTCGGGTCAGTTCCGGCAGGTCGTAGGCGGGGAAACTGACCTGCAGGAGGCGCAGGCCGAAGTCCGACGGTTGGTCATCCCGGAACATCGCCGCGTCCATCGGCTTGACCTGCACGTCCCACGCGTCGGGGGCGGCCCAGTGAGTCATCCGCACATAGAAGGCGTCTCGCGGTCCGGCATTGGCTACGGCCGTCAGGAAGGCGAGTCCGCTGTCGACCGCGAAGTCGATGAGCATCCAGCCGCGGCGGGACTCCACCCACTCGGCCATGTGGGGCAACTTCGTCGGCCAGTCCGCGTTGCTCTCGGCCAGGTCCTGGCAGCAGGTGAACGTGTCGATGCCACACTCCCAGATCGCCTGGATCGCCGGTGCGAGCTGTTCGTCGATCTCGGCGTGGCGATCGCCCACCCGGACGAGAACGGTGGGATGTGTGCCTTCGTAAGACGTCATCGCAGCAGCATAGGCGCGGAGTACGACATCACCGCAGGTGGGGCCCGTTCCTCGGCGCGGGAGGCATTTCCCGGCGCCGAGGCCGGTGACCGCCGCCGTGGATGCGAGGCCATCGGGACGTTACGCCCGCTGCACCAGGAGCGCGGCGGCAGCGGCGTAGCCGGCTCGACCGAGGCCGCTGACCGTCGCGGGGATAGTCTTGTGCATCGCCGCTGCCACCTCGTGTGTCCCCCGGGACCGGGCGCCGGCCCCGGGGACGGTGCTACTTGCCCTCGCGGGCCCGACGCATCAGCTCCTCCGACAGCCGTTGGCCGGCCGCCGCCTTCTCCGCCATCGCCTGCATCAGCGCCTCCTGCGTCTCCGGCCGCATCTGCCACCCCCCACCCGGCCCACCGCCGGTCCAACTGGCATCGCTGCCCAGGCCGCTCAGCAGCTCCCCCATCTTCCGGGCGACGGCCTCCTGCTCCTCCAGCGCCTTCTGGATCGCAGGGTCCATCAGCGGTTCCATGGCTTCCCCCCTCTCTCGCCGGGCGACCCGGTCGAGGCCGCCGCCGATCCAACATCGCACTTTTCCTGCAAGGCCGTGGCCCGGATGCCGGATCCAAAGCCCGCGTTCTCACTCCGGCCCGCTGGGCCGCCCGAAGCGCTGGGGTCGCCCGACGCGCTCGGGCACGTCCATCTCGGGTCGCCGTCTGTGGACGCCCTCGGGTACGTCTCCGCCCGCCCCGTGCCCCCAAGTCGCCGGTACCCAGGCCGAAGACGCCGTACACGCCGCACACGCCGTCGAGCTGACGGGTATCACCCACGGAGAAGGAAACCCTGTGCCCGTGGCACGGGCATCACCATCGAGCCGGAGGCCGCCGACGCGGCTTCCCCAGCGGCGCGGAAAGGACCGACGTGAGCGACAGGAACACCGCTGAGTACTGGGACCCGGTCTACGACGAAGGGCGCGACTGGCGGCAGGTCTGTGACGCCGAGATCAGCATGTTCACCCGCTACGCCGGACCGCAGCCAGGTCAGAAGGCACTGGATGTCGGCTGTGGCACCGGCCAGTTGGCCCGTTGCCTCCACTCGCTGGGGTACGACGTGACCGGTGTGGAGGTCTCCGCCGCGGCCCTCCTCAAGGCTCGCGCCCGCTCCTCCGCTCTCGGCCCCCGGTGGATGCAGCACGACATCCAGGACGGCCCCCCGCCGGGCATCGCCCCGGCGAGCATGGACGTCGTCTCCTTCCGGCTCTCGTTCCAGTTCCTCACCGGCAAAAAACAGATCCTCGACATGGCGCGCGGGCTGCTCCGGCCCGGCGGTCTGGTCTACCTCGTGCTCCCCGTACTCGAACGCGAGACCCTTCCCGCCGGTCGCCGCTCCAGCGCCCTCCCGGCCGCCCGCATCACCGACCTCTGCCGGGGCTGGCGCGTCGACAGATGGGAGCTGGGCTGGCTGGACCACCTCATCCTGCGATCCCCGTAACCCCCGCCGCCACCTGTTCGCCGAGAAGGCCGCTCCTTTGCGCCTTCCTTTGCGGATGGCGGTGCTTGGCGTCAGTCAGTCCGACCGGGGCGATTTCTCGAAGAGATGTCGGTGCGAACGGCTCCAAGCCACTCGGCTTTCTAGGTTCTCCAGGATGCCCTCGGCGACCCAGGAGGCCTGGGGCTCATGGCCTTGACCGGCCAGCCGACGGACGAGAGCGATGTTCCGTTCCTGCCTGGCCACGACCGCGTCGAACGTGCCGGTCGCCGAGGACAGGCCGTAGGCGTCGCAGAACAGCTCCAGGCGCCGACGGCGGTCCGGCGGGGTGGGGAAGCTCAGCCACCGCAGGCATTCGGCGTCGTCGCGGAACGGGGCGACGTATTCGAGCGCGTAGGCCACGTCGTCGATGCGCGCGGCCGGGTGGGCGAAGTCGAAGTCGATGATCCCGACAGGCCGCGAGCCTTGCCACACCACGTTCCACGGGCCGAAGTCTCCGTGACAGACCACCTGGCCGGGGGCCCGCACCTCGCCACGAGCACGCATTACACCGGGGGCTTGCACCTCACCGAGGGCCCGCGCTTCACCGGGGGCCCGGACCTCACCAGAGGCCCGCTCCTCACCGAGGATTCGCATCGCACCGCGGGCCCGCGCCTCGCCAGGGGCCGGCGCCTCCTCCGTAGCGACGGCCCACACCGCTCCGTCCGGCGGCGAGAAGTCTTCCGTCGCGTCGTGGTAGTCCCGCAGCAGCCGGGCGAAGGCCGCCAGCCCACGGTCGTCCGCGACCTTCGCCCAGCCCGCCGGCCCGGCCTCCCCCTCCACGTAGCTCAGGACCTCTCGGCCCTCGGTGTCGAAGCCCAGCGCGCGGGGTGCACAGGGGAAGCCCACCGATTCCAGGTGCCGCAGCAGCGCATGGACCGTCTCCGTCCACGGCTGGACCGGCCTGCGGATGGTGTCGCCTATCCGGACGATCCGCCGATGGGGATGATCTTGCACCACGTCTTCGCTCGTCATCCGCAGGACGCTACCCAGGCCCCACCTGGAACAGCACGCGAATTGGCCGGCTGCACGGGCCTTGTCGTGGACCACCCGGCAGGTCGGCTGCGGTGCCGACGGGATTCGAACCCGCGGACGGGTAGGGGCAGGCCCGCCCCGTCCCCGTCAGTCGCCGTGGGCGGGACCTCGCCCACGTCGATCGCAATGGGCCGCTCTGCCACGGCACCGCAGCCTGCGAGAACGCGCGCCGTCCCGCTCCGGCTCAAGGTAGAGGACCATCCTCTGCGCGGCGAGCCTTTTACCGACTGCCGGGCGGCCAGGCGCCGGTACGCGTCCTCGACTCAGTCAGGGGTGCCGCGCCAAGGGGTGGTGACGTCACCCGCGGACGGTTCTCCGGGGCACGATGACGGACGGCGCTAGTCTTTCCGATCATGGACCGGTTGGAGCAGGCCAGGGTGTGGGGCGCCTTCGTGGCGCAGGAGCGTGGGCGGGTCCCCGCATACCCGCCGACGGGTGCGGTGGTCGAGCGGGAGGGACCCGTCGTACGGACCCACTACGGCACGCACGGCACAGTCGATCACCGGCCGCTCACGCACATGGGCCGCGGTGAGCTCGCCGAGCTCGTACGACGCCAGCAGGCGGCGTTCGCCGCGCGCGACGAGCCGGTCCAGTGGAAGGTGTACGGCGCCGACCCTTCGGAGCTGGCCGCGGAGTTGGCGGCGGCCGGGTTCACGCCGGACGCCGAGCGGTCGCTGCTGGTGTCGGAGTTCGCGGCGATGCGGCGGGGACGGCGTGAGGGCCGCGTACGGGCGGGTGCCCCGAATGCTCAGGTACGGGAGCTGGCTGCCGCGAGCGGCCCGCACGCGAGGCCGCTGGCCGAGGTGGAGGCCGACGGGTGGGCCGCGTACGGCCAGGGCGGTCGTGGGGAGACGGTGATCCTGCCCGGCAGCGGAGGAGTGCTCGCCGCCGGGTGGGCCGGACGCTTCGCGGACTCGGACTTCGTCGTCATCGGCGGGCTGACCGGGCCGTACCCCGAACTCGTCGCAGGCTTCGCCACACTGGCGAAGAAGGCCTACCTGCTGGGGCACGAGGCGCGGTACTGCATCGCCGAGGCCGCGGGAGAACTGCGCACCGCGCTGTCCACGGCCGGCTTCGTGGAGCTCACCACGGTCCGTACCTACCGGTGGGCCCCCGCCGGGGTACCGGCCGGGACCCGGCCCGTACGGGAGATCCATGACGGGGACCAGTGGGGCGGGCTGTGGGACCGGCTGTACGGCGAGTTCGGCTTCCGGCCCAGCGTGGAGAGATTCCCCGGGATCGACGAGCCCGTTCCTTCGGCCACGTGGTCACTCGACGCTCTCGACGACGCCGGCAGTGAGAAGGAGGAGGATCTCCTGGATGCCTTCGAAGCGATCATCCGCGATGCGCTGACGGACCTCACCCCGCCCGGCGGGCTGCTGGGCTTCCTCGACTGGCAGCACACGGGTTACGTCTTCGACCCCCACCGGGTGGGACGGGCCGGCAGCCCGCGATGGCCGGGTGCGGCCTATCCGGACGGCGACTACTACCTCAACGTCCACCCCGACCTGCGCTTCGGCACGTTCGGACATCCCTGGGAGCACACGTTCTGCGTCTGGGGCCAGGACCTGCTCGCCGCTGTGGAGAAGCAGCTCACCGCCCTGCTCGGTGAGCCCCTCCGGCGTCGGGAGGATTAGGGCCTGCTTGACCGCCGCCGGGCTACCAGGGGATCTCTCGCCCTTCGGCGGTCAGGGTGAGGGTGAGGCAGCCGATCCAGTCGCCGTCGTCCGGATACCGCCAGTTGCCGTCATCGGCCAGGAGCGAAGGCAATTCCTCGCGCGCGAGGGGACTTCCGGGCTGGAAGCCGGTGCTCCCGTCAGGCGCGGTCCAGGGGACGACGCGGCAGACGTCGATCCACCCCCTGTCGACGAGGGGAAGCAGGACGTCTGCCAGTTCCGTACCGGAAGCGCCCTTGTACGGCTCCGCCAGGTCGCCGCGTACGCCCGGGAGGATGTCGATCTCGGCTGCGTTGAGCATGAACGCCCGCTGAGGGGAAGACAGGTCCACTGCGCCCTCTGCGCCCACTGCGCCCCCTGCGTCTTCTGCGTCTTCTGCTGAGCTCATACCGAGATCGTCGCGTTCACTCGGTGGGAGGTACCAGAGAGACGGAAGAGCCACCGCTACGTGAGCTCCTGTGGGGCCGGTGGCCGCGAAAAGGCGACGTGGGCCCGGCTGCGCCGCCGGGCCCACGTCTTCAGTAGCGGGGCGGGATGTGAACCCGCGACCTCCGGGTCATGAGCCCAGCGGGCTACCGAGCTGCTCCGCCCCGCCTCGGTGACGTCACCTTGGACGGCGAACGACGCGAGGTGCGGAGCATTTCGTGGCGGGTCAGCCGCGAACGATGTTCTCGGCCTGCGGGCCCTTCTGGCCCTGGGTGACGTCGAAGGTGACCGTCTCTCCCTCGACCAGCTCCCGGTATCCGGTGCCCGAGATGTTGGAGTAGTGGGCGAAGACGTCCGGTCCGCCGTCCTGGGCGATGAAGCCGAAGCCCTTCTCGGCGTTGAACCACTTCACGGTACCGCTGGCCATACTGCGTGTCCTTCAGTTCATGCCGGGCGGGCCGGCAGGGGTCGGTGGTGGACTCTCCCCGCTGCGGGAAGACGTCCGGCGTCCGTTCTACCCCATCCGAGGCGCCATTATTCGATCATTCGTCCATGAGCCGGATTCGGCCTGCGCCGGCAGCCGTTCGGCAGCGTCCTCGGCGTGGCGCAGAGGCGCATTCGTCGGTCGTCTCGAGGGTCCCGGCGGGACGCGGCCGGTCAGCCCTGGGTTCCGCCGACCGGCGGCTCCGGTCGTCGCGCGACGACACCGCGCTTCTTGGCGAGCCGGGCCGTCAGCAGGCAGTACGCCGGGGCCGTCACCAGCTCGGCCACCAGCGCCTGCCAGGGCGCGTCCGCGGCGGTGCCGGTGTCCGCAAGCTGGCCCAGGACCAGCGCGATGACGAACGACAGCACGTTGTTGGCGGTG
Source organism: Streptomyces sp. NPDC053431 (assembly GCF_044544925.1). Lineage (NCBI taxonomy): Bacteria > Bacillati > Actinomycetota > Actinomycetes > Kitasatosporales > Streptomycetaceae > Streptomyces > Streptomyces sp. NPDC053431. Next base: position 530,482 of record NZ_JBITXX010000002.1, on the reverse strand, counting down.
TGCACCGCGATGACGGCCTCCAGGCCGCCCGTACGTTCCACGAGCCATCCCCACCAGAGCGCGGAGTACAGCAGCAGCAGGAACCCGCTCCATCCGCCGAACCCGTGGGCGAGCGCGAACAGCACCGAGGCCACCGCCACTCCCGGCCAGGGGGAACGCAGGAAGCCGCCGAAGAACTGAGGCAGCCAGCCCCGGAACACGAACTCCTCCGCGGCGGCCTGGAAGGGCACCACCAGGAGGAAGACGGCCAAGCCCGCCACGAGCCGCCCCGCGCCTGGAGCTTCGCCGGCGAAGCTCTCGTCCCCGTTGGCGAGCCAGTCCCACAGCATCAGCCCGCCCATGTTCAGAACCATGACGGCGAACGCGGGACCGGCGCAGAGCCCGAGCCAGTGCCACCGCAGCCGCCCCGTCACCGAGGCGAGCGTCCCCGCCGGTCGGCGGCCGCACCAGCGCACCCCCAGCATCACCGCGGGTATGCCGATCGCCAGCGACAGCAGCGCGAAAGCGTCGTCGGCCAGCGGATCGGCCAGCAGGCGCTCTCCTCCGTCAGGGGCCGACTCGAGCCCCGACACGACCGCGACCGTCATGCCGAGCAGGAGAACGGCGACCATCCCGACGACCAACAGCCCGACTACCGTCAGCACCTCGCCGAGCCGCCGCCAGGCCCCCTGCCGCCCGTTCCGCGCCTGCTCGGAGTACCGCGACCCGGTCGGCGCAGCGACGACGCCGTGGGCGGCGGCCCGCTCCTCCGCAGAGGGCCACGCCCGGGCGGGGACCCCGTACGGGTGACCCTCGTACGACGGCACCGCTCCGGCGGGCGTAGCCCACCCAGGCGTCACACCGCCCGGACGGCCCGGCCACGTCTGCGGGCCGGCGACGGCACTGGCACTGGCACTGGCACTGGCACTGGCACCGGCACCGGCACCGGCACCGGTCGCATGCCCTGGGCCGGCCTGCGGTGCGGCCCACGGACCCGGGGTGGGCCCGGGCCACGGTGCGCCCCACGGGTTTGGGGTCGGACCGGGCTGCGGCCCGGCCGGATCCGGGGCGGGCGGGCCCGCGGGTGCCCCGGTCTCTCCGCCGCCCTGCCCGTCCCCCGCGCCGTGCCCCGCCTGCGACATCTCTGCCACCCCAAGCCCCTCCCCCTCACACCACCCCGGCGCACAATGCACGCCCGGGCGCACAACAGACATCGGAACCCTAATCGATCACCCAAACCGGACAACCTTCCGCGCAGCCAGGCACCATGCGTCAGTGAGCGGCGGGGGCGCGGTTGGCCGCTGTCGAAGCGCCTGTCAGCCCAGGAAGTCCATCAGGCGATCGTTCATGTCTTTCGGCGCCGTGAGTGGCAGGGAGTGGTGGGTGGCTCCGGCGAGGAGAGCGACCTCGCCCTGCGAGAGCGTCCGGCGGGCCCTGTCCGCTGCCCTGAGGGCGTGGTGGACGCGACTCTGCCGCGCGAACAGGGCCAGCACCGGCATGCGGAGGTCGGCGACCCGAGGGCGGCCGCCCGAGATGAGCGTGCGATCGGGAACCGTGGTGGCCGACGCGTAGAGGCGCTGCCAGGCCTCGTCCGGCTGGAGATCTCCCGTCTCCCAGGCCAGGAAGGCGCGGGCACGGGCCTCGCTCGGGCGGATCAGGGTGGGCAGTGCGCGCAGCAGGTAGCCGGGGCGGTATCCGGCGAAGACCTGGGTGGGATCGACGAGGGCGAGGCGGTGCACGCGCTGCGGTGCGTGCAGGGCGTACCTGACGGCCAGCCAGGCGCCGTACGAGTGACCGCACAGGTGCGTGCGGGCGAGCCCGAGACCGTCCAGGAGCGCATCCAGCCAGGCTGTCAGATCGTCCGCGTTCCTCAGCGGCGCGCCCCGGCGTTCGGTGCGGCCGGCATCGCCCAGCAGATCGACCGCGTGGACTCGGTATCGCCTGCCGAGGGCCGGTGCGTTGGCGAACCAGACCAGGCCGGTGGCCGAGCCGCCGGGGAGCAGGACGAGCGGGTTGCCGTCCTGCGGACCGTATACGTGGACCCTGGTGCGCCCGTACGGCGTCACGACGTCGCGCTCCTCGGTGGACTCGGGCCAGCGGGTTCGGAGTTCGCCGTAGGCAAGATCGAAAGCTGACAGGGACACTGGGCATTCCTCTCGCTCGGCGATAATCTCGCTCAGCGAGATATTAAGAGCTCGGGTCCGAGGGAGCGTGGGGCGTGCACGAGCAGAATCCGGCGCTGGGACTGGTGCACGTGCTGCGCGCCGTGACGGTGGAATTCGACCTGCTTGGCGCCGAGTTCGCCGCGCGGCACGGACTGCATCCGACCGACGTACGCGCGCTGATCCACCTGCTGGACGCGACACGGGCCGGCACCCGTGCCACGCCCGGGTGGCTCGGCGAGCAACTGCGGCTGCATTCGGCCGGGACCACCGCCCTCATCGATCGGCTGGAGCGACTCGGACTGGTCCGGCGCAGCAGGGACACGGCCGATCGGCGACGCGTGCTGCTGGAGGTGGAGGAGAAGGCAACGGAACTCGGGTGGGCCTTCTTCGGCCCGGTCATCGGCGAGGTGCTGGCGGCTGCCGAAGGTTTCGAGGCCGCCGAGCTGGAGACCGTACGCCGCTTCCTGACGTCGGTGCTGGAGTCCGTCGGGCGGGCGCGTTCGGCCTGAAGAGCGTGGCCGCGGGGGGCGACATGGGCCGGGGCGGCCGGCGGCCGGAGCTGCGGAGTGCCGCATTCACGACGGCCGCGAGCTGGGCGGCACGCCGCTGTGGGCCGGTGGTTCTTTCCGGGAGAACACCCGAGTGCTGCGCGGCGCCCACCCGCTCGCGTGGCGTCAACACTCGCAACTGGACGGGAGCGGAGGCAAGTTCCGCTGCCCCGGTTTCCTCGCCACTCCGAAGCCGGCGCCGGCCTCGCCCCACAACGCGTGACCCGCAGACCGCCGCGCGCGCCAGGACTGCCTGCTTTCCGGGGGGGCAGGACTCACGATGTCCCATCCGCCTCGATCGCGGGGTCGGCGGGATCAACGGCGGACAGTTGGTGCCACCAGTGACCGCAGCCCCCGGAGCAGAAGCGCTCGCGGCGCCGGGCGTCCGCGACGGCGAGCAGCGCGACCAGCAGGCGGAACGACTTGCGGCGTTCGTCGACCGGGGTGAGGCCGACGATCTTCCTCAGTTGCTGGTCGATCCGGCCGCGGGTGATCAGTACCGCAGGGGTGTGCGTGGGGCGTAGTCCGGCGCGCCGGATGCTCTCCGGTCCGTCCTCGTCTACAGCGCGAGCCTGGATGCAGTAATAACGCAGCCACATCAGCACCTCGGACTGTTCCTCGGAGCCGAGGCGGTCGAACCACTCGATGCCCTGTGGCAGCGGGCGTAGTCCCTGGGCCAGTTCGTTGAGTATGACGTCCCGGTCCTTCACGAGAGGCTCCCGTGGAGCGGGCGGCGCCGCGCCGCGGTGATCAGGATTCCGAGCAGCACAGCCAGATCGGCCGCGCCGTCGGCGTCGTCGGCCCAGCGGGTGACCTGCAGCGGGTGCACCTGGTCGAGGGAGACACCCTCACGGGCCAGGACGAAGGCCAGCGCCAGCATGGCCGCGCGGGCGTTGCCGTCTTCGAACGGATGGAAGAACAGGACGTCGAGGTACGTCCGGGCAGCGCGCGAGGGCAGGGGCAGATCGGGCTGAGTGCTCTCTGACAAGCACTGGTCGAACCGCGCCTGTGTGTCGCGCGCGAGGCCGTACCGCTCTCGTCCTCCTTTCGCGAAAGCGGGCACCATGCGGAAGCCGACGACGTCGCGATGGAGCACGGTCCGCTGCCAGTCCGCCATGAGGGCGAAGGTCAGCCGCCTGTGCTGCTTCGCGTCCGCGAGAGCGTGATCCAGGGCCGTCAGAACCCGGGCGGCGCCTTGGGGGTCGCGGCTGGCGCGTGTGCTGGTGAAGAAGTCGCGGAAGCCGTCGGGTACCGGCGGTCCCGCAGCAGGCGCCGCGCAGTTCCAGCGCGGCCAGGAGATCTCCGTACGGATGCTCAGCCAGTCGGCGAGGGCGTCCTTCTGGCGGACGGGCGCGGAAGTCATCCCTGGTCTCCCACGGTCCGGGCAAACCGTGAACTCACCGCGTCGACCACCGTGGCCTCCGGCGCGATCCAACTGTCGAAGCGGCCACCGACCGCGCTCTCCACGACCTCCCGGGCCCGCTCCTCGTCGACGCCGTTGTACGTGAGGAACCACGCCAGGACCTGCATGCAGTGCCCGTACCAGCCGCTCTCGGCCTCGGTCCGGGCGGCCACGACGGTGACCAGCCGCGTGCATGCCCGCTCCCAGTGCCAGGGGTCCACCGAGGATCCGGCCGAGGGCTCCGGCGGTGCGAGGGCGGCGAAGCGCTCTGCCAGTTCCTCGAGCCAGTCACGCCATTCCAGCAGGGCCGCGACGACCAGCTCTGAGGTCTCGTCGGCCGTCGTCACGGAATCGGCGGCACAGCACCACACGCCGACGACTCCGCCGTCCTTGTCGCCCTCCCCCACGGACCAGTTCCATCCGCAGGCCCACCGGCCGTACCGCTCCACGAGAAACTCGGTGACCGGATCCAGCGAACGCCACCGGTTCTCCTCGATGGCGGCTGCCCCGGGCAGCAGGGGTGCCAGAGCCTCGGCCAACGCCTTTGCCGCATCGTCGTCCAGCTCGAACGGATGTCGCGAAGGATCCACTTCTGCCCAGGTCAGGGTGTGCGCCCACAGCTCAGTCACGGTGCCACTCTGCCGAGAGGGCCGCTGAAACACCAAGCCGATTAGGCGAACGAACCCATGGCCGCTCCCCGGGCCGAGACGGGTTCCAGGCAGGATGGGGGCGGTGAGTCACAGCCGCCAAAGTTTCGGTTTCTGCGGGTCGGCCCCGCCCTACCCGCAGTCTGTCGCCTTCTCGTAGGCGGCCAGTTCAGCTGCGTTGCCGATGAAGGCGGGGCCGCAGCCTGGCGGCAGACGATCGATGACCATCGCCACTGCGGCCTGCGCACTGTCCGTCTCAGCGATCCGCGGGCTGCTTCGACTCGGTCCTTCGACGTAGTACCGGCCGTCTCTCGACGTGCCGATGTACGGGATGTCCCAGGAACAACTTCTCGGCACCGCCAGGGCCTGCGGTGGCCGACGGCCACCGCAGGACTCCTCGTCGACGTCACAGACCACGATGAGTAGCGGTGGCCGTGCGCTGAGGCTGTTACCAGGGCACTGTTCCACCGTCGTCGAAGAATCCGCCGGTCGGTCCGTCGTCGGGCAGGGTCGCGAGGTGGATCGCGATCGCCGCGCCCTGCTGGGGAGCGCGGACGCCCTGGAAGCCGTTGAGGTCGGTGGCGGTGAAGCCGGGACAGCCGGAGTTGATCAGGATGTTGGTGTCGCTCAGTTCCTTGGCGTATTGGACGGTGACGGCGTTGAGGAACGTCTTGGACGCCAAGTACGCAGCGGGAACCGGGCCCATATCGACGCCGGGCGTGGTCTGCAGGGTGAGCGAGCCGACGCTGCTGGACATGTTCACGATCCGCGGCGACGCCGAGCCGCGCAGCAGGGGCAGCATCGCGTTGGTGACGCGGATGACCCCGATCACGTTGGTTTCCACGACGACTCGTACGGTCGCCGGATCGACCGTTGTGGGCGTCTGCGGCATACCGCCGGTGATCGCGGCGTTGTTGACCAGGACGTCGAGCCCTCCGGCGCGGTCGGCAATCAGCTCGGCCGCGGCGGCCACACTCGCGTCGTCCGCCACGTCGAGCGGAACGCCGAACGCATCGATCCCGGCTGCGCGCAGCTTCTCCACCGCGGTGTCGCGGCGCCGTTGGTCCCGCGCGCCCACGCCGATTCGCCAGCCGAGGGAGCCCAGGCCCGCCGCGATCTCGTATCCGATTCCCTTGTTCGCACCGGTCACCAGCGCGATCGTCTGTTCACTCATGTCGTCAAGCGTCGGGCGGACTCGGGTAGGACGTCCAAGACCGACTGGGTGGGCGGTGATACCGCACGGATATCGATCCTGGTCAGCGCCGGATACGATGACGCGGTGGAGACGCGGGAGCTACGGTACTTCGTCGCCGTCGCGGAGGAGTTGCACTTCGGGCGGGCGGCGCAGCGGCTCGCCATGGCGCAACCACCGCTGTCGCGGGCGATCCAGCAGCTCGAGCGACGGCTCGGAGTGGTTCTGCTGCACCGCACTGCTCGCGCAGTCACCTTGACCGAGGCCGGGTCGGTGCTTCTGCGGGAGGCCCGGGCCGCACTCGACGCGGTCGAAGCCGCCGAGCGCCGTACCCGCCGCGCAGCTGCCGAACTGCCCGGTGTCGTGCTGGCCACGAAAGCCGGAGCGGCCGGCGAACTGCTGTCGAAGCTCCTGGACGCCTACGCCGCCGAGCCCGGCGCCGTTGCCGTCGAGGTGATGCTGTGCGGGCCCGGCGAGCAGGAAAGGCTCCTGCGCGACGGGCGTGCCGACGTTGCTCTGCTGCAGCGGCCCTTCGACACGACGGCCGGACTCGACACCGAGGACCTGCGCACCGAACGGCAGGTCGTGGTCCTGCCCGCGGGGCACCCTTTGGCCGGCCGACCTCATATGTCGATGGCCGAGGTCACCACCCTGACCGACCTGCCCCTGCCACGCTGGCCTCGACCGGGCGGGGGCTATTCGGACGGGCCTGGGCCGCAGGTGCGCGACCACACCCAGCTGTTCCAGTTGATCGCGCTCGGACGGGCCTGCGCGGTCGTGCCCGAGTCCCTCCGAGCCCACCTGCGCGACGATCACGCGACGGTGCCGGTGCCGGATGCACCGGCTGTCACGACCGTCATCGCCTGGCCACCACACAGCAGATCCAAAGCCGTCGCCGACCTCGTCCGCACCGCGACACGCCTCTAGCGGGCGGGAGGCGGGATGCGGGCCAGGAGCTCCTTGGCGATCTGGTTCAGCTGCGCGGTGATCTCTTCCGGGGAGCCCTTCGATCCGCCGTTCTCCCAGTGCGCCGCCACCGCGTCGATCAGAGGGTTCAACTCCTCGCAGCGGCCGTAGGCTTCTGCCACGTTGTAGAAGATGAGGGCGATGCCGTCCGCGGGGTCGAGCCAGCCGCCCACGATCTCGGAAGCCCACCAGCGGGCGAGCGCCAACCGGCCCTCCCAGTAGTCCTCAGGCGGGTGGAATCCAAAACCGAGCTCGTCCATCACGCGGCCGAACAGCTCGGGGGCCAGATCGTGCTCGCAGCGGTTCAGCGCGGCGAGGTGCAGCAGCGACGGCGTCTCGAGGCCGCCGCACAGCGCACGCAGCGCGGCTTCGGTCAAGGACTCTGCTTCCGTGTGCTGCCCGTCGACCCATGAGTGAGCGATCTCGCGCAGTTCCAGCACCGCCTCAGCCGGCGTCGCAGGCGCTTCCCCCTTGAACATGACGGAATGGTGCCACGCGCCGCGGACAGCCGAAGCTCGGAGATCAGAGCTCGGAAATCGGAGCTCGGAGATCGGAGCCCGGAAATCGGAGCTCCGAGATCGGAGACGAGGGCGCTCCTCGGAGCGGCCCCCTCTGTCACCCGTCACGGTGGCTTACCCGCCAGCCACGCCCGCCGCCACAGGGCCCTCCGCGATCGTAGGGATCATGCACCCGCGCCGCACCACACCAGTCCTCCTTGTCTGCCTCCTCCTCGCCGTCACCGGCTGTGTCGCCATCCCCAGCACCCCGCCGTCGGCCCGGCCGCCCGCGGGTCTCTCCCCCGCCGACGACCGACCGCCGGCCCCGCTCCCCCGCGACTGGCCCGCCCCCACGCAGGACGCGCCCCGCGAAGCCCTCGACTCCACCGAGCCGCTCCCGGACAGCGCCTCGCCGACCTCCCCACCGGGCCGGGGCGCCAAGGCCCACGGTTCGCCGGCCGCCGGGCGCGCCGATCGCCCGGCGCCCCCCGCCCACCACCGTTCCGCGCGGCGATCGGCGCGGCCGGAAGCCACCAAGCCGTCCAAGAAGCCCCACCGGACGCGGACGGCCAAGCCCCCCAAGCACCCCGCCCAGCCCCGGCCGGTCGGCAAGCCGGCCGACATGCGCCAGCTCTGCCGCGAGGCCGAACGCCTTCAGGTCCCCTATGGCGTACCCGCTCTCTGCCGTAGTGCCTACGGCCGCTGAACCGCTTCCCGCGCGTGGGCGGCCGAGGGCCTGGCGCCGGAGGCGCGATCCCGATTTCGATCCCGGTCCCGCGTAGATCACGAGCACGATCCGCCTGGCTCCGAGTCCGTCGCCCGAGGCATCGTCGGCACGTGATCCGGCGGGCAGTGCCCAAGGGATTCGGCCGGCTCCTCCTTGCCGTGTTTTCCTTGGGGGTCGCGCACCCCTCCAGACGAAGGCATGGCATCCATGAACCGCACGGCCCGTACGGGAGATCTCGCCGGCCTCGCCGATCTCGCCGGCCACACCGGCACCCCGCCGCTTCCGGCCGTGGAGCGTTTCGAGGACATGGGGCTGCCCGAGGCGGTTCTGGCGGCGTTGGCCGGCCAAGGGGTGACCGCTCCGTTCCCGATCCAGGCCGCCGCCCTGCCCAGCGCGCTCGCGGGCCGCGACGTCCTGGGGCGGGGCCGTACCGGGTCGGGCAAGACGCTCGCCTTCGGGCTCGCGCTTCTGGTCCGCACGGCCGGCCGGCGCGCCGATGCCAAGAAGCCGCTCGCCCTGGTCCTCGTGCCCACCCGCGAGCTGGCCCAGCAGGTCTCCGAGGCGCTCGCGCCGTACGCGGAGGCTCTGAGGCTGCGCCTCGCCACCGTGGTCGGTGGCCTGCAGTCCGGTCGGCAGGCCACCGAGCTGAAGGCCGGGGCCGAGGTCGTCGTCGCCACCCCGGGCCGCCTGAGGGACCTCGTGGAGCGCAGGGACTGCCGGCTCGACCAGGTGGAGATCACGGTCCTGGACGAGGCCGACCAGATGGCCGACATGGGATTCCTGCCCCAGGTCACCGAGCTGCTCGACCAGGTGCGGCCCGACGGGCAGCGGATGCTGTTCTCGGCCACGCTGGACCAGGACGTCGAGCACCTCGTCCGCCGGTACCTCCAGGACCCGGTGGTCCACGACGCCGACCTCGCCGACGAGACCGCGTCCACGGTCGAGCACCACGTGCTCCACGTCCACGGCGCCGACAAGTTCCCCACCGCCACGGAGATCGCCGCACGCGACGGGCGCGTGATCATGTTCCTGGACACCAAGCAGGCCGTCGACCGCTTCACCCGCCACCTCGTCGGCAGCGGAGTCCGGGCCGCCGCGCTGCACGGCGGCAAGTCCCAGCCCCAGCGCACGGACACCCTGGAACGGTTCAGGACGGGGGCCGTCACCGCCCTGGTGGCGACGAACGTCGCCGCCCGCGGCATCCACGTCGACGACCTCGACCTCGTCGTCAACATCGACCCGCCCGCCGACGCCAAGGACTACCTCCACCGCAGCGGCCGTACGGCACGGGCGGGCGCCAGCGGAAGCGTCGTCACGCTGGTGCTGCCCGACCAGCGCCGCGACATGGCGCGTCTCCTTTCGGAGGCGGGCATCCGGCCCCGTACCACCAACGTCCGCCCCGGCGAGCCCGAGCTGCGGCGCATCACCGGAGCCAAGGCCCCCTCGGCCACCCCCGACGGCGCCACCTCCGCCTCCGCGGGCCGCGACCGGCGCGGCGGCGAGTTCCGTGGCAGGGGCACCGTTCCGGGCAAGCCCGGCCGCGCCAAGAACGAGTCGCGCAAGTCCGCCGAGGCCCGGCGCACGGCCGAGGCCCGCAAGGCCGCCCGCGTACGGCGCGGGGGGTAGGCGACGGTCGGGCGGCGCGCCGTACGGATCCCCGCCGCCGGCCGCGCGTCGTACGGACCGGCACGAGCAGCCTGCGGCCCCGCGGACCGGGGCGACCAGCCCGCGCCGTACGGCCCCGCGCGTTGGCCGGCCCCCGGGGCCGTACGGACCGGGACGACCAGCCCGCGCCCGCGGACCGGGACGACCAGCCCACGCAGTACGCCCCCGCGGCCAGCCCGCGTCGGCCTCAGGGCGCCTGGCCGCACGCCCCGACCACTCACCGCCGGCCCGCTGGCCGCTGGGGTCGAGGGCCATCGGCCGCTGCCCTCGCCAGCCGCCCAGCGCCCGCCACCCGGCACCCGGCACCCGGCACCCGGCACCCGGCACCCGCCGCCCTTTCACCCCCGCTCACCCGCCGCACACCAACTGCGCCAGGCGTCACAGCCGCCGGCCTGCGCTCCCCCCTCCCCCCAGCGGCGCTCCCTTGCGTGCCCGTGGCCTCGTCGGACGCTACGCTCGGTGTGCCTGCCCGCGACCGGCGAGCCGGCGGAGGGCCTTGTCATGGAGTCTCACGAGCAGCTGCTGAGGGATCTCGTTTCCGCCGCACATCTGGTGCCGGGCCGGGACCTCGCCGGGCTTGTGTACGAAACAGGCCGGCGCATGGGTCTCAGCAGCACGTGCGTGTACGTGACCGATCTCCAGCAGACCAGCCTCGTGGCCCTGCCGCAGCCGGTGACGGCCGGGGAACAGCTGCTCGACATCGACAGCTCGCCCGCGGGATCGGCCTACCGCTTGGAGCGGACACAGCGTTCGCCGGACGGCTCCACCGTCTGGGCGCCGATGATCGACGGCGTCGAGCGGCTCGGGGTGCTGCAAGCCAGTGCGCCCGATCTCGACGAGGACCTGGTCGGCTGGTGCGAGACGCTGGCCGGTGTGGCCGCGCTGCTGCTGGTGTCCAAGTCGTCCCACAACGATCCGCTGGTCGAGGCCGGGCGACGGCGGAACATGACAGTGCAGGCCGAGCTGGTGTGGGCGTTCCTGCCACCCCGCACCATCGGTACCGCGCGGGTGACCTCCTCCGCAGTGCTCGAGCCCGCGTACGACATCGGCGGCGACACCTTCGATCACAGTTTCACCGAGCGCGCCCTGCACCTGACGCTGCTGGACTCCATGGGGCACGATCTCGCCTCCGGCGGCGCGAGCGCGGCCGGCCTCGCGACCTGTCGCGCCACACGCCGTTCCGGCGGCAGCATCGCCGAGATCGTCCCCGCGATCGACAAGGTCCTGGACGAGTGGTTCACCGACCGGCTCATGACCGCGGTCATCGCCGAGCTGGACACCGAGGACGGCACGCTCACCTGGGTGAACTGCGCCCATCCGCCGCCGCTGCTCATCCGCGACGGCCGGGTCCTGCCGCGTGGGCTCGAACGCGAACCCGACCTGCCCCTCGGCTGGGGATTCCACACGTCGTCCCCGCCCACCGTGCACCGGACACGTCTTCAGCCCGGCGACCGGATCCTCGTCCACAGCGACGGCGTCACCGAGGCCCGGTCCCCCCTGGGAGACCTCTTCGGCGAGGAGCGGCTCGCCGACACCGTGATCCGCGCCATGGCCGCGGGCGACCCCGCCCCCGAGGCCCTGCGGCGCCTGGTGCACGAGCTCCTGCACCACCAGGACCACCGCCTCCGGGACGACGCCACCATCCTCCTCGTCGAATGGCACCCTTCCCGCGACCGGACGTGAGCAGCTCGGCGGTCCACTGCGGGCGCCTCAGGTTCGGAGACTTACGGGCGGGGTGTCGATCCGGCCGTCTCCCGTTCGACGTCGTAGTGTGCGGCCCTTCGCCGCGCGACCTTGCGACAGGAACGGACGAGGGAACCCATGGAACAGCTGCTGAGAGTCATGAACTTCAACGTGTCGAGTGACGGTGTCGGTGCCGGTGCCGGTGAGGACCAGAGCCTCGACCGGCCCTTCGGCCTCGACCATCCCGAGAGGCTGTTCGCGTGGGCCGGCGCCACGGCGAGCTGGCCCATGCGCACGGAGCCGGGAGGCAGCCGGGGTCTCGACGACTACTTCACGCGAGACTTCGCCCGCAACATCGGCGCCGAGATCATGGGCCGCAACAAGTTCGGACCGCAGCGCGGGCCCTGGCAGGACCATGAGTGGCAGGGCTGGTGGGGTGACGAGCCCCCATTCCACACGCCGGTGTTCGTCATGACCCATCACCACCGTCCCTCGTTCACGCTCGGCGACACCACGTTCCACTTCGTCGACGGCGACCCGGCCACCGTCCTCGAACGGGCGCGGGAGGCAGCACAGGGCAAGGACGTCCGACTCGGCGGCGGGGTCACCACCATCCGGCAGTTCCTGGACGCCGACCTCGTCGACACCCTCCACGTGGTGGTCTCGCCGGTGAGACTCGGAGCCGGACTGCGCCTGTGGGAGTCGCCTGACGAGCTGCTCGACCGGTTCCACCTGGAGGTCGTGCCCAGCCCGAGCGGCGTGACGCACCACCTCTTCTGGCGGAAGTGACGCGCGGCCGCGGCCGCGGCCCGGCCGCGGCCTTCCCCCGTTGCTCCCGCTCCAGGAGCCCGACCTCTGCCCGGCAATCCGTGTCAGCGCTGAGATTGTGCGGCCGCAACGCCATCGCCCCTATGCGATCATGACGCCTTGTCGAGTCGAGTGCCGAGTCGGGGGGATCAGGGCATGGACTTCGTGCTGCCGTTGGACGCTGCTGCCGCCACGCTGGAGACGGCGGGGGGTAAGGGTGCGGCACTGGCCGAGCTCGCGCGCGGGGGGCTACCGGTACCGGGTGGGTTCCATGTGACGACCGCCGCCTACCAGGAGTTCGTCACCTCGACCGGCGTGGCCGAGCGCATACGCGCGGAGCTCGGTGCCGCGTCCGAAGCGGACGCCGCGTCGGACACGGGCGCGGCCGCCCGTATCCGGGCGTACTTCGAGGAGGGGCCGTTGCCCTCGGCCCTGGAAGAGGCCGCGGGACGGTGGAGGTCCTGGAGCCTGCGAGCGCGGCACCCGAGCCGGTCTGATCCCGGCCGATGCCTCGACGAGCCCCAGCGTACGAACGGATGAGCTGACCGGTGCCCAAGCACGAGCAGGCCATGCGCCGCCATTTCCTCGAGGCCGCGGCGCGGCGCGGCTTCTCGGTCGCTCCGGCGCAGGAGGCCGCGGTCGACCGCTTGGCCCGCCTGGCGGCCGAACTCGCCCGGCCGGCCTGGACCTTCCCCTCGCCGCCCCGCGACCTGTACGTCTGGGGCCCGGTGGGCCGGGGGAAGAGCTGGCTGGTGGACACCTTCTACGAGGGTCTGCCCACCGGGCGTAAACGCCGGCTGCACTTCCACGACTTCTTCCGGCGGCTCCACGACGGAGTGAGCAGGCCGGGCGGCCGCCACGACGGTCAGAGCGCCGTCGACAGCGCTCTCGACGAACTGATCGGGGACAGCCGGGTCCTGGTCTTCGACGAGTTCCATGCGCACGACGCGGGCGACGCGATGCTGATCGCGCGCCTCTTCCGCACGCTGCTGGACCGCCGGATCACCCTCGTCACCACCTCCAACTACCCGCCCGCCGGACTGATGCCGGACCCGCTCTACCACCACTTGTTCGAGCCCACCATCACGCTCATAGAGGAGCGGATGGACGTCCTGGACGTCACGGGTCCGGTGGACTTCCGCCGCGTCGCGGCGGATGAGGGGTCGGGCGGCGGTCGCCGCCGGTTCGCGACGGGAGTGTGCGTGCCGCCCGGTGACGCCGCCCTGGAGGCGCTCGGCCTCACCGTTCCGGCAGCCGCGGAGGCCACCACCGTCCAGGCCCATCTGCGGGAGCTTCCGGCCCGGGCGGTGCGCGGTGATCTCGTCTGGCTCGGCTTCGACGCGCTCTGCGAGACGGCGACGGCGGTGCCTGACTACCTGGCCCTCGCCGAAGGGTTCGCCACCGTGGTCCTGGACGGCGTGCCCGCGCTGACCGAGGCCTCCGCGGACGGGCGGCAGCGGTTCGCGAACCTGGTCGACGTCGCCTGCGACCGGGACGTCCGCCTCGTCCTCATCGGTTCCGACCCGCTCGCCGCCCTTCCCGCCGGTCAGCCGCTGACCCGCGACCTGGACCGCACGGCCAGCCGGCTCGCGATGCTCCGGCGGGCGAACTGAGCGGCGCCTCGACGATCTCGGGTGGTCCGTCGGCGTGACTCGGAAGCGGTGCTTCTCGTTCCTGCAGGCATGAAGAAGATCGTCACAGCCGCCGTGCTCACCCTCACCGGCGTCGCCGTCGCCGTTCCCGCGCACGCCTCGGGCGTCGGCAACGTCACCTCCGCCCTGCCGGTCGACACCTCCACCGTCACCAAGAGCCTTCCGGTGGACCCCCAGGAGATGAGGCCTGACGGCGACGGGCTCATCCCCGTCGGCGGAGCCCTCAGGAAGCTCAACGCCGGCAAGCACTGAGCGGCGCCTCTCGGGCCCCGTGGAGGACGCCCCCTGAACGGCGGGGCGCTGGAGCTACTTTCCAGGCATGGCCTGGAAGGCGGTGGCCCCGTCGCCAAGGAGGTCGGACAGGGGGCGGTCCGGGGCGAGTTCGATGCCCAGCGCGCGCAGGTTGCCGTCCAGGACCGACCAGATCGAGCACGTCAACAGGTCCGCCAACTCGCTGCCGGTGAGCTCGTGACGCTGGTCGGAGAGCCAGTGGTTGACCGTGGCGTCGACGAATCCGACGATGCCGAAGGCGATCGACCGCGCCGGGGCCGGGTCCCGGCCCAGGGCGCCGAGGACCGCCGCGAACAACTCGCCGACCTTGACGGCGATGGCCGCCTTGGTGCCGGCGACCACCCCGGCACCCGCGGCGGGGGCGCCCGCTCCCAGGAAGGCGTGCAGCCGCGGGTGCCGCCGGATCCAGTCGAGGTACACCTCGACCGTACGCCGCACCGCTTCGACCACCGTGCCGTCGGGCTCCAGCGTCGGCGCCAGATCGGCCATGAGGGAGTCCACGATGCGCCCGCGGATCAGCTCGTCGAGGTCCGCCCGGTCCTTGAAGTGGCGGTAGACCACCGATCGCGGGAGCCCGAGACGGTCGGCGATCTGCTTCACACCGATCCCCGGCCCGTCCTCCTCGACGGCGGCCACGGCGGCGTCGACGAGTTCGCTCTGGCGCCGGGCCCTGTGCTCGTTCCACCGCGTCGAGCGCCCGTCGGCCGCCCCCGCCCCCCGGTTCGATGTCTCCGCCATCCCCGCAGGATACGTGCGTGACGCCGGTCCGCCCGTCGGCGGACGAGGGGTCAGGGGTGGGGTCGGGAGCGGGCCCGGCGAGGGCCCGCGAGCCACCGGAGCAACGGTCGGGGCTGCGGGCCCGGCGCCGGCGGACCCTCGTCGGGGACCGTCTGCGCCGAGCGGGCGGTGGCGAGGAGGGCCTCCCTGTCGGTGATCTTGACGCGTGGGCGCCCCTGCAGGGCGCCGGCCGCCCGCTCGGCCGCGTCTACGGCCCTCCATCCCTCGAGTCCGACGGCGTCCGGGTGCGCCGCGGGAACGGCCGCGGCTCCGTCCCGCGGCAGCGTTGCGGGCGCCGTCGTGCGCTGGGGGGGAAGGCTCCCCGACGGGGGGTGTGAGCAGGCCCGCCTCGAAGTCGTCGAGGAGTGTGGTGACGCTCTCCTGGGCGCAGGTCTTGTTCGTGCCGATGAAGCCGGTGGGTCCGCGCTTGATCCAGCCCGCCACGTACACCCCGGGCGCGACCCGGCCGCGCTCGTGGGGCACGGTGCCCGTCGCCTCGTCGAACGGCAGCCCGGGTACGGGCCGGCCGCGGTAGCCCACGGCGCGCAGGACGAGCCCGGTCTCCAGGACCTCCCGCTCCGCCGTCGGGACGGCCGTCACCCTGCCGTCGGCGTCCGCGCGCAGCTCGGTGCGGGCCACCTCCAGTCCGGTGACCCGGTCGTCGCCGAGGATCCGCGTCGGCGCCGTGAGGAAGCGCAGGACGATGCGCCGTCGCCCGGCCACGGGAGTACGGGCGGCCAGCTCGGCCAGCACGGCCGCCTTGCGGGCCGCCGGGTGCGGCACCGCGTCCTGCGGAAGGCCCTCGACGAGGACGTCGATCCCGTCGAGCGCCGCGAGCGCCAGCAGCTCCGGCAGCGTGAACGCGGCCTCGGCCGGTCCGCGCCGGCCGAGTACGACCACCTCCCGGATCCGGCTCCCCCATAGCGCGGCCAGGGCGCGGTCCGAGACCTCGGTACGGGCGAGGCCCGCGGGGTCGGCGGTCAGGACGCGGGCCACGTCCAGAGCCACGTTGCCGTTGCCCACGACGACCGCGCGTTCGCCGCTCAGGTCGTGCACCGCGCTGCTGTGGTCGGGGTGGCCGTTGTACCAGGCCACGAAGTCGGTGGCGGAGACGCTGCCGGGCAGGTCCTCGCCGTCGATGCCGAGCCGCCGGTCGGTGGCGGCGCCCACCGCGTAGATCACGGCGTGGTGGTCACGGACCAGGTCCTCGTGACGCAGGTTCCGGCCGACCTCGGTGTCGAGCCGGTACGCGAATCCGGGCTGGGACTCGATCGCCCGGAAGAGCCGCGTGACCTGGCGGGTGTCCTGGTGGTCGGGGGCCACTCCGGCGCGCGCGAGTCCGTACGGGGTGGGGAGCCGGTCGTGGACGGTGACGCGCACGCCCGGGTGCCGGAGCAGCTCGTCGGCGGCGAAGAGCCCGGCCGGTCCGGCGCCGACCACGGCGACGTGCAGCCCGTCGGCCGGCCGCCGGCGTGGGCGGGGCACGAGGGCCAGGGGCGTACGGGAGGCGTGCGGGTGTTCCTCGTAGTAGGCGGCGTTGAGGTCGAGGTACGGCTGCTCGGCGGCCGTGAGCTTGGTGTGGGGCTTGAGCGCGTCCACCGGGCACGCGGTCACGCAGGCGCCGCAGTCGACGCAGGCCCGCGGGTCGACGAACAGCATCTCGGCCTCGGCGAAGCCGGGTTCGCCCGGGGCGGGGTGGATGCAGTTCACCGGGCAGGCCAGGACGCAGGAGGCGTCGGCGCAGCACGACCGGGTGACGACGTAGGGCATGGCGACTTCTCTCCGCTTCGGGGCTTCGCGCTGCTTCGGGGCGTGTCAGGGCATCGCTGGGCGCCAGGCGTGGCGCTGCGCCAGGGCTTCGCGCTGCTTCAGGGCATGCCAGGGCATCCCTGGGCGTCCCTGGGCGTCCGTGCTTGGCGCTGCGCCAGGGCTTCGCGCTGCTTCAGGCGGGCTGGCTGCGGTAGCGGGAGGGGCGTCCGTCGATGCGGAGCATCCGCCAGACGCGGCGGGACGCCTTGTTCATCAGGCCGATGTCCTCGGCGAGCATGCGGACGTCGGCGTAGAGGTCGCGCAGCAGCTTCCGGCCGTCCTCGGAACGCCAGAACACGTCCTTGATCACGTGCTGGGGGACGCCCATCTTCTCGGCGGTCCTGCGGTCGGGGATCACCATCACGTCGCCGAGGACGCGCATGATGACCGGGAAGGTCACGGACAGCGCGCCCCTGCGCAGTCTCCCGAATCCGGGGACCTTGTCGCGCAGGAACTCGTGGGCGAAGGAGATGTGCCGGGCCTCCTCCGCCACGTGGATCTGCATGATGCGCCGCAGCAGCGGATGCCCCTCGGCGCCGGAGCGCAGGATCGCCTTCTGCAGGTGGTCGATGGGCTCCTCGCCCGCCAGTACGCCGGTGAAGAAGGCTTCGGGGAGGACCGAACCGGCAAGCGGGAGCAGGCGGCTGACGACGCGGAAGGAGCGGCGGCCGCCGTGCACGTCGACGCCGGTGCGGTTCACGAACTCCTGGAACATCTGGGTGTGGTGGGTCTCTTCGGTGATCTCGTGGGTGAGGTACCGGAATTCGGGGTCCTGGTTGCGCAGCGAGAAGAGGTAGTCCAGTGCGCCCCGCATGAGCACGTTCTCGAACTGCATGCCCACCTTGGCGATGTTGGCGTACCGCCACAGCCCGATCTCGGCCTGGCGCTCGGGTGTCTGGGCCCGGTACCAGGGGTGACCGCCGAGCGGGTCGGCCTCCGGCAGCACCCAGCGCGGGTCCTTCGGGTCGACGGCGAAGTCGGGGTCGTCCCAGGCTATGTCGGTGAACGCGTCGAAGTGGACGCGCACCGAGCCCTCGGAGAGAGTGCGGAGGATCTCTTCGTAGGTCTGCTGTCCGGCGGTCGGTGGGGTGGTCGTCATCGCGGTCCTCGATCCCTGGGTGGTGGGGTGGGCCGGTGCCTCATGCCACCGGGGCTCCGGTGGCGTCCGGGCGGTCCTCGGCCGGTGCGGCGGGCCGGCGCGGGCGGTCGAAGCGGAGCGCCGGGTCGTCGATCGGGGAGCGCCGCAGGGCGCGGCGGTCGCTGTAGTAGTTGTTCCTGATGCGCCAGGGGGCGCGGGTGCCCTGGCGGGGCATGACCGCGTCGCCGCGGGCGATGTAGCCGGAGGTGAGGGAGTCGCCCATGGCGGATTCGGGGGCGCGGTCGGCGTCGGTCGCGATCGGAGTGACCTGGGTGTGGCCGTGCCGGTCCATGTGACGGAGCAGTCTGGCGAGGTACTCCGCCGCGAGGTCGGCCTTGAGGGTCCAGGAGGCGTTGGTGTAGCCGAGGATGATGCCCAGGTTGGGGATGCCGTCGAGCATCACGCCCTTGTAGACGACGTGGTCGCGGGTGGTGACCGGTCGTCCGTCGACCTCGAGTTCCGCGCCGCCGGCGATCTGGACGCGCAGTCCGGTGGCGGTCACGACGATGTCGGCCGGGATCTCCTCGCCGGACCGCAGGACGACGCCGGTCTCGGTGAACGTCTCGATGTGGTCGGTGACGACGGACGCCCTGCCGCTCTTGAGCGCCGTGAACAGGTCGCCGCCGGGCACGACGCACAGGCGCTGGTCCCAGGGCCGGTAGGTGGGGGTGAAGTGGCGCATGTCGACGTGCGTGCCGACCTGTGCGCGCACGCCGGCGATGAGCAGCCGGCGCATGAGGCCGGGGGCGGCGCGGCAGACGGCGTACATGGCCCGCTGCAGCGCGATGTTGCGGGACCGGCCGAACCGGTGGACCAGGCCCGCCGGCAGGCCCGCCCTGCGGAGCAGGACCGCGAGCCTGTCGTGCCGCGGCAGGGTCATGAGGTACGTGGGTGAGCGCTGGAGCATGGTGACGTGGGCGGCGTCGTCGGCCATGGCGGGCACCAGGGTGACGGCGGTGGCTCCGCTGCCGATGACGAGGACGCGCTTGCCGCGGTGGTCGAGGTCGGCGGGCCAGTGCTGCGGGTGGACGAACGTGCCGCCGAACCGCTCCTCTCCCGGGAAGCGGGGTCGGTGGCCCTCGTCGTAGTCGTAGTAGCCGGTGGCGTTGACGAGGAAGACGCAGGTGTGGATCTCGGTCGTGCCGGTGGCCTCGTCGCGGGTCTCGACGGTCCAGCGTCCGTCCTCGCTGGACCAGCTCGCCCTGACCGCCCTGCGGCCGAAGCGGACGTGCCGGGTGACGCCGTACTCCTCGGCGGTGTCCTGGACGTAGCGCCGGATGTCCGTGCCGTCGGCGAGGGTCTTGGTGCCGTGCCAGGCGCGGAAGCGGTAGCCGAAGGTGTACATGTCCGAGTCGGAGCGGACGCCGGGGTAACGGAAGAGGTCCCACGTGCCGCCGATGCGGGTGCGCCGCTCCAGAACGGCGTAGGTCCGGCCCGGGTCGGCCCGGGTCAGGTGGCAGGCCACGCTGATGCCGCTGAGTCCCGCGCCGATGATCAGTACGTCGACATGGCGTTGCTCCTGCACGGGCCGTCTCCCTTGTGCGCCGGTAGGTCTTCCAGGTGGTTCAGGTCGTCCAGGGCAACCGTATGCGCGGTGCGCGCGAGGGCGTGCGGCGCCCGTCGGTGGCGTCGGTGGGCCCGTACGGGCGTCCGCGCCGTAGCGCCGTCGTCCTCCGTCATCGCAATGTACCTGCGACACCATGTTTCAGATACCGGCGGTAACGTGATCCAGGTCATATTTTCCCGCTTCCTCTGGTGCGCCGAGGAATGCCGCGGAGTCACGCGGAGAGACGCAAAAGGGTCAATGCCGCACCCGAGGGGCCGAAGACGCGTGCCGGGCGTGATCGACCGCGCGGAGCCGGGAACCCCTGACCCGGCGCCCGGGGACCACTCCCCCGCCCGCCTCCTCCGCTTGAAAGGACCTCCGTCATGACCGCAGCGCCCACGACCGTCACGCTCGGACCCGACAGCGACCTCTCCCAGGTCTTCGAACTCGCGCAGCAGCTCAGGGTCGACTCGGTGCGCGCCAGCACGGCGGCGGGCTCCGGCCACCCCACCTCCAGCCTGTCCGCGGCCGATCTGATGGCGGTCCTGATGACCCGCCATCTGCGCTACGACTGGGCGGCTCCCGACAACCCCGCGGGCGACCACCTGGTCTTCTCCAAGGGCCACGCCTCGCCGCTGCTCTACGCGATGTTCAAGGCCGCCGGCGCGATCGACGACGACGAGCTAATGACCACGTACCGCCGCTTCGGCCACCGCCTCCAGGGCCACCCGACCCCCGTGCTGCCCTGGGTGGACGTGGCCACGGGTTCGCTCGGCCAGGGCATCGCGTACGGGGTCGGGATCGCGTTGGCGGGGCGCGACCTGGAGCGGCAGCCGTACCGGGTGTGGGTGCTGTGCGGCGACAGCGAGATGTCCGAGGGGTCCGTGTGGGAGGCGCTGGACAAGGCCGGGCACCACCGGCTCGCCAACTTCGTCGCGATCGTCGACGTCAACCGTCTCGGTCAGAGCGGTCCCACGGAGCTCGAGTGGGACACCGACGCGTACGCCCGGCGCGTCGAGGCCTTCGGCTGCCGGGCGCTCGTGGTGGACGGTCACGATCTGGCGGAGGTCGACCGGGCCCTGACCGTGGCGGCGGACGGAACGGGGCCCACGGTCGTCGTCGCCAGGACCGTCAAGGGCCGCGGGGTGTCGGAGGTCGCCGACAAGAACGGCTGGCACGGCAAGCCGCTGCCCGAGGACATGGCCGAGCGGGCCGTCGCCGAGCTGGGCGGCGTCCGCCGCCTGGCGGTGCGCGGGCCCAAGCCTCCGGCCGGCGGGCCCGACGGGGGTGGCACCACCGGCGTCGGTGCCGGCGCCGGTGGTGCCGCGGCGGGGTCGGTGGAGCTGCCGCGCTACGAGGTCGGGGATGAGGTCGCGACCCGGGTCGCCTTCGGTGCCGCCCTCGCCGCGCTCGGCGTCCGGCCCGAAGTGGTCGCCCTGGACGCCGAGGTCGGCAACTCCACGCACAGCGAGGACTTCAAGAAGGCCCATCCCGAGCGGTTCTTCCAGACGTACATCGCCGAACAGCAGATGATCGCCGACGCCGTCGGCATGGCCGTGCGCGGCTTCCGCCCGTACGCCACCACCTTCGCCGCGTTCCTGACCCGCGCCCACGACTTCATCCGCATGGCCGCCGTCTCGCAGATCACCATGTCGCTGTGCGGGACCCACAGCGGCGTCGAGATCGGCGCCGACGGGCCCTCGCAGATGGGCGTCGAGGACCTCGCCATGATGCGCGCCGTGCTCGGCTCCACGGTGCTCTACCCCAGCGACGCCACCTCCGCCGCGGCCCTGACCGTCGCCATGGCCGACCTGCGCGGCATCTCCTACCTGCGCACCACGCGTGGCGCGTATCCCGTGCTGTACGCCGCCGACGAGACCTTCCCGGTGGGCGGCTCCAAGACCCTGCGGCACGGCGACCAGGACCGGGTCACCCTCGTCGGCGCGGGCGTCACGCTCCACGAATGTCTCGCCGCCGCCGAGGAACTGGCCGCCGACGGCATCCAGGCCCGCGTCATCGACCTCTACTCGGTCAAGCCTGTCGACGCCGACACGCTCGTCCGCGCCGCCCGCGAGACCGGTGCCCTCGTCGTCGCCGAGGACCACCACCCCGAGGGCGGGATCGGCGAGGCGGTGCTGTCCGCGCTCGCCCCGGGCGGCCACCAGCCGTCCTTCGCCCACCTCGCGGTCAACGGCCTGCCGGGCTCCGGCACCACCGACGAGCTCCTCGACGCGGCCGGCATCTCCCGCACCCACATCGCCCGCGCCGCCCGGACGCTGCTGGGCAAGTAGCGATCAACGTCGTAGCGGGGACGACCGTCGTAGCAGGGATCGCCGTCGTAACGGCGATCCCTGTCGTGTTTCCCGGGCGCTTTGACTGGCCCCGGAGCCCGCGTCCGGCGCAGAATCGAGCTGTAGCCGGTGACGCGGGGCGGGCCGGCGGGCCCGTCCCGGTTCCTGTTCCTGTTCTGGAGTGACGGGTATGAGCGCGAGCGAGAAACTGAAGGCTTCGGCGGAGCAAGTAATGGGGAAGGCCGTCAGGAAGACGGCGCATGCGCTGGGGAACGAGAAGACGGCGCTCAAGGGGGCCGCACTGGAGGCACGCGGCAAGGCGCGGCGCCTGAAGGAAAAGGGCAAGGACGCCTTCAAGGACTGACCTGGCCGGTCGCGGCTTCCGATGCCCGCGACAGAAAGAAGAATCTCTCACCCGACGCTTCTGCTCGGGTTTGGAACGCGGTGTTCAGCGCATACGGAGTAGCAGGAATCTGCGTTGAGAAGAGGTGCACCGTGAGCATCATCGGTTGGATTCTGGTGGGCCTGATCGCCGGAATCATCGCGAAGCTTCTGATGCCTGGAAAGGATCCGGGCGGCATTTTCATCACCATTCTGATCGGTATCGCGGGAGGACTGCTGGGCGGATGGCTCGGGAAGGTCATCTTCGACGTGGACTCCATTGACGGGTTCTTCGAGATCTCCACGTGGGTCGCCGCCATCGTCGGCTCTCTCATCCTCCTGGCCTGCTACCGCCTCGTGGCCGGCGCCAGGCACCGCCACTGACGCGCTTCGCATCCGGCCCTGACCGGCGCCCTCGGGGGCCGGTCGGGGCCGCGTCGTGTGTGCGGCCCCGTTCCGCCGGGACGGCGGCACGGGCCGGCGCGGGCCGGCGCGGGCCGGCGGCGAGCGATCAGTCGTGGCCGTGGTCGGCGCCGGAGTGGAGGACGGCCGTCGCGATCTCCCGCACGCGGTCCAGCGTGATCCCCGTGCGCTGCTCGACGGCGAGGGGGTGGTCGGTGGGCTCCAGCTCCACGAAGGGGCGCTCGCCGACGGGGCGGGTGTGGACGTTGGTCTTCAGGTTCAGCGTCGTCGGCGCGTACAGCGGCAGATCGGTCGTGAGCCAGCCGAAGTACGGCTCCTCCGCCTCGCGTCCCGGCGTGTCCCAGAGGTCCGCCGAGCGGGAGAAGTTCTCCCGGCTGAGCGAGACCCACACGCCCCAGGAGAACCTGCGCGCTCGCCCGGGCTCCTCGCGTCCGGGAAGGGAAAGAGGCGGGGAAAGATCATCTCCGGGGGCGTCATGCGGTTGACTGGGGGCCGCCACGGATCCGCCGTGCGCATGTCAGGGGGAGCGTAAGGACATCGTGAGACGAGCATTCATCAGGGCGTCAGTCACGGCATCGGCCTGTCTGTTGACGGCGTCCGTGCTCAGCCCGGGGGAGGCCGCGGCCGTGGTCCAGCCGTCGGTATGGGTCGAGAGCGGGGCCGACCACGTCTTCTCCTCGTCGCCGGCGCCCGAGCGACCGGCGAAGGCCGTGTCGCTCTTCGCGGCGCGCAACGAGGTGCAGGCCGCGCAGATCGCCTTGCGCTCGGGAGAGACGCTGAGCGACGTGTCGGTGCGGGCGAGCGACCTCACCGGTCCGGGCGGGGCCGTGATCCCGGCCTCGCGGATCACCGTGAACCGGGAGTACAACCACCCGAACATCTGGAAGGTCCGCAGCGGTCACCAGCAGGAGCCGCCGGACGGCGGCACGGCCTACTACGACGCACTCGTCGCGAACGGCCTCGAGCAGCTGGCGCCCGACACCACTCAGCCGTACTACTACAGCGTGGCGGTGCCCACCGGGCAGGCTCCCGGCACCTACACCGGCAAGGCCACCGTGCAGAGTTCGGCCGGGCCGGTCGACGTACCGGTGTCCGTGACGGTGTACGACGTCGAACTGCCCCCGGCCAACCGGTCGACGTTCCGGATGAACAACTGGTTCACCTCCGTCGGCTGGGACTACTCGTGGACGGCGACGTCCATCCCCGACCAGTACGGGATCGAGGACTACTCCCCCGCCTGGTGGACCCTGATGGGGAACATCGCCAAGAACCACGCCAGGCATCGCAACAACGTCATCTACGCGGACTTCCAGGCCCTGGCCATCCGCGACACCACCCTGGTGGCCGGGAAGTACACCTTCACCTGGAAGAACTTCGACCGCTTCGTCGAGCTCTTCCAGGACACCGGCGCGCTGCAGTACATCTACACCCCCACCCTCATCGAGGGCGCCGGCGGCAAGAACCTCGAAGCCCTCGTCAGCGACGGCGCGGGCGGGGTGAAGATGGGCTACCTGCCTTCGGGGTCGCCCGAGGCCACCGCGTATCTCGACACGGTGCTGCCCGCGCTGAAGGCCCACCTCGACTCCAAGTGCCTGGATCCCGGCCGGTCCTGCGCACCCGGGCGCCGGTGGAGCGACGCGTTCTACATGAGCGCGGTCGACGAGCCCAACGACTGGGACCAGCCCCAGGTCGACGCCGCCCGCCGGCTCTACGAGCGCTATCACGCGTACTTCCCCCAGGGGCAGTCGAACGAGGCCCATCACGCCGCCGTGCCCGCCCTGGACGAGGTCCTCGGCACCGTCACGCCGCGCAACGACCAGTACGACGCGAACCCGGGCTACTACCAGAGCCGCCGCCTCGCCGGCAAGGACCTCTGGCTGTACTACTGCACGGAGCCGAGGGACCACCGCCTCAACCGCTTCATCAGCTACCCGCTGTCCGACTCCCGTCTGACACCGTGGATGGTGTCGGCGGTGGGCGGCAACGGCTTCCTGCACTGGGGCTGGAACATCTGGACGACCCCGGACGGCTTCCGGCACATCGACACCTTCGACGACGCGACCGACGGCGACCCGTTCCTGGTACGCCCCGACAAGGACGCCCTCGACGTCTTCGACAGCGTCCGCGGCGAAGCGCTGCTGGCCGGCATCCAGGACTACGAGCTGCTGCACCGACTGGCCGCCGTCAAGCCGGTCCTGGCCCGGGCGCTCGTCTCGTCCCTGATCACGAGCGGCGTGCGGTTCACCACCTCGGGCGCGGAGGTCGACCACCGCCACAAGCAGATCCTGGACGCCCTCACCACCCCGGGCCCCGACGCCTCCTATCCGTTCGCCGACGACTTCTCCTCCGGCGTGGACTCCGAGTGGCGGCACACCCGGGGCTCCTGGTCGGTCACCGGCGACCAGGCGTACGCGCAGACCGACACCGCCGCCGACTGGGACACCGTCTCCGCGGTGGCGGGGCGGGCCTATGGTGACGTCGCCGCCTCCGTCGACGTGCGGATCACCGGCGTGAACGCCGACGGCGGCGACACCAACTGGGCCGGTCTGACCGTCCACAGCCAGCACCCCACCGACCGGCAGACCGGCTACCTCGTCGCCCTGCGCAACAACGGCGAGGTCTTCGTGCACCGCAGCGGGGTCGACCTCGCCAAGGCCGTGGTGCCGGGCTACAGCCCGGGCCGGACGGTCACCCTGCGGGCCGTCACCCGGGGCTCCTCGCTCAGGGTGTACGCGGGCGCGACGGAGCTGATCTCGCTGACCGACGCGAGCTATCCGGTCGGCAACGTCGGTCTCGCCACCGGCGGCGCGGGCGCCCGGTTCGACAACGTACGGCTGAATCCCGGCGGCAACCCCGCCGAGGGCGCGGCCGTCGCCACGTCCAGCAGCTACGAGGCCGACGGCTGGAGCAGCAAGGCCCTCACCGACGGCCGCCGCTCGCTGCCGACCGGCACCACCGGCTGGAGCAGCATCGACAAGATGTCCGTCGACCACACCGAGTCGGTGACCCTGGACCTCGGTGCCGCCCGCCGGATCGGGCGCCTGGACCTCTTCGGCCGCGCCGACGGCGCGAACACCGGTCTCGGCTTCCCGGTCGACTTCACGGTCCAGGTGTCGGCCGACAACGCCACCTGGACCACCGTCGCCGACGAGCACGGGTACCCGCGGCCGGACGCGTCCGCACAGTCCTTCCCGTTCGCGCCGGCCGACGTGCGCTACGTCAGGGTCACCGGGACGAAGCTGCGCACGGACCCGCACGGCAACTACCACATGCAGCTGGCCGAGATCGAGGCCGCCGGCGAGGACCTGGCCGCCAACCGGCCGGTGACGGCGTCCAGTTCCGTCGAGGACTGGGGCTGGAAGCGCGCCGCCGCCACGGACGGCGTGCGGAACTCGGCGCTCGGCTACTCGATGGGCTGGAGCAGCCTCAGGTCGCCCACGGCCGCCGCGAACGAGTGGATCACCGTCGACCTCCAGGGGGCGAGCCTGATCAGCCAGGTCCGGCTCACCCCGCGCACCGACGGTGTGAACACGGGTCTCGGCTTCCCGGTCGACTTCACCGTCCAGGTGTCGGCCGACAACGCCACCTGGACCACCGTCGCCGACGAGCACGGCCATCCGCGGCCCGGCGCCACCACCCAGACCTTCTCGTTCGCGCCGACCAGGGCGCGTTACGTGAAGATCACCGGCACCCGGCTGAGCCCCGACCAGTTCGGCGACCACTACCTGCAGCTCGGCGAGATCGGCGTCAGCTGACCTCACCGGTCCCCCGCAACGGCCCCGGACCCGGCTCCCCGCCGGGTCCGGGGCCGTGGCCGATGCGGGAGCAGGCGGCCACGACGGCCTCGGTGACACGGGCGGGATGTGCGCCCGGTCGGGGCGACGGGTGTCAGGCCGGTGTGACCCGTACGGTCTCCACCCAGGCCGGGGGCTGCGGCGCGGCCGGTCCGATCAGGGCGGCGACGAGGCGGCAGGTGACGGGTTCCCGGGGCCAGGGGGTGTGGCCGTCGGTGAGGACGACGACGATCTGCGGGGGTTCGGGCGCGGCGAGCGCGGCCCGGATGCCGACGGTCATGTCGGTGCCGCCGCCACCGGCGAGTTCGACCTGGTCGACGGCGGTGACGCGGGCGACGGCCTGGACGTCGGCGTCGCAGGCGAGGACGGTGACCCGGTTGCCGCCGATGCCGACCTCGCGGAGCACTCCGGAGATCTCGGCGAGGGCGGCGGCGAGGTCGTCGTCGCCCATCGAGCCGGAGGTGTCGACGACGACGGCCACCCGGGGCAGGGGCCGGCGCAGGCTGGGCAGCACGACCCGGCCGCCGAGCGCGGGGGTACGCCGCGAGGGACGCCGGTAGGTGTAGTCGACGGCGCCGCCGGCCCAGGCGGCGGCCTCGCGGACGGCGCCGGCCAGGGCCTTGCGCCAGTCGATGACGGGTTCGAGGGTCTGTTCGGCCCAGCGGCGCCAGCCGGCCGGGACGGAGCCGCGGGAGCGGTGGTGCGCCCGGACCGCCTCGGCGGTCTGGCGGCGCAGGGCCTCGGCCTCGACCGGGCTGACGCCGCTGGTGGCGCCCTGCCCGCCGGGTCCGAGGTCCCAGGGGGCGGGGACGCCGTGGGCGCCGGATCCGCAGTCGAGCGCGTGCGGCGGGGTGGCGGGGATGCCGGGCAGGTACTCCTCGAAGAGCCCGCCTTGGGGCAGCCCGAAGCGGCCCGGCTCCATGCGGCCTTCGGGCAGGCGCAGCCCGTCCGCGAGCAGGTCGTCGTTGATCTCGCAGTCCTGGGCGATGTTGATCCGCAGCCGGTCGCGTTGGTCGGCCGCGGGCAGGTTCTCCGCCCGCCCGTGGTGGTCGCGCAGGAGGTGGGCCGCCTCGTGGATCCACACGCCGGCCAGTTCCTCGATGCCGGTGGAGGCGACGAAGGCCGGGGCGACGTAGCAGCGCCAGTGGCGGTCGACGGCCATGGTGCCTACGTGGTGGGTGGGGACGATCGTCAGGGCGTAGAGGGCGGAGGCGAGGTACGGGCGGGCCTCGGCGGCCTTGTAGCGCGCGGCGAGCAGCTTGGCCCGGTCGAGCTCCTGTGCCGGTTCGCCCCCGGCGGGCGCCGCGGCGGCGGGCGTGGCGGACACGTCGGCGGCGCCGGTCAGCGCGCGCCGGGCAGGGCGCCGGCGAGCTGGAGTAGCTCCAGGAAGGCGTCGATGCCGGGCGGGATGGGCCAGTCGGGCTCGCGCATGACGGCGAGGTCCCGGGCGGCGCGGGCGGCGACGTCGGGGACTCCGGCGTCGACGGCCTTGGCGAGGACCTCCCAGCCCGCCTCCCAGCGCGGACGGGTGGGTTCGCTCTGCACGGCGGCGACGACGGCGACCAGGAACGCCAGCTGGCGGTCGCCGCGTTCGGGCAGGGCGAAGGCGGACGGGTCGGCGAGCACGCGGTCGGGGTCGGGCAGGTCGAGGTTCTCCAGGTAGGAGAGCAGCTCGATGCCGGCTGCCTCGCCGACCGCCCCGATGACGGCGGCCGCCGTGGCCTGCTGCCCGGCCCCGGAGGCGTAACCGGTGGCGAGCAGGCGCAGCGCCGCCTCCCAGGAGCGGGGGGACGGCCAGGCGCGGCCGCGGCCCTCGGCCTCCTTCGGCAGGTGGTGCACCAGGCCGGGGCGGGCGGTGAGGAAGCCGGAGATCACCCCGCGGGCGCGGGCGACGGAGCCGGAGGCGCGGGCCGGGTCGACGGTCGGCAGGGCGGTCTCGGGCCAGGTCCCGGCCATGCCGCGGGCGACGGTGCGCGGGTCGTGGGTCCAGTCGAGGTGGACGAACCGGTTGGCGAGCGGCGGGCTGAGGTGCCAGCCGTCGGCCGCGCTGGAGGGCGGGTTGGCGGCGGCGACGATCCGTACCGACTCGGGGAGGGTGAGGCTGCCGACGCGGCGTTCGAGCACCACGCGCAGCAGGGCGGCCTGCACGGCGGGCGGCGCCGAGGAGAGCTCGTCGAAGAACAGCAGGCCGTGGCCGGTACGGGCGAGCCGGACGGCCCAGTCCGGTGGGGCCATCGGTACGCCGGTGGTGGCCGGGTCGTCGCCGACGATCGGCAGGCCGGCGAAGTCGGAGGGCTCGTGGACGCTGGCGACGACGGTCTCCAGCTCGACGCCGAGGGCGTCGGCGAGCTGCGCCATGCCGGCGGACTTGCCGATGCCCGGCTCGCCCCAGAGCAGGACGGGCTGGTTCGCCGTCACGGCCAGGGCGAGCGCCTCCAGTTGCGGGTTCGCGGAGGCCTCGGTGCGGGTGGCACGCAGGCGGGCGTTGAGCGCGTCGGCCGCCGCGAGGGCCGCGGGGACGGCGTCGGCGCGGGGTGTGGTGGAGGCGGTCGTCATGCGGGGGTGTCCTCGTCCAGGTCCTCGCCGTCGGGCGCGGACGCGGTGGCGTCAGCGTCCCCCGGCGCGGCGGGCCGGGGCGTGTCGAAGGGGTCGCCGGCGCCGAACGGGTCGGCTTCGCCGGACGGGTCCGGTCCGTCGAGGGCGTCCGGCTCGCGCTCGTCGTCGCGGCCGGGCTCGTCGTCGAGGCCGGGCTCCTCGTCCCAGCCGTCGTTCCCGTTCCGCTCGTCCAGGTAGTCGTCGAACCACTCGGAGCCGATGCCCGGATGCTCCTTCCGCACGCGCCGGCGCAGGAACATCAGGTCGGTGCGCTCGTAGCGGCGGATCACCTGGTCGAGGGAGAGCTCCATCTCGTCGATGACGTCGATGCGCGCGCCGGCGTCGAGGAGGTCCCGTACCAGGGCGGCCGAACCGCCTTGGGCGACGGCGTGCTGCAGGGGCGTGGAGTGCGTCTTGTCCCGCGCCTCCAGGTCGAGCCCGGCGGCGAGCAGCCGCGGCAGCAGCTCCCGGTGGTCGAGCAGATGCAGGAGGTGCAGCAGGGTGCGGCCCCTGCGGTCGCGGACGTGCGGGTCCCAGCCGGCGTCGAGGAGCGCCGTGACCGCCGGCGTGTCGCCGTGCTGGGCGTACGTGAACAGCTCGCGCCGCTGCTCCCGCAGGGCACGGGGCAGCCGTCCCTCGCCCGTCGTCCAGGCGACCTGGGCGGCGAAGCAGCCGGAGATGGTGCCGCCGAAGGCACGCAGGGCCTGTTCGCGCTGCTGCTCCTGCTGCGTGTGCGGGATGTCCAGGACGCCGTTCCTGGAGACGACCTCGTGCCAGCCGCCGCCGCAGCGGACCCGCACCGGCTCGGCCGCACGCGGGCCGGCCGGTCCGGTGGCGGGAGCGGCCTCGGGGAACAGGGCGGCGGCCACCAGCGGGTGCAGCTCCTCGGGCCTGATCCGTCCCGCGCGCAGCAGGCCGATGTCGGGCAGGCGCCGCCAGGCGTACTCCGGCAGGACCGGTGCGCCCTCCTCCTGACCGCGCTCGCGGCCCGCGATCCGTACGACCGGCTCGGCGGCGTTCGTGACGTCGGTGTTCGTGACGTCGGTGTTCGTGACGTCGGTGCTCGTGACGTCGAGGGTGGCGCGGAGGTGGGCGCGCCAGTGGACGGGAAGGCGGAATGCCGTACCCCGTCCGGCGTTCCACAGCAGGCGGATTTCGGGCGCGAGGCGGGCGAGGTCGACGGCGCCGTGGCCGACGAGTTCGGCGACGTCGAGCTCCCGGTAGGAGTACTGGCCCTGCGGAGGGGGCGTCAGGCCGAGGTCGAGCCCGGCGGCGGCGTAGGCCTCGGCGTGCGCGCCGCGGGCCTGCAGCACGGCGATCCATTCGGCCAGGGCGGCCGGGTCCGCGCTCCCCGGGTCCTCGTCGGGCAGTTCGTCCGGGGTCAGCGGCGTGCCGTCCGGGTGCAGGAACGGCAGGCGGCCGGTGGGGGCGGGCCCGGCGCTGAGGCGCAGTTCGCCGGTGCGGCGGGCGTCCCAGAAGCGGCGGGCGCAGGTCCAGTCCTCGGTGCCGTAGTAGACGCCGTTGAGCTTGTCCGGCGCGTCGGCGGGGCGGGCGGGGCCGAGGTGCAGGCGCAGCCGCTGCGGCCCTTCCAGCATCGGCAGGTTGGTGACGGAAAGGACGGGTCCGGCGGTGCCGTAGGCGGCGAGGACGACGCGACGGGAGGTGGCGAGGGTGGTGTGGCCGCCCAGGGTGCGCGGCAGGTGCCAGCGCAGCAGGTCGGGCGCGAAGTGGCGCAGGTCGTCGGCCAGTCGGGCGGCGGCCTCGGGGCCGTGGCGTTCGGCCACGCGCTCGGGGTCGAGCTCGTCCGGGACGTCGACGGCCGCGGCGGCGCAGGCGGCCCGCCAGTCGCCGGCCAGCCGGGCCTCGGTGGCGCGCTCGATCATCCAGCGGGGGACGGCGAAGCGCCGGATGCGGGCCCAGGCGGAGGCGTCGGCCGGGGAGAGGGCCGCGGGTGGTGGGGTGGTGTGCCGGCTCATCGGTAAAGGCTGCCGATCGCGCGAAGGTCGGGATGGGTGGGGCGGGCCGGGCGCATCCGTTCGGTGAAGGACCGCTTGACCCGGCGGGGCAGTCCGGGGCCGAGGCCCACGTACTCGAGGTGGTGTCCGTCGTCCAGCGCGGCGAGCAGCGTCTTCGCGCCGCGGCCGGTGATGCCGGTGTGGCGCAGTTCGAGGCGGCGCAGCGGGCTGCCGGGCAGCGCGGCGGCGAGCGCGTGGGCGCCGTCGTCGCCCGTGGTGTTGCCGGGGGCGCCGAGGCTGCGTTCGGACATGGGGCGGCCGAGGTCGAGGGTGTCGATGCCGTCGAGGGCGTCGGCGAGGGCCCGCGCGCCGGACGGGCCGATGCCGTTGCCGCCGAGGCCGAGCCGGACGGGGCGGGCGGGGTCGGTGGCCTCGGCCAGGAGCGCGGTGCCCGCGTCGCCGAGGTGGTTGGCCGGGACGTACAGTTCGCGGACGCCGGCGTCGCGGACGAGCGCGGCGAGCAGCGGGGCGTCGGCGGCGGTCAGGCCGTTCCCGCCGAGGAAGAGGCGTTCGAGCGGCGCGTCGCGGTCCAGGAGCGCGTCGAGGAGGGCACGTACGCCCGCCGCTCTGATGCCGGAGTTGACCAGGTCGAGGGAGCGCAGCGTGGTGTTGCGCCGCAGCAGGCCGGCGAGGGTGCGGGCGCCGGTCTCCCCGACCGGGTTCCGCTTGAGCCACAGGGCCCGGACGGTGGTGTCGTCGGCGAGCGCCTCGGCGAGGGTGGTCACGCCGGCCGGGCCGATGCGGTTGCAACCGAGGTAGAGGGTGCGCACGCCGTGGCCGGTGCCGGCCCGGCGCGCACCGGCGAGGGCCTCGGCGAGGGTGCGTACGCCCTCGTCGCCGAGGGAGTTGGTGCCGAGGAGCAGATGCGCGGCGTGCGGGGAGGCGAGGGCCGCGGGGACGAGACGGGCGGCGCCGCCGGGGCCGAGGCCCTGCTTGCACAGGTCGACGCGGCCGTCGGCGCGCAGCGTGCCGAGCGGGAAGGTCTCGTCACCGGTGACGGAACGTTCGTCCGCGAGGCGGTCGAGCAGGGGCGTGAGCCGCGCGGGGTCGGCCAGGGGCAGATCGGGGTGTTCGATCGCCGGGCAGCGTACGGGCGTTGTCGGCTGGTCCATCACCACTCCACCGGTCTGTCGCCGGCGACCGGCGTTCCGCTTCGACCTTCACGTTGACACGTACACGCGCCGACGCGTCGCCGACGTGATCGACGAGGTCGACGTCAAGTAGGCGCAAGACCGGTCGGATTCGAACCGACGTCCTCCAGCTCGATGCGTGGGCGCGACGACCTCTGCGCTACGGCCTTGCTTCGGATGATCATAGCCACATTCGTATGCGAGTTCGATACCCCACGTGTGAGCTCTGGGGAATTGCGGGCCCACGCGGACGCACGCGCTTGACCTTGACACCGTGACAAGGACTTCACTGCGGGGCCAGGAGGTGATCCCATGACGATCACGACACAGGAGACCGCCGCGGCGCGAGCGCTCGAGGCGCTCGGGGACAGCCGCTCGTCCGTGCGGCTGCGGGCCGCCCTGGCGATCGGCACCGCACCGGACCCGCGCTTCGTCGACGCGCTCGTCGAGCGCTGCGCGGTCGAGCCCGAGTTCTTCGTCCGCGACATGCTGACCTGGGCCCTCACGCGCCACCCGGCGTCGGTGACGGTCCCCCTGCTGATCCGCGCCGTCCGCTCGCGCCGTCCGCAGGCACGGAGCCAGGCCCTGCACACCCTGTCCAAGGTCGGAGACCGGCAGGCGTGGCCGGCGATCACCGGGGAGCTGCTGACCGACGCCGATGACGACGTGGCCCGCAGTGCCTGGCGCGCCGCGGTCGTGCTCGCGCCCGAGGGCGAGGAGTCCGCGTTGGCGATCGTGCTGGCGACGCAGCTCGGGCGCGGCGACCGCGAGACGCAGCTGAGTCTGAGCCGTGCCCTGGTCGCGTTGGGTGAGGCGATGGTGCCGTCCGTGCGTGCCGCGGCGGCGTCCTTGGACCCTGTCGTGGCGGCGCACGCGCTCGCCACGGAGCGTCTGCTCGGTGACCCGGACAGCGGGTTCGAGTTCGCGATCGAGGAGGCGAAGCGCGTGGTGGCTCTCGGTCCCGCCGACGGGGCGGGACAATAAGGCGTGTTGATCGGTGAGGTGGCGCGACGGTCCGGAGTCAGCGCCCGGATGCTCAGGCACTACGAGAAGCTGGGTCTGGTACGGCCTTCGGGCCGTACGGGCTCGGGCTACCGGGAGTACTCCGGGGAGGACATCCGGCGGATCTTCCACATCGAGAGCCTGCGGTCGCTGGGGTTGTCGCTGCGCGAGATCGGGCGCGCGCTCGACGACCCCGGCTTCACCCCCGCGACGCTCGTCGGCGACCTCGCCCGCCGGACACGCGAGCGCATCGCCGCGGAGACCGAGCTGCTCACCCAGCTGAACCGGATCGACGCCTCCGAGCCCACGGACTGGACGGACGTCCTCAAGACCGTCGCGCTGCTGAACGCGCTGGCGTCCCGGAACGCCGACATCCGCCAACGCGCCGCCCTGACCTCGGCCGAGGAGATGCCGGTCCCCGTCGAGGCCCTCGTCGAAGCGGCCCTGAGCGAGACCGACACGAACGTCGCCGGAGCCCTTCGCTGGGCTCTGGCGCGATCCGGCGCCGACGACGGCCCGGCCCTCCTCGCGCGGGGCCTCGACTCGCCGGAGGCCGCGGTACGGAAACGCGCCGTCCAGGCCCTCGCCGAACTGCCCGGCGACCGCGCCACCGACGAACTTTGCGGCGCGCTCGCCCACCCCGACACCGCCGTCCGCCGGCACGCGGCCTTGACCCTCGGGCCGCGCGGGGTCGCCGACGCGACGGCCGTCCTGATCGACATGATCGTGGACGGCGCCAACGACACCGACGCGGCGGACGCGTTGGGCGCGCTGGCGCACGACGCCGCGGCCGCGGACCGGATCGCGAGGCTCCTCGTCGACCGTCTCGCCCACCGCACCACCGGTGCGCCCGCACGCGGACGGCTCACCCAGGCGCTCGCCGACATCCCTGGGGCGACGGCGTCACGCGCCCTGGCGGAGCTGTCGCGTGACGAGGACCGCGCGGTCGCCCTCACCGCGACGTACCTGCTCCGCTTGCGCGACGGGGAGTGAGGCTTCGCGGCTCGCGGTCGCGGACAGGGCGGGGCGTGCGCTCCTGGGTGGCGGGGCGCGTGCGCTCCAGGGTCGCGGGCGGGTCCTCCAGGGGCGGCACGGGAGGTGCGCTCCTGGGGCTCGGGGTGGTCCTGCGGTGCGCGGGCTATGGGCTCCCGGGTCGCGGGCGGGTCCTCCAGGGGCGGCGCGGGACGTGCGCTCCTGGGGCTCGGGGCTGGTCCTGCAGGGGCGTGGGCGATGCGCTCCAGGGGCGCGGGCGGGTCCTCCAGGGTCGCGGAAGGTGCGCTCCTGGATCGCGGGGCGGGCCGCGCAGGCCGCGGGGCGGGTCGCGGAAGTGTCAGTCACCCGCCGCCGCGCCCGCGCGCGAGAAGTGGCGCGTGGTCGGTACGAGTGCCGCTGCCGCCGGTACGAGGAAGCAGGCGGCGGCGCAGGCGCCGAGGACCGCCGTGACCCCGAAACGCGCGATGGCGGGGGCGATCAGGGCGAGGCCGACCGGCGCGAGGCCGTACGAGACGAGGAAGTCCAGCGAGGAGACGCGGGCCAGCTTGTCGGGGGCCACCTCGCGCTGCGTGGCGGTGAACCAGGGCACGTTGAACAGTTCGATGCCGATGCCGGCGAGGGCGTACGCGGCGACGACGAGCACCGGGTGCACGGGGAACATCAGGCTGAGCGGGGCGACACCGTACGCGCCGAGAGCGGCGAGGGCCGCCCAGCCCGGTGAGCGGGGCCGCCAACGGGCGATGAGCAGCGCCCCGGCGAGGGCGCCCACGGTGTAGGCGGTCATGGAGGCCGCGAGCACCCATTCGGTGTCGTAGCGGTCCCGGCTGATCAGGGGCAGGGCGACGCTGGTGGCGGAGTAGCCGAGGGCGATCACCGCCACGAGGGCGGTCAGTCCGGCGAGGAACCAGGGGTGGCGCCGCGCCTCGCGTATGCCGTCGAGGAATTCGGCGCCCATCGCGGTGCGCCGGGTCGGCGGCTCGGCCGCCGGTCGCGCTGTCGGCCCGGTGCTCCTGGCCGGTGCGAGTGCGGCGACCAGCCACAGGACGCCGATGCCGAGCAGCAGGGCCGGGACGTCGAGGAAGGCCGCGAGGAGGGCGGTCAGGGCGGGGCCGGCGAGGGTGGCGGACCGTACGGCCATCGTCATGGCGGCGTTGGCCTGCTGTCGTCGTGCGGGGGCGACGGTCTCGGCGGTGAGCGCCTGGAAGGCGGGGCGGCAGGCGCCCTGACCGGCGCCGGCGAGGGCGGCCGCCACCGTCATCAGGAGGAGCGAGCGGCCGAGGCCGGCGGCGAGGGCGGGTGCGGCGACGGCCGCTGCGAGGGCGGACCAGAGCACGACGACCCGGCGGGAGTGCCGGTCGGCGAGCACGCCGCCGATGGCGACGGCGAGAAGGAATCCGCCGGTGCGGGCGGCGAGGACCAGCCCCAGCCCGCCGGCGTCGAGGTCGCGGTGGAGGACGGCGAGTCCCAGGACGAACGGCAGGGCCCAGGTCGCGAGTCCGGAGGCCGTCGTGCCGGCCCACAGACGCAGGAAGGCGGGGTCCCGCAGGACCGAACCTCCAGGTGGGGCAGGCGACTTGACCGAGCTGGGGGTCGGGGTGGTGGTCACGGTGGCAGGGGCTCCCTCGGGCTGGGCCGGGGCGGCTCGGCACGAGCGGACCCCGGTCGTTAATGGAAATGATTTCCATTACAGTACCCTTCGAACGCGGCACTCCTGCCCGGTGCACGTCAACACCCACGCCTCCTCCCCGACCGGAGAACCCCATGCGCCATCCCGCCCGCCTCGGCATCGCCCTGACCCTCGTCCTCGCCACCGTCGGCTGCTCCACGTCGGCCGGTGGCCGCCAGGAGGACGGCGGCCGCAATCGGGCGGACAGCACGTCCGCCACGACGGTCTCGGTCACCAGCTGCGGCCGCCCGACCGCGTTCACCCGGCCCCCGGAACGGGCCGTCTCCCTGGACCAGGCCACGACCGAGACGCTGCTCGAACTCGGGCTGCAGGACCGCATGGCCGGCACCGCCAACCTCAAGGCGAAGATCCCCGCCGCTTACGCCGCCGCCTACGCCGAGGTCCCGGTGATCGCCCCGAAGATCGCCACCGTCGAGCAACTGCGCGCGGCCGCCCCGGACTTCGTCGCCGCGAGCTCCGCCGACCTGTTCACCGCGGACCGGGCCGGGACGCGGGAGGAACTGGCCGCCCTCAAGGTCCCCACCTTCGTCAGCGCGGTGGACTGCCCCCGGCAGAACCCGGTGGGCACCCCGCCCTTCGAGCTGCTGTTCTCCGACTACGAGAACCTCGGCCGGATCTTCGGCGTCGAGGAACGCGCCACCGCTCTCGCCGCCCGCCAGCGGTCAGCGGTGGCGAAAGCGGGGACGCAAGCGGGGGCGAACACCCCGAAGGTCCCCCGGGACGCGGAACGGCCGACCGTCGTCTACCTCTACTCCGTCTTCAACGGCATGCCGTACGTGGCCGGCGGAACAGGCCTGCCCAGCGAGATGAGCCGGATCGTCGGCGCGAAGAACGCCTTCGACGACATCGACGAGGACTGGCCGGAGGTGACCTGGGAGGAAGTCGCCCAGCGCGACCCGGACTTCATCGTCATCGGCGACCTCTCCGAGCGCGGCCGCCCGGGCGACAGCGCCGCCGAGAAGCGCGCCGTCATGACCGCGCACCCCGTGATCTCCCGGCTCGGCGCGGTCAGCCACAACAGGATCCTCGAGGTGCCCGGCATCGAACTGGACCCGTCGGTGCGGTCGGTGCACGCTCTCGGGCTGCTCGCCGACGGCATGAAGGACCTCGGCCATGTCCGCTGACCCGACGACCCGACACGGTGCCGGGTCGTCGGGTGACGGAGCGGCATCTGGTTGGCTCGGGCCTGATACGGGTCTCAGCCCCGGTCACGGTCTCGGTGCCGGTCCCGGTCACAGCCCCGGTCTCGGTCCCGGTCACAGCCCCGGTCTCGGTCACGGTCCCGGTCTCGGTCACGGTCCCGGCCTCCGTCCCGGCCCCGGCCCCGGCCTCGGTCCCGGCCTCGGTCCCGGCCTCCGTCCCGGCCCCGGCCCCGGCCTCGGTCCCGGCCTCGGTCCCGGCCTCGGTCCCGGCCTCGGTCCCGGTCCCGGTCCCGGCCTCGGTCCCGACACGGCGTTGCTCTTCGGCGGCTCCGGACGGGAATTCACCCCCCCAGGGCGGGCTTTCGGCCCTGGGCGGGTCCTCATCCGCGCGGCGACCCGGGCGGGAGGCTTGCTGCTCGGTGCCGTTGTGCTCGCCGTGTCGGTGGTGGCAGCCGTACGCGTCGGCACCGCCGACGTGAGCTGGGGGGATCTGGCAAGGGTCCTGGGCACCCGTCTGGGCCTGTCGGTCGAGCCGCTGCCCCCGCTGCTGGACTCGCTGGTCTGGGACCTGCGGCTGCCCCGCGTGCTGATGGCCGCGCTCGTCGGCGCTTCGCTGGCCGTGTGCGGCACGGTGCTCCAGGCCGTCACCCGCAACGCACTCGCCGACCCCTACCTCCTCGGGGTGTCCTCGGGCGCGTCGACCGGGGCCGTCGTCGTGGTGGTCCTGGGCGTGGGTGCGAGCTCCCTCGGCGTGACCGGCGGAGCGCTCGCGGGTGCGCTGCTCTCCTTCGGCCTGCTTCTGCTCCTCCTGCGGCGCAGCGGCCTCGACTCGACGCGCATCGTCCTCACCGGAGTGGTGGTCGGTCAGCTCTTCTCCGCGCTGACCTCCCTCGTCCTGATGGCGTCGGCCGACGCGGACACCACGCGGGCCGTCACCCACTGGCTGCTCGGATCGATGGCCCCTGCCCGCTGGAGCAGCGTCGCGGTGTGCGCGCTCGTCACCCCGGTCGGACTGGTCCTCGCGTGGACGTACGCGAACGCCCTCGACGGACTCGCCTTCGGTACGGACACGGCCGCCTCGCTCGGAATCGGCGTGCGGCAGGCGCGTACGGTCGCCCTGGTGGTCACGGCGACGCTGACCGCGGTGGCCGTGGCCACGGTCGGTGCCATCGGCTTCGTCGGGCTGATCGTCCCGCACGGAGTGCGCTTCGTCGTCGGCCCGCTGCACCGGTCGCTGCTCCCCCACGCGGCGCTCGCGGGAGCGGTGTTCCTGGTGTGGACGGACGCGCTGGCACGGATCGCCTTCGCTCCCCGTGAGGTACCGGTGGGCGTGATCACCGCCCTGCTGGGTGTGCCGCTGTTCCTGCTGGTCCTGCGCAGGAGGGGCGAGCTGTGAGGATCACCGCCGAGTCCCTGAGCTGGTCAGTGGCGGGCGCGCCGGTCATCCGCGGGGTGAGTCTGGACATCACCTCCGGCGAGACGGTCGGGCTCATCGGCCCGAACGGCTCCGGCAAGTCCTCGCTGCTGCGCTGCCTGGCCGGGCTGCGGGCCCCCGACGCGGGCACCGTACGGTACGACGGCGTGCCCCTCGACGGCTGGAGTCCGCGCCGGATCGCCCGCCACCTCGCCTTCGTCGAGCAGCACTCGGGCGCCGACAGCGACCTGCGGGTCGCCGACGTCGTGGGGCTGGGGCGTACCGCGTACCGGGACCGCTGGCGCGGGCCCGACGCCACGGACCGGGCCGTCGTGGCCGCCGCCCTCGAACACGTGGGGCTCACGGCGCTGGCCGGACGCTCGTGGAAGGCGCTGTCGGGCGGTGAGCGCCAGCGGGTCCACATCGCCCGCGCGCTCGCCCAACGGCCGTACGCGCTCCTGCTCGACGAGCCCTGCAACCACCTGGACGTCAAGCACCAACTGGAGCTCATGCGGTTTCTGGCCGGCACGCCACAGACGGTGCTCGTCGCACTGCACGACCTGTCGCTCGCCGCCCGCCACTGCGACCGGCTGCTCCTGCTGCACCACGGCCGGCTGATCGCCGCCGGCCCACCGGCCGCCGTCCTGACCGCCGAGCGGCTCGCCGCGGTCTTCGAGGTCGACGCCGAACTCACCGCCGACTCCCTCGGCCACCCTCTGGTCGCCTATCGCGGGCCGATCGACGCCACGACGCCGTCGCACCGGCCCACCCTGTGAAAGGAAATCCCATGTCTCCGTCGTCCCCCGGCCCGGCTGCAAGCCCTACCACCGGCCCTACCGCCGGCCCTACCGCCGGCCCTTCTGCCGCTGCCCCCGGCTCTGCCGCCGCTTCTGTCACCACCTCTCCCCCCGCCGGGGTTCCCACCTCTCCTCCCCCCGCCGCTGCTGCTCCCACCTCGGGTATCGCCTCTGTTCCGCCCTTCACCTCGGTGAACGGCCTCCTCGAAGCCGCACTGGCCGGCGGGCTCGGCGGCCCGGCGCCGCACGAACTCGTCGCCACCAGCGTCTTCTGGATCCACCACGGCACCCGTCTGGCGGGCGGCTCGACCACGTACCGCAACCAGTACGTCCTGGTCCGTCTCGGCGACTCCTTCGGCGGCTGTGCCTTCGAGGGCGGCGAAGTAGACCCCAGGATCTGCGGCGACGCCTCCGGCAGTCCGCTCGACGTTCTCCTGCGCCATGAGTCCCGCCCCTTGCGCATCGCCGCGCTCGACGCCTACCTCGGCCACCTCCGGCCGCACCGAGTCGCCGCCCGTACGGGAGAGGCCGAGCCGGTCACCCTCCCCGGCGGGACGCCCGAACTCCGCGCCGTGGCACGCGACGCGGCCATCGCCGGCCTCCTCGACATCGAGGCGGGGGCGAAGGTGGGCCTCATCGGAGTCGTGAACCCGCTGGTGGCGGCGATCCGCGAGCGCGGGGGCGAACCCCTGCCCTGCGACTTCAATCTGAAGGCCACCCAGTGGGGCGATCCCGTGACCGACGACATGCACGAGGTGCTCTCGCGAGCCGAGGCCGTGGTGGCCACCGGAATGACCCTGAGCAACGGCTCGTTCGACACCATCCTGGAGCGCTGTCGGGCCCAGGACACCCCCCTGGTCGTCTACGCCCAGTCGGGGAGCGCCGTCGCCCGGGCGTTCCTCGGCGCGGGCGTGACCGCCCTGTCCGCGGAACCCTTCCCCTTCTCCCAGTTCAGCGCTGAGGAGACGGTTCTGTACCGCTACCGGGGGGTGGGAGGCGCGTGATCCAGACTGCTCGAAAGGCGCTACCCCGTAACGATGGCGGTGCCGAAGCCGATCCCGATACCGGTGCTGACGTCGGTACCGGTGCCCGCCCCCATCCCGGTGCCGGCGCTGATGCTGATGCCCTTCTCACCGGCATCGGGTACGCCTCCTGCCACCACGGTGAGATCCTCCAAGGCGTCTTCCTCGACGGTGGGGTGCGGCGCCCTGGTCTCGTCACGCTTCCGATGGCCGGTCCCGGCAGCCGCGCCGAGTTCGTCCGCCGACCCGGCACGGCGCCGCGGTCCCTCACCGTGACCCCCGCCGACCGGCGCAAGGCCGCCCGCGCCGCGGCCCTCGCCGTCGGCGAGTGCGCCCACGCGGCAGGTCTTCCGCCGAGCGGAGGGGAACTGCGGCTCACCGGTGACGTACCCGTGGGCCTGGGCATGGGCAGCTCCACCAGCGACGTCATCGCCGCCCTGCGTGCGGTGGGTGCCTCCTACGGGGTACGGATGGCGCCGGAAACGGTCGCCCGGCTGGCCGTCCGGGCGGAGACGGCCAGTGACCCGCTGATGCTGGACGACGGCCGCCCGGTCCTGTTCGCCCAACGGGAAGGCCGGGTCCTGGAGGTCCTGGGTCCCGCGCTGCCGCCGCTGGTCGTGGTCGGCTGCACGCTCGGGGGCGGCGCGCCGGTGGACACCCTCTCCCTGCCGACGGCCGACGTGGACGACAGCGACGTCCGGGCCTGGGAGCGGCTGCGCGGGCTTCTGCGCCGCGCCGTCGCCACCGGTGACGCGGCCCTGGTCGGCGAGGTCGCCACCGCGAGCGCACGGCGAGGCCAACTTATCCTTCGCCACGCGGAGTTCGAGACGCTGTGCTCCGTCGCACGCCGGTCCGGGGCCGTGGGGGTCCAGATCGCGCACAGCGGGGCGGTCGCCGGCGTGCTGTTCGACCCGGCGGCGACGGGTCTGCGCCATCGCGTCCGCCGCTGCCTGCACGGCCTGCGGGCCCACGGCATCCCCACCACCAGGACCTTCACGACTAGCCCCACGATCCCTGCCAAGGAGCTCCTCGATGGACCAGCACATCGCCGAGGCGATCGGCCGGCCGGACCTGATACGGCTCGACGACCGGCTCGTATGCCTGCGCTTCGAAACGATGAAGGTGGTCTCCGCGCTCGCCGCGGTACGCCACCTGCTCGACACGGGGGCGGTACGGCGCGGTGACACGCTCCTGGACAGCTCCAGCGGCATCTACGCGTACGCCTTGGCCCTGGCCTGTCACCGGCACGGCATGCGCTGCCACATCGTCGGCTCCTCCACCGTCGACCACACCTTGCGCACGCAACTCGCGGTGCTCGGGGTGACGTTGGAACAGATGGAGCCGTGCAGCGACCTCAAGCTCGACCAGAAGCGACGGGTGGAGCGGATCCACGAGATCCTCGCCGAACACCCCGAGTACCACTGGATGCGGCAGTACCACGACGACATCCACTACCTGGGCTACCGGTCGGTCGCCGACCGCATCCGCGAGGCCGTCGGCACCGAACGCCTCACCGTCGTCGGGGGCGTCGGCTCCGGCGCCTCCACCGGCGCGCTCGCCCGCTACCTGCGGGCGGGCCAGGTGGGGTGGGGTACCGCCGACGTCCCGACTGCCGACGTCCAGCTGGTCGGCGTCCAGCCGTACGGAAGCGTCACCTTCGGGGCCGAGCACGTCTCCGACCCGGAGATCATCATCGCCGGCATCGGCAGCTCCATTCCCTTCGGGAACGTCTCCCACGCGCTGTACGACACCCTGCACTGGGTCGCCTTCGACGCGGCGCTGTCCGGCAGCGTCGACCTGTTGCGGAGGCACGCCGTCTTCGCGGGCCTCTCGGCCGGCGCCGCCTATCTCGCGGCCCGCCACGAACACGACCGCGCACCCGAACGGACGGTCCTGTTCATCGCGGCGGACACCGGGCACCGCTATGTCGACACCGTCTACAGCCGCCACCAGGAGGCCGCCCCGATCGCCGGCCTTGCTCCGCGCGAGGTACGGGACCAGAGCGAGCTGACGCTGCCGTGGTGCCGGATGCGGTGGAATCGGACGCCGGGCGTCGGCGAGGGAGCCCGTTACTCGCCGGAGCCGCAACCGTGGGGACCGCCGCCCGCGGTCACCTGAGGCAGCGAGGCGGGCCGGTCGGTCGCCCGCACCTTCGTGCCTTCGAGCTTCGCGCCTCCACGCCGCAAGTCGTACGGCCAGAAAGACAGGGAGTACTTCCGAAACACGCTTTACCGTTGGCCCATGCTCAAGATGCCGTCACGGGTCGAACTGTGCCCGCTCACCCCTTCCGACCAGGACGAGTTCTGCACGCTCGTACAGGCCAGCTCCGAGCTGCACCATCCGTGGATGCAGCTCCCGGCGACGGAGGAGGAGTTCCAGGCCTGGATGCGTCGCTTCGACGACGGCAGCAACCTGGGGTTCCTGGTCCGCGTCCGGGAGACCGGCGCGGCCGCCGGCCTGGTCAACATCAACTCGATCATCCGGGGCCGCTACCAGGGCGCGTCCCTCGGCTATGCGGCCTTCGCCCCGTCCGCGGGGCACGGGTACATGACCGAGGGGCTCGCCCTCACCCTGCGGCACGCCTTCACGGAGCTCCGGCTCCACCGGCTGGAGGCCAGCATCCAGCCAGGGAACAAGGCGTCCCTCGCCCTGGTCCAGCGGCTGGGCTTCCGCTACGAGGGGGTCTCGCCCGCCTACCTCTACATCGACGGCGACTGGCGCGACCACGAACGCTGGGCCGTCACCGCCCCGACCCCCTGGATCCCCGACCCGACCCTTCCCGCGGTCTGAACCGCTTCGCGCGACGGCACCCGTCGCACGGACCGACGGGCCTGTCCGGCGAACCGCGCCGGACAGGCCCGTGGTCCTGACGAACGGTCAGCGCTTGAGCGTGAAGGTGA
Organism: Streptomyces sp. NPDC053431; assembly: GCF_044544925.1. NCBI lineage: Bacteria > Bacillati > Actinomycetota > Actinomycetes > Kitasatosporales > Streptomycetaceae > Streptomyces > Streptomyces sp. NPDC053431. Next base: position 487,405 of record NZ_JBITXX010000002.1, on the reverse strand, counting down.
AGTCGCCCGAGAGCCTGCCGCTCAGCCGCACGGCCGAAACGAGCCTTCCGTCCCTGATCAGCCGCTCGACCTCGGCCCGCGGGAGATCGCAGCCTTCAGCGATCAGGCGCACCGGCCGGACGGGAATCGGCGCCGCGAAGCGGACCGAGACGTCGATCACCTCAAGGTCCAGGTGATCCGAGTTTCCGGTGTCGAGGCGCCAGGCGTTGTCCCAGTCCAGGGCGATGCGATTACGGCGCCGCAGGACGGGATCCTGGAGCAGTTCAGCCGTCAGGCCGAGGTCGTTGTCATGCAGCCTTTCCAGCAGCTCGGGTCGTACGGAGCGCACATTCATCCGCTCCAGGACGGTGAGCTTGGCCGTTTCCCCGCAGCCCGTGCAGAGGACGAGGAGCCAGGCGTCGATGACCTTGTGGTTCGCGTTGACACGGAACTTGCCGCTCGCCCGGAAGAGCTCGGACGCGCACGCGTGGCAACGCCGGCGAACGAGCGGCAGGCAGGTGGGCACAACCACCCAGTTGTTGAGCACAGAAATACACCGGTTTCAGTGAGAAATCCGCAGCAGAAAGGGGCGCGGCGCACACGGCGCACGCGCGACACATCAGCGCTCGGGAGGTCTCACAGGGTGTACAACGGCACGTCCTTCACCAGACGACTGGGTCAAGCAGCACGGTACGGAAGCCGGCGCCGCCGCTCTACTGGTTTTCGAGCGCGCACGACGACGGTCACCCGGGCATCGACCGGACAAGTCCTAGATCCGGTGCAACCGCTCCAGCCGGACGAGGTCGGCCATTGCCTCGCGCAGGCGAGGAACGAGGTCGGCCTCACCCACCTCGTGATGGGCTACGGGGAAGGACAGCGCGGGCGGCCTCTGGTCCCAGCTGCCGAACCGGTCCCGGTCACGACGGCGTACGAGGACGAGGGCGCCGACCTGACTGTTGAGGACGGAGACCTCGATCTCCGCGAAGGCCTCGGTCTTCCGGCTCGGGTCCTCCAGGTAATACGTCTGGAGGTAGTACTGGCGCTGGGCGACGTTCGGGATCCTGTCGTCCGTCAGCCGAGCCTCGACCCGGCTGTACCCCTCGGCGAAGAAGGCGGCCATCACCGCTCGAACTCGCCTTTGACACCAACGCGGTCGGCACGATCTGCCACCTCCGCGCGTCTGCGCCGGACGTCTACGCCTGGGACGACAAGCCTGGCACGGTCTGGTTCCCGGTCGCCCTCCCGGCAAGGCCGACGTGACCGCCCGCGCGGCCCGGGCCCTGGAAGAACTCGCGACCTTCTACCGGCGTCACCCGAAGAAGGCCCGCAGGGGAGGCAGGGGCAGCGGCAGGGCAACGCAGAACCCGTGGCCGTACGACAGGACCTCCACCTAGAGCCTGTTCGGTCGACAGACGTTCATCAGTGCCTCGCGGTCACCTTTTCCACCGGTGTGCCTCCTTGATCACCGCCGGTGCCGCCGACAGCAACAGGGTTGCAATGAGCATCGATCGCCGCTTTTCACTTCTACCGTCCCGGCAAGAAGCTGCGTTCGGTCATCCGTTCCGTCCGCCACCCAGGGCGCAATAGTCACATGATCGGCGGGACTGGTCCTAGGCTGCGACGATGGAGCGAGCAGCCAACGGACCCGAAGGCCTCTGCCGGTCGGCGCCGCCGGAGCGGGTGAACGACTACGACCGGTTTGCCGAGGCGTACTCGGCGGAGAACGAGAACAACCTCGTGAACGCGTACTACGAGCGGCCCGCGATGCTGGCCCTCGCCGGAGACGTGGCCGGCCGTCGGGTCCTGGACGCCGGCTGCGGCTCGGGCCCGCTGTCCGCCGCGCTGCGGGCCCGCGGTGCGGCGGTCACCGGCGTCGATGTCAGCGCGGGGATGCTGGAACTGGCAAGGCGACGGCTCGGCGACGGGATACCCCTGCACCAGGCCGACCTGAGCGGGCGGCTGCCCTTCGACGACGACGCGTTCGACGACGTGGTCGCCTCTCTCGTGTTGCACTATCTGGAGGACTGGGGGCCGGCGTTGGCGGAGTTGCGGCGGGTGCTCAGGCCCGGAGGACGGCTGATCGCGTCGGTGGACCATCCGTTCGTGGCGTACACGTTCCAGGATCCCCGCCCCGACTACGCCGCGACCACGAGCTATACCTTCGACTGGACGTTCGGCGGGCAGTCCGTCCCGATGAGGTTCTGGCGCAAGCCACTGCACGCGATGACGGACGCTTTCACCGCCGCGGGCTTCCGGCTGGCCGTCATCAGCGAGCCACAGCCCGATCCGGCCGCCCGGGAGCTGTTCCCCGACGATTTCCACAGCCTTTCGACCACACCCTGCTTCCTGTTCTTCGTCGTCGAGCTACCCGCGCCGGCTCCCGACGCCCCGGCGTCGCCGCCCCGGGAGAGGCCTCCCGGACGGGCTTCGTGATGGGATTCTCGACATGACCATGTTGTTTCTGACGGTCGGCCTGCCGGGGGCCGGAAAGACCACCAGAGCTCGGCGACTCGCCGAAGAGCACAACGCCCTGCGGCTGACGCCGGACGAGTGGATGATTCCGCTGTTCGGCGAGCCCGAGGCGGAGGGAAAGCGGGACGTGCTGGAAGGCCGGCTGCTCTGGCTAGGTCTGGAGGCGCTCCGGCTCGGAACCGACGTCGTTCTCGATTTCGGGTGCTGGTCCCGTGACGAGAGATCCGCGATCCGCTGGTTGGTGGCCTCCGTGGGGGCATCCTGTCGCCTTGTGTACGTGCCGGTGGATCATGAGACCCAACGTTCTCGGATCGCCCGTCGGCAGTCGGCCACCCCGGATCAGACCTTCCCGATGAGCGAAGCGGACCTCGTGCGCTGGAGGACGCTCTTCGAGGAGCCCGGCGCCGACGAACTCGACGGGCATGAGATCGGAGGTCCGCCTCCTGGATGGTCGGGATGGCTGGAGTGGGCGTCCGACCGGTGGCCGTCGCTCGCCTGAACCAGACCTCGCAGGGGGTCCTTCGTTCGGCGGCTGGTGTCGCGTCGGCGCAGGTGGCCGAGGTCTGCCGTACCGTGGCCGGGGGACCGATGTGGCCTAATGGGGGCATGACACTGGACGAGGGCCGGCGCGTGCGGCTGGCGAGTGAGCTGAGACTGCCTCTGGCCGATGATTTCGACGGCCCTTCTCTTCTCCTTGCGGCAGGCAACGAGGGCATCGTCGAGCGCGTCACCGAGCACCCCCGCCAGGAGACCCCCGAGGCACGCGAGTACCTCCGGCTCTCGTCCCTCCTCGACGCCTACGGTCCCCAGATGCCACCCGCCAGCAGGAAGCAGCTGGAGGAGCAGGTGGCGGCGTTGGAGCCGGAGTGGCGCGCGTACGAAGAGAGTCGCGCCCGGGTGACCGTGCGCGTCCGTCTCGACAACGGCTTCGTCCTCGACGACGCGGAAGAGGGTCTCTTCGCCCCGCTGACGCCCTGATCGCTCCGGCCAGACGCCTCTCTCCCCCTCCCCCTCTGCTCTCCGCGCGCTTCGGCTCGCCGCGACGCCTCGATGGACCTTGCCGCGAGGGCGTGTCCGACCTCCGGCGCCGACCACCGGCGGGGGCTGCTGCCTTACGCCTCTTGCCGCCGGAGGGGCGCGGCGGCCGCCTCGGAGTGGTGCAGTTGGCGGCGCATGTCGAGCAGGTGGTGGCGGAGCTCGTGCAGCGTGTGTACGGCGAGCCAGCTCAGGGAGCGTTCCGTCCGCTCGGGATAGGAGTAGATCAGCGTGCGCTCCCAGTCGGCGGCCGACAGGCGCTCCAGGGAGTGCGCGAACAGCATGGCCGCGTCCCGGAGTTGGCGGGCGACGTCGGCCGGCTCCTGTTCGGCGTACCCGTCGTGCTCGACCCGCTCGTCGCGACCCATGGGTTCGGCGACCGGCGTGTCGTACCGCCGCGCGGCCAGCAGGCGTTCCCGTTGCACGAGCAGCACGTCGCGCATGTGGCAGGCGTACTCGAGGGGTGCCCACACCAGCGGTGCCGGGCGCCGCCGCAGCACCGTCGGCTCTGCCTCCAGAAGCTCGGCGTACGCGTCCGCGTAGCTCCTGGCCAGCGCCGGGACCGCGGGGCCCTGGGCAAGGTCGTACACGAAGTCGCATTCCGCGCAGGTCGTCACACGCCGACGTTAGCAAGGCTTGGGGCGCTGGACGCCCGGTCGTCGCCGATGCGGTGGCCTGTACCCCTCCGACCACTCCCCGCGCTGGCACCTGTCGCAGACCAGAGAGGTCGAGGGGACCCGGGCGGCGGCCGAGGCGGCGGCGCTGAAGCTCGCCGGCAGCCACGTCCCCGAGGACATCGCCCGGTTCCTGAACCCTGGCGGGCGGTCGAACGGAACGGGGAAGTCCCGCCCGGAGCACTCGAAGGGCTTCAAGCGCTTCTTCGGCCGAGCCTCCAGTGGAGGCGGTGGCTTCCGCGCGCGCCTTCCCCCGCACCGGCCCGAAGAATCGCATCCGGCGCCGTTCAGCCGACGGTGAAGGCCGGCTCGGGCGGGGCTCCGGTGTCATTACAGTCCGTCTCATGACGACGATCACCACGCGTACGGTCGCCTACCCGGCCGACGGCCTGACGATGATCGGGCACCTCGCGCTCCCCGCCGGTGCGGACCGCCGGCCCGCGGTTCTGATCGGGCCGGAGGGGCCGGGCCTGAACGACTTCCAGCGCCGCCGGGCGGACGCTCTCGCCCAACTGGGTTACGTGGCCTTCGCCTTCGACCTGCACGGCGGGCGGTGGTTCACCGACCCGCAGGAGATGCTGGCGCGCGTGACCCCGCTGCTCGCCGACCCCGATCGGATGCGGGGCATCGGCCACGCGGCACTCGACGTCCTGCTCGCCGAACCGCGGACCGATCCGGAACGGATCGCCGCGATCGGCTACGGCACCGGCGGGGCCATCGCGTTGGAACTCGGGCGCGACGGCGTCGACCTGCGGGCCATCGGGACCGTCAACGCGCTCACCACCGGCCGACCGGGCGAGGCGTCACGCATTCGGTGCCCCGTGTGGGCCGGGGTCGGATCGCTGGACCCGATCATGCCCGCCGAGCAACGGGACGCCTTCGCCGCCGAGATGGAGGCAGCGGGCGTGGACTGGCGTCTCGTGGTCTACGGCGGAGCCCTGCACGCCTTCCACCACCCGCCGGTCGACCAGGCCGTGGTCCCCGGCGTCGGCCACCACCCCCGGCACGCCGAGCGAGCCTGGCAGGACATCGTGAACCTGCTCGCCGAGTGCCTGCCCGTGACCCGGTGAGGCGGAGCGTCCGGACCACTGCCTTCCTCGTGGCGTGGGGTCTCGCGCGACGCCTGGCCGGCCGAGGGTGCGGCGTTTCCGTCCATGCCCGGGCGCGGGCGCCTCTCATGGAGGGCGGATCGGCTCGCCCGGGATCCGGACATGTTCGTACGCGCCCGGGTCGCCCGGCATCCCGGGCTCGGCGAAGCGCTGCTGGAACGGCTCCTCTCTGACCCGGAGTACCGGGTCGCGGACGAAGCCGCCGCGTACCCCGTGCCCTGCGCCGCCGTTCGGAGTCGCCTCGGCTGCGGACGGTACGCCTTCAGGGCTACCGTTCGGCAGGCCCGCAGGGCCGGCCTCGCCTTGCGGCCGTCGGGGCCGTCGGGGCCGTCGGTCACCGATCCTCTGTCGAGGTGCGCACCGCACGCGCTCTCACGCAACCGTGGCGGCGGCCGCCACGCGGCTCAGCTGGGCGGCCTGTCCTCGCCGTCGCGGCCCGGCTTCCTTCCGCGGACGGCCCAGGCACGGGCGGTCAACGCGATCTGCCCGTCCGGCCCTGCGGGTACGGCCCGACGGAGCGTGTCCCTCAGTCGATCCCGTTCTGCGGGCGCGAGGGAAGCGACATAGGCCGGGGCGGGGCCCTGGCCGGCCAGGAACGGCTCCCAGAAGTCCGCGAAGCCGGAGAAGTCGGTGGGCACCTCGATCGGAACGACCATCAGGTCTTCGAGGCCCGCCTCCGCCCACACGGCGTGCAGCGGTTCCGGGCGGCACAGCGGAAAGCGGCGGCCCTCGTCCCGTGCGGCAGCCGACGGCTCCAGCGTGACCACGGCGTCCCAGAAGCAGCGGAGGAACGCCATGCCCTCGGAGTAGTCCCATACGTACGCGGCGACGGTCCCGCCCGGTCGCACCACCCGGGCCGCCTCGGTCACGGCCACGACCGGTTCGGAAAGGAAGTTGAGCGCGAGTCCGCTCACGGCCATGTCGCACGCCGCGTCGCGCACCGGCAGCGAACGTGCGTCGGCGACCACGAAGCCGCCCGGCGCGCGGCGGGCCCGCTCGGCCGACGCCACGAATCCGGCGGACCGGTCCACGCCCACCACCGTCCGGGGCCGGCACCGCGCAGCCACCGTCGCGGCCAAGGCGCCCGTACCGCACCCCACGTCCAGCCACCGCAGACCCGCCCCGGCGTCGAGCCACGCCACGAATCCATCCGCGACCAGACGGCTCCACCGGCCCATGTACCGATCGTAGGCATCGCCGGCAGCCCACATGCCGAAGCGCTCGTCCCTCATCCCACCACGATCTCCCACCCTTCCCTCGCGGGCGACGCGGGCGACGCGGCGAGGCGGAGGGCGAGGCGGGCACATGGCGTGGAGTTCGGCATCAGTCGGGCCGGTGGAGGACGGGAGGGGGAGGGACCGGGCAGCAGGGCGGCATGGCGGCTGACGTGCGCTCAGGTCCGTCCGTACGGCGTGCAGGGCGCCGCTCGGGCGGGGGAGCGTGCACGGGCCTCCGCCTGCGCCGGGCGCCCGTGTGGCAACGGGTTGAGGGCTGCGAGACGATGGTCCTGGGGCTCCGAGCACTCGACGCTGGGGAGCATGATCATGAACACCAAGCCCGCCTGTGGGCCGGAGCGCGACCCTGACTTCTTCGACGAGGTCGACAAGCTGTTCGCCAGGTACCCCGAGGCCGCCGGTCGCTATGCGGTGGCGTGCCGAAGGCTGGAGCTCGACATACTGAAGATCGACTTCGACAAGCAGGTAGGGGTCACACGTATCGAGGACGGCCGCATCGTCACGGAATTCGTCGACCGCGACACGGTCGAGGGCACGCGGTCCGCGCACCACGCCTGCTGCGAGTGGCCGCCGAACCATGACGGCCACTGCAACAGGATCTGTCCGGAGTGACTTCGCACCGGATGGTTCTCGTCCCGCGGCCGGCCCGTCTTGTCGGGCCGCCACGTCAGGCCCGTCGTGTCAGACCTCCGGGAAGGCCGCGGGGATACCCAACGACGGGGCGATCGCCGACCAGATCGCGGACTGCGCCGTGGGCAGGCCGACGTGCGGGTCGGCGAGCATCACGCGGATGCCCAGGCCGTCGCACAGGGCCAGGACCAGGGTGCTGACCGCGGCGACGTCGCAGGGGGTGAACTCCCCCGACGCGATGCCGCGTTCCACGGCGCCGCCGACCCAGGCGTGGAGCTGGTCGTACAGGTCGACGGCCAGCTGCCGGGCCGCCTCGTCGCGCTGGGCGCGCACCCAGAGCTCCTGCCACAGCTTCCAGTCCTGGCGCAGCTCCTCGTCCGTGGGCAGCATGGTGCGCACGATGCGGGCGAGGAGGTCGGCGGAGGGGACGTCCGCGTCGCCGCCGTCGAGGTCCGTGCCGGTCTGGGCGAAGGAGTGCGTCATCGCCTCGGCGAAGAGTTTCTCGCGGGTGTCGAAGTGGTAGTGGAGCAGGGCCTTCGACACCCCCGCGTGCTCGGCGACCTTGCGCATGCTGACGTTCTCGAAACCGATGTCGGCGATCACCTCGCAGGCGGCCTTGAGGATCCGCTCCCGTGTCTCGAGTGCGCGCTCGGCCTTGCTCACGTTCGCAACTCCCCGTGTCGGTGAAAGTGCCGGTGTGGCTGTGGGTGTGGGTGTGGGGTGGGTGTGGGGACATCATCCCTGCCCATCCTGCCTCGCCCGGCGCTCCGGGTACGGGTGGAAGCCCCGGCCCGTCTCAGGTCGCTCACAAGGTCACCGGCAGCTGCAGGACACCTGTGCCGCGCTTGACGAGTTCGCCCGCGACGATCAGCCGCTGGATCTCGGAGGTGCCCTCCCAGATGCGGTCGACGCGCAGCTCCCGGTAGAGGCGCTCGACGGGGTACGAGCGGTCGTAGCCGCGTCCGCCGAAGATCTGCAGGCACCGGTCGACCACCCGGCCGGACGCCTCGCTCGCCGCGAGTTTGGCGATCGCGGCCTTCGCGTGCAGGGTCTTGCGGTCGGTCCGGCCCTCGCCGACCTCCCAGGCGACCTGGTACGTGTAGGCGCGGTTGACGGCGATGTCGACGGCCGAGTCGGCGAGCATGCCCTGGATGAGCTGGAAGTCCGCGATGCGGGAGCCGAACTGACGGCGCCCGACGGCCCAGTCACGCGCCAGTTCCAGGGCCCGCTCGGCCGCGCCGATCGTACGGGCGGCGATCATCAGCCGTTCCTCGGAGAACCAGGAGCGGGTGAGGTCGTAGCCGTTGCCGACGCCGCCGAGCACCGCGTCCTCGGCGACGTGCACGTCGGTGAAGGTGAACTCCGGGTGTTCGTAGACGAAGGTGTGCATCCAGCGGGGCACCCTGGTCATCTCGATGCCGGGCGTGTCCTTGTCCACGAGGAACAGGGTCGGCGCCCGCTCCTCCCCCGCGGCGGCGAGCACGATCATGAAGTCGGCGTGGTCGCCGACGGTGACGAACCACTTCTCGCCGTTCAGCACCCAGCCGTCGGCGGTCCGGGTCGCGGTGGTCCGCAGGTTCTGCGGGTCGGAACCCGCCTCGGGCTCGCTCACCGCGTAGCAGTCGCGCCGGCGTCCCCGGATCACGGGTACGAGGTACCGCTCGCGCTGCCCGGGCGTGCAGTGCGCCAGGGCGTTGGCCGGTCGCCACACCGTGTCCCACAGGGCGCCGGTGAGCCGGCCCAGCTCCTCCTGGACCACGACCTGCTCGAGGACGGTGAGTCCGGCGCCGCCCCACTCGACCGGCATGTTGACGGCCTGGAGGCCGCTGTCGAGGACGGCCGCGCGGATCTCTGCATGGGCCTCCGGCGGCAGTCCGTTGTTCTCCTCGCAGTCGAGCTCGTACTTCATGATGAACCCGGTGAGGTCGCGCGCCGATTCCTTGAGCTCCTGCTGACGTGCGGTGAGACGGAAGTCCATGGGGGTCCTGGTCCTTTCGGAGGTCGGTGACGGTGCGGGTGGGTGAGGTGGGGGTGCGGGGTGGGGCGACTGCGAATGGGTGGGGTGGGGTGCGAAGGGGGTGGTGTGCGGGTCGCCCGCCGAGAGAGGGGTCGACGGCGGCGGTCGGCGGCCCGCGTCGAAGGCCGGGGCGGCGGTCGGATCAGCTGGGCAGGGCCAGCGCTCCGGTGCCGCGCTTGACGAGCTCGTTCGCGATGATCAGCCGCTGGATCTCCGAGGTGCCCTCCCAGATGCGGTCGACGCGCAGCTCCCGGTACATCCGCTCGACGGGGTACGAGCGGTCGTAGCCGCGTCCGCCGAAGATCTGCAGGCACCGGTCGACGACCCGCCCTGCCGCCTCGCTCGCCGCGAGCTTCGCCGTGGAGGCCTTGGCGTGCAGGGTCTTGCGGTCGGTGTGCGGCTGGTCGGCCTCCCAGGCGACCTGGTGGGTGTAGGCGCGGTTGACGGCGATGTCGACGGCGCAGTCGGCGAGCATCCCCTGGATCAGCTGGAAGTCCGCGATGCGGGAGCCGAACTGACGGCGCCCGACGGCCCAGTCACGCGCCAGTTCCAGGGCCCGCTCGGCCGCGCCGACGGTCCGGGCGGCGATCATCAGGCGCTCGTCGGTGAACCATTCCTTCGTCAGCTCGTAGCCCTTGCCGACGCCGCCGAGCACGTCCTCGTCGGGGACGAAGACGTCGGTGAAGCGGAACTCGGGGTGGCCGTTCACCGCGGAGTGCATGAACCGGGGGACCCGGGTCAGCTCGACCCCCGGCGCCCGCTTGTCGACGAAGAACAGCGTCGCCGCCCGCTCCGGTCCGGCGTCGGCCTGCACCAACAGGAAATCGGCGATGTCGCCGCAGGTGACGAACCACTTCTCGCCGTTCAGGAGCCAGCCGCCCGCCGTACGGGTCGCGGTGCTCGTGCCCGAGCCGGGGTCGGAGCCCGCCCCGGGCTCGGTGACCGCGAAGGCGTCGAAGCGCTCGCCTCGGATCACCGGCAGCAGGTACTTCTCGCGCTGTGCCTCGGTGCCGTACGCGAGGACGTTGGCGGGCCGCCAGGGGATGTCCCAGAGGCAGTTGGTCACCTTGCCGAACTCCTCCTCGACGATGACCTGGTCCAGGAGGGAGAGTCCGGCGCCGCCCCACTCGACGGGCATGTTGATGGCGTAGACGCCCGCGTCGATCGCGGCCCGGGTCAGTTCCCGCACGGTGTCGGGCGGCAACGGGCCGCCGGCGTCCTCCGACTGCTCCTCGTACCGCATCAGGAGCCGGGTGTAGGCCGCGGCGCGTGCCTTGAGTTCGGTCTGCTCGGGGGTGTAGCGGAAGTCCATGGTGCGGGTCTCCTCCGGGATGGAAGGGGGGAAGGACGGGTTGCGAGGAGGGGTCAGCCGAGGACGGCGCGCGCGTCGAGCGCGAGGGCGCCGTCGGGGCGCACCAGCAGCGGGTTGACCTCCAGCTCGGCGATCTCGGGGTGGGCCGCGGCGACCTCGGTGATGCGGGCGATCACGGCGGCCGCGGCGGCCACGTCCCCGGCCGGCCCGCCGCGTACGCCGTCGAGCAGGGCGGCGGTCCGCAGTCCCCGCAGCAGCTCTTCGGCGGGCCCGGCGGCGACGGGGGCGAGGGCGAAGGCCACGTCGCGGAGCGTCTCGGTGAGCACTCCGCCGAGGCCGACCATCGCCACCGGCCCGAACCGGGGATCGCGTTGGACACCGACGATGAGTTCGACGCCGTCCGAAAGGTCCGCCATGGCCTCGACCGAGTACGACGGGGCCCCGAGCCGGGCGTCCATGTCCCGGTACGCGGCCAGCAGCGCGTCCCGGTCCGCGAGCCGGAGGGCCACCCCGCCCGCGTCGGACTTGTGCAGGACGTGCAGGGCCTTGAGGACGTACGGCCCCTCGAACGCGGCGGCGGCGGCGAGCAGCCCGGCCTCGTCGGTGATCTCCCGGGCCGGTGGGAACGGCACTCCGGCGGCCCGCAGCAGCGCCCGCACACCGTGGTACGAGGGGTCCCCGAACGGCGCCGCGGCCGGTGGCGGCGGGGCCACCCCCGCGCGCGGGCCCGTCGCGCGGCCGGTCAGCGCGGCGAGCGCGCGGGCCGCGTCCTCGGTCGCGGCGTACACCGGGACCCCCGCCTCCGCGAGCACCCGGCAACTGGGCGACCGCGGGTACATGGACTGCACGACCAGCGGCTTCGGTGCGGCGGCGAGGTGCGCGACGATCTCCTTCGCGGCCCGTGTCTCGCCCTCGGCGAGCACGGAGCCGCCGGCCGGCCCGCCGCCCAGGCCGCCCTCGGAGGCGGCGTATCCGCCGAAGTAGCCCGTCATCAGGACGGCGTCGATCTCGTCGGCGGCCAGCAGCTCACGGACGGTGTCGGCGTACGAGAGGGGTCGCTGCTCGCCCATGCCCGCGAGGTCGACCGGGTTGCGGACGGCGGACTGCTCCCACAGCACGCCGCGCAGCCGGTCCTGGGCCGGGGCGCCGAGTTCGGGCACGTCGAGGCCGGCGTCCTCGGCGGCGTCCGCGGCCACGGCGCCGTGCCCGCCGCCGTCGGTGAGGATCGCGGTCCGTCGGCCTGCCGTGCGCCGCCCGTCCGCCGTGCGCCGCCCGCCGGTCAGGGCCGCGAGCACCACCGTCATCTCCCGTGGGGTGCGAACGAGTTCGACGCCGGCGTCGCGGCAGGCCGCGGCCACGACGTCGGCCGAGGTGGTCAGCGCGCCGGTGTGCGACCGGGCGCTGCGGGCCGAGGCGGTGCCTCGGCCGGCGGTGAGGAGCACCACGGGTTTGTCTGCCGCGGCGGCGGCGCGCGCGAAGGCCCGGCCGTCGCCGAAGTCCTCGGCGTACACGGCGATCACGGAGGTGGGCTCATGGCGGGCGCAGTCCTCGACGAGGTCGACGAGGGTGACGTCGGCCTGGTTGCCGAGCGAGACGAACCGGGAGAAGCCGAGGTCGTGCGGGGCACCGCGCAGCTGGAGTTCGAGGGCCAGGTTGCCGCTCTGGCTGAGCAGCGCGACGCGGCCGGGCGCGAAGCGGTCGGAGGCCAGGTACAGCTCGGTGGTGTTGTCGGCGATGCCCAGGCAGTTGGGTCCGACGAGCACGGCTCCGGCGGCCCGGACCCGCTCGGCGACGGCCTGCTGACGGGCCAGACCGGCGGGGCCCGCCTCGGCGAAGCCGGCGGTGATGGCGACGATCGCCTTCGCCCCGCAGGCGAGGGCGTCGTCGACGGCCGCCTCGAAGCCGCTGCCGGGCACGGAGATCACCACCAGTTCCACCGGCTCGCCGATGTCGCCGAGGGAGGTGGCCGCCTTCCGGCCCAGCACGGTGCCGCCGCGCCGGTTCACCAGGTGGACCGGCCGCCGACCAGGCGCGCGCAGGGCCTGCGCGGCCACCGCGTGGCCGTACTTCGCCGGGTCGTCGCTGGCGCCGACGACGGCAACGGAGCCGGGGTCGAACAGCGCCGTCAGGTCGCGGGCCATCTCATCCCTCCACGCGGAGGGCGGAGTTGGGGCAGCTGTCCACGCAGGCGCGGGCCCGGTCCTCGGCGGCGGGCGGCACGTCGACGAGGACCACCCGCGCGTAGCCCCACTCGTCGAGCTCGACAAGTTCGGGGGCGTTCTCCTGGCACAGGCCGTAGCCGTTGCACAGCGTGGCGTCCAGCAGCAGTTTCATGACGTTCCTTCCCTTACGACGGCCGGGGGCTCGGTGGGGGTGGTGATGGGGGTGGGGGTGGGGGTGGGTGGTGGCTGGGCGGGTGGAACCACCAGGGGTGCGCTCACGGCGGGCACCGGCACCATCAGGCGGGTGCGGCGGGGCGGGTCCTGTGCGGCGGCTTCGGCCCGGCACACCGGGCAGGGCGTGTCGAGGTGGGCACGGACCTGTCCGGGAAAGGCGCGCAGCAGGCTGCCGGCGAGGCCGGCGGCGGCGTCGAGAAGCCCGCAGGCGCCGCGTCCGGGCAGCTCACGCGCCCAGCGGTGCAGCCGCTCGGCGGTGTCGGGTCCGGCGGTTCCGGCGGCGAGGTGGTCCAGGGCGTCGCGGATCGCGGCCGTACCCGAGACGCACACGCCGCACTGCCGCGCGCTCTCGGCGGCGAGGTGGCCGACCGCGTCGACGGCGACGCTCACCGGGCACGCGTCGGCGGCGAGGAAGCGGACCGCCCCGCAGCCGAGCGCGGTGCCCGCGGCGGCCAGCGCCTCGGGTTCGAGGGGCAGGTCCAGGGCGCGGGCGTCGACGAGTCCGCCGAACAGCCCGCCCATCAGGGCGCCGACCGGGGCGGAGGTTCCGTGGCCGGCTGCGAGTCCGCGCAGGGGGACCCCGTACGGCACCTCCGTGAGCACCGGTGGCGCGCTGCCGCCGGACAGGGTGACCAGGGCGGAGCACGCGATGGGCTCCCGCAGGTCGGGCCGGGCGGCGACGAGCGCGATCCGCGCGAGCGTCTCGACGTTGGCGACCAGCGTCGGCGCGCCGCGGACCCCCCGCTCGAAGGGTCGGGGCGGTTTGGCGGTCGGCAGGGCCGGTCCGCCGTCGATCCGGCGGACGACCGCGGTCTCCTCGCCGGCGACGTAGGCGGGCGCGGTCTCGACGACCTCGACGGGCAGCGGCGGTTCGCGTTCGGCGAGGGCCCGGCGGACGCGGCGGGCCGCCTCGTGGTCGGAGAGGTAGACGTAACCGCGTTCGGCGCCGGTGACGGCCGCGGCGTGGACGAGGCCGTCGAGGACCAGGTGCGGGCGGGCCCTCAGCAGCCAACGGTCCTTGACCGAACCGGGCTCGCCCTCCTCGCCGTTGGCCACCACGACGGGAGCGCCGGTGTCTGTGGCGTGCTCGCCGTACGCCCCGCTCCCCCGGCCGCGTCGCCCGTGCTCGCGTACGGTACGGAGCTTCACGGCGGCCGGGAAACCCGCGCCGCCGCGCCCGCGCAGGCCGCAGGCCTCGAGGTGGCGCAGCAGCTCGTCGGGGGTGACGGCGCCGGCGTAGCCGCCGACGGCCTCGTACGCCTTCGCGCTCTCCGTCGCGTATGGCGTCGCGCCCAGAAGGGAGCCCGGGGCGGGGGTGATCGAGTGGCGGACGACGGTGGTCGGAGGGCTGTCGGGGGTCAGGGGACGGTCGGTGGTCAGGGGGCGGTCGGTGGTCAGGGGGCGGTCGGTGGTCAGGGGGCGGTCGGTGGTCAGGGGGCGGTCGGTGGTCATCTGCCGTCTCCTGTAGGGGCGGTGGGGGCGGGTCCGGCGGTACGGGACCGGGTGCGCAGGAGCCGCAGCGCGCTTTCGAGCGCGGCGCGGTCCCCCGCGGTGCGGCTGTATCCCGCTCCGGGAAGGCCGATGAGCATCCGGTGGTGGTCGAGGACCACCTCGGCGGCGAGCAGCGCGGCCTCGGTCCGGGCGTCCTTCTCCGGGGTCGTGTCCGGCTCGGCGTCCGTATCCGCGAAGGCATGGCCGTCCTTCCGGGCGCCCGGCTCGTCGAGCCGGGCGGTCACGGCGGTCACCAGGGCGGTGACCTCGGCGAGATAGCGCAGCCAGCCGCGACGGCTGCCCCGCAGGACGAGGTGTTCCACCCGGCGACGCTCGGCGGCCGCGAGCCGGGCCCGGTCCGCCGTCGGGTGGGGTGTCGCCTGCGCGGAGGCACGCAGTACGGCGACGGCCTCGGGCAGTTCCCGCTCCGGCTCGGGCGTGAGCCCGAGCCAGTCCAGATGCCGATGACCGCTCATGCGTGCCTCCGGGAGGGAAGGGGGTGCCGTGACCTGTCTCCGTGCCTGTCGGCCGGCCGCCGGTCCTGCCGGCCAGGCAGGCGGGCGGGCGGCTGAACAGTGCGGGTGGGCAGTGCGACGGGCAGCAAGGGCCCTGGGCCCGTTCACGGTCGACGGCGGTGGGGGAAGGGGGCGGAGCAAGGGGAAGCGCATGCCCGAGGCGGGTGCCCGGGCACGCCGGGCTGCGTCCGGCGCCGGGCCTGGGGCCACCTGGCGGTCAGCTGCAAACGTGCAGGTCAGGCGCGGTACTACGGCGGAGCAGCGACAAGGAAGAGGTTTGCTGACCGATCGGTCAGGCAATAACCAAGCTAGCTGACCGATCGGTCAGCGTACAAGTCTTGACCCGGCGGAATTCAGCCACCACTCTGACTGTCCAATCGGTCAGCCCGGTCCCGGCTCCCGCCCCGACCCGCTGCCCGCAGCCGGTTCGCACGCCATCGACGCCCGACACCGATCGCCCGCCCCGCGGCCCGAGGAGTCACCGATGCACCCCAGAGCCCCCGCACCCCACGCACCCGAGCTCGCCCGACCCACCGGCCCCACCCCACCGACCGGAGTCACCGGGCCTACCGACCCCACCCGGCACGCCGGCATCACCCGACCCACCGCACCCGGCACGCCCGCCCAGGCCCTCCCCGCCCGCGCGCTGCCGGCTGGCCACTACACCGATCCCGACCTCGCCGCCGCGGAGGTCCGCCACGTCTTCGCCAGGTCCTGGCAGCTCGTGTGCCACGAGTCCGACCTGCCCGGGCCCGGTGCCCGGCTCGCCGCCACCGTCGCCGACCGCGAGGTCCTGGTCGTGCGCACCGTGGACGGCGGCCTCGCCGCCCACCTCAACGTCTGCCGCCATCGCGGGACCCGCCTGGTGACCGCCCCCGAACCCGCCGGCAAGGCGATCCGCTGCCCGTACCACGGCTGGACCTACCGCCTCGACGGCAGCCTGGTCGGCGCCCCCGAGGCCCGGCAGATCCCCTGCCTCGACCGGCCCCGCCTGGGCCTGTTCCCGGCTCGGGTCGAGTCCTTCCTCGGCTTCGTCTTCGTCAACCTCGACCCCGACGCCGTACCGCTCGCCGAGAGCTGCGCGGGACTCGCCGAGGCCGTGGGGCACTACGCCGGAGCGGACCTGGTGCCGGTCGGGCGGGACCGGATCCACGACCTGGCGCGCGCCGAGGTCCAGGAGGCCAACTGGAAGGTCGCGGTCGACAACTACCTGGAGGGCTATCACGTACCCGTCGCCCACCCCGGCCTGATGCGGCTGCTCGACTACCAGGGGTACGGCTGCGAGATCCACGACTCCTACGTGCTGTTCACCTCGCCGCTGCGCGAGAAGCCGTCCTCCAACTGGGCCGAGCGGCTCTACCAGCGCGTCGCCGAGCCGATGCCCGGCCTCACCGAGGCCGACCGCAGGGTCTGGCGGTACGCCGTGATCTATCCCAACACCCTCATCGACTTCTACCCCGACCACGTGCTCGCCTGGACCGCACTGCCGACCGCCGTCGACCGGGTGGCCGTCCCGGGGGGCTTCTACACCCGTCGGGGCAGTGGGCTGCGCACCCGTCTCGCCCGGCGCCTGAACATGCACATCGGGTGGATCACCAACGACGAGGACGCCGAACTGGTCGCCCGGGTCCAACGCGGCCTGGCCACCCCGGGGTTCGAGCCCGGACCGCTGTCCCGGCGGGAGCTCGCGGTCGGCTGGTTCGCCGACCGCATCCGCACCGACCTCGCCGCCCCCGCAGCCCCCGCCGCCGCGGCCACGCCCGCGCCTGCCCCCACCCCCACCCCCGCTCCCACTCCCGCGCCCGCGCCCGCGCCCGCCGTACCCGACCCTGGCTCCGACGGGGCCGGCCGATAGGCCGTACCCACGGACCGCCCGCGCGGCACCACCCACGGCGCCACCGCCCACCGCCCACCGCGGCGCCGCCCACCGCGCCGCCCCACCACGCCACCGCCCACCGCTCACCGCCCACTGCCCACCGCGGCACCGCCCCGCCACCCCCCTACGCGCCGGCCCGGACCCCCGCGCGCCGACGCGCCGTTCGTTCGCCCGCCGTCCCCCAGCGGCCCTACGGAGAGGACCCCATGTCCCCCGAGGCACGTTCCCTGTCCCGCCGCTCACTGCTCCGCGGCGGCACCGCCGCCGCCCTCGGTCTGACGGCGGCCGGCTGCGGATTCTCCCCCGGATCCGACGCGGCCGGCCAGGAGGCCGCCGAGACTCCCATCGACGTCAAGGTCGACGGCGACCTCGTCTACTTCAACTGGGCCGACTTCGTCGACCCGGCCGTCTTCGAGGGCTTCTCGAAGGAGTACGGGGTCAAGGTCGTCCAGTCGAACTACGACTCCATGGAAGGCATGGCCGCCAAACTCAACGCCGGCAACCGCTACGACATCATCTTCCCCACCGCGAAGTGGGCCGAGCGCCTCTCGCGCGCGGGCCGGCTGCGCCGTATCGACCACGGACGGCTGAAGAACGCCGAGGCCGTGTTCGGCAGCTACGCCTACTTCGCCGACCCCTGGTACGACCGCCGCTCCGCGCACACCGTCCCCTTCACGATGTACAAGACCGGGATCGGCTGGCGCCGGGACCGGCTCGGGGATCTCACCGGTTCCTGGGACGACCTGTGGAACGACCGCGCCAAGGGCAAGGTCTTCGTCCTCGACGACCGCGACGAGGTCCTGGGCATCGGCGCGCTCAAGCACGGCCTCCCGCTCACCACCGAGAGGCCCGGCGACCTCGACCGCGTCACCGAGACCCTGCGCGGCCTGCGCCCCCGGCTGCGCGGCTTCTCCAGCGACAGCTACAACAACCTGCTCAACGGCAACGCCGACATGACCCAGGCGTGGAGCGGGGACATGGCCGCGATGCTCGCCCAGGCGAAGGACCCGTCCGTCTTCGGCTTCGAGACGGCGCGCGAGGGGGCCCCGGTCAACTCCGACTGCTACGCCATCCCCGCCGACGCGCCGCACCCCGGCACCGCCATGCTCTTCATCGACTACATGCTCCGGCCGGAGAACGCGAAGCGGAACGTCGAGTACATCGGCTACCCGATGCCGGTGCGGGGCACGGAGGACACCTACGCCGCGCTCGTGGAACCCTTCCCCCAGTGCCTCGTGACCGCGGACGACCTCAAGGACGACCTCTACTTCCGCAACGGCACCCCCGCGGGCGAGAAGGCCCGTGACGCCGCCTGGACCGATGTGAAGGCGGGCTGAGGTGACCGACACGGCTCCCCCGCCACGCACCGTCAGAAGGCGGGCGCAGGACCTGCTGTGGACCTGGCTGATGCTGCCCGGCACGCTCTGGATGACCGTCTTCCTGGTCGCCTCCCTGGTCCTGGTGGCCACCCTCGCGTTCGGCACCACCGACCCGCTCGGCAACCCGCGCTTCGGGTTCGCCCTCGACAACGTCACCGCGCTGGGCGACCCGGCGTACCGGACCGTCCTGCTGCGCTCCCTCGGCTACGCCCTGGTCACCTGCGCCGTGTGCCTGGTCGTCGCCTATCCCGTCGCCTACGCCATCGCGACCAGCGGCGGCCGCTACAAGAACCTGCTGATCGCGGCGATCGTCGTCCCCTTCTTCGCCAACTACCTGGTGCGGATGTACGGCTGGTCCGTGGTGCTGTCGGACGGCGGCCCGCTGCTGAGGGCGCTGCGCGCGATCGGCGTCGCCGACGGGGGGACCCGGATCCTGCAGACCGGCGCGGGCGTCGTCGCCGGTCTCGTCTACGGCTTCGTCGTCTTCATGATCATTCCGCTGTACGCGGCCATGGAGCGCATGGACACCTCGCTCGTCGAGGCCGGCCGCGACCTCTACGCCGGCCCGCTGCGGACCTTCCTCTTCGTCACCGTCCCGGCCACCCGGCAGGGCGCGGCCGCGGGCTGTGTCCTCGTCCTGCTGCCCGCCATGGGCGACTTCGTCAGCGCCCAGCTCATGGGAGGACCCGACCAGATCATGATCGGCAACCTGATCCAGGACAAGTTCTTCCAGGGCCAGAACTGGCCGCTGGGCGCGGCCCTCACCATGCTGCTGATGGCCGTCCTCCTCCTCGGCATGCTCGGCTACCTGCGGCGTACCCGCAAGGACGAGGCGGAGGCGGTCCGTTGACGGCCGCGCGCGGCCGCCGCCGGGGCGCCGAGCGCCGGCCCCGGTTCGCCATCGCCGTCACCGCCGTCTTCTTCGCGCTCCTCTACGTCCCCATCGGCGTCGTCGTGCTGTTCTCCTTCAACTCGCAGAAGTCCCTGACCGTGTTCGACGAGGTCAGCCTGCGGTGGTACGGGGCGTTCCTCCGCGACGACGTGCTGCTGGACTCGCTCGGCATGAGCCTGCGGGTCTCCCTCCTGGCCATGGCCGGCTCGGTGGTGCTGGGCGTCGCCCTGGCGCTCGGTCTGGTCCGCGGCCGCGGCCGGCTCGGGTCCTTCGCCGGGCTGGTGATGCTCGTTCCGCTGATCACTCCGGAGATCGTCACCGGCGTCGCCGCGATGCTCCTCTTCAAGGGCCTCGGGATCACCCTGTCCACGACGACCGTGACGCTCGCGGAGATCACCTTCTCCATCTCCTACGTGACGGTGATCCTGCGTTCCCGCATCGCCGCGCTCAACCCGGAGATCGAGGAGGCCGCCATGGACCTCGGGGCCACCCGCCGGCAGGCCGTTCGGCTGGTGACCCTGCCCGCGCTGCTCCCCAGCATCCTCGCCTCCGCCGTGCTCGTCTTCGCCCTGGTCTTCGACGACTTCGTGCTCGCCTACTTCACCACCGGTGTGGATCCGCAGCCGCTGTCGGTCCGCATCTACTCGGCGATCCGGTTCGGTGTCCAGCCCACCATCAACGCCGTCGGCACGCTGATGCTGGCCGGTTCCGTCGGACTCGTCGCCCTCGCGCTCGTCATCCCGCGTCTGTTCGGCCGGCGCGGCGGCCTCGACCTGCTTTCCGGGAAGTGAACGCCATGACCTCTCGCCCCCCGCATCCACAGCCCTCGCGGGCACCCCGGCCGCCGCGTCCGCCGGCCGGGCTCCCCCACCCCGCCGTCCGGCTGGACCGGGTCGCCAAGCGCTACCCCGGCTCCGCGGGCCGCCCGGGCGGCGCCGCCGCCGCGTACGCCGTCCACGACATCAGCCTCGACGTCGCAACCGGCGAGTTCTTCTCCCTGCTCGGCCCCTCCGGCTGCGGCAAGACCACCCTGCTGCGCATGATCGGCGGCTTCGCCGACCCCACCGAGGGCAGCGTGCTGCTCGACGGCGAGGACGTGACGGGGCTCCCGCCCCACCGGCGCAACGTCAACACCGTCTTCCAGAGCTACGCCCTCTTCGACCACCTCTCCCTCGCCGACAACGTGGCCTTCGGCCTCAGGCGCAAGGGCGTCGCCCGCGCCGAGATCCGCCGCCGGGTCGCCGACATGCTCGACCTCGTGCAGCTCGGCGACCTGGCCGCCCGCAGACCGCCCACCCTCTCCGGCGGCCAGCGCCAGCGCGTCGCCCTCGCCCGTGCCCTGGTCAACCGCCCGCAGGTGCTGCTGCTCGACGAGCCGCTCGCCGCTCTCGACCTGAAGCTCCGGCGCCGGATGCAGGTCGAGCTCAAGCAGATCCAGCGCGAGGTCGGCATCACCTTCCTGTTCGTCACCCACGACCAGGACGAGGCCCTGACGATGTCGGACCGCCTCGCCGTCATGAACGAGGGCCGCGTCGAGCAGTGCGGGACACCGGAGGACGTCTACGAGCGCCCCACCAGCAGCTTCACCGCCTCCTTCCTCGGCACCTCCAACCTGGTCCCGGGTACCTATCGCGCGGGACGGGTGCTGCTCGACCAGGGCCCGGAGCTGCCCGTCGGCGACCGTCCCGGCGTGTCCGACGGCAGCCGGGTCAGCCTGTCGCTGCGCCCCGAGAAGATCTGGCTGTCGGACTTCGAGCCCGGCATGGCCCGGGTCACCGGCGTCGTCCGGGAGACCGTCTACTCCGGCCCCACCACGACCTACCTCATCGAGCTGGCCCCCGGCGTCACCGTGCACGTGCTGGAGCAGAACACCGCCCGTTCCCGCCGGGAGGACCGCTGGAGCGGGGGCGAGGAGGTCGAACTCGGCTGGCGGCCCGAGCACTGCCTGGTCCTGGACTGACGACGGCCCCACCGGAGGAACACCCATGAACCACGACGTCATCGTGCTCGGTGCCGGACTCGCCGGACTCGCCGCCGCCCGCGACCTCGCCGCGGGCGGAGCCGACGTCCTCGTCGTCGAGGCCCGCGACCGGGTCGGCGGTCGCGTCGAGCAGACCACGCTGCCCGACGGCCGCCTCGTGCAGCTCGGCGGGGAGGTGGTCGGCTCGGCCCACACCGCGTACACGGCGCTCGTCGCCGAACTCGGCCTCACGCTCGTGCCCAGCTACGTCGCCGAACCCGGCGCTCTCGCCCGCGCCACCCCGGAAGGCGTCAGCGCCGGCGACCCGCCGCACTGGTTCGGTCCCGGCGACGACGCGTGCCACCGGAAGGTCACGGCCGCCTTCGCCGCGCTCGCCGCGACCGTCGACCCCGCCGACCCGTGGTCCCATCCGCGGGCCTCCGCGCTGGACCGGCTGTCCGTGGCCGGCTGGCTGCGTGAGGAGGGGGCGAGCCCGGCCGTCGTACGGCTCTGGGAGATCGGCCAGCTCGCCCTCGCCGACGGCTCGTACGAACGCACCTCGCTGCTCGCCGCGCTGCGCAAGCACGCCGCCGTCCCGGGTCTGGGCCACTACGAGTACGAGGCGTGGGAAGGCCTGCGGGTGGCCGAGGGCTCGGCGACCGTGGCCCTGCGGATGGCCGCCGGGCTCGACGGCAGGATCCGTACCGGCGCGCCCGTCGAGGCACTCGTGGTGCGCCGCGGCGGCTGCTGCGTGCGCCTCGCCGGCGGCGAGACCCTCACCGCGGGCGCGGTCGTCAGCGCCCTGCCCGCCGGTCCCTTCCGCGCGCTCTCCGTGACCGGTGTCGGCGAGGAGCGCCTGGCCTCGCTGCGCCGGCAGCGCCACGCGCTCGCCGCGAAGTTCGTCGCCGCCTACGACCGGCCGTTCTGGCGTGAGCGCGGGCTCAGCGGCCTGTCGGAGTGCGAAGGGGTGGTGGGCAGCACCTGGCCGCAGAACGAGGGTGTCCTGTCCGCCCTCGTCCCGCCCGAGCGGTACGGCGTGCTGCTCGGCGCCCCCGCGCCGCTGCGCATCCCCGAACTCCTCGCCGAGATCGCCCGGCTGTACGGGGAAGAGGCCCTGCGGCCCCTCGTCGCGCACCTGCGCCTGTGGGGCACCGACCCCTGGACGCAGGGGTACGTCACGCAGTGGGCCCCGGGCGACGTGCTGGCCGTCGGCCCCCGCCACGGCACCCACGAACCGCCCTTCTACGTCTGCGGATCGGACCAGTGGGTGGCCGGATACATGGAGGGCGCCGTGCGGACCGGCCGCGCCGCCGCGAAGGAGGCGCTGCGCCGTGGCTGACAGCCTGCTCAACCACATCGGCGGCCAGGACCGCCCCGCCGCCTCCGGCGCGACCACCGAGCTGGTCGACCCCGCCACCGGACGCGTGCACGGCCGCGCGCCGCGCTCCGGCCGGGCCGACACCGACGCCGCCTGCGCGGCCGCCGCGGCCGCGTACGGGCCTTGGTCGGCCACCACGCCGGCCGTGCGGCAGCGGGCGCTGCTCGCCGTCGCCGACGCCGTCGAGGCCCACGCGGACGAGCTGACGGCCGCGGAGACCGCCGACACGGGGAAGCCCGCGGACCAGTTCCGCGGCGAGGAACTCCCCGCGGTCGCCGACGTCTTCCGCTACTTCGCGGGGGCCGCGCGCAGCCTCCCGGGCGCCGCCGCCGCCGAGTACGCCGAGGGCCGCACCTCCCTGCTGCGCCGTGAGCCGGTCGGCGTCTGCGCCCAGATCACCCCGTGGAACTACCCGCTGATGATGGCCGCGTGGAAGATCGCGCCCGCCCTGGCGGCCGGCAACACCACCGTCCTCAAACCCGCCGACACCACTCCCTCCTCGTCGGTCCTGCTCGCCCGGATCGCGGCTCCCCACCTTCCCCCGGGTGTCCTCAACGTGGTCTGCGGCGACCGCGACACCGGCCGCGCGCTCACCGCCCATCCCGCCGTCGCCCTGATCGCGCTCACCGGCAGTGTCCGTGCCGGCCAGGAGATCGCCGCCGCGGCCGCGGCGGGCCTCAAGCGGGTCCATCTGGAGCTCGGTGGCAACGCGCCGGTGATCGTCCACGACGACGTCGACGTCCCCGCCACCGCCGCCGCGCTGGCCCAGGTCGCCTTCTTCAACGCCGGCCAGGACTGCACGGCGCCCACCCGCTTCCTGGTCCACGCCCGCGTCCACGACGCCTTCCTCGACGCCTTCGCCGCCGCCGCGCGCGGACTGCGCCCCGGCACCGACCTCGGCCCTCTCAACAGCGCGGCCCAGCTGGCCTCGGTCCGCGACCTGCTCGGCCGGCTGCCGGAGCACGCCCGGATCGTGGCGGGCGGCACGCGGCCCGCGCGGCCCGGCTTCTTCCACTCCCCCACCGTCGTCGCCGGGGTGCGGCAGGACGACGAGATCGTCCAGGAGGAGATCTTCGGGCCCGTCGTGACCGTGCAGTCCTTCGCCGACGAGGCCGAGGCGCTGCGGCTCGCCGACGACGTGCGCTTCGGGCTCGCCGCGAGCGTCTGGACCACGGACCACGACCGGGCGATGCGCGCGACCCGGGCCCTGCACACCGGGATCGTGTGGGTGAACACCCACGGCACCACGGTCTCCGAGATGCCCCACGGCGGAGCCAAGCACTCGGGCTACGGCAGCGACCTGTCCTTGTCCGGGCTCCTCGACTACACCCGGCCCAAGCACGTCATGCTCTGAACGCCGGCGACGCGGCGGCTCGTCAGCGCTGCTCGCGCAGCCCCCACGGGGACTCGTAGGCGGTGAGCAGGTCGAGGAACGGGCGGGGCGGGAGGGCCTCGGGGCCGAGGACGCCGGCGCCCTTCCACGTCCCGTTCGCGAGCAGTTCGAGGGCGATCACCGGGTTGACGGCGGTCTGCCAGACCACGGCCTGGGAGCCGTACTCGCGCATCGACCACTCGTTGTCGACGACGTGGTAGAGGTACACCTCGCGCGGGGCGCCGTTCCGGGTTCCCCTGACCCAGGTGCCCGCGCAGGTCTTGCCCTTCATCCGGTCGCCCAGTGTGGCCGGGTCGGGCAGGCAGGCGGCCACGACGTCCCGGGGCGCGACGCCGACCGGCCCGTCGGCGCCGGGGACGCGGACCTTCGCGGTGGCGTCCAGGCCCAGCTCGTGGAGGGTCTTCAGCTTGGCGATGAAGTCGTCGCCGAGGCCGTACTTGAACGTCACCCGGCGTGCGTCCACCCAGCGGGGGATCAGCAGCACCTCCTCGTGTTCCACGTTCACGCACTCCACCGGGCCGATGCCCTCGGGGAAGTCGAACACCTCCGGTTCGCTGAACGGCGCCGTGGTGAACCAGCCGCGGTCCTTCTCGTACACCACGGGAGGGTTGAGGCATTCCTCGATGGTGGTCCAGATGTTGAAGGAGGGCGCGAAGTCGTAGCCCTCGACCGTGAGGTTCGAGCCGTCGCGGACGCCGATCTCCTCGATCTCGTCGAAGAGCTCGTCGGCCGCGTAGCGGGCGAAGACGTCCGACAGGCCCGGCTCCACCCCCATGCCGACCAGGGCGAGGCGGCCGGTCCGCTCCCAGTCCGCGCTCCGGGCGAACTGCTCGTCGCCGAGCTTCACCCCGCACTGTTCGTACGGGGCGGTCGCGTGCGGTGCGGACAGCGACATGGCCATGTCCACGTAGTGCGTGCCGGCCGCGAGCGCGGCGTCGAAGAGGGGCAGCACGAAGCGCGGATCGGTCGCGTTCAGGAGCACGTCGCAGCGTTCCTCGCGCAGGACGCGGCCGACCGCCGCCGCGTCGGAGGCGTCCAGGCGACGCGCGCTGAAGCGGCCCTCCTGGTCCCCCAGCGCGGCGACGGCCGCTTCGGCGCGGGCCGGGTCGTAGTCGGCGACGACCATCTGGGTCAGGAAGTCACGGCGGGCCGCGATACGGGTGACGGCGGTTCCGACGCCGCCCGCACCCACGAGAAGTACGCGCATGTCACACACCCTTTTGTCGGGACGGTCCAGGGGCCGGGCGCCCGGGGACGGCTCGATGCAACACGAGGGGGTCGGTTAAGGTCTACGGCGTTGGCATAAGGCTGGTCGCGGGGGCGCGGGGCAGCGAGGGTGCGGAGGGAAGGCGCGATGGCCAAGAAGGTGGTTCCGGAGGCGGAACGGCGCAGGCGCCGGCCGACCCGGCAGGGCACCGTGCTGTCGGAGCAGCTGATCGTGCGGACGGCGCTGCGGATGCTGCGTGAGCACGGGAGTGCCGGGCTGACCGCGCGCCGCCTGGGCAGCGCCCTGGGCGCCGACCCGAGCACGCTCTACCGCTACTTCGCCGGCCTCGACGACCTGACCCGGGCGATCGGCGAGGAGCTGATGGGGCGGGCGCTGGACAGCTGGGCGGCCACCGGGGAGTGGCGTGCCGACCTGCGCGCGCTCGGCCTGGCGATCCACGCCTCCTACCTCGCCCATCCGCAGGCCGCGCTGCTGACCGCCAGCCGGGTCACCGGGCGCCCCCGGGAGATCGAGGTCGACGAGACGATCCTCGGCATCCTGCGCGGCGCCGGTTTCGGTGACGTGGACGCCGTCGGCCTGTACCACGCCTTCATCGACCTGGCTCTGGCCTTCGCGGCCCTGGACGCGGGTGCCCTGGCCGTCAAGGACGAGGCCCGGGCGGCGGACGAGGACATGTGGACCTCCACGTACGCCCGGCTGCCCTCCACCACCCATCCGCACATCGCCGCCACGGCGCACCTGCTGGCGGACCGGATGAACCACAGCGCCTATCCGGTCCTGCTGGACACCCTCCTGGACCGTGCGGAGGCGCGGCTCGCGACCGTACGGGGCAGGGGTGTCAGCGCTCGTTGATAGCGTGCCGCTTCCGGCGAATCGATCATGAAGGGACGGCAGTCGTGCGGGAAGTGGCACATCACGAGGTGAGCGAACAGCGTCTCGCCGAGGCGCTCGACGACATCGAGGGGCGGGCCTTCGGCCGCTGGCACGGCATGCGCTACGGCTCCTTCCGCCTCGACGGGCTGCGGGAGATGAGCGACGAGCTGCTCGACCACGTCGCCGCGCGCAGCCTGAGCGCGCCGGAACTCGACGACGTGTCACGCGTCGCGCTGCGGACCGCGGCCGAGTGCGCGGTGGGCGTCATCAGCCTGGGCTGCTTTCCCAACGGCGACCAGGAGATCAGGTTCCCGCTGGTCCGCGAGGAGCTGACGAGCGAGGAGCTCGCCTTCCAGGACGTCGTCGACGAGGCCCCCACGGCGCGGACGTGGCTGGACACCTTCGCGGCCGTCGTGGCCGGCGGCCTCGTGTGGGACTGGAAGCGGGTCACCGGGCTGCTGCTGCGGGACGATTTCGCGTCCGCCATCCGGGACGGCGTGCCGTACTCGAGACTGACGTCGACGTCGACGCCGGGCGATCTGGCGGCTATGGACGCACTGTGCGGCTATCTGGCCGAGGCGAGCGGGCACCTGCACCGCGACTGGCCGACCGTGCCCCTGCGCAAGCCCGGCCCGCAGGAGCGCGCCGAGGCCGCCGCCCGGCTGGACACGGCCGGCGCCCTGACCGCGGACCACCGGCTGCTGCGCGTCCTGCTCGACGACGACCAGGCCGCCTTCGAACAGGCCCTGGTGGCCCGCCTTGAGGAGCACCGTGCCGGCCTGGACGCGGACCCCGCACCGCGCACGCTGCTGCCCCTGGACACGCTCGCCCTGGCGGCCCTGGCCGTCCAGGTGCACGGCTGGGAACTGCGGGTCCGCTCCGGCTACCTCCCCCACGGCATCGTCGGCCGCGCCGACGCGCTCCGGCGAGCCGCGGACACCGAGCAGAACGACCTGGGCCACTGGCCCGCCCGGTAGTCCCGGGGAGCGGTGGGCCTGGCCGGCCCGCGTTCGCCGGGGCGAGGCGGCCGGGATGCGTGACGGGCGCCGCACCGCGTTCGGCCCTTGGCTCCTCCTGAGGCTCCTTGAGGCTCCCTGACACCCCTTGGCGTCACGCGCTCGCGCGGGACGCGTAGGCGCGGACGTCGGCGTCCGGGTCGCGGGTGGCCGTGGCGAGGGCGGTCCGGGCCTCGGGGTCGGCCCGGTGCGCCAGGAGGGAGAGGACCGCGGCCTTGCGGACATCCGCGTTGGGGTCGGTCAGGCTTCCCGCGAGAGCCGTGACCGCCCCGGCGGGCGAGGCCGCCCGGAGAGCGGTCGCGGCCCCCGCCCTGACCTGCCAGGCCGGGTCGGCCAGGGCGGCCGCGGCCCGCGCCGCGTACGGCGACGGGCAGCCGGTCCCGGCCAGCGCGGCCAGGGCGGCGCCCCGGACGAGCGGGTCGGGGTCGTCCACCAAGGGGTCCAGTGTCGCCGCGGCCGGGGCGTGCACGGCCGCGAGCCCGCGGGCCACCGCGACCCGCACCTCACGGGCCGGGTCGCCGGCGGCCGCCACGAGTTCCTCGACGGCGTCCACCGACACCAGGGCCCGGACCGCGGCGATGCGCACCTCGATGTCGTCGTCCGACAGCGCGGCCGAGTAGGCCCCGGCGTCACCCAGCCGCAGGGCGCGCAGCACGTCGAGCGCGGCCCCTCGGGCGACGGGATCGGGGACGTCCAGCGCCGCCCGCAGCGCGGTGCCCAACTCTGCGTCCGGCGGCAGGACTTCGACCAACTCGCGCAGCGCCTCCGCCGCGGCGGCCCGGACCGCCGGTACGTCGTCCCGCAGGCGCGCGGCGAGGACGGGCCCGGCGCCGGCCGGCGCCGTCTCGCCGACGGCGGCCACGGCGGCCGCCCGCACCGAGGGGTCGGCGTCGGTGAGGTACGGACGGAGCTCCTCCAGCTCGGCGGACTCCTCGGCCAGGGAGAGAAGGCGGAGAAGGGCCGGGCTGGTCCCGGCCGGGGTCCCTGCGGCTGCCGCGTCCTCGTTCCCTTCGTCGGAGCCGGAGGCGGACACATGGGCGGAACCGGGGGCGGAAGCGGGGGTGGAGAGAGGGACAGGGGCCGGGGCGGCCTCCCTCGGTCCCGCGGTGGCCACCGGCACCAGCGCGACCTCGCCGAGGTGCCGCTCCGGGCCCGGCACCGGCGTGAACTCCGGCACCGGCACCACGTACGGCTCGACCGGCCGCGCGGTGAACTCCATAGCGCCGGAGGGGGACTTGCGCAGGTCCAGGTGGTGCAGCCAGCCGCCGTCGTCCCGCCCCGGATGGTCCAGGCGCTCGTGGTACAGGCCCCATCGCGACTCGGTGCGGGCCAGGGAGGCCCGGGCGGCCATCTCCGCGCAGTCCCTGATGAAGGAGACCTCGGCGCACCGCATCAGTTCGTGCGGCGTACGCGCCCCCATCCCCTCGATCTCCCCCGACATCCGGGTGAACGCCTCGACCGCCAGGGACAGTTTCGCCCCGGTCTTCGGCGGGGCCACGTAGTCGTTGACGAACCGCCGCAGCTTGTACTCGACCTGCGGCTGCGGCGGTCCGGCGGGGTTGCGCAGCGGCCGGTAGACGAGTTCGTGCGCGGCGGCCAGCTGGTCCGCGGGCAACTCGCCCTCGTACGCCCGGTACCGCGCCGCGTCCTCACCGGCCAGGTCACCGTAGACGAAGGCGCCGATCATGTAGTTGTGGGGGACGCAGGCCAGGTCGCCGGCCGCGTAGAGCCGCGGCACCGTCGTGCGGGCGTGCGCGTCCACCCGTACACCGGAGGCGGAGTGCCCGCCGCACAGCCCGATCTCCGAGATGTGCATCTCGATGTCGTGGGTGCGGTAGTCGTGGCCGCGGTTCGCGTGGAAGGTGCCGCGGGTGGGCCGCTCCGTCGTGTGCAGGATCGACTCGACGGCGCCGACGGTCTCCTCCGGCAGATGGCTGAGCTTGAGGTACACCGGGCCCCGGTCGGAGGCCAGTTCGGCCGCGAACTCGGACATCATCTGCCCCGACCAGTAGTCCGACTCGACGAAGCGCTCGCCGTGCCGGTTCACCTGGTACCCGCCGAACGGGTTCGCGACGTACGCGCACGCCGGTCCGTTGTAGTCCTTGATCAGCGGGTTGATCTGGAAGCACTCGATCCCGGTCAGCGCGGCCCCCGCGTGATAGGCCATGGCGTAGCCGTCACCGGCGTTGGTCGGGTTCTCGTACGTGCCGTAGAGATAGCCCGAGGCGGGCAGGCCGAGGCGGCCGCACGCGCCGGTCGCCAGGATCACCGCGCCCGCCCGTACGGTCACGAACTCGCCCGTGCGGGTGTTGAACCCCGCCGCGCCGATAGCCCGCCCGTCCTCCGGATGCGTGAGCACCCGGACCGGCATGACCCGGTTCTCGATCCGGATCCGCTCCCGCATCTCCCGCCGCCGCAGCTGCCGGTAGAGGACCTTCTTGACGTCCTTGCCCTCCGGCATCGGCAGCACGTACGAGCCGGACCGGTGCACCTGGCGGACGGCGTACTCGCCGTGCTCGTCCTTCTCGAACTTCACCCCGTACGACTCCAGGCGCTGGACCATCCCGAAGCCGCGGACGGCGGTCTGCCGGACGGTGGACTGGTCGACGACGCCGTCGTTGGCACGGGTGATCTCGGCGACGTAGTCGTCGGGTTCGGCCCGCCCCGGGATGATCGCGTTGTTGACCCCGTCCATGCCCATGGCGAGGGCGCCGGAGTGCCGGACGTGCGCCTTCTCGAGGAGCAGCACGGACGCGCCGCGTCCGGCGGCGGTCAGCGCGGCCATCGTGCCCGCGGTGCCGCCGCCGATGACCAGGACGTCGCAGGACAGTTCGGTCGCGTCGGCGAGCGCGGGGATGGCCGGAGGGGTGTCCATGGTGTCCACCAGGGTGTCCACGGGGTGCCTTTCGGATGACTCTCGGATGGGAGCGGGGGTGGGTTCGGGGGTGGGTTCGCGGAGTCGGCACCGGGCGGAGTTCCGGGCCGGCGGGTCAGAGGGACGCGAGGATGCGGCGGCGTGCTTCGGCCGTGCCGGGGGCCGTCCGGGCGTCGCGTTCCCGCGGGTGCGGTACGTCCAGCACCTGCCCGGAGCCGAGCTGGAGGACCCGGTCGCCGAGGTGCAGGGCCTCGTCCACGTCGTGGGTGACGAAGACGACGGTGGCGCCGGTGCCTCGGAGGATGTCCACCAGCAGGTCCTGCATGCCGGCCCGGGTGTGCGCGTCCAGCGCTCCGAAGGGCTCGTCCATCAGGACCGCGCGGGGGCGGGCGGCCAGGGCCCGGGCCAGCTGGACGCGTTGCCGCTGGCCGCCGGACAGCTGGTGGGGCAGCTTGTGGGCGTGGTCGGCGAGACCGACCCGGTCCAGCCAGTCGGCCGCCACGCGCCGCCGCTCGGCCCGTGGGATCCGGCGGATCGCCAGCGGCAGCTCCACGTTGGAACGGACCGACCGCCAGGGCAGCAGCGCGTCGTGCTGGAACACCAGGGCCCGGTCGGCGGCGGGCCGGTCGATCGGCTCCCCGTCCTGGCTGACGGTTCCCTCCAGTGGGCGGAGCAGCCCGGCGAGGGTACGCAGCAGGGTGGACTTGCCGCAGCCGGAGGGTCCGACCACGGCGAGCAGCTCGCCGGGCGGGATGCTCAGCGAAACGGTGCCGGCTACCGGGGCGCCGTCGGGGTGGCCGAGCCGTACGGCGTCGAGGGTGAGTTCGGCGCCGGCGGGCGCGGGCGCGGTGCTCATGGAACCGGCTCCTTCCGGGGTTCGGCGGTGGGTTCCGCGGCGTCGGGGTGGACGCCGACGCGGGCGGCGTCGGCATGGACGCCCGCATCGTGATCCGCGTCCCCGTCCCCGTCCGCGTGGGCGTCGGCGGAGACCGCCACAGGGGTCGTACGGGCTGCCGCGGCGGCCCGGCGGAACAGCGGGCGCGGGGCGTCCGCTCCTCCGCGCCCGGCGGGGCGGGGCAGCCAAGACGTCGCGCGCCGGCCGAGGAACTCGACGGCCGTCGAGGTGAACCACCCGAGGATGCCGATGGTCGTCATGCCGACGAACACCCCCGGATAGTCGACGACCGTGTAGTCCTGCCAGGTCCGGTAGCCGACCCCGTACTCACCGGAGATCATCTCCGCGGAGATCACGCAGATCCAGGCGACGCCGATGCCCACCGACAGGCCGCCGAAGACCCCGGGGAGGGCGCCCGGCAGCACGACCGAGCGCAGCACCCGCAGCCGGCCGCCGCCCATCGTGAGCACGGCCTCCTCCCAGGCCGGCGCGAGCGCCCGGACCGCGTGCCGGGTCGACACGAGGACGGGGAAGAAGGCGGCGGCGAAGGTGATGAAGACGATGCCCTGCTCGTTGGTGGGCAGCAGCAGGATGGCGACCGGGACCAGGGCGATGGCCGGCACGGGCCGTACCACCTCGACGAGCGGGCCCAGCAGGTCGGCGGCCCACCGCGAGCGGGCGACCGCCGTACCGGCCGCCACACCGAGCACGGCGGCCAGCAGGAAGCCCACCGCGATCCGGCCCAGGCTGTGGCCCAGGTCCTGCCAGTACGTCGGGGTGACGACCCGGTCGGCGAAGGCGGAGGCCACCTCGACGACGGTGGGGAACTGCTCGAACCGCAGCCACAGGTTGACGTCCAGGGAGGTGAGCAGCTGCCAGACCACGAGGGCCGCGGCGAGCGAACCCGCCCGGACCAGCCGGCGGCCCGCGCTCATGACGCCAGCCGCACGGCGTCCGCGTAGCCGATGACGCGGGACCCGGGGTGCGCGGAGACGTACGTCTGAGCGTTCGACGGGGTGACGAAGGCCCGCAGGCGCTCACCGTCCGCGACCCAGACCGCCTTGTCGGCGAACCACAGGGTGCCGGTCAGCGCGTCCGGCACGTAGGCGGCCCGTACGGCGGCGCCCTTGACGGCCTTCAGCAGCTCCTCGGGAGTGGCGAAGGACCGGGTGGTGGACCGGCCCTTGAGCCAGAGTTCCGGCTTGGCCGCGGCGGCCTTCGGGTACGCCGGGGTCGACGCGGCCCGCTTCAGCGGCGCCGGGTCGACGAAGGCGTCCACGTCCACGTCGCCGACCAGCTTGGCCGCCTTCAGCAGCGGCACGTCCTGCTTGAGCGCGGCGATCAGCTCGGGACGGAGCTGCGGGTCGAAGGTGGAGATGCCGTTCGCGCCGTTGTAGAGGTAGACCACCTCGGCGGGCAGCCCGGTGGCCTTCGCCACCGACTCGGCGGCGGCGACGGGCTCGGTGCGCAGGTGGTCGGTCGCCCGGCGCTGCGCCTTGAGGAAGTCGTCGAGGACGCCGGGGCGCTGCTGGGCGAACTTCTCCCGCACCGTGACCCCGTGGAAGGTCGGCAGATCCAGCACCGCGCCGTCGTACAGGGCCGTGGCCCGGCCCTGGAAGGCCAGCAGGCCCGGCCAGGCGACGAACTGGGACAGGGCGTCGGCACTGCCGGCGGTCAGCGCGGAGGCGCCCACGCTCGGCTGCTGGTTGAGCTTGCGGATGTCCTTGTCCGGGTCGAGACCGGCCCGCTCCAGAGCCCGTACGAGCGTGCCGTCGGCGGCCGAGCCGACACTGGTGGACACCTTCTTGCCCCGCAGGTCGGCGAGCGACTTCAGGGGCGAACCGGGGGCGGTCACCACGGTGTTGAGCCCGCCGCGCAGGTTGTAGCCGGTGACCGCGACCAGCCGGGTGGGCCGGCCCAGCTGCTTGCCGCGGGCGGCGTTGATGAGCAGCGGGAAGTCGCCCATCGAACCGATGTCGATCTTCCCGGCCGTCATCTGGGCGGTGATGGGCGCTCCCGTCGCGTAGTCCTGCCAGACGACCTTGTACGAGACGCCGTCCTTCTTGCCGCGCGCCGCGAGCTCCTCCTCGAAGTAGCCGAGGGAGCGCAGCAGTGTGCCGGCGGTGACGGTGTTGATGGTCTTGGACTGGTAGCCGACGGTCACCGTGACCGTCTTGGCGTCGTCGCTGTCGGCGCCTGCCGCGCCGCCGCATGCGGTGGCGAGGGGAAGCAGTGCGGTGGCGAGGAGCGGGAGGAGGAGAGTTCTCTTGCGGGGCATGGGAGGCCGGCCTTTCAGCGGAGCAGATAGGGCATGTTGACGGTGACCGCACCGGTGGGACAGCGGGCGGCGCAGGGGCCGCAGTACCAGCACTCGTCGACGTGCATGTACGCCTTGCCGTTGTCCTCGCGGATGGCGAGCGAGTCGAGCGGGCACATGTCGACGCAGAGCGTGCAGCCGTCGATGCACTTGGACTCGTCGATGGTCACGGGCACGTCGGCGCGCTGCGGAACAAGAGGCATGGCGGTCTCCAAGACCCGAAAGGGCAGGCAGGGAACGGGGAGAGGGAAGGGGAAGGGGAAGGGGACGGGGAAGGGGACGGGGAGGGGGACAGGAGCGGGGAACGGGAAACAGGGCTGCGCAGGAGGGGGAGCGAGCCGGACCGCGGGCGGGCCGGGGAAGGAAGGCGCGGCCGGCCGGGTGGCCGTTCCGCGTCAGAGTGACCGGCGCAGCACGCCGCTCATCGTGATGCGGTCGCCGCGGAACCGGATGAACTCCAAATCCACCGGGCGCCCGTCGGGCAGACACGTCAGCCGCTCCAGCATCAGGATGGCGGCGCCGCGCGGGGCCTGGAGCACCGCGGCGGAGTGCGCGTCGGCGGTGACGGCCTCCAGGGTGATCTCGGCGTGGCCCAGCGGGCCGCCGGTGAGCGTCTCCAGGAGGCGGAACACGTCCGTGTTCTCCAGGTCGCAGGCGAGGAGTTCACCGCCCACGTCCATGGGCAGGTAGGACAGGTCCAGGGACAGCGGCAGTCCGTTCAGGCGGCGCAGCCGCTCGATGCAGAGCACGTCGCTGTGCTCGGGCAGCCCGAGGCGGTGCGCCACCGGGCCGGGGGCCGAGACCGGGCCGACGGTGCGGACCTCGTTGGTCACCCTGCCGTGCTCGTGCAGGGTCTCGGCCAGGCCCTGGAGGCGGTCGAGGCCGTGCGGGTACTTCTCGCACACCACCACGGTGCCGACGCCGGGCTGGCGTTCGACGAGCTGCTCGCCGCGCAGCAGGTCGAGGGCCTGTCGCACGGTGTTGCGGCTGGTCCGGTAGTCCGCGGCGATGACGTCCTCCAGGGGCAGGACCCGCTGGGGGAAGCCGCCCGCCAGGATCTGGTGACGCAGCAGATCGGCGAGCTGTCGGGCCCGGTCCGCGCGCAGCCGTCGACGGCGCGCGGCGGCGACCGGGCGGGCTGCGGGGGTGGGTTCGGCTGGCATGGCACGGAACGTACCCGGGCAGCGCCGCCGATGGTGTTGCCACAGTATTGCGCCACCTGACGCCCCGTGCGCACCGCTCTGACCTGCGGTTTCACCAGCGAGGCGACAAGATCCGCCACAGGGGCGTCCACTACGTGGACGAGCGGGCACTCACGATGCGGCCAGGGGACCAGGTGGCCGAGGCGCCCGCGGCCCATCCCGACCGAAGGGGTCAGGGGGCGACGGGTCGGTACGTTCGGACGACGGGTGCGTTCGGACGACGGGCCGGTGCGTTCAACCGCCGGCGGTCCCCAGCCGGAAGGTGACCTGGACCCGCGTCGGGGTCCGCAGGGCGTAGCGGTCGTCGGGCGAGATCTCGAGGAGGACGTCGCCCGTGCCGGGCCCGGACAAGATCCATGCCGGTCCTCGTACGCCTTCTCCGCACAGCCCCTCGGGGAGTTCGCGTTCGTCGTCGCCCAAGCCGTAGGCGGTCCCGTGACTCCGGTCGAGGATCGGCGGTGCGGTGTCCGGTACGAGACCGGCACGCAGAAGGAAGTCGGGCACCTGTTCGCTGACGAAGGAGACGACCGCCCGCCCTTCGTGGGTGTGGTACCGGACCTGGGAGGCGTCGGGAGGCAGCTCCACGCCACCCGGGGCGATCACGCCCGGCAGCGCGGTGTCGCTGCCCTCGCAGGCACGGGGGTCGCCGACGGGGTACATCAGGTCGTCCCAGAACAGCCATACGGCTCCGGAAGCGGCGAGAAGGCACGCTGCCGCGGTCATCGCCAGGAAGGGCAGCCAGCCGCGGCGGCGTTCCCCTGCCTCCTCTGCCTCCTCGGAGTGACCGCTCAGGTCGTCGCGCGTGGCGGCGGGTTCTCTCACGTGGTCCGAACTCCCCTTCCGTCGGCCACTTCGCGGCCCCTCTGTCGCCTGCATGGATCGATCATCATGCCGTAGATCCCGCGGGCGCGTCGGTCGACGTCCGTTCCCGGTCGCCGCCCAGGGGTTGGAGGGACGGCCGAGACGCCCGTCGGGCGGGGCCGGCGCGGCCGGCGGGTGTCGTCGGGGAGGTCTCACTGTCAGACCCCTGCGCGAGGATCATCGGCATGACGACTGCCGCATCCGCTCTTTCGCTGACCGACCGTGCTGCCTACGACCACGCGGTCGAGCAGGCCCTCGCCGCGAGTGCGGCGTACTACGGGGACGGGAGCACGACGCTCGACGACGCCTCCTTCGACGCCCTCGCCCGCGGCATCGCCGCGTACGAGCGCGCCCACCCCGACCAGGTCCGGGCGGACTCCCCCACCGGGAAGGTCGGCGGGGGCGCGGCCCCGGTGGGCGATGTGGCGCACACCGTGGCCATGCTCTCCCTCGACAACGTCTTCGACGCCGAGGGCCTGGTGAAGTGGGACGCGTCCGTCGCCCGCCGGATCGGCCGGCCGGTCGAGGGCGGTTACGCGGTGGAGCCGAAGCTGGACGGGGCCGCGATGGCGGCCCGCTACCGCGACGGGCGCCTGGTGCAGCTCGTCGGCCGCGGTGACGGCACGCACGGTGAGGACCTCAGCCACGCGATCGGCTCGATCGTGGGGCTTCCGGCCCAGGTGCCCGGCGGCGCCACCGTGGAGATCCGCGGTGAGGTCCTGCTGACCCGGGCCCAGTTCGAGAAGGCGAACGAGATACGCGCCGCGCACAACGCGAAGATCTTCTCCAACCCGCGCAACGGCACGGCCGGCACCCTGCGGGCCAAGGACCGGCCGTACACCGTCGAGACCACCTTCTTCGCCTATGGAGCGGTGGATCTGGACGGCGCCGGCTTCCTCACCGGCACCACCCACGCGGCGGTCATGGAACAGGTCGCCGCCCTGGGCGTGCAGACCACCGCCGCCACCGAGGTCGGACTGCGGGTGTACGCCACACCGGCCGAGGCGCAGGCCCGGGTGGAGGAGATACAGCGGCTGCGGCCCGCGTTGCCGTTCGGGATCGACGGGGTGGTCGTCAAGGCGAACGACCACGCCGAGCAGCAGGCCGCCGGTTCCGGGACGCGTCATCCGCACTGGGCCGTCGCCTACAAGCTGCCGCCGGTGGAGGCGCGGACCAGGCTGCTCGCCGTCGAGTGGAACGTCGGCCGCACCGGACACATCGCCCCGCGCGCCGTGCTGGAGCCGGTGGAGGTCGACGGCAGCACCGTCACGTACGCGACGCTGCACAACCCGGCCTTCATCCGCAACACGGGCCTGAAGGTGGGCGACACCGTCCTGCTCTACAAGGCGGGTGACATCATCCCGCGCGTCGAAGCGCCCGTGGTGGCGCTGCGGACGGGCGAGGAGACCGACATCGTGCTGCCCGAGACGTGCCCGGGCTGCGGCGGGGACATCGACAGGTCGGGCGAGCGGTGGGAGTGCGCGGGCGGGGCGGGCGGCGGATGCGGCAGGCTGCCGTCGCTGAAGTACGCGGTCGGCCGCGACCAGCTCGACATCGACGGTCTGGGCGTGACGTATCTGGAGGCGCTCGTCGAGGCCGGTCTGGTCGATGACGTCGCCGACCTCTTCTTCCTCTCCCGGGATCAGCTCGCCGCGGCGACCGGCAGCGACAAGCGCGCCGACTCGCTCATGGCGCAGCTGGCCAAGGCGAAGGAGCAGCCGCTGAACCGGGTGTTCTGCGCGCTGGGTGTCGTACGGACCGGCCGGACGCTCTCGCGGGAGATCGCCCGCCACTTCGGGACCATGGACGCCATCCGGGCCGCCACGGCGGAGGAGCTGGCGGAGGTCAACAAGCTGCCGGGCGCCAACGCCCCGAAGATCGCCGCTCACATCGCCGTCCTGGGCCCGGTCATCGACAAGCTGGCCGAGGCCGGGGTGAACATGACCGAGCCCGCTGCCGGCGTCACGGACGCGGGAGACAAGCCCCTCGCCGGCGAGGCGGTGGTCGTCACGGGCGGCATGCACGGACCGCTGGCCGGACGTAACCGCAACGAGATGAACGAGCTCATCGAGCGCGCGGGCGGGACGGCGTCCGGCAGCGTGTCGAAGAGGACGACCATCCTGGTCGCGGGCGAGGGCGCCGGATCCAAGCTCGCGAAGGCGGAGCAGCTCGGCACGAGGGTGCTGACCGAGGACGAGTTCGCCGCGCTCGTCGCCGACCACCTCGTCTGACCACCGGCCGCCCGTCCGGCCGTGGCCGCCGGGGCTCCGCCCGATCCGACGGAGGAGTTCAGCGGAGCCAGGCGCGGGTGAGTGTCTGGACGGCGGAGCCGTCGAGGTCGCCGAGCGAGGTGCCGACGAACTCGCGGGCCCAGTCGGAGGTCTGGACGCGGAACGGGGGGTGGTCGGCGGTCAGCGCCTCGATGACGGGGGCCGCGGCCTCGGCCGGCGTCTGGGCGTTGCCGAAGGTCTTCTGGGTGCGGGCGATGTACGCCTCGAGGGCCGGGGCGTAGGGTCCGGCCGCGGCGAGCAGGGCCGGGATGTCGAGGCCGAGGTTGGCGACGAACTCGCTGGCCACGGCGCCCGGCTCGACGACGGTGACGTCGACGCCGACGGTGGCGGCCACGGGGGCGAGCGACTGCATGAAGCCCTCGACGGCGAACTTGGCGGCGCAGTAGGCCTCGTTGAAGGGCTGCCCGACGGCGCCGCCCACACTCGTGACGGTGATGACCCGGCCCTGGGCGGCGCGCAGGTGGGGCAGGGCGGCGCGGGTGGTGGTGACGACACCGAAGAAGTTGACCTCCATGGTGGAGCGGACGTCGTCGAGGCTCATCTGTTCGACGGTGCCGACCTGGGCGGCTCCGGCGTTGTTGACCAGCGCGTCGAGTCGGCCGTGGTCGGCGATGACCTCGTCCAGGCAGGCGGCGACGCTGTCGGGGTCGGCCACGTCCAGACGCTTGACCTGGATGCGGTCGGTGACCGCCTGCTCGGCCGCGGCCTTGAGCAGGGCCTCGGCCTTTCCGGTGTCGCGCATGGTGGCGACGGTGGTCCAGCCGGCCCGGGCGGCGGCCACGGCGGCGGCCAGGCCGATGCCGGAGGAGGTGCCGGTGATCAGGACGGTCTTGTCGCTGGCCATCAAGGGGTCTCCCTGCCTGTCGAACGGAGCCCCGGCCGTCGACCGGGGAGAGGTCCCCACCCCACCGGAGGCTAACCGGTGGTCGGCGCGTTGCGGAGGCGGCGCGGGCCGCGCGCCGCCGGGCCACCCGAACACCCGGTCGACTGACACGCAATCCGTGCCGAAGTCGCACCCGGGAAAGTACGATCAAGAGATGTCCGACATGACCGAGACCACGCCCGGCTGGCTGAGCACCGACGAGTTGCACACCGCCAGGACCCAGGTGCCGATTCTGTACGTCGAGGCCGTGCCCGTGCGGGTGGACGACAGCGGCGAAGTCACCAGCATCGGACTGCTGCTGAGGATCGGTGCCGACGGAACGATCAGTCGCACCCTGGTGTCCGGCCGCGTCCTGCACCACGAGCGGATCCGCGACGCGCTGCTGCGGCACCTGGAGAAGGATCTGGGGCCGGTCGCCCTGCCGCGGATCCCCGCCTCGCTTCAGCCCTTCACGGTCGCCGAGTACTTCCCCACGGCCGGCATCACGCCGTACCACGACCCGCGTCAGCACGCGGTGTCGCTCGCCTACATCGTGCCGGTCACCGGAGACTGCCGTCCGCGGCAGGACGCCCTGGACCTGGTGTGGCTGAGCCCGCAGGAAGCGGCCTCTCCGGCCGTGCAGGGCGAGATGCCCGGCGGTCACGGCGTACTCCTGCGTCAGGCGCTCGCGCACGTGGGCCACATCTACTGAGGGCCGCGGCGGTTCCCCCGGGGTGCGACCGCGCGCCGGCGGGGCCCGTGGTCAACAGCGCGCCTCCGACCGACGGAACGGGCCGCGGTCCTCGCCAGGACGGCTGACCGCGCCCGCGGACTTCGCCTACCTGCTGATGTTCCCCGCCTCCGAACCGGTGTCCGGGTGGCGGGTGGTCCGCGGCGCCGTCGGCGTCGGAAAACGGAACTCGATCTTGCCCTAGTGTCGGGCGGGGCGTCGTGCGAGTCGGCGCCCGTGCCGGGCCTCGGAGCGTCCGGCCGTTTCCGACGGCGGGCTCGCCCGCCCGACAGGAGGCCCGCTTGTTCCGTCACGGCATGCCGTGTCGCGACCGCCAGCCCGCCGCGACGTCGCCCGGCCGTCCTGCCCTTCCGCGAACCGCAGACGGGCCCGCGCGGTGAGCTGGTGGGGGTGGCTGCTCGTCACCTGGCTCGTCCCCCAGCCCGTGTTGGCGCTGCTCTGGCACCTCTTCATGCGCAACCGCAAGCAGCAGGACCCCGAGTAACCGCTCGCCCGCCGGCGACCGGCCGGCGTGGGTACCCGCTCCGCTGCCGCCGCGGCGGGGGGGCCACGGCCGTACGGTCATGGCGACCGTCACCTCGTCCCCGGGACCGAGCTTCGACGGCGCACGCGCCCCTCCCCCTCCTCCGCCGATCCCCTCCCCTCCACTTGCCTAAAGCCATCAGGATCATGCCTAATGGTTTTAGGCACGGGGCGCAGACGCCCGTGCGCAGGGACATCGGGAGAGGGGCAGGCGTGGCCGCACGCGTAGGGCTCACCGCCGACGGTCTCGTGCGGACGGCCGCGGATCTCGCGGACGAGCTCGGGTTCCACCAGGTCACCCTCTCCGTACTGGCCCGGCACGTCGGCGTGAAGCCCGCGAGTCTGTACTCGCACGTGAGGAACTCCGAGGACCTCCGGACCCGGATCGCCCTCCTCGCCCTGGAGGAGATGGCCGACCTGGGAGCTGCCGCGCTCGCGGGGCGGGCCGGCAAGGACGCGCTGAGGGCGTTCGCGGAGGTGTACCGCGACTACGCCGGACGGCATCCCGGCCGCTACGCCGCCGCCCGGCTGCCGCTGAGTCCGGAGACCGCCGCCGCGAGCGCCGGACCACGGCACGCTCAGATGATGCGCGCCATCCTGCGCGGCTACGACCTGGCCGAGCCGGACGCGACGCATGCCGTACGGCTGCTGGGCAGCGTCTTCCACGGCTACGCGGACCTGGAACTCAGCGGGGCCTTCAGCCACAGCGCCCCGGACAGCGGGGAGAGCTGGGCCACCATCATCGACGCCCTGGACGTCACCCTGCGCACCTGGCCGACGGGCCGCACGCCGCTGCGGCAGCCCTGACAGGAAGGACGACGAACGAGATCATGGACACCGACCCCACCTCGATACCCGACCCCGCGCTCACCCCCACCCCCCTCGACCCGGGCCTCGTGTTCGGCGCGCTCGAGCTCGAGCGCACGGCGAACGGCCTGCTGCCGCACCGGCTGCCCGCCCGGGCGCGCGCCCAGAACACCGACCCGCAGCTGGCGATGGCCGAGGCCCAGCCTTCGGGCGTGCGGCTCAGGTTCCGTACCCGGGCGACCGTCGTGGAGCTGGACACACGGCCCACCAAGCGGGTCTATCCGGGTGCTCCCCCGCGCCCCGACGGCGTGTACGAGCTGCACGTCGACGGGCGTCCGGTCGCGAGCGCGGTCGCGCACGGCGGCAACGTGATGACCGTCGACCTGGCCACCGGCGCCTCGCGGACCGAACCCGGACCGGTCGCGACGCTGCGCTTCGCGGATCTGCCGGACGTCGCCAAGGACGTGGAGATCTGGCTGCCGCACAACGAGACCACCGAGCTCGTCGCCCTGCGCGCCGACGCGCCCGTCACGCCGCTCGGCACCGGGGACCGCCGCGTGTGGCTGCACCACGGCAGCTCGATCAGCCACGGCTCCGACGCGGCCGGCCCCAGCACCACCTGGCCCGCGCTCGCCTCCCGCATCGGGGACGTGGACCTGGTGAACCTCGGCTTCGGGGGCAGCGCGCTGCTGGATCCCTTCACGGCCCGCGCCCTGCGCGACACCCCGGCCGACCTGATCAGCCTCAAGATCGGCATCAATCTCGTCAACACCGATCTGCTGCGGCTGCGCGCCCTCGGCCCGGCGGTGCACGGCTTCCTCGACACGATCCGCGAGGGGCACCCGACGACACCGCTGCTCGTGGTGTCGCCGATCCAGTGCCCCATCCACGAGGACACTCCGGGCCCCACCCTCCCGGACATGTCCGCGCTCAGCGCCGGCCGGCTCTCCTTCCGGGCGGGCGGCGACCCCGCGGACACCGCCGCGGGCAGGCTCACGCTCGGCGTCGTACGGGCGGAGCTGGCGCGGGTCGTCGCTCAGCGGTCGGCCGACGACCCCCATCTCTTCCACCTCGACGGCCGAGAGCTCTACGGCCCGGCCGACACGGACGAACTCCCCCTCCCCGACAACCTCCACCCCGACGCCGCCACCCACCGCCGCATCGGCGAGCGCTTCGCGCGGTACGTCTTCGGGGCGGGCGGGCCTTTCGCGGGGTCGGGCGGGGAGACCCCGTAGGGCCGGGGAACGAACGGCATTTCGGCGGTTCGTCGGGGGCGGTCCTGGGCTCGGTCCCCGCGGACCGGGAGCCACCGCCGGCACCGCACCACCACTCGACTCGGGGGAGCACCTCTTGGACGCGAGCATCATGTCAGCGCTGATCGGGGCCGTCGCCGTGGGCGGCACGGCCCTGGGAACGGTCCTCGGCGGGTGGGTGCAGGCCCGGGGCGGCCAGGCCCAGGCCCTGGCCGCCCAGCAGGCGGCCCGGATAGCGGCGGAGGCCTCGCACACGCAGGCCTTGTACGACCGCCGCTGGGCGGTGCTGGCCGCCTACCTGCGCTCCGCGAGCGAATGCGTGGAAGCCTCGGACCGGCTCTACGCGACGGACTCGCTGCCGGAGGCCCGGCGGCAGTGGTACGCGTTCTC
Organism: Streptomyces sp. NPDC053431; assembly: GCF_044544925.1. Lineage (NCBI taxonomy): Bacteria > Bacillati > Actinomycetota > Actinomycetes > Kitasatosporales > Streptomycetaceae > Streptomyces > Streptomyces sp. NPDC053431. The sequence continues at coordinate 445,519 of NZ_JBITXX010000002.1, read as the reverse complement.
GCTCGCGCACGCCGAGGCCGAACTGGCGGCGCCGGCTGCGCTGCTGCCCCGGATCGACGACCTTCGCAAGGCGGTGGGGCGCATGTACTGGAGCGCCCAGCTGGCCGGCCCGGCCCACCGTGCGCACAAGGAACTGCGCAGGCGCGCGGGGGAGGGCGAAGCGGAGGCGGTGCGGGCGCAGGAGGCCGTGGAGCGGCTGTGGGAGACGGACGAGGACGCGCCGCGTCCGGTGCGGGAGGCGTCGCCGGAGTACGCGCGTGCGAGCCAGGCGCTCCACGACCTCCCCGGTTTCGCCGGTGAGCAGGCGTCCCTCCTGCTGGCCGGCACCCGGCGGCAGCGGGACACCGCCCGCCGGGAGAGGGAGGAGCACAAGGAGCACCACCACGCGGCGCGCCGGAAGCTGGTGGCCGAGGCACGGGGCGCGTTCGGCACCGACCGCCTCTGAGCCACGCGGTCTCGGCAGCCGGAGCGGACCCGCTCGATCGAACATACGATGGGCGCGGGAGCCGGCGCCGGCAGGCGTACGGCCGGCCGGCCGGAGCAGGCAGGGCGGAAGAGGCATGGCACAGGGCACGGACGCGGCGCGGATCGTCATCCTGACGGTGGACGACGATCCCGGAGTCTCCCGCGCCATCGCCCGTGACCTGCGGCGGCACTACGGCGGCGGCTACCGGATCGTACGGGCCGAGTCAGGCGAATCCGCGCTGGAGGCGCTGCGTGAGCTGAAGCTGCGCGGCGACCTGGTGGCGGTGATCCTCGCCGATTACCGCATGCCGCAGATGAACGGCATCGAGTTCCTCGAACAGGCGCTCGCCGTCTACCCGGGGGCGCGGCGGGTGCTGCTCACCGCGTACGCCGACACGAACGCGGCCATCGACGCGATCAACGTCGTCGACCTCGATCACTATCTGCTGAAGCCGTGGGACCCGCCGGAGGAGAAGCTGTACCCGGTCGTGGACGACCTGCTCACCGCCTGGCGCTCCAGCGATTACCGGCCGGTACCCGCCACCAAGGTGGTGGGGCACCGCTGGTCGGCCCCGTCCTCGCGGGTGCGCGAGTTCCTGGCCCGTAACCAGGTGCCGTACCGCTGGTACTCGTCCGACGAGCCGGAAGGGCAGCGGCTGCTCGCGGCGGCGGGGGCCGACGGCCACCGGCTGCCCCTGGTGGTCACGCCGGACGGCACCGCGCTGATCGCGCCGGAGGCGCCGGAGCTGGCCGCCCGCGTGGGGCTGGCGACCACGCCGGCCGCCGAGTTCTACGACCTGGTCGTCATCGGCGGCGGACCGGCCGGGCTCGGCTCGGCGGTGTACGGGGCCTCCGAGGGGCTGCGTACCGTCCTGGTCGAGCGCTCGGCGACGGGCGGACAGGCCGGCCAGAGTTCCCGCATCGAGAACTACCTCGGATTCCCGGACGGTGTGTCCGGGGCGCAGCTCACCGACCGTGCCCGCCGCCAGGCGAGCCGCTTCGGCGCCGAGATCCTCACCGCGCGCGAGGTCACGGGCCTCGAGGTGAACGGCGCGGCGCGCGTGGTGCGCTTCTCCGACGGCTCGGCGGTCGCCGCGCACAGCGTCATCCTGGCGACAGGGGTGTCGTACCGGCAGCTCGGGGCCCCGGGCTGCGACGACCTGACCGGCCGTGGGGTGTACTACGGCTCCTCCCTCACCGAGGCGTCGTCCTGCGAGGGCCAGGACGTGTACATCGTCGGCGGCGCGAACTCCGCGGGACAGGCGGCGGTGTTCCTGGCGCGGGGCGCGAAGTCGGTGACCCTGCTGGTGCGCGGCGAGTCGCTGACGGCGTCGATGTCGTACTACCTGGTGCAGCAGATCGAGGAGTCCCCGAACATCACCGTGCGCCCCCGGACCGTCGTGGAGGAGGCCCACGGCGCGGAGCACCTGGAGCGGCTGACCCTGCGCGACGTCGGGACGGGTGCCACCGAGGTCGTCGACGCGCAGTGGCTGTTCGTGTTCATCGGCGCGGCCCCGCTGACCGACTGGCTGGAGGGAACGGTGCTGCGGAACGAGGACGGCTTCATCCTGGCGGGTCCGGACCTCACGCCGGACGGTGGGCCGCCGCCCGAGTGGGAACTGGACCGGCCGCCCTACCACTTGGAGACCAGCGTGCCCGGTGTCTTCGTGGCGGGCGACGCGCGCGCCGAGTCGGCGAAGCGCGTGGCGTCCGCCGTCGGAGAGGGTGCCATGGCCGTGATGCTCGTCCACCGCTACCTGGAGCAGTCATGAGCACCTCGGCCATGCCCTGCGACCCGCACGAGATCGGCTCGCTCTTCCTCTTCGAGAAGCTCACCCCCGAGCAGCTCGGGCGGCTGTGCGCGGAAGGGCGGATGGAGCGCTTCGAACCCGGTCCGGTGTACACCGAGGGGGAACCGGCCACCTGCTTCTACGTGATGGTCGAGGGAACGGTGGTCCTGTACCGGCGGGTCGGCGGTGACGACGTGGAGGTCAGCCGTACGTCGCAGCGCGGCGTGTACGCGGGGGCGATGCAGGCGTATCTGGGCGACCGGGTCCCGCAGACCTACGTCAACACCCTGCGGGTGACCGAGCCGACCCGGTTCTTCGTGCTGCCCGCGCAGTCGTTCGCGGACATCATGCGGGAGTGGTTCCCGATGGCGGCGCACCTGCTCGAAGGGCTGTTCTTCGGATCCAGGAACACCCAGCGGGCCATCGGCCAGCGGGAACGCCTGCTGGCGCTCGGATCGCTGTCCGCCGGGCTCACGCACGAGCTGAACAACCCGGCGGCGGCCGCCGTCCGGGCCACCGCGGCGCTGCGTGAGCGGGTCGGCAAGATGCGGCACAAGCTGGCGATCATCGCCCGGGGCCCGTACTCCCGCGAGGCGCTCGCCGAGCTCATCGACATCCAGGAGCGCACGGCCGAACGCGTCGCCAAGGCACCGGTGCTGACCCCGCTGGAGGCCTCCGACCGGGAGGACGAGCTGGTGGACTGGCTGGAGGACCACGGCATCCCCGAGGGCTGGCGGGTCGCGCCCACCTTCGTCCAGGCCGGCCTCGACACCGACTGGCTGGAACAGGTCGCGGCGACCGTGCCCGAGGACATCCTGACGGGGGCGATCGGCTGGCTCAACTACACGGTCGAGACCGAGCTGCTGATGGACGAGATCGACGACTCCACCACCCGCATCTCGCACCTGGTGGACGCCGCCAAGCAGTACGCGCAGCTCGATCGCGCCCCGCACCGCGACGTCGACGTGCACGAACTCCTCGACAGCACGCTGCTGATGCTCTCCGGCAAGATCGGCCCGCGGGTGCGGGTGGTCAAGGACTACGACCGCTCGCTCCCCCGGATTCCCGCGTATCCGGCGGAGCTCAACCAGGTGTGGACGAACCTGATCGACAACGCGGTGGCCGCCATCGGCAGCACCGGCGGCGAGGGGGTCCTGACCGTCCGCACGGCCCGCGAGGGCGATCGGCTGCTCGTGGAGTTCCGCGACACCGGACCCGGGGTCCCCGAGGACATCCGCGACCGCATCTTCGACCCCTTCTTCACCACGAAGCCGGTCGGCGAGGGCACCGGCCTCGGTCTGGACATCTCCTGGCGGATCGTCGTCCACAAGCACCACGGCAGCCTCCACGTCGAGTCCGTGCCGGGCGACACCCGCTTCCAGGTGCTGCTGCCACTGACCAGCCCGGTGACCGACGCCGGCGCAGACACGGACACGGGAACGGAACCCAGGAGCGCCGAGGAGCCCGCATGACCGAGATCGACGGCATCGACCCGAGCGTCCCGCCCAGCGGGACCGTCTGCGCCGAATGCGAGGCGGTGGGCGGCTGGTGGTTCCACCTGCGACGCTGCGCCCAGTGCGGCCACGTCGGCTGCTGCGACTCCTCGCCGGCCCAGCACGCCACCGCGCACTGGCGGTCCACCGGGCACCCCCTGGTGCAGAGCTTCGAGCCGGGCGAGGAGTGGTTCTGGAACTACGCCACCGACGCGCTCTACGAGTCGGGCCCCGAACTGACCCCGCCGACCGGCCACCCGTCCGACCAGACGGCTCCCGGCCCGGCCGACCGCGTCCCGCGGAACTGGCCGGAGCTGCTTCACCGCTGAGAAGAGCTCGACTCCCCTGCGTCGCACAGGGGTTGACGACCTGCGCCTGCCGTCGTGTTCGCCGCGTCTCCCCGCGCCGTGCCCCCGCGCGCCCGTTGTCTCCGCCGGGCGGATGGCCGAGTCTTGTCGGGTGAGTGTGTCGTCCGGGACGATTGAGGGGGCGTCATATGGTGAGGCGTCGGCGCGGGCGGGCCGAGCGGCGTGATGTCTGGCTGATCGCGTTCCTGCGCGTGCTCATTCTCGCGGTCGCGGTGCCGGGGGTCCTCATGTGCGCGGATCGTGTCGAGGCGCAGGCCGAGGCCGTCAAGGTGTACCGGGGGGCTTCTCTGTGCCCTGACGGAACACGGTGGGAGACGGCCGGCGACTGCGTGGCGACGACGACGGGCGAGATCCTCGGCAAGGCGCAGACCGAGTCCTGCACCACGGACAGCAACGGGCTCAGCTCCTGCAGCACCAGCTACTCCGTGGAGGTCCGCTTCGGGGAGCGCACCCAGTCGCTGACCGTCGACCGGAAGACCTACCGGGCGGTGAACCGCGGCGACGAGGCACGACTGCGCCTCTGGCACGGAGAAGTGGTGCGCCTGATGGCCCGGGGCCGTACCGAGGGCTATCTGACGAGCGACGAATGGGCGTCCGCGGGTTGGCTGTTCCTCGGCTGGCTGCTGCTGGCGGGGGCCTGGCTGGCGGTGTTCGGGCTGTGGCTCTTCCCGCTGGTCGGCGGCTGGCTGGTGCTCGCCGTGCCGTACCTGATGGTCGCGTACAACATGCTGGGGCTCAATCCGATGGGCGTGCTGGGCTGGAGCATCGTGGCCGTCCTCACGGTGGTGGGGGTCTGGCTGATGCGACGGGCGTTCTCCGAGGCGGTCGTCTGGCCGTGACCGGCGCGGGGCGCGCCACGGCCACGACCGGGGTCATCGGTTCAGGTGCCGGTAGTGGGCGAGGCGTGAGCCGGCCGCCTGCTCGGTCATGCCGAGGAGTTCGGCGATGCGCGCCATCGGGAGCACGTCCGCGGCACGGGTGAGGAACAGGGCGGCGACGGGTCCGGTGGAGGCCACCACGGACTCCAGCGCGTCGGCGGCCTTCAGCGCGGTCAGCGGGGCGTCGTCGAGCAGCGCGTCCAGGCGGTCGCGGAGCTGGTCCAGCAGGACGGCGAGGTCGTCGGGCAGCGCGACCGCGCGGGCGGCGACCTGCTCCATGTGGGCCTCCCAGTCCCGCTTCGGCCCGGACGTGTCGTGGACGTCACGGTCGTCGGGCCAGGTGTGCTCCCGGTCGAGGGGGTACGTGCGCTCGCCCCGCCAGCCGCACGTGCACGAGCCGCGCATCGAGGGGGCCGTCGGCCTGCCGAGCGTTCCGCCGTGGCGGCTCCCCTCGGACGACTCCTGGAGGTGTCCGCCGCTTCCGGCGTCGAGGACGCCCGGCCGCGGCTCGCTGCCGTTCGCCGGCAGCGCGGCCGCCGTCCCTTCGTGCGACTCGAATCCCTTGCGTACCCAGGGCAGCATCACGGGTCCTCCCTCTCGGCCGTGGCAGGCCGGTCCGTTCCGCGCGGCCGCCGGGTCCAGGATGCCGGGCAGGGCCGGTGCCCCGCGGGCGAACCTGGCATATGTCAGGGGCAAGTGGTTGCGTGCCGGTACGGCGCGCGCCCCTCCAGGTGGGGCGGCTCTCCCGCGGTGTCGGTGTTCCGCCGTACCTGCGTCATACTGGGTCGGCTCAACACAGGGGAGACAGACAGCACATGGAGCAGTGGGCGGGCGCAGCGGCGCTACCCGAACGGATCGGCGCGTACACGGTCGAGCGGGTGTTGGGCGCCGGCGGGATGGGCACCGTCTATCTCGCGCGGTCCCGGGGCGGGCGGGCCGTGGCCGTGAAGGTGGCGCGTCCCGAGCTCGCCTCCGACGCGCATTTCCGGGAGCGGTTCCGTGCCGAGGTCGCCGCCGCGCGCAGCGTGGGCGGCTTCCATACGGCTCCCGTGGTGGACGCGGATCCGGAGGCGGCGCTGCCCTGGCTGGCCACGGCGTACGTCGCCGGGCCGACCCTCGCGGCGCTGCTGGAGGCCGAGGGGCCGATGGACGAGGCGGGGCTGCGGCAGTTGGGCGCGGCGCTCGCCGAGGCGCTGGCGGCGATCCACGGCTGCGGTCTGGTGCACCGTGATCTGAAGCCGGGGAACATCATCATGGCCCCGGACGGGCCGCGGGTCCTCGACTTCGGTATCGCGCGGGCTCTGGAGTCGAGCCGTCTCACGGCGACCGGGACGGCGTTCGGGACACCGGGCTTCCTCGCGCCGGAGCAGGCGCTGGGCCAGGAGGTCAGCGGCGCCGCGGACGTGTTCGCGCTGGGTGCGGTGCTGGTCGCGGCGGCGGGCGGCAGTGCCTTCGGCGCCGGTACCCCGATGGGCCTGATGTACCGGTCGGTGCACGAGCCGCCGGACGTGACCACGGTGCCGGGCGGGCTGCGGACGGTCGTGGAGTCGTGTCTGGCCAAGGAGCCCGAGCGTCGGCCGACGCCGGCGGGGCTGCTCGACCTGTTCGCGCCGCAGACCGCCGCGTACACGCCGACGGTGGTGATGCCTCCGCCGCCCGCCTACGCGCCGTCCCCGACGCCCGCGCCTCAGCAGGCCGTGCCGCCGCAGACCACCTCGCCGCAGGCCGTCCAGCCGCAGACCACCTCGCCGCACGGCATCCCGTCACAGGCCGTCCCGCCGCAGACCGCCTCCCCTCAGGGCATCCCGCCGCAAGCCGTCCCGCCGCAGGCCTTTCCCCCGCAGGCGTTCCCGCCGCACGGGGTCCCGCCGTACGCCGCCCCGGCGTACCTGGCTCCGGGGTCCCCGGGCCCGATGGCCGCCCCCTCCCCCGTCGCGCCGTCGGGCGCCGACCCGTCCTTCATGGCGGTCGACGCGAAGGCTTCCCTGGTCATCGACTCCGCGGGCGTCTCACTCGGCTCCGACGCCGGTGACGTGCACCTGAACTGGCACGAGGTCAGGAACGTCGAGTACGCGGCCTGGGGCGGGAAACACCTCGTGGTCACCGTGCATCTGCACAACGGACTCGTCCACCGGTCCCTGATCGCCGCCCGCAGACGGGTCCATCTGCAGCAGTGGCTGGAGGACCTGCCGCTGATCCTCGCGTGCTTCCTCTGAGCGGAGCAGGCTCCGGCCCTACGGGCGGGAGCCCGGCGTGTGGCCGAACGTGCGGCGGAAGCGGGAGCGCGTGGGCGGAGGTTTCGCCGCGGGGACCGTCGCCCTGTCCGTCCTGTTCCTGGGCGGGGCCGTCGGTTCGGTGCTCGGCGGCTACCTGGCCGACCGCTACGACCGGGTGCGCGTCTCCCGCTGGTCCTGCCTGGTCGCGGTCGTCGCCGTGGCCGGGGTGGTCGCCGTGCCGGGGCCGGCCCTGTACGCCTTCGTGGCGCTCACGTCCGCCGGTCTGTACGTCCCCTTCTCCCTCCAGGTCACCCTCGGCCAGGACTATCTGCCCTCCCGGGTCGGCACCGCGGGCGGTGTCACGCTCGGGCTGACGGTGAGCGCCGGCGGCCTGGTGAGTCCGCTGCTGGGGAGGTTGGCCGACGCCACGTCCCTGCGGACGGCCCTGGTCCCGCTGATCGCCATGCCCGCGCTGAGCTGGCTGCTCTTCCGCACCCTCAGGGAGCCCGCCGTCCCCGAGCCCGGCCCGCCCGGCCGGCCCGGTGCGGACGGTCCGGCCGGACCGTCCCCACCGCCCCGCCAAGACGACGCCGGAGCCGGTGTCAGTCCACCGGCCAGGTGTGCGCCGGAGCGTTGAGGTGCATGTAGTCGATGTACTGGCGGGTCATGCGGCGCAGCGCCTCGGGGCGGTCGAGGTGGGCGATGTCGTGCAGGTGGTGGAACATCTCCGACTGCCAGACGGCGCCGTTGCGGGCGGAGACGCAGCGTTGTTCGACGATGCCCAGGAGGGGTTCGCGCCAGTCGGTGTTGAGGCCGAGCCGTTCGAGGCCGCGGTGGGCGAGGGGCAGCAGCCGGCGCAGCACGAGTTCGGTGACCGGGACCTGCCCCATGCCGGGCCAGTAGAGCTCGGCCTCGATGCCGCGGCGGGCGGCCATGTGGAGGTTGTCCTCGGCGGCCGCGAAGGACATCCGGGTCCAGACGGGGCGGTCCTCGTCGACGAGGGCGCGGACGAGGCCGTAGTAGAAGGCGCCGTTGGACAGGACGTCGGCGACCGTGGGACCGGCCGGCAGGACCCGGTTCTCGACGCGGAGGTGCGGGACCCCGTCGACGACGGCGTAGACCGGGCGGTTCCAGCGGTAGACGGTTCCGTTGTGGAGGGTGAGCTCGGCGAGGTGCGGGATCCGGCCCTGCTCCAGGGTCTCCTCCGGGTCCTCGTCGTCGCAGAGCGGGAGCAGGGCGGAGAAGTAGCGGGCGTTCTCCTCGAAGAGGTCGAAGACGCTGGTGATCCAGCGTTCGCCGAACCAGACGCGGGGCCGTACGCCCTGGATCTTGATCTCGTCCGGCCGGGTGTCGGTGGCCTGCTCGAAGAGGGGGATGCGGGTCTCGCTCCACAGTTCCTTGCCGAACAGGAAGGGCGAGTTGGCGGCCAGGGCGACCTGCACGCCGGCGATGGCCTGGGCGGCGTTCCAGTGGTCGGCGAACTCGTCGGGGGCGACCTGGAGATGGAACTGGGTGCTGGTGCAGGCGGCCTCGGGGGTGATGGTGTCGGCGTAGGTGCGCAGGCGCTCGATGCCGTCGATCTCGATGAGCAGGTCCTCGCCGCGGGCGGCGAAGATCTGCTCGTTGAGGAGGTGGTAGCGGGGGTTCTCGGACAGGGCGGAGTGGTCGACGTCGGCGCGTTCGAGGGTGGGCAGGGTGCCGATCATGACGAGGTGGGCGCCGACCGACGCGGCCTTCGCCTCGGCGTGGTCGAGGGCGTCCCGGATCTCGCGCTCCCAGGAGTCGGGGCCGCCCGCGGTGAGCCGCCGGGGCATGATGTTGATCTCCAGGTTGAACCGGCCCAGCTCGCTCGCCCACGCGGGGTCGGCGATGGCGTCGAGGACCTCCGGGCCGCGCATGGCGGGCCGGGCGGCCTCGTCGACGAGGTTCAGCTCGATCTCCAGCCCGACCTGTGGTCGCTCGATCTCGAAGCGTGACTCGCGCAGCATCCGGGCCAGCACGTCGAGGCAGCTGTGCAGCCGCTCGCGGAAGCGGCGGCGGTCGTCACGGGTGAACTCCTGCGCCGGGACGTCTCGGCCCATCGGATCCTCCCGCGTCTCGTCGGCACGGATCCTGCATACCCTCAGCGTGCCACCGAGCGGCCACCGGCGACCACCGCGAGCCGGTCCGGGCCCGTGGGGGCGGGTCGGTCCACCACCCGATCAGGGCCGGTCACCGGCCTTCCTCCCCTACCGGGCGGCGCAGCAGGTACACGGCGGCCGGGACGACCAGGAGCAGCATCGTGGCGATGAAAGCGAGGCCGGCTCCTTCGAGACCGAGGGGGTCGGCGAGCAGGCCGACGCCGATGACGGGCACGGAGATGCCGGTGTAGGCGACGACGAAGAGGGTGGAGATGACCGCCGCGCGGTGGTCGGCCGGGGCGGCCTGCGCGACGGCGGAGAGGGCGGCGCGGAAGGCGAGGCCCTGGCCGGTCCCGCCGACGAGGGCGGCGAGGACGACGAGGGCCAGCAGGTCCGCGTACAGCGCACCGGCGAGGAGGAGCAGTCCGGCGAAGAGGACGGCGCAGCCCAGCGGCAGTGAGCGGGCGACTCCGACCCGGGTGACGGCGAGTTGCCCGACGGTGGAGGCGAAGAAGGCGAGGGCCACGACGAGGCCGGAGACGGCGTGGTTGTCGACGTGGAGGTAGCGGGCGAGGAAGGCGGGGCTGACGGAGGTGAACACGCCGAAGAGGGCGAATCCCACGAAGGACGCGATCGCGGCCGGTACGAACACCGCCCTGACCTGTGGGGGAAGGGCGGGCCGCTGGGGGCGTACGGCGGTGAGGGGGCGCGGGTCCCGTACCGTCTCGGGAAGTCGCAGCAGGACCAGTGCCGACACGGCCACCAGGACGAGGTGGACGGCGAAGGGCAGGAGCAGCGGTTCGGGCGCGTACTCCGCGAGCAGTCCGGCGAGGAGCGGGCCGCAGCCAAGGCCGCCCATGTTGGCGGCGGTCGCCACGAGGGTGGCCCTGGAGGCACCGCCGGGCGGGGCCAGTTCCATGACGTACGCGGTCGCGGCGCCGGTGAACAGCCCGGCCGACAGGCCGGAGAGGAGCCGGCCCGCGTAGAGCCAGCCGAGGGCGGAGGCGCTCAGGAAGCAGACGGCGCTCCCCGCGGCGAAGCCGAGGCCCCAGAGCAGGGCGGGGCGTCTGCCGATGGTGTCCGAGGCGTTGCCGGCGAGCAGCAGGACGCCGATGACCCCGAAGGCGTACACCGCGTACACGACGGTGACCGTGAGCTCGGAGAAGCCGAACTTCTCCTGGTAGAGGGGGTAGAGCGGGGTCGGGAGGGTGGTGCCGGCCATGCAGACGACGAAGACGGCTCCGGCGAGCAGGCAGCGGAGCCAGCGGCGCGCGCCGTGGCGCGCGGAGCGGTCCGTCTCCTCTGTGTCGGCGTCGGCCTGAGTCTCTGTCCGTGCGTGTCCCTGTCCTTGGGCCTGCCCCTGTCCCTGTCCCTGTCCCTGTCCCTGTCCCTGTCCCTGTCCCTGTCCCTGTCCCTGGGCCTGGGCCTCTGCCGCTCGCGCTGCCGCCGCCTCGCCGTCATCGGTCATGGCGTCGACCGTAACCCCGCCGTCCGCCCCGGCCGCGTCGCGGCTCACCGGAGGGCGGACGACGCCGTCATCCGGCGTCGACCGCCTGACGCCCGCTCAGCCGCTACGGGCTGCGCTCGCCGCCCTGGGCCCGCCGTGATCGGGAGACCCCTCCCGGCAGAGCCAGGCGCCGGGTCGCTAACGGCCCTGGAGGGCCTTGACGTTGTCGCCGAAGGTCCAGCCCTTCGAGCCGTCCCAGTTGGCGGACCAGGTCATCAGGCCTTTGAGCGCTCCGTTGTAGTGCCGCCACGCCTGTGCGACCGCCGACGGTGCCAGGTAGCCGCCGCCCGCGCCCGGCTGGGCGGGGAGGCCGGGCACCTGCTTGTCGTACGGCACCCGGACGGTCGTGCCCTGCACGACGAGACCGCGGGCGAGGCAGTCGGTCTGGGCGACGAATCCGGTGACGGTGCCGGCGGAGTACGAGTCGCCCGAGCAGCCGTACATGCTGCCGTTGTAGTACTGCATGTTGAGCCACCACAGGCGCCCGTTGTCCGCGTACTTCTTGACGATGGGCAGGTACGCGCCCCAGATCGAGCCGTAGGCGACGCTGCCGCCGGTGACGTACGCCGTCTCCGGTGCCATGGTCAGGCCGAAGCCGGCGGGCATGCGGGCGAGCACCTGGTCGACGATGTGGACGAGGTTGGCCTGCGAGGTGGAGAGGGTGGTGATGCTGCCGCTGCCGACCAGGCCGGTCTCGATGTCGATGTCGATCCCGTCGAAGTTGTACTTCTTCAGGATCGGCACGACGGTCTCGACGAACCGGTCGGCGACGGCGCGGGAGCTGAGGTCGATCCCGGCGGCGGCTCCCCCGATGGACATCAGGATGGTGGCGCCGGCGGCCTTGGCCCGGCACATCTCGGCCGGGGTGGCCACGCGGACGGTGCTGTCCATGCCGTCCTCCCAGAGCACCGTGCCGTCCGAACGGATCACGGGAAAGGCGGCGTTGACGACGTTGTAACCGTGGGCGGCGAAGCGCGGGTCGTCGATGGGCGCCCACCCGAACGGCGGGTGGACACCGTTCGCCGCGCCGTCCCAGTTCTCCCAGTAGCCCTGGAGGACCTTTCCGGCGGGCTTCGGCTTGAGGGCGCAGGTCTCCGCGTCGGCGGCGGGCGCGGCGGCCGCCGCGGGGGCGGTGAGAACGGTGGCGGCGAGCAGGGTGGCGAGGGCGCTTCCGAGGACCTTGGCGATGCGATGGCCGGGCATGCGTGCTCCTTGGGACGTGGGGGTGACCCTGGGCATGGCGTGCGACGCTCACGCAGACCGTAGATTGGTCCATACCTTTCGTCAACCACCCTCACGCATCACTCGGTTGACGCCCTCCGGCCCACTCGCCGCATCCCTCAGCCCTGGCCCGCGCCCCGCGTCGCGGGCTCCACCAGGGCGAGGGCCGGGCACCGCAGCCGGTGCGCCACGAAGGACCGCGCCTTGGGCACCGGTTCGTCGGTGCCGCCGTTCCAGACGCGGCCGCCCGGGTCGGCGTACCACCGGTGACCGACGGGCACGAGGTGCGCCGGGTACGTCTCGGCGTCCTCGAACAGGACGTACGCGCCGTAGTACGTGGCCCTCCGCTCGCCCACGTGCCCGCAGCGCGGACACGCCGGTCGCGCGGGCGGCGCGGGGCCGTCCGCGCCTTCCTCCAGGGCCTGCGCCCGGTCCACCGCCTCCCAGACAGGAGCGTTGTCGACCGGCACGTGTACAGCGTCGAGTTCCCCCATAAGGTGAGGGTCGACGTCCCCGACGGGCTCCGGCGAGGCGGGATTCGGGCGCGATACGCGGTGGCCGGCGGTACGCGCGAGGCCGTGCGCCGCCCCCTGAGTCGCACGCCCACCCGCACAGTCCCACCCGTCACGGCCGAACCGGCACCTCGCGGCCGCAACCGCGACCGGCGAAGGGACGTCCATGAGAGGCATGAGCACAGAGTCCGGCAGCGGTCCGGCGGAGCGCGGGGCGGTCGCGGAGAGCGTGGGTGGCTGCCTGCTGCCCGCGGTCGGTGCCCTCGGCGGGCTCCTCGTGTGGGCGCCGCGGGCCGCCTTCAGCATCGACGGCGGCTTCGAGGCCCATGCGCGCGACCTGAGCGTCGTCTTCGTCGACCTCCCGCTCATCCTGCTCGGCGCGACCGTGCTGCCCCTGGTCGCCTCGGCACTGGCGCTGCGGCGCACCCGCCGGCCGTGGGTCGCCGCCCTCGCCGCGCTCGCGGTGCTCGCCCTGTTCCTCTCGGGAGTGCTCGCCGTCTGGCACCCTCGGCAAGCACCCGATCCGGGTTACGGCCCCGGCATCTAGGACGGCACCGGGGAAGAGGCCCGGCGGGGGAGGGCCCTGGGGTCGGCGAGCGGTATCCGCATCCGGCCGTGAACCGTCGGCCGTCACCCGTCTCCGGTCGTGGCGCGCAAGCGGTCCAACTCGGTCCGGATCTCCTCGCGGAGCACGTCATGCCGTGGGGCGAGCCCGGAGCGGTCGTCGGTCCACCGGTCGCGGGGGTACCGCCAGACGGGCCCGCCGGCCAACTCGGCCGGCTCCCACGCGTAGCGCGGCCAGACGTGGGCGTGCAGGAACGGGTCCGTGTTGCCCAGGATCTCCAGGTTCACCCGGCGGAAGGCCGGGTCCAGACGGAGGCAGGCCCGTTCGACCGCTTCCGCGAGGCAGTCCATGTCCGAAAGGAACGACAGCCGCCTGCGCCGGGGCATGTCCGACAGGCGCGAGACGCCGGGGTCGTCGACGAGGAGGACCGAGTAGCCCGGCAGGAACTGCACGTCGCCGATCACCGCGAAGCCCGAGGACATGCGCCGGAGCACGGTCGGGTTCTCGCCTCGCAGGGCGGTTCCGATGCGGTCGGTTCGCCAGTCGTGCGTCATGGCGTGACGCTATCGCCCGCGCCGCCCCTGTCGGTGCTCAGGCCGTCGGGCCGCCCGGGACGACCAGGCCGGTTTCGTAGGCCAGGACGACGGCCTGGGCGCGGCTGTCCAGGTTGAGTTTGCTCATGGTGCGGTTGAGGTGGGTCTTGACGGTCGCCTCGCCGATGTAGAGCTGTCGGGCGATCTCCGTGTTCGACAGGCCTCGGGCGGTCAGGCGAAGGACCTCGCATTCGCGGGCGGTGAGGACGTCGAGGTCGGTCGTCTGGGCCGGGGCGGGGTCGGTGTCGGCGTTGGTGGTGACGTAGGCCTCGATGAGGCGGCGGGTGACGCTCGGGGCGAAGAGCAGGTCGCCGTGGGCCACCGCCGTGACCGCGTCGATGAGGCGTTGCGGGCCGGTGTCCTTGAGGAGGAAGCCGGAGGCGCCCGCGCGCAGCGCCGCGTAGACGTACTCGTCGAGGTCGAAGGTGGTGAGGACGAGGATCCGCGGTGGCGGGGCGTCGGAGTCGTCGGCCGCGGCCTCGGCGAGGATGCGCTCGGTCGCCGCGGTGCCGTCCATGCCGGGCATGCGGATGTCCATGAGGATCACGTCGGGCCGGACGCGGGCCGCGCAGCCGACCGCCGACTCGCCGTCGGCGGCCTCCCCGACGACCTCGATGCCCGGGGCCGCCCGGAGGAGCGCGACGAGGCCGGCCCGGATCAGGTCCTGGTCGTCCACCACGAGCACTCTGGTCATGCCGGCGGCGGGCTCCCCCACCGTTCGGAGCTCTCGCTGGTGACGGGCAGTCTCAGGCACACGCGGAATCCCCCCTCGGCCCGAGGGCCGGCGTCCACTGTTCCGCCGTAGAGCCTGGCGCGTTCCCGCATGCCGATCAAGCCGTGTCCTGGGCTTGCCGGAAGCTTGGCCGGATCCTGCTGTTCGGGACGGCCGTCGTCGGTGACGGTGACGCGCAGTTCGCCGGGGCGGTACTCCACGAGCACGGCGGCCCGGGCCGGTCGGGCGTGCTTGAGGACGTTCGTGAGTGCTTCCTGCACCACCCGGTACGCGCAGAGTTCGGTGCCGGGCGGCAGGGGCCGCAGGGCGCCCGTGGTGGTCAGGTCGACGGGGACGCCCGCCGCCCGGACGCGTTCCGCCACGTCCGTGAGGCCGGCCAGGCCGGGCATGGGGGCGTACCAGGCGCCCGCGTCGTCGCCGCCGTCCGGCGTCCCTCCCGTCGCGGGCGCCTCGGAGCGGAGGAGGGTGAGGATGCGGCGCAGTTCCCGCAGTCCTTCCTGGCTGGTCCGCGCGATGGTGTCCAGGGCCGCGCGGGCCGTGTCCGGCTCGGACCGGAAGACGTAACCGGCCATGCCCGCCTGCACGTTGATCACCGACATGTGGTGGGCGACGACGTCGTGGAGCTCGCGGGCGATGCGGCGCTGTTCCTCGGCCACCGCCCGCCTGGCCCGCTCCTCCTGCGCCAGGCGCAGCTGTGCGGTGAGCAGGGCGAGTTGCCGGTTCCGCCGGGCGAGCCGGCGGGCGCTGTTGCCGAACACCCAGACGACGGCCGGGACCGCCAGGGCCTGGATCACGGCGACGGCGACGCCGAGTTCGGGGGCGGTCAGGCCGCTGTAGAGGATGACGAGGGCGACGAGGGAGGCGGCCGCCGCGGTCGTCCGGGGCGGCCGCTGGGCGGCGACGCCGTACAGGGAGATCGCCGGTCCCCAGAAGTTCAAGGAGGGCTGGTACCCGGCGGCCAGGTAGCAGGCGAACGCCAGGCAGGAGGCGAGGAGCGCGCCGACCGGCGCGACCCTGCGCAGCGCCAGCGGAAGCCCGACCAGCGCGCTCAGCACGTACGCGGGTGCGTCGAACGGCGGCCAGCCGGCCGGGTGGTACTGGTGGCCGACCGCGGCCGCGGCCACCACCAGGCCCACGGCCAGCGTCGCGTCGACGAGCCGGGGATCCACGCCGCGGAACCACACCGCCCACAGGGCCCTGATGCGCATCGCGCGATGCTATGTGCCCGCCGGGCGGGAGATCGTCATACCAGAGGAGCAGTTCACGCCGGAGCGCGCTGCCGCGGGGGTTTACCCACGGTCTCCACTCCGTGGTGGACGCCCCCGCCGGGGTCGCCGCGCGATGGTGGTCGGGCTTCGGCGCCTGCCGCACAGCACGGTATGCGCCACATCCCACCCTTCGACCACACAGGGGGAACTCATGAGGATCGGAAAGCGGACCGGCGTCCTGGTGTCGACGGCCACCCTGCTGCTCGGCTTCGGCGGCGCGGCGGCGGCCCAGGCCGCTCCGGCTCCCGCTCCGGCGGCGGCCCTGGCCTGCAGCACGAGCAACGCCACCTCCCCGAGGACGGCGAGCGTCGACGGCATCTACATCGAGCTGCGGTACAGCACGTCCAGCCGCTGTGCCTGGGGCCGGATCACCCACGCCGACCCGGGCGACAAGGTCTGGGTGGACCGCTCCAGCAACGGCGGCACGTCCTGGGACGGCCCGCTGGGCATGACCACCGTCAGCACCGGCTCGGACACCCACACCCCGGCGTACAACGACGCCGGCTACAAGATGCGGGCGTGCGCCTGGAACGACACCACGGGCAACATCCGCTGCACCGGCTGGTACTGATCCGGCCATGACGGCCGCCCTCCGAAACGGGGGGAGGGCGGCCGTCGCCCGGGTCCGGGAATAGCGTCGCGGTGCCCTCCGGTTGGCGTGTGACGGGAGGTCAGCCATGGCACTTGAAGGTGTGTACGAGCCGAGCCCGACGAAGTGGGTAAGGGACCAGGTCGAGTTGTACGAGTCGTCCGGCGGCACCAAGGGGACGACCCTCCGGGGACTGCCCGTCGTCCTCGTGACCAGCGTCGGCGCGAAGAGCGGCAAGCTCCGCAAGACGCCGCTCATGCGGGTGGAGCACGAGGGGGCGTACGCGCTCGTCGCGTCGAACGGGGGCGCGGTGAGGCACCCGGTCTGGTACCACAACCTGGTGGCGTCACCACGGGTCGAGCTGCGGGACGGCCCGAAGGTGTGGGACATGAAGGCCCGCATCGTCACCGGCGAGGAGCGGCGGGCATGGTGGGAGCGGGCCGTCGCCGCGTTCCCCGACTACGCCGACTACCAGCACAGGACCGAACGGGAGATCCCGCTCTTCGTCGTGGA
The DNA here is from genome assembly GCF_044544925.1 of Streptomyces sp. NPDC053431. NCBI lineage: Bacteria > Bacillati > Actinomycetota > Actinomycetes > Kitasatosporales > Streptomycetaceae > Streptomyces > Streptomyces sp. NPDC053431. Next base: position 428,688 of record NZ_JBITXX010000002.1, on the reverse strand, counting down.
GCCGGTCGACTAGGGCGTAGCAGTGGTGCGGCCTGGCCGTGCGAACCGACGAACTCGCCGTCGCCTGCCAGGCCGCAGCCACCTCGCCGCCGTCCTCATCCGGGGGCGACGACGACCAGGGACAGGGCAGCCTAGGAATCGGACGGCTTGGGGACAACTTCCCGCAGGCGGTCGAGGAGAACCCTGGCCGCCGGGCTCGAAGGGCCGCCGGCCTGCCAGGCCAGCACGATGCGGGCAGGCAAAGGGGCCGTCGTGCTGGTTGTCGATGACCGCCGGCAGCGCGGCGGGGGTCGGGGAGGCCGGCGGTCCGCCCGTCCTCCTCCGAGGCGAGGGCACAAAGCGGGCACTCTAGCAGGACCAGGGTCATGGTGGCGCGGAATTGGCTACTCTCCACACCTGTGCGCATGCGTACGGTAGTCATGGGCCAGGGAGGGAATCACCTTGGTCTTCAGTCTGAGTCGTCGCCGTAAGTCGGTGCCCGTGAGCGGCGCCTGCCCGTACGCGCACGCGCATGTGCCCCCGCCCGGGCCCGTCCCTCCGCCGGCTGTCCTCTCCGACCCTTCGGCGTCGGTGCGGCAGGAGGCGGAGCGGTTCATCCGGCAGTTCCATCACGAGCAGGCGCACGCGGGCGACGTGGAGCGGCGGATGCGTGAGGTGGCGGCCGAGATCGACCGGACCGGGACCTACGCGCACTCCCCCGCCGAGCTCGCGTTCGGAGCGCGCGTGGCCTGGCGCAACGCGGCGCGATGCATCGGCAGGCTCTACTGGCGCAGTCTGGTGGTGCGGGATCTGCGGCATGTCACGGCACCCGACGACATCGCCGAGAAGTGCTTCGAGCATCTGCGGCTGGCCGGCAACGGGGGCCGGATCCGTCCGGTGATCTCGGTGTTCGCTCCGGACCGGCCGGGCCGGCCCGGGCCGCGGATCGTGAACGACCAGCTGGTCCGCTATGCCGGGCACCGTACGGAGGCGGGCCGCTGGGTCGGTGATCCGCGCAGCGCTTCGCTGACCGCCGGCGCCCGCGAGCTCGGGTGGAAGCGGGACGAAGAGGCCTTCCAGGTGCTGCCGTTGATGGTGCGTGAGCGGCCCGGCACCCGGCCGCAGTGGTTCGAACTGCCGGACGACGCCGTGCGGGAGGTGCCGCTGCGGCACCCGGCCCACGCGTGGTTCGCCGCACTGGGGCTGCGCTGGTACGCGGTGCCGGCGATCAGCGACATGGTGCTGGAGATCGGCGGGGTGCGGTATCCGGCGGCGCCGTTCAACGGCTGGTACATGGGGACCGAGATAGGCGCGCGGAATCTCGCCGACGCCGAGCGCTACGACCTGCTCCCGGTGGTGGCCGACCGCCTCGGCCTGGACCGTTCCTCGGAGCGGACGCTGTGGCGGGACCGGGCGATGGTCGAGCTGAACGTGGCGGTGCTGCACTCCTTCCAGCAGGCGGGGGTGACGATGGCGGACCACCACACCGAGTCGGAGCGGTTCCTGCGGCACATCGCGCAGGAGAGCCGGCACGGCAGGCCCACCCCGGCCGACTGGAGCTGGATCGTTCCGCCGGTCTCCGGATCCGCGACGCCGGTCTTCCACCGGTACTACGACCCGGTGGACCCGTCACTGCGGCCGGCCTTCCTCGCGCGGGAGTCCTGGGACACGGTCTAGGTGCCCCGGGAGCCGTTCCCGGAGCCGGCAGCGCCGAGGCGCCCCCGGAGTCCCAGCCGTAGGGCTCGAACGGGCCGGGGCCCGGCGCCGGTGGCGCCGGGCCCCGGCCCCTGGAGGGTCACGCCTTGGGGGTGTAGCCCGCGGGGCGGGTGGTGAAGGTGGCGCGGCCCTGGGTGCGGCTGCGCAGGTGGGTCGCGTAGCCGAAGAGGGCCGCCAGCGGGACGGTGGCGGTCAGGACCGCCGTGCCCCCGTGCGTGGTGGAGTCGGTGATCCGCGCGCGACGGGCCGTCAGGTCGCCGAGGACGGTGCCGACGGCGGTCTCGGGTGCCGTGACGGTGACCTCGGCGACCGGTTCGAGCAGGGTCGTGCCGGCCTTCCGGAGCGCCTCGCGCAGGGCGAGGCGGCCCGCCGCACGGAAGGCGAGTTCCGAGGAGTCCTTCACATGCGTGGCCCCGTCCGTGAGGGTGACGCGGACACCGGTGACCGGGTGGCCGCCGAGCGGTCCTTCGAGCAGGGCGTCGCGGCAGCCGGCCTCGACCGCGCGGACGAACTCCTGCGGCACGCGGCCGCCCGTCACGGCGGACCGGAAGGCGAAGGCCCCGGCTCCGCCACGCGGGGTGTCGCCGTCGCACGTGGCCCCTTCCTCCCGTACGGCCTCTCCTTCCTCCAGCGGTGCCACGTCGAGGACGACGACCGCGAACTGGCCGGCGCCGCCGTCCTGCTTGACGTGCCGGTACGTCAGACCGGTCACCGTCCCGGCGGGCGTCTCCCGGTAGGCGACACCGGGCCGGCCGACCGTGACGTCGAGCTCCTGGGCGCGGCGCAGTTTCTCCACGGCCACCTCCAGGTGGAGCTCGCCCAGACCGGACAGCACGGTCTGACCGGACTCGGGGTCGGTCCGTACCGTCAGCGACGGGTCCTCCTCGGTGAGGCGGGCCAGGGCGGTGGCGAGACGTTCGGTGTCACGGCCGCTCCGGGCCTCGACCGCCACCGAGACCACCGGGGTGGTGGAGACGGGCGGTTCGAGGAGCACGGGTGCGCCGGGTGCGCACAGGGTGGCGCCGGTGCGGGCCGTCTTCGGGCCCACGACGGCGACGATGTCGCCGGCGACGGCCAGGTCGGCCTCGGTGGTGCGGTCGGCCTGGACCCGCAGGATGCGGGCGATCCGTTCGGTGCGTCCCGCGGTGGTGTCGAGCACGGTGTCCCCCTTCCGTAGGGTTCCGGTGTAGAGGCGGAGGTAGGTCATGCGGCCGGTCGACGTCGTCGTCACCTTGAAGGCCAGCGCGGTGAGCGGCGCGTCCGGGTCGGCCGGGTGCTCGCCGCGTACCGGAGGCACGTCCACGGGGGCGGGCAGGTAGGCGACGACGGCGTCGAGCAGCGGCTCCACCCCTCGGTTGCGGTAGGCGGAGCCGCAGAGCACGACCACGGCCTCGCGGGAGAGGGTCAGGTCGCGCAGCGCGGCCACCAGGGTGTCCTCGCCGAGCGCGTCCTTCGCGCAGAACTCCTCCAGGGCGGCGGGGTGCAGTTCCGCGACGGTCTCCTCCAGGGCTCGTCGTCGGCGTACGGCCTCGTCGCGCAGTTCCTCGGGTACGGGACCGAGTTCGTACGTGCCGGAGCCGGCCGGCCAGGTGGCGGCCCGCATGCGGACGAGGTCGACGACGCCGGTGAAGGCGTCCTCGCGTCCGATGGGCAGCTGCACCGGCAGCGGCACGGTGCCGAGGCGGGTGCGGATGCTGTCCACGGCGGTGTCGAGGTCGGCGCCCGCCCGGTCGAGCTTGTTGACGAAGGCGATGCGCGGGACGCCGTGCCGGTCGGCCTGGCGCCACACGGACTCGCTCTGCGGCTCGACGCCCGCGACGGCGTCGAAGACGGCGACGGCGCCGTCCAGGACGCGCAGCGCGCGTTCGACCTCGTCGGCGAAGTCGACGTGCCCCGGCGTGTCGATCAGGTTGAGCCGGTGGCCGTCCCAGTCGCAGCTGACGGCGGCGCTGAAGATGGTGATGCCGCGGTCGCGTTCCTGGGGGTCGAAGTCGGTGACGGTGGTGCCGTCGTGGACCTCGCCCCGCTTGTGGGTGGCGCCGGTGAGGTAGAGGAAGCGCTCGGTGAGCGTCGTCTTGCCGGCGTCGACGTGGGCCAGGATGCCGAGGTTGCGGATGGTGTGACGGTGACGCATGGTGCTTCTCGATTCGCGTGCGATGCGGACGCAGGGCAGCGCGATTCCCGTGACGACGGGGGTACGGAGCCGAGGGGCGTACGGCCTCTCTCGTCGCGGGTCAGCGGTGACGGCCGCGCAGCCGGCACCGGAGCGACGAAGAGGCCAGGATCACGTCGTACCGGGCGCGGGAGACGACCGTGGCGGCGGACGCGGGAGTGGTCGCACGCATGGTCGTCTCCCTTCGGTGATCTGGATCGTCCCGCCGGGACTTCCCCGGCTCGTCGGTTCGGCTGGAGTCTAGGCACCGGCGGGCGGGGCGGAACACCGATTTATCGCCGGGTCACGGGTAGTTCACGAGATAGGCGACGTTGCCGGCCGCGTTCGAGGGCCCTCCTCGGTCGTTGACGACGTGTCGGATGGTTCCGGTGCCGCCGAGGGAGACGGTGACCATGCTGCGGAAGCGGACGTCGGGGCGGTTGGGGGCCTCGATGGCGTGTTCGGCGGTGACGGCGGGGTTGACGTTGAAGTAGCAGTAGCTGCCGAGCCCGTAGGCCTGGTGGCTGGTGACGGAGTCGGCGACCTTGTAGGCGGCGTAGCCCTGGGTGGCGCCGTTCATCCAGGCGGCCTGGGTGGGCGGGTCGTACGGCATCTCGTTCTGGTAGAAGAACGTGCGGCCGCGGTTGCCGTTCCAGACGGTCTGGTGCTTCTGGTAGTGCTCGACGAACAGGCCGTACATGGTCACGTCGTCGCCGTTGACGACGAGTCCGGTGTCGGCGGTGTTGGTGGTCCAGCCGACGCCGCTGCCGTGGTCGGCGCGCCAGATCCACATGTGGTCGCCGATGACGTGGTCGCTGTTGACGACCAGGCTGGTCGTGGCCTTGCCGACGCCGGCGCCGCCGATGCGGAAGTACACGTCGTGGAGCGAGCTGGGGTTCGTCGCGTGGGAGGCGGACGAGCCGGCGGGACCGAGCTCCAGGAGGGTCGGCGAGTTGACGGTGCCGGCGTCGAAGAGCAGGCCCGCGATCTTCACTCCGTCGACGTCGGCGACGGTCATGGCGGTGATGCCGTTGTCGGGGACGAGGGTGGCGAGGCCGAGACCGAGGATCACGGTGTCGGGGCGGGTGACCCGGAGGGTCTGGTCCAGGTGGTAGACGCCGGGGGTGACGAGGAGGTCCTTGCCCGCGGCGAGGGCGGTGTTGATCTGGGCGGCCGTCGCGCCGGGCTTCACGATGTGAAAGCGGTCGATGCCGAGCGCGGTCCCGGCGGGAGTGCCGCCCGCTGTCCAGCTCGCTCCGCTGGAGTCGGTGCGGACGGCGGGCACGATCACCTGGTAGGCGCCGTGGGCGTCCACGGTGAGGTACGGCTTCTCGCGGACGACCGGGGCGCGGTCGACCGTGGTGTACGGCGGGGCGGGGAAGGTCGTGCCGGGGACGCCCTGGCTGCCGACGAAGACCATGTTCCAGTTCGAGCCGGTCCAGCTGCCGAGCTGGGAGTTACGGGTGAGCCACTGCTGCTGGCTGCCGGAGCGGACCTGGCCGTCGATCCTGGTGTCGGCCATGAAGCCGCCGCTGGACCATCCGCCGTCGCTCAGCTCCAGGTTGCCGCGCACGTGCATGCGGCGGTACGCGGAGGCCTGGGAGACGGCCCAGCGGTCGGTGCCGCCGGTGGGGTTGACGGAGAGGTTCTCGGCGCCGCGCCAGAAGTTCTGGGTGGCGTTCTGCGGCGGGAACCAGTCGGCCTCGACGTGCACGGCGCCGTTGATCGTCACCGCGTCGGGCGACTGGCCGAGGCCGAGGACCTGGGTGTAGAAGCCGACGTTGACGTCGTTGGCGTAGGTGCCCGGCTTGAACAGGACGGCGTAACGTTCCTGCCCGAACTGGTTGGTCTCCTGGCGCTGGAAGAGGGTGTTGAGCCGGCCCTGGATCGTCGAGGAGGGCATGGACGGGTCGAGGACGACGACGTTGGGCCCGAGGTCCACGTCGCCGGGCGAGGTGGCGACCGGGGTCACCTGGAAGCGCTGGGCGGCGGTGCCGTTGCAGGTGTACTGGACGAGCTGCACGCTGTCCGCGGTGGAGGCGGCGGGCACGTCGAGGCACTTGCCGCTGTTGCGGTTGACGAAACGGTAGGCGCCTGCCCCGTCGTCGACGGCCTGCCACTGCTGGTTGAGGCCGCCGCCGTACGTCCAGAGGTGGACGGGGGCGTTGTCGGCGGTCGACACGTCGCTGACGTCGACGACCTGGGCGGAGTCGTTGCGGTTGCCGATCCTGACGTAGCCGTCGGAGCCGGCGGTGACGCTCCACTGCTGGGCCGTGGTCCCGTTGCAGGTGTACTGCTGGACGACGGTGCCGTTGGCCGTCGCGGCGGCGCGGGCGTCGAGGCACTTGCCGCTGCCGGCGTTGACGACGGTGACCCAGCCGGAGGGCGGCGCGGCGGCGGCCGGGGCCGCCGGTCCGGCGACCGCGGAGCCGGGTGAGAAGGCGACCAGGGCGGAGCCGCCCAGGGCGCCGGCGGCGGCGAGGACGGTGCCGAGGCGAGGGCGATGACGACGGAGCGAGCGGGGCGGGTGCGTGGGCATGCGGCTCCTCGTGGGGCTTGCCGTGTGGGGGGCGTGCCGTGCGAGCTGGGGGGCGACACGGCGCATGTTCACGCACGTGAACACCACCCAGCCTCCTGGCCGGCGAATCTAAAGGTCTGAACCAGACACGTCAAGACTGCGCGTTCAGACCATGAAGGCACAACTGCCCCCGGACCCCCGCGACTTGCGGATCCGTCCCGCCATGACGTGAAGTCTTGACGGCGGGGTGACCACCGCCGGCGGTCACCCCCCACCCGCCGTCACGGCTTCGGCGCGCGCTGCTGGAGAGCGGTGCGGCCGGCCACGGACGTGACGACGGCGAAGAAGAACAGCGGAAGGGCGAGGGCTCCGAAGAGAGCACTGCGCCACAGCACCAGTGCCAGGACCGAGTGGACGAAGAGCAGCGCGAGGGGCAACGCCATCCCGAGCACCGGCCGACAGCCGCGCGACACCAGCAGGAGGGGGCGGCGCAGGTGCGGCGGGACCCGCCGGGTCAGCCACAGCAGCCAGCCGCCCCAGGCGCCGACCAGCACCGCCGCGCACACCAGGAACGTGACGAGGGCGTCGATCCCGGCGGCGCCCGCCCGCAGGTGGGAGGTGCCGGTCGACACCGCGACGGCCCCGGCAAGGGCCACCCAGCGGGCGCCCGAGACGGTCCCCCAGGCCATCGTCTCCAGGTTGTAGCGGGCCTGGCGGTCGTTCAGGTCGAGGGCGGCGGACTGCACGAAGCCCTCGGCGGCCCGGGTCCACGAGCCGGGGCGGAGCCATTGGCGACGCAGGTGGAGCAGCGAGAGGTTGTTGTGCGCCTCACTGCTCTCCGGGTTGAGCCGCAGCGTCGTCTCGTAGGCCTGCTGGGCGACCCGGTGGTGGCCGTTGCGCTGGGCGGTCAGGCCGACGAGGAAGTGCGCGTCGGCCTCCTCGGGGGCGAGGGCGACGGCCGTGCGGGCGGCCTCGTACGCCGCGCGCTTGCGTTCCGGGCGGACCGAGCGGTCGAGGACCGTGCCGAGCGTGTAGTGGCTCCCCCAGTACTGCGGGGCGAGTTCGACGGCCCGCCGGGCGGAGCCTTCGGCCTGCTCGTACTGCTTCAGCGCGAGCAGGACGTGGGTGCGCATCAGCCAGGCGCCCACGGACTCGGGGGCGACGCGCAGGGCGTGTTCGACGGTGGCGAGCGCCTCCTCCTCGTCGCCGAGGCGGTGCCGGCAGCGGGCGAGCAGCACGAGTGCGGTGGCGTCGTCGGGGTGGCTGCCGAGGTGCCGGGCGGCGAGCTCGGCGGCCTGCTCGAAGCGACCGAGGTCGAAGAGGACGTCCGCCTGTTCCAGTGTCCGGCTCATCAGACCTTGTCTCTGTCGTGGGTGATGCTGAGCAGGTTCGGCACGAGCGCCAGCCAGAACAGCACCTGGGGGACGGTGCGCTCGCTCCAGGGAAGGATCACGAGCAGCAGGGCGCACAGGGTCGCCCAGGTGGCCTGGCCGAGGACGACCCGGGGCCAGAACGACCGGCGGACGAGCGAGGGAACGGTCAGCCGGGCGCCGGTGCGCATGCGCCGGTAGCGGCGCCAGGCGCCGAAGCCCCAGACGGCGCCCATGAGGGTGAGCGCCCACAGGCGGGTGCCCAGGTGGACCGGGAGTGCCTTCGGCTCTCCGTCGGTGGGGAAGACGTCGACCGTGACGGCGGCCGTCGCGAGGCAGAGCAGGGCGAGCCATCGGGTGCCGCGGAGCATCCGGTAGACGGCCTGGTCGAGGTCGTCGCGCAGGGCCTCGGAGTGGGGGGCGGCGGCGAGTCCGCCCGCGTACAGGTCGGCGGCGCGGGCGGCCGAGGTGCCGGGCCTCGCGGCCTCCCGTTCGGTGGCGACGGTGACGGCCAGCGTGTGCGTGGGATCGATCCGGATGATCTGGCGGACGGCCTCCTCGGCCAGGTCCGGCCGCTGGTGGAACGTGGCCACCTTGTGCAGGGTGACCCAGGTGTACGTCTCCTCCGGGCCCTCCTTCACCGCCGCCCGGGCGTGTTCGAGTGCCTCGTCGGGACGGTCCGGGTGCAGCGCGAGGAGCAGTTCGGCGAGCTGGCGGCGCGGGCCCCAGGCGTACGGGTCGATGCGCATGGCCTCGCGCTGGGCCGCCTCGGCCTCCTCCAGCCGGCCCAGGCTGCGCAGGGCGTGGCCGCGGACGACGTGGGCGTCGAGGAAGCCGGGTTCGAGGCGGAGCGACTCCATGGCGGCGGCGTAGGCCTCGGAGACGCGGCCCAGGGTCCACAGGACCTGGCCGAGCAGGCTCCACGCCCGGTGGTCGTCCGGGTCCTCGGCGAGCGCGCGGCCGACGGCCTCGTGGGCCTCCTCCGGGCGCATCATCTCGTAGAGGACCCGGGCCCGTTCGACCTGGGGGTTCGTGGTCACAGCTTCCGCTTCTTCTTCAGGTAGGCGACGAGGTCGTCGTACATGCCGCCGTCGTTGGCGAACATGGCCACGTTGCGGGCGGCGGCGAACCAGGACTCGCTGGAGGGCCGGATCTGCTTGGCCGCCTGCAGCAGGTCGGTGGTGCCGATCATGCGGATCCTGCCGGTCCGGGCGGAGTCCAGGAGCGCGGACTCGGCGGCCGTCTCGCAGAGATGGGCGAGGTCGGCTCCGGAGAAGTCCTCGGTGACTTTGACCACCCTGCCCAGGTCGACGGACTCGATGGGCCGCTCGCGCAGGTGGTAGCGGAGGATCGCCTCCCGGGCCGGGGCGTCGGGCGGCAGGACGAGCAGGGTGCGGTCGAGCCGGCCGGGGCGGCGCAGGGCCAGGTCCACGTCCCAGGGCACGTTGGTGGCGGCGAGCACGAACACGCCCTCGTTCCGGTCGCCGTCGATGCCGTCGAGCTCGGTGAGGAGCTGGTTGACGACGTTGCGCAGTCCGCTGTGGTGGGTGCGGGAGCGCTTGGCGCCGAGGGCGTCCAGCTCGTCGAGGAAGACGACGCAGGGGGACTGCCGGCGGGCGGCCTCGAAGATGTCGTGGACGTTCTTCTCCGACGTGCCGATGTACATGTCCAGGATGTCGGAGAGCGACACCGACATGAAGCCGGCGCCGAGTTCGCCCGCGACGGCGCGGGCGATGAAGGTCTTGCCGCAGCCCGGCGGCCCGTACAGGAGCAGGCCGCCGCGGAGCGACTTGCCGTACAGGCGGCGCAGCTCGGGATTGCGCATCGGCGCGAGGAACGCGGCCTCCAGCCGGTCCTTGACCTCCTGCATGCCGCCGACGTCGGCGAGGCGTACGTCTCCGGGCCTGTCGATGTCCCAGGCGGACGCGTCCCCCGCGTCGCCGCTGCCGTCCGAGGTCAGCGGCTGCTCGGTGAGGTGGTCGGCGAACCGGGGGCCCACGAGGTCCGCGACCTCCTGCTCGGCGGCGGCCCAGTCGAAGTCGTCCGGGTCGGCGGGGGGTTGGGCGGCGGAGCCGGAGGCGACCGCGTCGGAGCCGCGGGCCTCGGAGCCCGCCGAGTCCGAACCCGGCGCGCCCGAGCCCGTCGAGTCGGAGCGCGGCGCGTCCGAACCTGTCGAGTCGGAGCGCGGCGCGTCCGAACCTGTCGAGTCCGAGCGCGGCGCGTCCGAGCCCGTCGTGTGCGGCTTCGGGGACTCGGCGGGGCTGGACGTCGGCGAAGTGGGCGGGTTCGACGGCGCGGTGGGGGCGGGCAGGTTCATCGCCCGGACCATCAGGTCCCGCGCCGCCGGGTCGCCCGGCGCGTGCTGGAGCGCGACCGCGGCCTGGCTGACGGCCTCGTCGCTTCGCCCCTCGGTCAGGAGCAGTTCGGCGAAGTGCAGCCGCAGGGGCACGTCTTCGGGAGCGGCGGCGACGGCGGCGCGCAGGCTACGGATGAGGGGAGACTCGTCGGGCATGGGGTCAGCCTAGAAAGCGTCCCGACGGCCCCGTTCACCGGGTGCGGTCGTGATCGTCCGCGGCGGGCGCAGCCGCGCAACCCGCCCGTGCGGTCTGCCCGGTTCGCCCGCGCCGGCACGGCCGCCCTCCCTCGTGCGGCGGAGGGCGGGAAGCCCGTCAGGAACGGCCGCGGCGCGGACGGTTCCCGCCCTGACCGCCCTGACCACCCTGGCCGCCCTGCCCGCCGCGACCTCCGCCGTGGCGGGGGCGGCGGCGGTTCGGCTGGGGAACGGGAGCCCCGGCGCCGCCGGCGGCCTCCGGCGACGAGAACATCATCGGTACGGCCGGCGGGGCCGCGGGCCCGGCCGGAGACGTCACCGGCGGGACGCTCCCGGGGGCGCCCGTCGCGCCGGTCGCTCCGGTCGCCCCGGCCGCACCGGTCGCCCCGGCGGCACCGGTCGCCCCGGAGGCATCGGCCGCGTTCGCCGCCGCGGCGGCCCGGGCGGCCAGGGATTCGAGGGCTCCGCCCGGGCCTGCTCCCGCGACGACAGTGGCGTGCGAGATCAGAGGGGCGCAGGCCTGGCAGATCTCGGCGAGCGTCCAGACCTCGGCGACGGCCGGGTTGTGGATGAGCACGAGCAGCGTCCGGCCGGTGCAGGTGGCGCGGGCGGTGTGGTGCCGGCAGCCGGAGGCGCCGCAGGCGCAGGCGGCGTTGGGGCGCGGGCTGGCCAGGCGGGCGTGCGCGCGGGCGTGCTCCGCGGCGAAGACGCGCAGGGCCTGGAGGTCCCTGGACCGGGCGGGCATACGGCAGCCCGCCGTGGTGCAGGTGACCGTCGCGGAATGATCGGGGTGACCGCTGAGTCGGATCGTCCAGGTCCTGCCTGGCACTCGTGATCCAGGAAGCATGCTCAACGCGCGCGTGTCCGTTCGAATGAGAGGGGTGTTGCCCATCGTTTTACCCCGTGGGCGCCCCAGGTTCACATCCGGGATTGGTCCAGCCGGTGGAGAGGCGGGGCGCACGGCGACTCCGGAGGGCGAGGAGACCACCGGTTCCGGGGACGAGAGCGACCGGCCTGGTCGGGGATGCGGCACGGGTGAGTCGCCGGGGCGAGCCCCGGCGAAGAAGCGGTGACCCGCGCGCGCGGGTCGTCGACGGCGAGGCACCCGACCGGTCCGTGGGACGCGGCCGGCGCCGAGATGTCGATCGGTCCGCGGGACGCGGCCGGCGCGGGCGTCGACCGGTCCATGGGACGCGGCCGGCGCCGGGGCGTCGACCGGTCCGGCGGACGTGGGGTGGCGGGTAGCGGGCCGGACACGGAGCATGGAAGTGCGGCTCGTGCCGATCGAAGAGGCTGGAGTGTTCCGCATGATCGAGAACGAGGCCGGCGAGGCTTGGGGCGACGACGTCTACCAGCCCGACGGCAGCGAGGTGCAGGACGACGCGGGCCTGCTCGACGCCTCGGACACGCTGGTCGGGCCCGTCGAACCCGTGGAGGAGGGGTACGTGCCGCCGGACCGGCCGTGGGCCGTCGAGCACACCGGGGTCACCGCGGCCGAGCGGCTGCAAGGCGAGACGCTTGACCAGCGGCTCGCCGAGGAGCTGCCCGAGAACGCGCCGGACCCCGACTGGGACGGCATCGGCGACACCGTGGACACCGACGGTGAGCCGCTGGACGGCGAGGTGGGCGACCGCAGGGCCGGCCGGCTCGTCGCAGCGGACAACGGCCTCGCCCTGTCCCCTCTGGAGGGTTACGCCCGTGACGTGGGCATCGACGGCGGTGCGGCGTCCGCCGAGGAGGCGGCCGTGCACCTCGTCGACGAGGAGTGACCGAGGTGCGCGAGGACGACGAGGTGCGACGAAGAGTGACGAGGCGCGACGGCCGGTGAGGCGGCGGCGAAGCGGCGGACCGGGTTCCGGAACGCTCCCGACCTGACGCGAGCGCCCGCCGAAGCGGGGCCCGCGGTGCGCGCCCGGTGCCCCGAACCCGTACTCCTGACCTCGCCAGGCCCCTTCAAACGTGAAGGTCGGCAGGTTCGCACAAGATCCTGACGGGCGAGTCAAACGCCCGAGACCCGTTATCCAGCCGTTATAAACGGGCATTTTGGTCCGTTATGCGCCCCTTTAAACGGACGGGGAGTGACGGACCTCCCACCGGACGAGTGGCGCACACCTATCACGCCAGCTTGCGTTGCACAACCCTTCCGGGCCAGGAAGTTCATCGATGCGCTGGGTAACTTCGGCCCACATGACCACAGCACACGTGACATCCCCGAGGACCGGCGTCACCATCGGCCCCGCCGAGCCGGCGGACGGTGCCGACCTCTGGCGCCTCGCCCGCGAGTCGGGGGAACTGGACGTCAATTCGCCCTACAGCTATCTGCTGTGGTGCCGCGACTTCGCCGCCACCAGCGCCGTCGCCCGCGACGACTCGGGCCGCGCGGTCGGCTTCGTGACCGGGTATCTGCGCCCGGAGGCGCCGGGGACGCTCTTCGTCTGGCAGGTGGCCGTGGATGATTCGGTGCGCGGAACCGGGGTAGCGGGAGCCATGCTCGACGCTCTGGCCGCCCGGCTGGCGGCCGAGCACGGGCCGGTCCGGCTCGAGGCGACGGTTACGCCGGGGAACGCGCCGTCCGACCGGCTCTTCCGTTCCTACGCGCGTCGTCACGGCGCGACGGTGACCCGGGAGGTCCTGTTCCCGACGACCGCCTTCCCGGACGCGCCCGAGGCCGGCGTCCACGAGCCCGAGGTGCTCTACCGCATCGGCCCGCCGGCGTCCTGACCGTCCGCCCGGCACCGCCCGGCACCGCCGGCACCACCGCCAGGCACCGCGCCCGGCACGACCGCCAGGCACCGCCCGGCACCTCCGCCGGGCACCGCGCCCGGCACCTCCGCCCGGCACAGCCGGCGGAGCAGCACGCCCGACTTTCCTGACCATTTCATCGAGATCCGGGAGAACCGTGACCCTCACCGACATCGCCCCGTCCGTCTTCGAGACCGTCGAGTCCGAGGTGCGCAGCTACTGCCGCGCCTGGCCGGTGGTCTTCGAACAGGCTCGGGGAAGCCGGCTGTACGACGAACACGGGCGCCCCTTCCTCGACTTCTTCGCCGGAGCGGGCTCCCTCAACTACGGCCACAACAACCCGGTCCTCAAGCGGGCCCTGCTCGACTACCTCGCCGGTGACGGCGTCACCCACGGCCTCGACATGTCGACGACCGCCAAACGCGACTTCCTGGAGACCTTCCGCGAGGCGATCCTCGAACCGCGGGCCCTCCCCTACAAGGTGATGTTCCCGGGCCCCACCGGCACCAACGCCGTCGAGGCGGCGCTGAAGCTCGCCCGCAAGGTGACGGGGCGGGAGACCGTCGTCTCGTTCACCAACGCCTTCCACGGCATGTCGCTCGGCTCGCTCGCCGTCACCGGCAACGCGACCAAGCGGGCCGGCGCGGGCGTCCCCCTCAACCACGCCGCGCAGATGCCGTTCGACCACTACCTCGGCGGTCTGACGCCGGACTTCCTGTGGTTCGAGAAACTGCTCGCGGACCCCGGCTCCGGCCTGGACCACCCGGCGGCCGTGATCGTCGAGACGGTGCAGGGCGAGGGCGGGATCAACGTGGCGCGCGCCGAGTGGCTGCGCGGGCTCGCCGACCTGTGCCGGCGCCACGAGATGCTGCTGATCGTCGACGACGTCCAGATGGGCTGCGGGCGCACCGGGGACTTCTTCTCCTTCGAGGAGGCGGGCATCACGCCCGACATCGTCACCCTGTCCAAGTCCATCAGCGGCTACGGCCTGCCCATGGCGCTCTGCCTGTTCCGCCCGGAGCTGGACCAGTGGCAGCCGGGCGAGCACAACGGCACCTTCCGCGGCAACAACCCGGCCTTCGTGACCGCCACCGCCGCGCTCGACACGTACTGGCGTGACGGCGCCCTGCGCGACCGGACCCTCGGCCGGGCCGACCGGGTCGAGCGGGCGCTCGGCGACCTGTGCGGCGACGACGGGCGCATGGGCGTCGGGTACCGGGGCCGGGGCCTCGTCTGGGGCCTGGAGTTCGCCGACGGCGAGCGCGCCGAGGCCGTGTGCCGGCGGGCCTTCGAGCTCGGACTGCTGCTGGAGACCTCGGGGCCGCACGGCGAGGTGGTCAAGCTGCTGCCGCCCCTGACGGCGACGGACGACGAGCTCGACGAGGGGCTCGGCATCCTGGCCCGCTCCGTGCGGCACGCCGCCGACCGCGTCGCCGCCTGACCCCCGCCGAGAGGAGACCTCATCCATGATCGTCCGTAGCTTCGCCGAGATCGAGAACACCGACCGCCACGTCCGTGCCGCCTCCGGTACCTGGGAGAGCAAGCGCATCGTCCTGGCCCGCGAGCGGGTGGGCTTCTCCCTGCACGAGACCGTGCTGTACGCCGGGACCGAGACGTCCATGTGGTACGCGAACCACGTCGAGGCCGTGGTGTGCACGGCCGGCGAGGCCGAGCTCACCGACCACGAGACGGGCCGCACGTACACGATCGTGCCCGGAACCATGTACCTGCTCGACGGGCACGAGCGGCACACCCTCAAGGTCAAGCAGGACTTCCGCTGCCTGTGCGTCTTCAACCCGCCCGTCACGGGCCGCGAGGACCACGACGAGAACGGCGTCTACCCGCTGCTCACCGAGCCGGACCCGGCCTGACGCCACGCCGCGGGCGCGCCATGTCCGCGCCGCGGCCTTACACGTCACGAGACACGAGACACCCGAGACACGAGAAAGGCAGGCACCGCCCCTCATGACCTCCGCCCCCACCCGTCCCGTCGACCTCTACCCCACCCGCGGCACCGAAGAGGTGCTCATCGGCCGCAAGGACCCCGTCGTCTGGTCCGCCCCCGGAACGCCCGGCCCCCTCTGGGCCCGTGAGCTGGAGGAGTTCGAGCGCGACGGCTTCGCCACGGTCGACGCGCTCGTCACCCCGGACGAGGTCGTGGAGCTGCGGGCCGAGCTGGACCGGCTCGTCACCGACCCCAAGGTGCGCGAGGACGAGCGGGCCGTCGTGGAGCCGCGCTCGCGGGAGATCCGTTCCGTCTTCGAGGTGCACCGGATCAGCGAGGTCTTCGCCCGCCTCGCCGCCGACCCCCGGGTCGTCGGGCGCGCCCGGCAGATCCTCGGCTCCGACGTGTACGTCCACCAGTCGCGGGTCAACGTGAAGCCCGGCTTCGGGGCCAGCGGCTTCTACTGGCACTCCGACTTCGAGACCTGGCACGCCGAGGACGGCCTGCCGCAGATGCGGACCGTGTCGGTGTCGATCGCGCTGACCGCGAACCACACGACCAACGGCAGCCTGATGATCATGCCGGGTTCGCACCGGACCTTCCTCGGCTGCGCCGGCGAGACCCCGAAGGACAACTACAAGAAGTCCCTGCAGATGCAGGACGCGGGCACGCCGTCCGACGAGGCGCTGACCCGCTTCGCGGAGGCGTGCGGCATCCGCCAGTTCACGGGCGCGCCGGGGTCGGCGACCTGGTTCGACTGCAACGCGATGCACGGTTCGGGCGACAACATCACCCCGTATCCGCGCAGCAACGTGTTCCTCGTCTTCAACAGCGTGGAGAACCGCCCGGAGGCTCCGTTCGCCGCTCCGGTGCGGCGGCCCTCGTTCGTCGCCTCGCGCGAGTTCACGCCCGTCGGGTGACCTCCCCACGCCCTTCGCTCCACCCTCCCCGCCCCCCTTCCGGAAGGACCGTCATGTCCCGTCCCGCACCCCTCGACCGGCGTGGCTTCCTCGCCCTGGCGCCCGCGATCGCGGCGGGCGGACTGCTGGCCGGCTGCAGCCGCACCGAGGTGGGCACGGGGGCGCCGAAGGAGGACGCGGGACTGCTGGCGAAGCTGCGCGAGCAGGGCTTCGTGCGGGTCGGCTTCGCCGGTGAGGCGCCGTACGGCTTCCAGGACGGCGGCGAGCTCGCCGGCGAGGCCCCGACCCTCCACCGCGAGATATTCGGGGCGCTCGGCGTGCGCGAACTCCGGCCGACGCTCACCGACTTCGGCTCCCTGATCCCGGGCCTGCTCGCGGGCCGTTTCGACGTGGTGAGCGCGGGGATGTCGATCACGCCCGAGCGCTGCGGCAAGGTGATCTTCTCGCAGCCGGAGTTCGTCTCCCCCACCGCGCTGATGGTCCGCCGGGGAAATCCGAAGGGGCTGAGCGACTTCGCGTCCTGTGCGCGCGAGGGTGCCGTCGTGGGGGTGCTCGCCGCGGCCGTGGAGGCCTCCTACGCGAAGGCCGCGGGGGTCCCCGACCAGGCCGTGAAGACGCTGGCCAAGCAGCAGGACGGCCTCGACGCGCTGCTCGCGGGCCGGATCGACGCCTTCGCGCTGACCGGCATCTCGCTGCGCTGGCTCGCCCGGACGAACCGGGGCGCGGCGGTGGAGGTGGGCACCCCGTTCGTCCCCGAGGTCGGCGGGGTCGAGCAGTGGAGCGCGGGCGGGGCCGTCTTCCGGCCGGGGGCGCGGGACCTGCGGGACGCCTTCGACCGTGAGCTCGCGAAGATCACCGGCGACCCGGGCCGTTATGTGGGGCTGATCGGCCGCTACGGGTTCACCGCGAAGGAGGCGCCGCCCCGTTCGCTGCGGACCGCCGACCTGTGCGCGGGCAAGGGGCCGGCATGACGGAGTTCCTGCCGGAGCTCCGGCGGGCCCTGCCGCGCCTGGGCGAGGGGCTGCTGGTCACGGTGGAGGCCACGGTGCTGGGCGCCGTGGCCGCCCTGGTCGTGGCGTACGCCCTCGGGCTCCTGTCCCGCTCCCGGCGGCTCGCCGTGCGCGGCGCGGTGCGGCTGGTGGTGGAGTTCTTCCGGGGCACCTCCCTCTACGTGCAGCTCTTCTGGCTGTTCTTCGCGCTGCCGATGCTGGGTTTCCGGCTGGAGCCGCTGGCCTGCGCCGTCCTCGCGCTCGGGCTCAACTACGGCGCGTACGGCGCCGAGGTGGTCCGGGGCGCCGTCGCGGCGGTGCCGCGGGCGCAGACCGAGGCGGCGGTCGCGCTGGGCATGGGGCCCGGACTGCGGCTGCGGCGGGTGGTGCTGCCGCAGGCGCACGCGCTGATGGTCGCGCCCTTCAAGAACCTGCTGGTGCAGCTGCTGAAGGCGACGCCGCTGCTGTCGCTGGTGACGGTGCCCGACCTCACCTTCGAGATCGACCAGTTGCGGTCGGCGACGGGTGACACGGCGGCGGCGTATCTGGTGCTGCTCGGGGTGTACGGGGCGCTGGCCGGGGTCCTGAGTCTGTCGATGAACGCGCTGGAGCGGGCCGCCAAGACCCGGCTCGGGATGGGCGGTGGTGCGTGATGTGGGACGGGGAGGCCGCGTGGGCCGCGCTGCCCGTCGTGCTGGAGGGCTTCGGGGTCACGCTGGTGGCGACCGTGCTCGGATTCGGAGTGGCGGCGCTGCTGGGACTGGCCCTGGCCCTCGTGGGGCGCGCCGGCCCGCGGTGGGTGGCCGCGCCGGTGAACGGTGCCGCCGCGTTCGTCCGTTCGACGCCCCTGCTGGTGCAGTTGTTCGCGGCGTGGGTGCTCGTCCCGGGTCTGGACGCGCTCGCGCTGGGGGTCCTGGTCCTCGGGGTGCACTACGCCACGTACCTCTCCGAGGTGTACCGGACGGGCATCGACGCGGTGCCGAAGGGCCAGTGGGAGGCGTGCACGGCGCTGTCGCTGCCGCGACGGCGCGTGTGGCGGGCGGTGGTGCTGCCGCAGGCGGTGCGCAACGTGCTGCCGCCGCTCGGCAACTACGCCGTGTCCATGTTCAAGGAGACGCCGCTGCTGTCGGTGATCACGGTGCACGAGATGGTGCATTCGGCGAGCACGTTCGGCAGTACGCACTTCGCCTATCTGGAGAGCTTCACGCTGGCCGCCGCGGTGTTCCTGCTGGCGAGCTGGCCGACGTCCGTGCTGGTACGACGACTGGAGGCACGCCTTGCCCACTGAGAACAAGAGCGGGGAGGCGCCCCTGGAGGGGCGGCTGCCCCCGCGAGGGCCCGAGGGCGGGAGCGGACGGCTGCCGCTGCAGAAGACCGGGGGCGCGCCGGCGGACGCCGCCGTCGCGGTGCGCTTCGACCGGGTCACCAAGCGGTACGGGGACCACACGGTGCTCGACGGCCTCGACCTGACGGTCGGTCAGGGCGAGCGGGTGACGCTCATCGGGCCGAGCGGCTCGGGCAAGACGACGATCCTGCGACTGCTCATGACCCTGGAGCGGGTGACGGAGGGCGTCATCCACGTCGACGGGGCGCCCTACTCGCACATGCCGGGCGGGCCCGGCGGCGCACTGGTGCCGGCGAGCGAGCGGTATCTCGCGGAGCGCCGGCGCGGGGTCGGCATGGTCTTCCAGCACTTCAACCTGTTCCCCCACATGAGCGTGCTGGAGAACGTCGTCGAGGCGCCCGTGCACGTGCTCCGCGAGAGCCGCGAGGAGGCGGAGGCGCGCGCCAGGGAGCTGCTCGGCATGGTCGGTCTCGCCGACAGGGTGGACGCCCGGCCGACCCGGCTCTCCGGCGGTCAGCAGCAGCGGGTGGCGATCGCCCGGGCGCTGGCGATGCGGCCGGAGATCCTGCTCCTCGACGAGGTGACGTCCGCGCTCGACCCCGAGCTGGTGGCGGAGGTGCTGGACGTCCTGCGGGACGTCGCGCGGGACACCGACATCACGCTGCTGTGCGTCACGCACGAGATGGGCTTCGCCCGGGACGTCTCGGACCGGATCCTGATGTTCGACCGGGGCCGGATCGTGGAGTCGGGGCGGCCGGCTCAACTGCTCGACGCGCCGGCCCACGCGCGGACGAGGGCGTTCCTGCGCTCCGTCAGGTGAGGCTCGGTCCGATGCTGAGGCAGGTCGTTCCGGGGGTGGCGCGCGGTGGTAGAGCGCCGGGCCCGGGGGCGTACGGTGTCAGGTGGTACGGCCCCGGGCCCGGCCGTCGGCGTGCCCGCTCCGGCCGGTCAGGGCCTGGCGGGCTGGTCGGGCAGCAGCCCCTCGCGCAGCCGGGCGAGGCTGCGGGCGAGCAGCCGCGAGACGTGCATCTGGGACACGCCGAGCCGGGCGCCGATCTCCGACTGGGTCAGCTCCTCCACGAACCGCAGGTGCAGCAGCAGCCGGTCGCGTTCGTCGAGCTGCTCGACGAGCGGGGCGAGGGTGTGGAAGTCCTCGAAGAGCGCGAGCGCCGGGTCCTCCTCGCCGATGAAGTCGGCGAGCGAGGCGTCGTCGTCCTCGTCGGCGCCGCCGAGGGCGGCGTCGAGCGACGTGGAGTGGTAGCCGTTGGCGGCGATCTGCGCCTCGATCACCTCTTCCTCGGAGAGGTCCATCGCCTTCGCGAGTTCGCCCACGCGGGGCGGCCGGCCGAGCCGCGCGCTCAGGTCCTCGTTGGCCTTCGCCAGCTCCACGCGCGCCTCCTGGAGGCGGCGCGGCACGTGCACGGCCCAGGTCGTGTCGCGGAAGAAGCGCTTGATCTCCCCCACGATGTACGGCACGGCGAACGTCGCGAACTCCACCTCGCGGCTCAGGTCGAACCGGTCGATCGCCTTGATCAGGCCGATGGTCCCGACCTGGACGATGTCCTCCATCTCGTCGCCGCGGGCGCGGAACCGGCCTGCCGCGTACCGGACGAGCGACATGTTCATCTCGATCAGGGTGCCACGGACGTACTGGTGGCCTTCCGTTCCTTCCTCGCGCACCGCCAACTCGCGGAGGAACACCTTCGTCAGGGCGCGCGCGTCCTGGGGCGCGACCTCGTGAGGAGCCTCGAGCACGGGCAGGTCCTGGCACGTGCCGTCGTTCGCGGCCGTTGTCGTCGCCTCGACCATCTCGGTCCGCACGGGGACAACCTCCTGTTTCTCGCCGAACGTTCGCCTGTGGAAGTTCGCCTACCCGCCCTGCGCGCGTGCACGCGTACCGGATTCCGGCAGGCATCTTTCCGGCGCGCCCGGGCAGGTGGGCACTGCACGAAATACACCAACCGGGAGGAAAGGGTCCCGTGATGAACAGTCAGGGCGACGCACGGTCCGACCCGCAGGCGCCCGTGAGGGAGCACCGTGTCGCCAGGGGCCTCGGCGAGGCGCACGTCCGTACCTCGGCGCAGGCGCGCCGGTCGATCCGGCGCGCCCTGGAGCCCGGTGCGACGGCCGCGCAGGTCGACGACGTGTTGCTGGTCGCGTCCGAGCTGGTCACCAACGCGCAGCGGCACGCGGGAGGGGTGACCGGCTTCGGGCTGGCGGTGGGCCGGGACAGCGTGACGGTGTCGGTGAGCGACTCCAGCCGCCGGACGCCTCGGTACACGCTGCCACGGGACCTGCGGCCGGGCGGCTTCGGCTGGCCGATCGTGCTGCACCTGTGCCGGGAGGTGACGGTGGACGTGCGCCCCGAGGGCAAGACGGTGCGCGCGGTGGTGCCGGTGGACCGCTGGTGGACCGCCGAGGTGGACCGCTGAGGTGCGCGGTCCCCTCGCCCCGTACGTACGCCTCCCGCACTCGTCACATCCATCTGCTGAGGAGCCATGGAGAACCTTCTTCGACTGCTGATCGTCCTGGGCGGTTCGGCGGCGGTGGCCCTGGCCGCGGTCCGCGCGGCGGACCTGCTCGCACGCCACGCCGACGCGCGGCACCCGGAGACCCCGCTGTGGGGTCTGCTGCGCCGCTGCCGCACCCCGCTGTACGTCGTCCTCTTCACCGCCCTGCTGGGGTGGACCTTCCGCGCGACGGGCTGGGCGCCGCTGGAGGACCACGCCGCGCTGGTGGAGCACGTCCTGGTGCTGTGCCTGATCGGCGGCGGCGCCTGGCTGGCCGTACGGGTCGCCGCGGCCGTCGTGGAGTCCTCGTACGCGCGCTACGCGGTGCGGTCCCGTGACGCGGCCCGGCTCCGGCGGGTCCGTACGCAGGTCACGCTGATCATGCGGGTGGTGTCGGTCGCCGTCGGGGTGCTGGCCGCGGCGGTGGCGCTGGTGACGTTCCCGGCGTTCCGGACCGTGGGGACCTCGCTGCTCGCCTCGGCCGGGATCATCGGCATCGTGGCCGGTGTGGCGGCGCAGTCGACGCTGGGCAATCTCTTCGCCGGCTTCCAGATAGCGTTCGGCGACATGGTCCGGCTCGGCGACACGGTCGTCGTGGACGGGGAGTGGGGAGTCGTCGACGAGGTGACCCTGACCTTCCTGACCGTGCGGACCTGGGACGAGCGCCGGGTCACGCTGCCCGTCTCGTACTTCACGTCCCGCCCGTTCGAGAACTGGTCGCGCGGCGGTGCCGAGATGACCGGCACGGTCTTCGTGGCGTGCGACCACTCCGTGCCGGTCGCGCTGATGCGCGAACACCTGCGGGAGTTCCTGGCCACCTGCCCCACCTGGGACGGCCGCGCCTGGGACCTGGCCGTCACCGACACCTCCCCCACCTGCGTCACGGTCCGCGCCCTGGTCACCGCCAAGGACGCCGACGACCTGTGGACGACCCGCTGCGCGGTACGGGAGGAGCTGGTCGGCTGGCTGTCGCGCGAGCATCCGGGCGCGCTGCCCCGGGTGATGACCACGCAGCTGGACGACGCGCCTCGTCCGTGAGCTCGGATGGCGACTTGCAGACAAGGAGCGGCTCCTTCCGCATTCCGGTGCGCGCTGCGGGCATGTCAGCCGGAGACGGCCGGCCCCGCGGGGCCACCGAGGCGAGGAGCAGTCATGTCGACACCGTCACCGGCCGGGGAGCCGGTCTTCACCGCCGACTTCGGCTCGTCGGAGCAGTGGGTCCTGGGGCGCTCGTGGGCCTATCCCGACGGCGGACCGACCAACAGGGGCGACAACAAACTGGACCATCTGTCGGACGATCCGGGGTACGCCCGGTCCGGGGTCTTCCGGGCGACCCGCCGCCCGGACGGCCTGTGGGACACCGGCCTCCTCACCACCGAGGGAAGTCCGGAAGGGTTCGAGCTACGGGCCGGTGACGTGCTGGAGGCGCGGGTGCGGCTGCCCGAGGAGACGGGCGCGTGGCCGGCGATCTGGACATGGCGCGACGGCGGGCACGAGGTCGACGTCTTCGAGTACCACCCCGACAACCCCGACCTGCTGGAGCTGTCCAACCACGTGCGCGGAACGCACCGTTACCACCACTCCGCCGCCGTGCGGCCGGGCGGGTGGATCCGGCTGCGCACCGAGTTCGGCGCCCGCTCCGTGGTGTGGTGGCTCGACGACGTGGAGGTCTTCGCGGACGGCCGGGGGGTCGGCCGCCGCTGGCACGCCCACCTGATCGTCAACCTGTCGGTCTGCGCGGGCCGCTACCACCCGGCGCCCGACGCGGACGCGACGGCGATGTCGTACGAGGTCCGCGACCTCCGCGTGTTCCGCCCCGGCGGACGCCCGTCCGGCCCGCACACCGGGCCCGGCACCGGTGGTCACCACCAGTAGGACGGATAGCGGGGCGCGCCGCGGCGCATGCGGGAGACCGTGAACTCCATGAGGACGAGGAGGACCGAGGCGCCGACGAGGAGCGGGACGAAGCGGGCCGGGGACGGGGACTGGAGCACGATCACCACGGCCGTGGCGCACGCGGGCGCGTGCGGGGTGCGGGCGAGGGTCGTCAGGGCCAGCGTGACGCCGGCGGCCACGGCCGCGGCGGCGGAGCCCGCGCCCGCCACGGCGAGGGTGGCGTAACCGGCGGCGGCCGCCAGGAGCTGGCTGACGACGACGCTGCGGGGCTGCGAGAAGGGCAGCATGGGCGCGCTGTGCACCAGGGCGGCGCTCGCGGCCAGGGGCGGGATCAGCACGGGCTCGTGGATGGCCGCGCCGATCGCGACCAGGCCGAGCAGGACGAAGGTGACGGTGCTGACGCTGCGCAACGCCGCCGCCGGGGCCGGGCGGGCCGGGGCGCGGCCCGCGATGCGGGGCCTGGCCGGGGTCTCGGGGGCTGCGGTGTCGGTGCTCATGGGACGGTGTTTCCTGGCAGGCGATCCCGGGCCGGCAGGAGGCCGGAGCTCGGAGACCGGGAGAGGACGGGGATCGGGGAGAGCAGGCGTACGGACTCTGTGATCGACAGTCGGCCCGCCCTTGCGCCCACGCCGGCGCCGCCCTGGTGGGGGCTGCGCTCCAGCCGGATTGTATACAAATCGTTGAAGCTGCGACGAGGCGGGTGGGTGGGATCACACCGGCTCCCCGCCGAGGGCGACCAGGCCGCTCGGTCCGGCCGGCGTACCTGTTCGGCCCGCCGGCCGGCTGTGGCAGGGTGAGCCCCGTGACCGCCACCGAAACCTCGACCGACCCCCGCCCGCCGGCCGACCGCGTCCTCCTCGGCTGCATGGGGCTCGGCGGCAGCTGGGACCCCAGCCCCTACTCCCCCGCCGACGTCGACGCCGCCGAGGCCGTGATCACGGCGGCCCTGGAGAGCGGCATCACCGCCTTCGACCACGCCGACATCTACCGGCACGGCAAGGCCGAGGCCGTGTTCGGCGAGGTCCTCGCGCGCACGCCGGGGCTGCGCGAGCGGATCACGCTCCAGTCGAAGTGCGGCATCCGGCTCGCCGACGGGGACCGGCCCGGCCTGTACGACCTGCGCGGGCCGACCATCGTCCGGAAGGTCGAGAAGAGCCTGACCCGGCTGCGTACCGACTTCCTCGACGTGCTCCTGCTGCACCGGCCCGACCCGCTCGCCGACCCGGCCGAGGTCGCCGAGGCCCTGGAGTCGCTGCACCGGCAGGGGATCGTGCGCCGCTTCGGCGTCTCCAACATGAACGCCGCCCAGATCGGGCGGCTCCAGGCGCACCTCGGACTGCCGCTGGTCGCGAACCAGTTGGAGATGAGCCTGCTGCGCAGGGACTGGCTGGAGGACGGCGTCCTCGTCAACACGCCCGCCTCGGCGGGCGTCGGCTTCCCCGCGGGCACCGTCGAGCACTGCCTCGACCGCGGCATCGCCCTCCAGGCCTGGGGCCCGCTGGCGCAGGGGCGCTACACCGGGCGCCAGCAGACCCCGGAGGAGTACGCCACGGCCGAGCTCGTCGCCGAACTCGCCAAGGCCAAGGGCACCACTCCGGAGACGATCGTGCTCTGGTGGCTGCGGCGGCACCCCGCCCGCGTCTCGCCCGTGGTCGGCACCACCGATCCCGGGCGCATCCGCGCCTGCCGGGACGCCGCCGTCGACGCCCCGGACCTCGACCACGAGGAGTGGTACCGGCTGTGGATCACCGCTCGCGGTGCCGCCCTGCCGTAGCGGGCGTCCGGCGGCGCACCCGCTCCGGCGCCTCGCGGCCGCGGCCGAACGCCCCCGCCGGCGCGGCCCGCACCACTCCCGCCGGCATCCGTACCGAACGCCCTCCGAACCGCGCCCCCGGCGAACGCCCCCGCCGACCCGTTCGTCCGCCCCGAGGAGTCCCGCCCGATGACCGATGCCGCCCAGCCGTCCGCCTCCGCACCCTCCTTCGAACTCGTCGCCGGTGACCCGGACTCGCCCGTCCTGCTGCACGTGCCGCACGCGTCCCGGATCGTCCCGCCGGACGTCCGGGCCGGCATCGTCCTCGGCGACGCGGAGCTGGAGCGCGAGCTCGACCACATCACGGACGGGCACACGGACGTCGTCGCCGCCGTGGCCGCGACATCGGCCGCCACCACGCCGTGGCGCTTCGTCAACCGCCTGTCCCGGCTGGTCGTCGACCCCGAACGCTTCCCCGACGACCGTGAGGAGATGGTCGCCGTCGGCATGGGCGCGGTGTACACGCGGACCACGCACCGCGCCGAGCTCCGCCCGGCCGGATTCGACCCCGCGCCGCTGGTGGAGCGGTACTTCGATCCGTACGCCGAGGCCATGACGCGGGCGGTCGACGAGCGGCTCGCGGCGACCGGACGAGCGGTGGTCGTCGACGTGCACTCGTACCCGACCGCGGCGCTCCCGTACGAGCTGCACGGCGACGGCCCGCGGCCGCCCGTCTGCCTCGGCACGGACTCCTTCCACACACCGCCCGCCCTCCTGGCGGCGGCGCGGCGGGCCCTCGCGGGGTTCGGCGGAGTGGGCACGGACAGTCCGTTCGCCGGGGCGTACGTGCCGCTCGCGCACTACGGCCGGGACGGACGGGTGAGCGCGCTCATGGTGGAGATCCGCCGCGACCTGTACATGACCGAGCCAGGCGGTCCGGCCGGGCCGGGGGCGCGGGCCCTGGGCGTCGCCCTGGCCGCCCTGGTCGACGCG
Organism: Streptomyces sp. NPDC053431; assembly: GCF_044544925.1. Classification (NCBI taxonomy): domain Bacteria; kingdom Bacillati; phylum Actinomycetota; class Actinomycetes; order Kitasatosporales; family Streptomycetaceae; genus Streptomyces; species Streptomyces sp. NPDC053431. The sequence continues at coordinate 403,309 of NZ_JBITXX010000002.1, read as the reverse complement.
GTGACGGACGCGGCGGGCGACTAGCTGCCCGAACCCTTACGGGTGCGTCCGCCCGGATCCGCCCGGGATACGACGTACGCCCGCCCCTGATCCGGGGGCGGGCGTAAAATGGCCGAATGAGCGCACGCAGGTACGAGCTGGTGTTCTCGGACGCGGGAGGCTCCGCCCCGGACGTCCTCGTCGTCGAGCGCACCACGGCCACCGGCCCCGGCGGCCATCCCATCTACACCGACCCGACCGGCATCATCCGCGCGGAGATCAGCGACCGCGACGAAGTACGCGTCCTGGCCTCCGGCGGACACCAGCAACCCCCGCAGGGCGTCGTCGCGCGCCCCCTCCCGGAGGGCCCGGACGCCGGCGTTCCGGACGTCGCCTAAGCTTCGCGGATGACCACCTTCGAACCCGCATCCGAGCAGTCCGGCCCGCGCTACGTGCGGGTCACCATCGAACTCGTCGCCGAGATCACCGACGAGGAGGCCCTCAAGGCCGCCGCGCTCGCCCAGGTCCAGGACGACGAGTACATGGACGAGGCGGAGCGCGCCCAGTCCGTCGAGGCCATCGACCTCGACCCGTCCGGTTCCCTCGCCCACTTCATCGACCCGATCGCCCTCCTCGGCGAGGTCCCCGGCGTGGAGCTGGCCTCCGCCACGTGGGAGTCCGCGCGGACCGAGTACGACGCCGACGACGAGACCTGGGAGGAGCACTCCCTGGAGGGCTGAGCGGGAGCCGCCCGTCGCCGCTCCCGAGGCTCGGAACGCGCGGTGCTCGACCCGGGCACCGCGCGGCTGGTAGGAGAACCCTGCACAGTACGTCTGGTGAGGGGGCAGCATGAAGCCGTTGGAGGCGGGGGATCCGGAATCGGTCGGCCACGGCCGGTACCGGTTGATGGGGCGCTTGGGCCAGGGCGGCATGGGGGTGGTCTACCTCGGCCGTTCCCGGTCCGGCCGGGCGGTCGCGGTCAAGGTCGTACGTCCGGACCTGAGCACCGACCCCGAGTTCCGGCGCCGCTTCGCGCGTGAGGTGACGGCGGCGCGGCAGGTCGGCGGCTTCCACACGGCGCCGGTCGTCGACGCGGACCCCGAGGGCCATCCGGCCTGGCTGGTGACCGCGTACGTGCCCGGGCCCACCCTGCGGGCGGTGCTCGACGAGGTCGGAGCGCTCCCCGAGGACACCCTCACCGTCCTGGCCGCCGGCCTCGCGGAGGCCCTCGACGCGATCCACCGGGCCGGGGTGGTCCACCGCGACCTCAAGCCGGCGAACATCATCGTCGCCGAGGACGGGCCGCGCGTCATCGACTTCGGGATCGCCCGCGCCCTGGACGGCACGGCCGCCCTCACCCGTACCGGCCTCCAGGTCGGCACGCCGGGCTACCTCGCGCCCGAGCAGCTCACCGGTGGCACGATCACGCCGGCCGTCGACATGTTCGCGCTGGGAGTCGTCCTCGGCCAGGCGGCGGGCGGCTCGCCGTTCGGCGACGGCTCGTCGGTGGGCTGGCTCTACCGGGTCGTCCACGAGGAGCCGGACCTGAGCCGCGTCCCCGCGTCCCTGCGGGCGCTCGTCGCCGCCTGTCTGGCCAAGGACCCGGCGGCCCGCCCCACCCCCGCGGCCTTCCTCGACGCGCTGACGGTCCACCACCGCCCGGACGGCGGCTGGCTCCCGGACGCGGCCACCCGCCTCCTGGGCACCGTCCCGGCGCATCCGCCCACCTCGGTCGTACGGGAGGAACCCGGCGCGGCGGGGACGCCGCGCGAGCCGACGGCGGTCGAGCCGGAGCCGACGGGCGGCCCGCCCGAGCCGACCGCCGCGAGCGGGCCGGGGACGGCGTCCGGACCGGGGACGGCGAGCGAGCCGGCGGACGTCTCCGCGCCAGGGGCGGCCGGTGCGCCGACGGCCCCGTCCGGGGGCGGGACGGCCGGTGCGCCGACCGCGCCGATCGGGGGCGGGACGGCGGGCGAGCCGACGGCCGCCGGGCCGGGTACTCCGCCGCCACCCGTTCCGGTTCCGGTGCGACCCGCCACCCCCGGGCCGGTGGCGCCGACGCCCCCGCCCGGGCCCGTACCGTCGCCGGACCGGCCCGCCACGCATCCGGCCCCGTCGCGCACGCCCCGGCGCCGCCGCGCGGCCGTGGCGGCCGCCCTCGTCGTGGCGGCGGCCGTCGCCGCCGGCCTCCTCGTCTGGCAGCCGTGGAAGGGTGAGCCCGGCCCTGGGACGAAGCCCGGGGGCGGCACGTCGTCCACCGCCGGCGGCCCCGCCGCCTTCCCCGACACGCAGCTCCTGATCCGTCGGGACACCGCGCCCGGCTGGCCCCGGAACTGCCACGCGGTGATCGCCGTCCGCCCGTCGACGAAGGACGAGCCGCGGCAGCTGGTGCCGAACGGGACGTGCGACATCCTGCCGCAATGGGCTCCCGACCGGGCCTCGTTCGCGTTCACGCGCATCACGTCCGAGGGCGCGGCGGTGTGGACGGCGAAGGCCGACGGCTCCGGGGCGCGGCGGGTGGCGGCGATCTCGGGCGGGCGGGTGTCGTGGTCGCCGGACGGCACGAGGCTCGCGGTGCTGCGCAAGGAGAACGGGGTGCAGCAGCTCTTCGAGGTGACGGTCGCCGACGGCTCGGCCCGCCGACTCACCCATGGGACCGGGCGGGTGGAGGATCCGTCGTGGTCCCCGGACGGCTCGCGCATCGCCGTCTCCCAGGAGGCGTCCTCCCCGGGCGACTGGCAGATCTACCTGGTGGATCCGTCGAACCCCGACAAGGAGCCCCAGCAGGTGACCCGGCTTCCGCACCCGGCGCTCGACGCCGTCTGGTCCCCGGACGGCAAGACCTTCGCGTACACCGCCGGGACCTACCGGGGGGCGACGCAGGGCGACATCCATCTGGTGCGCACCGACGGCACCGGGGACCGGCCGCTGGTCCGGACGGCGGTGCACGAGATGGACCCGGCGTGGTCCGCGGACGGCAGCTGGCTGGCCTTCGTGCGCGGACCGTACGAGACGCCGGTCGTCTGGGCGGTCCGGGCGGACGGCACGGGCGAGCGGCGCCTGACGACCGGCGACGTGCCGGAGGGCCACCCGGCGTGGCGCTGACGTCCTGAGCTCCGCTCGCACGGCCCGGCACGGGGCGCGGCGGCGGTACGGGGGGTCCGCCCCGTACCGCCGCCGCGCCGTGCGTGGCCCGCGTCAGCTGGTGAGGGAGAACGCCTCTCCGTAGACGCTCCAGTACAGCGGGGTGTTGAGGTCGAAGTTGTTCTCGTTGAGGAAGCGGCGCTGGGCGGTGCTCACGCGGGTGGTGTCGCTGTGCGCCTCCTCCTTGCGCATCTCCTCCTCGCGGGCGTCGAGGAAGGCGTTGAGGTAGGCCTTCTCGTCGCCGCCGCGGGACGGCGGGAGGGCCCGGGAGAGGGCCACCTGGCGGATGGAGCGGAAGCCGTCCTCGCCGTGCATCACGGCGGAGTCGTAGTAGGCGAACTGGCCGAGCGCGCGCAGGCCGTCGGCCTTGGCCTGGGAGAGCGCGGGGTTGAAGTACACCCGGTCGCGCTCCTCCTCCTGGGTCTGCTGGAAGACCGAGTCCTGGGCGGCCTGGCGCCAGGCGTTGGGGAAGCCCGGGTCGAGGCCCTCGTGGGAGTCGGTGCCGTTCACCCTGCGCAGGGCGGGCAGGTAGGACGCGAGCGGGTTGCTCGGCTTCTTGGCGGTGTACCGCTCGACCAGGTCCAGCATGTCGCCCGTGCCGGAACAGAAGCCGATGATGCCGGCGGTGTAGCCGCGGCCGTCGTCGATGTCCTCGATGTAGGCGAACTGGGCACGCCAGTCGAGCGAGGAGTTCTCGAAGGAGGACACCAGTTTCATGGCGATCTCCTTCTTGGCCGGGTCGTCGAGGTTCTTGCCGGTGGACGGCGGGGTGGTCGACCCGGTGCCGTACGCCTCGACCTCCCACAGGGAGTAGCCGTACGGGGTGCCGCGCTGGGTGCCGAAGACGCGCAGGTAGCGGCCGGTGCCGTCGACGGTGAGGTCGTCGGTGCCGCCGTCGCCGGAGGTGGTGGCGTAGAGCTGGCGCCAGGTGGAGCCGTCGTCGGAGACCTCGACCCGGTAGGCCTTGGCGTAGGCGGCCTCCCACTTGAGGACGACGCGCTTGACGACGGTGCCCGCGCCGAGGTCGATCCGTATCCACTGGTTGTCGACGCCTTCGGCGCTGGCCCAGCGGGTGGAGGTCGAACCGTCGACGGCCTTGGCGCCGGTGAGGGTGCTGGTCTCCGTGGAGGAGGTGGTGACGGCGCGGCCCTGGGCGAGGTTGCCGGTCGCGGCGGTGGCGGGCGTGAGGCCGGACAGGGCGGGGAACAGAAGACCGGTGGCCGCGGCGGCGACGAGGGCCGCCGTGCGGTGGCGCCGGAGCGCGTTGATGGTGGGGGGCATGTCACTCCACTTCTCGGAGGAGACTAATAGGAAAGCTTCCTAACTTTCGCTGGGGCGAGAGTAGGGGCCGCCCCGGAGGCGCGCAAGGGGGCGCACACCGAAGGAAGTTGACCCACCGTCGGAACGACCCCGGAACGCCGCGTTCCAAAGCCGACGCGGGCCGTCCGGAGGGGGCGCCGCCGTGGTCGTGTTCGTTGCGGTCGGGTGGCCGGGCCGTGAGGATGGGCGGCATGCGGAACATCGTGGTCATCGACGCCCCCTCCAACCTCGGTCTGCGGCCGCCCGCTCCCGGCACCGTGCCCGGGTGCTACAAGCTCGCGGGAGCGCTGCGCGAGAACGGGATCGTGCGGCGGCTCGGGGCGTCCGAGGGCGGGGTGGTCGTGCCGCCCCGCTACGACCGGGGCGACTGGCGGGAGGGCGACGGTGTGTTCAACGCCGCCGCGCTGGCCGCGTACACCGTCCGGCTCGCCGACCGGATCGAACGGCACGTGACGGCCGGTGACTTCGCGCTCGTCCTCGGCGGCGACTGCTCCATCCAGCTGGGCGCCGCGCTCGCCCTGCGCCGGCTCGGCCGTTACGGGCTCGCCTCGGTCGACGCCTCCCCCGACTTCCGCCACCCGGGCAACTCGGACCGGATCGGCGCGGCCGGCGGCGAGGAGCTGGCCCTGGCGACCGGGCGCGGCCAGGCCGACCTGACCGACCTGGAGGGGCGGCGGCCCTATCTGCGGGACGAGGACGTACGGGTCTTCGGGACCCGCGACGCCTACGAGGAGGACCCCGAGATCGTCGACCTGCGCGCCCGGAAGATCCCCGTCGTCACCGTCGCGGAACTCCGCTCGTGGGGTCCGGCGGAGCTCGGCGCCGCCACCGCGCTCAGCCTGGAGACGCCCGCCCTGGACGGCTTCTGGGTGCACCTGGACGCGGACGTCCTCGACCCGACGGTCATGCCGGCCGTCGACAGCCCCGACCCCGGCGGACTGCTGCCGCACGAGGTGACCGCACTGCTGCGCCCGCTCGTCCGCTCGGCGCGCTGCGTCGGGCTCAACGTCACCATCTACGACCCCGACCTCGACCCCGACGGCACCGCCGGCGCGCTGCTCACCGACCTCGTCGTGGCGGCCTTCACCGAGGACTGACGTCCGCGGCGGGCGACGACGAGCACGTAAACGCGCCGTGCGGGGATCGCTCTCGTGCAGGGAACGCGCTCGTGCGGGGATCGCGATCCTCACGCACCCCGGCCCCGGGGGCCCCCCCCCCCCGGGGGGGGGGGGGGGGCGGGGGGGGGGGGGGGGGGGGCCCGGGGGCCGGCGGGCGGCCCTGGCGGGCCGCACCTCGGGGTCAGCGTTCCTCGCGGAACTCGACGTGGGCGCCGACGACCGGGTCGTACTTGCGCAGGACCAGGCGGTCGGGGTCGTTCTGGCGGTTCTTGCGGGTCACGTAGGTGGCGCCGGTACCGGCGGTGGACCTGAGGGTGACCACGGGGCGCTGGGTGGTTCGGGACATGGTGCTCCTTCCGGCCGCGGTCCGAGCTCGTTTGACTCGGCCATGCCAGCCTCGCCGGGTGTAACAGCTCCTCCCGCCGGCGCATTCCCGGCCCTTTCCCGTTCCTGCCCCGCCCCCTTCCCGCCCGCTCCCGGCGTCGTTCCCCGCCGCCCCGCCGTCGGTCCCACCCGCTCCCGCGCCCTGTTCCGGCCCGCTCCCGGCCGCGGCTCCCGCCGGCGTCTTCCGCCGGCGCCTTCCGGCCACCCCTCGCACGCGAGACTCCGGTCCCGCGGGCCCGGTACAGCCGATAGGGTTCCCGGCGAGAAACGGGATCCTTAGTTCCGCACGGGGAGAAAGAATTGATGAGTGGTCAGCAGCCGGCCGGCGCCGGATCCTCCGCGGTCTTCCAGCCGCTCGCCGCCGACGATCCCACGACCGTCGCCGGTTACCGGCTGGCGGCACGGCTCGGCGCCGGCGGCATGGGCAAGGTGTACCTGTCGTACACCCCCGGCGGCCGCCCCGTCGCGGTCAAGGTGATCCGGCCCGAGTTCGGCGAGGACGCCGAGTTCCGGCGTCGTTTCGCCCAGGAGGTGCGGTCGGCGCAGCGGGTGCAGGGACTGTTCACGGCGCCCGTCATCGACGCCGACGCCGAGGGCGCGCAGCCGTGGCTGGTCACCGCCTACGTGCCCGGCCCCTCGCTCGCCGACGCGGTCGTGGCGCACGGGGCGCTGCCCGTCGAGACGGTGCTGCTGCTGGTCGCGGGAATGGCCGAGGCCCTGCACGTCATCCACGGCGCGGGGCTCGTGCACCGGGACCTCAAGCCGTCCAACGTGCTGCTCGCCGCCGACGGCCCGCGCGTCATCGACTTCGGCATCGCCCACGCCGCCGACGCGACCTCGCTCACCGGCAGCGGCGTCACCATCGGCACGCCTTCGTTCATGGCCCCGGAGCAGGCCGCGGGAAGCCGCGTGACGGCGGCGACCGACATCTTCGCCCTGGGGCAGGTCGCGGTGTACGCGGCGACGGGCGTCCCCGCCTTCGGCGAGGGGACCTCGCACGGCGTGCTGTACCGGATCGTCCACGAGCAGCCGGACCTGAGCGCGGTCCCGGAGCGGCTGTCGGAGCTCGTGGGCCGCTGTCTCGCGAAGGATCCCGAGGCCCGGCCGTCCGTCGCCGAGGTGATCCGCCTCTGCCAGGAGGCGAACGCGGCCACGGTACTGCGACGCCCGGAGGACTGGCTGCCGACCGCGGTCTCGGCGGACATCACCGCCCGGACCGCGACTCCCGGGCCGGCGCAGACGCCGCCCCCTCCGGCGACGGCCCCCTCGGTGGGCTACTCCCCCACCGCGCCCGCACAGCCCCCCACCGCGCCCGCGCACGCCCCCGCACCGCCCGCGCACGCCCCCACCGCGCCGGCGTACTCACCCACCGCCCCCGCCTACCCCGCGACCGCGCCGGGCGGGCCGGCCGGAGCGGCCCCCACCCAGCCGGCCGCGACCCCGCCGCCGGCACCGGTGCCGGCCACTCCGGCGTACCCGACGCCGGCTCCCGGCCAGGTGCCCCACCCGGCGGCCCAGGCCTACGCGCACGCCTACGCCCCGACGCAGGGCCCGGCCCCGGCCGCGTTCCCGATGCCGGGGCCCTACCGCGCACCGGGCGCGCCGGCCCCGGCGCCGGCGCGCAACGCGGGCCGGCGGGCGCTGCTCATCGGGCTCGCCGCCGCCCTCGTCTTCGGCGTCGGGGGCGCCACGACCGCGTACGTCCTGATGAAGGACAAGGGCCAGGCGAACGCGGCGAACGGCAACGGCAACGGCGGCGGCAACGGCAAGACCGGCGACGCGCCGAGCCAGGGCGGCTCGTCGTCCGCCCCCAAGGTGTCGGCCAAGCCCGCGCCGCAGCCGGCCGACTTCAAGAACATCAATCTCACGGCCGGCTATCACCTGACCCTCGGGGAGGACGTCGTACGGCCCCAGGACGGCGAGGACGGCAACTACGAACTCTCCTACGACACGGGCGGCTACCTCGACGCCGAGAGCAACGGCGGCAACCTGGTGCTGCTCGACCCCGGCCAGGAGGGCTCGCTGGAGACCTGCCTCGCGGAAACCCGGTTCACGCGGGAGGTCTACGTGAACAAGCTGTCCAAGGGCCGACAGGTCTGCGTCACCACGGGCACCGGCCACATGGGCCTGGTCACGGTGAAGGGCTTCTCCCCGGAGGGCTCGCCCAGCACGTACATGACCCTGGACGTGACCGTGTGGCGCAACGCGGTGCCGTCGGACTCGGGGAGCTGACGGAAGGTCACCGGGCTTTCTCCGCATCCCTCTTGCTGTTGCGAGTAATGTGCAACAAGCTGGTGGGGCCCTTACGTGTGCCCAGGATGCGGAGACTCGCCATGCCCAAGCTCGTGCCGGACACCGGACCACAACGCGTCATCGCGGCCTCCAACCTCGTCAACACGATGGGCAGCGGGCTCTATCTGACCGCCGGCGTCCTGTACTTCACCCAGGCGATGCGCCTCCCCGCGGCGCAGGTGGGGCTCGGGCTCGGCGCGGCCGGACTCGTGTCGCTGGTCGTGGGCATCGCCGCCGGGCATCTGGCGGACCGGCGCGAGGCCCGCGGCGTGTACGCGGCCACGCTCGTGGTGCGGGCGGCGGCGACCGGGGGTTTCCTCCTCGCGGACCGCCTGTGGGTGTTCGTCCTGACCGTCTGCGCGGCCACCGCCGCGCAGGCCGCCGGGCTCGCCGCGCGCAGCCCGATCATCCGGCGCCACGGCGGTGACCGGCCGCAGGAGTTCCGGGCGTACCTCCGCGCCGTCACCAACGTGGGCATCTCGCTGGGCGCGCTGGGCGCGGGCTGGGCCGTGCAGGCCGGCACCCTCACGGCGTACCAGCTGCTGGTCCTCGGCACCACCGCCGGCTTCGCCGCCTCCGCGGCCCTCCTGGTCCTGCTCCCGCCGGTGCCGCCCGTGCCCGACGCGGGCGGACCCCGCTGGATCGCGCTGCGGGACCGGCCCTATCTGCTGCTCACCGCCGTCGACGGCGTGATGTCGGTCCAGTTCAAGGTCCTCACCGTGGCGATCCCGTTGTGGCTGGTCGAGGCGACGGACGCGCCCCGTGGGCTGATCGCGGGCACCATGCTGGTCAACACCGTCATCGTCATCGTGCTCCAGGTACGGGCCGGCCGCGGCATCGACTCCCCCGCCGCCGGCGCACGGGCCTACCGCCGTGCGGGCGTGGCCTTCCTGGTGTCCTGCGCGCTCGTCTCGCTCGCCGCCGGAACTCCCGCCTGGGCGGCCGTGGCACTCGTGCTCACCGCCGTCGTGGTGCACACGATCGGTGAACTGTGGCACGCCGCCGCCGGTTTCGAGCTCTCCTTCGCGCTCGCGCCGGAGCACGCGACGGGCCAGTACCTCGGTGTGTTCGGGCTGGGCGCCGGGCTCGCCGAGGGCTTCGGTCCGGCCCTGCTCATCGCCCTCTGCATCGGCTGGGGCCGGCCCGGCTGGTACGTCATCGGGGCGCTGTTCGCCCTCACCGGCCTCGTCGCCCCCCTGGCCGTCCGCTGGGCGCGGCGGGCGCGCCCGGCTCCCGGCCCGCTCAGGGTCGCGGCGCCGTCGACGCCGCGGGCGGGAGTTCCCCAGGCCGGTTCCTGACCGCCCGGGCGAGCCCGGCCGAACCGACGAGCGGCGCGCAGGCCGGGCCCGTGACCGTGGCGCGGGTCGGGACGGCGCGCTCGCCGGGACCGAGAGACGCCGAGGTGCCCGGAGGGCACCGCGACGTCACGGGCGCCCCTCCCCGGGGCGCCGCGACTCACGCCGACTCGCCGGCCTCCGGCTCGTCGAGGTCCTTCAGGTTCAGGTCCGCCTCCGCCACCGCGATCTCCATGGCCGCGAGCCGCTCCGGCTCCGCGACGACCTCGATGCCCGTGATCAGGCCGTCCGTGACGGTGAAGGTGAGCACCACGCGCAGGCGGCCCTGCGGCGCCATCGCCAGGCCGAACGTGCCGTCGACGAGCGCCACGCCGGTGAAGCGGGCGCGGCCCACGGCCGCCATGGCGCCCTGCGCGACGGTGCAGCCGCCGGCGACGACGATCGGCTCCGGCGTCGGGACGACCATCCGGTCGGCGTGGAGGACGACGTCCGGGTGGAGCAGGGCCACCAGGGCCTCGAAGTCGCCGCCTCGGGTCGCCGCGAGGAAGGCCTCCACCACGCTCCGCCGACGGGCCACGTCCCTCTCGGCGGCGACGACGGTGCCGCCCCTGACACGGCGCCGGGCCCGGCTGGCGAGCTGGCGCACGGCGGCCGGCGTGCGCTCCAGCATGGGCGCGATGTCCTCGAAGGGGACGGCGAACATGTCGTGGAGCACGAAGGCGAGGCGCTCGGCCGGTCCGAGGGTGTCGAGCACGACGAGCAGGGCGACGCCGACGGAGTCGGCCATCAGGGCCTCCTCCTCGGGGTCGCGCCCGGGGAGGACGGCGTCGGGCTCGCTCAGCCGGTCCTCGAGGGAGTCCTCGCGGCGCCGGTCCCGGGACCTGAGCATGTTGAGGCAGACCCGGGACACGACGGTGGTGAGCCAGCCGCCGAGGTTCTCCACGCCGGCGGTCCCGGCGCTGTTCGCGCGCAGCCACGCCTCCTGGAGGGCGTCGTCGGCCTCGGCGAGCGAGCCGAGCATCCGGTACGCCACCGCCCGGAGGTGGCCCCGGTCCCGCTCGAACCGCTCGGTCAGCGCCGCGCCGTCGTCGGTCGTCGTCATGTCCTGCCACTCCCCCGGTCGTCCCACCTGCGTGAACGCCTCATGAAAGCACGTGCGTTCAGCTCTCCGGGACGGGGGTGGCCTGGTGGTACCAGAGCCGCCAGCCGGCTCCGTCCGCGCCCGCGCCGGCGTGCGCCCGCGCACGCCAGATGGAGCTGCGGCGGGCCCGGCGGCCGGCGATGACGGTCTCGTAGGTGAGGTGGACGAGGCCGGGGGCGAGGAGAACTCCGCGCATCGCGGAGGGCTCGTAGCGCGGGCCGTCCTCGGTGGCCCCGTCCAGCTCGGGCAGCGCGGCGAGCATCTCCTCGTAGGTCCAGCGCCGGCCCGAGGCGCCGACCTCGACGAACTCGGGGTCGAGGAGGTCGCGCGCCTCGGCCGCGGAGACGCGGGCGGCGGGGTCCATGAGGCGCAGTTCGCCGGCCATGGCGGCGGCGACGGCGGCCTGCTCCGTGGCGTTCCCGGTGGTCTCGATCATGGCCGCATCCTCTCCCGGCCGGCGGTCCGCGGCAAGGAATTCGTACCGACGGGTAGGCGAGCGGGCCGTCTTGCTATACCTTCCGTCCAACAGCTTGCTAGACACGGTGTCTAACAAGCCTCCCTTCCCGCCCCCCGAGGTCCTCAAGGAGCCGCACCATGGCAAGCAGCACCGTCCGGCCGGCGGAGCAGGCCCGGCAGCCCGAGCGCGACGCGGCCCGCCGGCTGCTCGAGTCCTCCGCCAAGCTCTCCTACGACCCCGCCACCGAGGTGGACTGGGACACTCCGCTCGACCGGGACTTCCACGGGATGAGCCCCGAGTGGAGCACCCTCTACGGCACCCGCTACTGGCAGGAGCTCACCGAGGCCCAGCGCAAGGAGCTCACCCGGCAGGAGTCCGCCTCGGTGGCCAGCACCGGCATCTGGTTCGAGATGATCCTCCAGCAGATGGTGCTGCGCGACATGTACGCCAAGGACCCGACCGACCCGCGCTTCCAGTGGGCCCTGACGGAGATCGCCGACGAGTGCCGGCACTCGATCATGTTCGGCCGCGGCGCGGCCAAGCTCGGTGCCCCCGCCTACCGCCCGCCGCGCCTCGTCCGCGAACTCGGCCGCGCCTTCAAGACGCTGGCCGTCGGCGAGGCCGCGTACGCGTCGATCCTGGTCGCCGAGGAGGTGCTCGACGTCATGCAGCGCGACTGGATGCGCGACGAGCGCGTGGTGCCCTTCGTCCGGACCATCAACAACATCCATGTCGTCGAGGAGTCGCGGCACATGAAGTTCGCCCGCGAGGAGACCCGGGCCCGGCTGCGCAAGGCCGGTCCGCTGCGCCGCCAGGTGCAGGCCCTGGTGGTCTCGATCGCCTCGTACTTCATCGTGACCAGCATGGTCAACCGCGAGGTGTACGCGCACGCGGGCCTCGACACCGAGCGGGCGCTCACCGAGGCGCGGGCCAACGAGCACCACAAGTCCCTGATGCGGTCGAGCTGTTCGGGCCTGATGGAGTTCCTGGCCTCCGCCGGACTGCTGACCCGCCCGGCCGTCGCCGTCTACCGGCGCGCCCACCTGATCTGACACCCGCCCGCCCCAGCGCCCCTCTTCCGCCCTCACGGAGCCCGCGAGCCGACGACGCCATGACCTACGCCATCACCCAGACCTGCTGCAACGACGCCACCTGCGTGGCCGTCTGTCCGGTCAACTGCATCCACCCGACCCCCGACGAGCCGGACTTCGGCCGCACCGAGATGCTCTACATCGATCCGAAGTCCTGCATCGACTGCGGCGCGTGCGCCGACGCCTGCCCGGTCGACGCGATCTTCCCCGCGGACGCGCTCGCCGTCGGGCAGGAGCGGTACGCCGCCGTCAACGCGGCCTTCTACGAGCAGCGCCCGCCCCGGCCGGCACCGGAGGGCGGGCCGACCTTCCACGCGTGGGGCGCGCCGTCGTTCGCGCGTTCGCTGCCCTCCGACTTCGGGCCGCTCCGGGTCGCGGTGGTCGGCACGGGTCCGGCCGGCATGTACGCGGCGGAGGACCTGCTGCTGCACACCGCCGCGGAGGTGACGCTGGTCGACCGGCTGCCGGTCGCGGGCGGTCTCGTCCGGTACGGGGTGGCGCCCGACCACCCCGCGACCAAGCGGATCGGCGACACCTTCGCCCGTTTCCACACCCACCCGCGGGTCCGGATGTACCTCGGCGTCGACGTCGGCACGGACGTCACGGCGGAGGAGCTGGCCGCGCACCATGACGCCGTCGTGTACGCGGTGGGCGCGGCGGGCGACCGGCGCCTGGGCGTCCCGGGCGAGGAGCGGGCGGGCAGCGTCTCGGCGACGGACTTCGTCGCCTGGTACAACGCACATCCCGAGGCCGCCCCCGACACGGTCGACCTGTCGGGTACCGAGCGGGTCGTGGTCGTCGGCACCGGCAACGTGGCCCTGGACGTCGCCCGCATCCTGGTCTCCGACCCCGAGGCGCTGGCGACGACCGACATCGCGGACCACGCGCTGGCCGCGCTGCGGGGCTCCGCCGTACGCGAGGTGGTGCTGCTCGCGCGGCGCGGACCGGAGGACGCCTCCTGCACCGCGCCCGAACTCCTCGCGCTGGGACGGCTTCCCGGGGTTCGCGTGGTCGTCGACGACCACGATCCGCGCGTGTGGGCGGCCGTGCGGGCCGCCGCGCCGCACGAGAAGGCGGCGCTGCTCGGCGGGGCGCTGCGCGAGCGGGTGGACTGGTCCGAGCCGCCGGGCCCCGAGCGGCGCATCGTCTTCCGCTTCCACTCCGCGCCCGAGGAGATCCTCGACGGGGCGGTGCGCGTGACGGGGGACGGCGGTCCGGCCGAGATCCCGGCCGGCCTGGTCCTGCGGGCGGTCGGCTATCGCGGACTCCCCGTGGCGGGGCTGCCGTTCGACGAGGCGACCGGCACGGTCCCGCACGAGAACGGGCGGGTCGGCGGCCGGCCCGGCACGTACGTCGTGGGCTGGATCAAGCGCGGCCCCTCGGGCGGCATCGGCGCCAACCGCACCTGCGCCGCCGAGACCGTGGGCACCCTGCTGGCCGACGCCGTCGACGGCGTCCTGCCGGCTCCGACGGGCACCGCGCGGGCCTTCGACCGCCTCGCCCGCGGCCGGGTACGGACCCTGGTGGACGCCCGCGGCCTCGCCGCCATCGAGCGGGCCGAACGCGCGCGGGGCGAGGAGTCCGGCCGCCCCCGGGTGAAGCTGGGCACGCTGCCCGAGCTGGTGGCCGCCGCCCGGGGACGCCGCCGACTGCTCCGCTGACCTGACGGAGAGGGCCGCCTGCCCCGGGGCGTCCGAGAACCGGGGTCGTCCGGGAATCGAGGCACGCGGGGGCGCGTGAGTCAGCCGCGCGCCCCCTCCCCGCCGGGGCCCCGCTCACGGCTGAGGGCAGGCCTCCCGGCGTGGCACCCGGAAGTGGGCGAATGATCCCGATATGAGTGCCAGGCATGAGCGAGAAATCTGCCGTGGTGGTGGGGGTCGACGGTTCCGAGCACAGCCTGCGGGCCCTGGAGTGGGCGCTGCGGGCCGCGCGCAGCCTGGAGGCGCCGCTCACCGTTGCCCATGTCCGGTCCGAGGCGCTGCAGCTCGGCAGCGCGCGGATCGCCTCGCTCGGGGGCACGCCCGAGATCCCGGACACCGTCGTGGACGCGCTCGCCACCGAGGTGGGGCCCCGGGCCGAGGGCCTCGACGTGCGGTACGCCTCGCTGGACGGTTCCGTCGTCGACGCGCTGGCGGAGGCGTCCCGGGGAGCCCGGCTGCTCGTGATCGGCTCGCGGGGCCGGGGCGGCTTCGCGAGCCTCCTCCTGGGGTCCACCAGCCGCGCCCTGGCCTCCTCGGCGCCCTGTCCGGTGGTCGTCGTGCCGCACGAGGCGCGGGCCGCCTCGCTGGAGAGCGGCGCGGAGGCGGGCCGGGTGCTGCTCGGACTGCACGTCGAGGAGACCCCCGACGAGGTCGTGGACTTCGCCTTCGAGGCGGCCCGGAGGCGGGGGGTGCCGCTGGAGGTGGTGACCGCCTATCCGGTGCCGCCCTCCCCCGCCCTGTTGATCGGTGCGCCCGCTCCCGCCCTCCAGGTGCCGCCGCCGCTGCCGGACGAGACGCCCGAGCTGGCCGACGCCACCAGCCGCCACCAGGAGGAGCGCCTGCGCCCGTTCGCCGAGCGCTACCCCGAGGTCGAGGTCGTCCCGGCGGTCACGCCCGCCGACGCGGCGGGGCGCCTGGTGGAGGACTCCCAGGAGGCGGGGCTCGTGGTCGTGGGCCGCCATCGCCGGCACCGGGTCGAGACCCTGCTGGTGGGCTCCGTCGCCCATGCCGTGCTGCACCACGCGGCGTGCCCGGTGGCCGTCGTGCCGCCCGTTCGGGCGCCGCGCACGTCCTGAGCGCGGCCGGCCCCGACCCCCGTGGGAGGGCGGAGGCCCCGCACTCCCCTGGGTGAGCCGGGGCCGCGCCAGTCCAGGAGCGGGCGGAAATGCACCGACTTCACCTCTTCGGGTGATGGCGGATGTGGAGAAACGTGTCTGCCTCGGTAAGGGCCGCGAACCTCGACTCACGGGGACCGATCCAGTGGAGCGTGTCCATGCATCTGATCCGCCGCGGCGATCCGCACCTGGCCGTCCGGTCGAGCGAGCACCTCACCACGGTCGAGCTGTTCGGCGAGCTCGACCTGGTGCTGGTGCAGCGCGTCCGGCCCGAACTCGACGTGCTGGCCCGCGAGGCGCCCGCGCTCACCGTGGACCTGCGCCACGTCACGTTCTGCGACGCGTCGGGGCTCGGGCTCCTGGTGCGCTGCGCGCAGCGCGTGCGGGACCGGGGCGTGGAGTGGCGCCTGGTGTGCGACCAGCCGATGATCCTGCGCCTGGTCCGGTTCGCCGGGCTCGACGACGTACTGCGGCCCTCGCCGCCCGCGCCGCCGCCGGGGGGTGGTGGACCACCGGCGCCGCGCTCGGGGCGGCCGGGGCGGCTGCCGGTGTGACCGGCAGCCGCCGGGGCGCCCGCGCGGCCTCAGGCGGGCAGCAGCTCGCCCGCGCCGCCGTGTTCGCGGGTGTCGCCGGGGAAGGCGGCCGGGTGCACGGCCGGCGGGCGCAGGCCCGGGAGCCGGAGCTCGATGATGCCGCGGACGGCCGACCACTCCTCGTCGAGGATGGAGTAGAAGGCGGTGTCGCGGACGACTCCGTCGAGGCCGCGCGAGTGGGCCCGGCGCACCCCTTCGCAGCTCGCTCCGAGGCGCTCGATCGCGACCCGGGAGCGGGTGTTGCGGGCGTCGGCGCGCATCGAGATCCGGCGGACGCCCCAGGTCTCGAAGGCGTGCCGGAGCATGAGGTACTTGGCCTCGGTGTTGACGCCGGTGCCGCGGGCCTCGGTGGAGATCCAGGTGTTGCCGATCTCGGCGGCGTCCGGGACCGAGGTCAGCGGATCGCCGTAGGGCACGCCGGTGACCGGCGGCCAGACGACCGGCCCGCGCCAGTAGTCGAGTTCCAGGAAGCGTGTGGACCCGAGCACCCGGCCGGT
Source organism: Streptomyces sp. NPDC053431 (assembly GCF_044544925.1). Taxonomy (NCBI): domain Bacteria; kingdom Bacillati; phylum Actinomycetota; class Actinomycetes; order Kitasatosporales; family Streptomycetaceae; genus Streptomyces; species Streptomyces sp. NPDC053431. Next base: position 387,183 of record NZ_JBITXX010000002.1, on the reverse strand, counting down.
CTGGGGATGGACCAAGGCGAAGGGGAGCACCCGGCCCTGCGCCTGTTCGGCAAGGGCGCGGGCGATGTAGTCGCAGGAGGCGTCAAGGCCGTGGGGCACGGAGGTGTAGGCATACGCCGCACGATCCATGGCACCCGCCCAGGCAATGCCCTCGGCGTGGCGCATGGCCAGCGGCTCCAGGCGCACGGTGCGCCCGGTAAGGACTACAGGTACTGGCACGGAACCTCGGGTCTTTCACGGGCAGGGGTCATCGCACGCCGGATCGCGGCGAGGATGAAAGGGAGGGGTTCCCGGCCCGTTGCCGACCGCTTCGCCCAAGAGGAAAAGGGCAAGTGAAACGGTTCGCCATCGGTGGCGGGAGGAACAGTATGCAGCCCCGAGGGCTCCGAGAACAGAACCCCACACGAACCCGTGCGCACCGCTAGGTGAATGTCCGGTTCACCCCGATACCCCGTTCGGCCCACCGAACGCCCCGGGACCCCCTCAGGAAACGGCATCCGCGCAGGTCGGATGGCCCCAGCCGGCGGAGTTCTTCATGATCGTCTCGCCCTTCCCGTACGTCTGTCCACAGCGGCACCGTCCGGGGAACCGGGCCTTGAGCGAGGGCGCCGAGGAGCCGCCGCCGGAGCGCCGGGGACGGGCGGTGCCCGCGGCCTTCGCGGGGCGCTTGGCGGCGGGGCGCGCGGAGGCCGGCTCGGGCGGGGGCAGCGTCGAGCCCGCGGCCGATCCGGCGGGCTCCTGACTGCGTGCGGTGTGGCTGGCGGCGCGGTCGGCGGCGTCGTTCAGGGGGTCGCCGTCGACCTGGTGGGCGGGCGTGTAGACGAACTCCACCGGCCGGTCGGCGAGGAGTTCGTCGATGGCCACCACGAGCTCCTTGTTGGCGACCGGGGTGCCGGCCGAGGTCTTCCAGCCCTTGCGGCGCCAGCCGGGGAGCCAGGTGGTGACGGCCTTCATCGCGTACTGCGAGTCCATCCGCACCTCGGCGGGGACGCCCGGCTCAAGGCGCTCGAGCAGCCTGAGGAGCGCGGTCAGTTCGGCCACGTTGTTGGTCGCCGTGCCGAGCGGCCCGGCCTCCCAGTGGGCGACCTCGCCGCTCTCGGTCCCGATGACCCAGGCCCAGGCCGCGGGCCCGGGGTTGCCCTTGGAGGCGCCGTCGCACGCCGCGATGATCTTCTCTGTCATCCCTCGATCCTGACATGCCCGCGCGCCCGCGCGTGACCACCGGCCGACCGGGGCCGCCCTCGGTACGGGGCCGCGGGGCGGCAGGCCCGGCGGAGCGCCGGGCGGGCGCGGCGCCGCGGGCCGGCGGCTACTCCGAAGCCGTGAGTGTCGCGTAGACGACGACGTTGGCGTCGTACCCCGAACCGCGCCGCCACGTCCCGCCGCAGGTGATCACCCTCAGCACCGGCCGGTCGGACGCGCCGTACACCCGGGCGTCCGGGAAGGCGTCCTTCGCGTGCACCTCCACGGCGTCGACCGTGAACAGGGCCGTGAGGCCGTCCTCGCGGTCGACCGCGATCTCGGCGCCTGGGCTGAGCTGGCCCAGCCGGTAGAAGACGGCCGGCCCCGACGGGCTGTCCACGTGGCCGGTGACGACCGCCGCGCCCCGGGCTCCGGGCACGGTCCCGTCGGCGTACCAGCCGGCGCGGGACGAGGCCGAGGCGGGTGGTGGCAGCAGTCTGCCCCGGCCGTCGAGCCCGAGGCCGGTCAGTTCGGCGTCGACCCCGATGTCCGGAATCCTGATGCTCACCGGGTCCGAGGGCGGCAGCGGCCGGGCCGCGGGGCGGCCCGCGGCGGGCTCGGAAGCGGTGCGCACGGCGGGCGGACGCGCCCGCGCGGCCGTGACCGGCACGGAGGAGCCGTCGGCGTCCAGTCCACGGACCATGAGCAGCACTCCGGCGAGCGCTGTCCAGACGATCATCCCGTACGAGGGGGTCCGCCGCGGCGCGGCGCCGCGGGTCCGCCGCACGCTGCCGCGGGTCCGCCCCGCAGGGCCGCCGGTCCGCCCCGCCGCGCCGCCGGTCCGCCGCGCCGTGCGCCGGGTCATGGTGAGGACGCCTTCGCTCGGACCGGCGGCCCCGCCGGCCCCGTCCTCCCTGTGGAGGCGGGGCGGACGGGGCCGCGCGGTGGGGCCTCGGGCTCGCCGGCCCTGGTCCGCCGGGCTCCAGGGGGTGTCCGGAAAGGAGCGCCGCGAGCCCGGGATGATCCGGAAGACACGTCCTAGCGCCCGACGTTCGGAGAACGCCGGCACATCCGGACCGCTCCGGCCGCGGCGGCTCCGCCGAGCAGCAGCGCGCCCAGGGCGAGCTGTCCGTGCGAGGTGTCCGACCCCTCGGTCCCCGTCGCGCCCGCCGCCCAGCCGAAGCCGGCGTCGACGGCCCCGTTCGGGCGCCCGGAGATCTGGTAGGTGACCGTCTGCTTGACGCGCGGCGGGCACTTGAGCGTGATCGTGTCCGTGCCGGACGTGGCGTCCTCGGGCACCTGGAACGTGCCCACCAGGACGCCCTTCCGGTCGCCCGGCAGGAGGTGGAACTGGCCGATCGCGTCCGACATGCCCTTGCCGTAGGTCTCCTTGCCGCACGCGGAGGTCGTGACGGTCACGGTGGTGCCGGGCGCCGCCTTGGCCGGGGTGATCCGGACGTCGCCGGCGGCGCCGCCGACGACGGGCTCCGCGGCGGCGAGGGCCGCGGGAGCGGACAGGGCCAGGGCTCCCACGATCAGGCTGACCTGCAGAGCGGTACGTGCGGAAGTCATGCTTCTCTCCTTCGGCGGAGCTCTCCGCCGGCCCGTCTGCCGACGCTGCGCTGTGCTCCATGCACGAGGCAAAGGCCACGCGGTGATCACCGCAACGCGGCGAGCGTGTCCGGTTGTCCTCCGGCCGGGTGCACCGGCTCCCCGTACGCCGCGTCACCGCAGGTCACGACGGTGGGCCCGGGCCGCCAGGGATGACGCCGCCTCAGGTGCGAACGGGCGAGCCCCACTTCGTCGTACGCCCGAAGGGACCAGCGGCCGGCGGGCACCGGGCGGGCCGGGCGCGGGAGGGCGGCTTCCGGGCCCCCGATCGGCCCCGGCCCGCCCGGGCGATCAGCGGTGGCGGGGCGGTACCCGCGCTCATAGCTTCGCGATATGACCAGACGACAGATCGCCCTCCTGGCGTGCACCACGGCTCTCGCCGCCACAGGGCTGGGTGCCGCCGCACCGCCACTCGAGAGCCGCTCGGTCCACCAGGTGAACCCGGGCGAATCGATCCAGAAGGCCGTGGACGCCGCGCAGCCCGGCGACACGATCGTCCTCTCCCCCGGCACCTACCACGAGAGCGTGCGGATCAGCACGCCGCACCTGACGCTGCGCGGCTCGGGCGCCCTGGTGACCGTCATCGAGCCCGGCAAGGGCGCCGACACCTGCGCGAAGGCGGGCAACGGCATCTGCGTGACGGGCACCGAGGGACATCCCGTCGAGGGCGTCAGCGTGCGCTCGGTGACGCTCCGGGGCTTCGCCAGGAACGGGCTGTGGGCCTCGTGGACCGACCGGCTGCGGGTCCAGCACGTGACCGCCGAGAAGAACGGCACCTGGGGCATCGCCCAGGAGCGGTCCCTGCGCAGCACGGTGCGCCGCAACACCGCTCGGGACAACGGCGACGCCGGCCTGTTCCTGGGCAACACCCTCGACAAGGAGGAGGGCGCCACCGACACGAAGGGCACGCTCGTCAGCGAGAACCGGGTGTCCGGCAACCGGATCGGCATCACGGTCCGACGCCTGCGCAACCTGTCCGTCGACCGCAACGAGGCCACCGGCAACTGCGCCGCCGTCTTCGTGGTGGGCGACGAGTCCCTGCCGCGCGCGGGCGCGATGAGCGTGCGCCGGAACAACATCCACGACAACAACAAGCTGTGCCCCAAGACCCCCCGGCTGCCCGCTCTGCAGGGCTCGGGCATCGTCCTGACCGGTGCCGAGGAGACGCTCGTCGCGCGCAACAGGGTCGTGGACAACGTGGGCACCTCCCCGCTGTCGGGCGGGATCGTGCTCTTCAAGAGCTTCGTCGGCGTCCTCAGCGAGCGGAACGAGATCCGCGACAACGTGGTGCTGCGCAACGGCGGCGCCGACCTCGCCAACCGGGACACCGCCGGCACCGGCAACACCTTCCGCCGCAACACCTGCGGCGTCTCCGAGCCCGCGGGCCTGTGCTGACCGCACGCCGCCCTCCCCGCCCCCTCACCCACCCGGCCGCCGGCACCGCGCGGCACGACAGCAAAGGCACGACGAGACATGACGACTCTTGATCCGGCTCCGGCTCCCCCGCCGCCCATGCGGCTGCGGGAGCTCGTCTTCGGGGCCGCCGCGGCCGCCGCCGTACGCGCCGCCGCCCGCCTGGGGGTGGCCGACGCCCTGGGCGACACGCCCATGCGGGTGGACGACCTCGCGGCCGCCGTGCACACCGAGCCGGCCACCCTGCGGCGGCTGCTGCGCGCCCTGTCCAGCCAGGGCGTGTTCACGGAGCTGCCGGACGGCAGCTTCGCCCACACCGAGATGTCCCGGCTGCTGCGCGAGGACGACCCGCACAGCCTGCGGTACATCGCCCTGTGGTGCACCGAGCCGTGGACCTGGGACGTGTGGCCCCGGCTCGACGAGGCGGTGCGGTCCGGACGCAACGTCTTCGAGGACGTGTACGGCAGGGAGTTCTTCACCTACCTCAACGAGGACGCGCCCGAGTCCGCCCACGTGTTCAACCGGGCCATGACGACGTCCAGCGAACAGTCCGCACGCGATGTCGCGGCGCTGCTCGACTTGGGCGGCGCGACCTCGGTCGTCGACATCGGCGGCGGCCAGGGACACGTCCTGGCGAGCCTGCTGGAGAAGCACCCCGGCCTCCACGGCACGCTGCTCGACCTGCCGGCGGTGGTGGGCAACGCCGACGCGCGGCTGCGGGAGGGCGGTTCGCTGGCCTCCCGGGTCCGGATCGTGCCCGGCGACTGCCGCGAGGACATCCCCGTCCAGGCGGACGTGTACGTCATCAAGAACATCCTGGAGTGGGACGACGACAGCACGCGCAGGACGCTGGCCAACATCCGGAAGGCTGCGCGCCCCGGGGCGCGTGTCGTCGTCATCGAGAACCTCGTGGACGACACCCCGTCGATGCGGTTCACCACGGCGATGGACCTGCTGCTGCTCCTCAACGTCGGAGGGGCCAAGCACACCCGCGCGAGCATGGTCGAGCGGCTGACGGGCGCCGGACTCGTCCTCGGCGAGATCCGTCCCGTCAACGCCTACCTCCACGCCTTCGAGTGCACCGTGCCCGGCTGACCGAGCGGTTCGGGTCCCCTCCCCTTCCCGTGAGGGGAGGGGACCCGAACACTCCCCGGCCGGGCCCCAGGCCGGGCCGAAGACCCCTGGTCGGGGCCCAACACCCTCGAGGCCGCCGACTCCGTTGGACGGAGTCGGCGGCCTCGGTGTGCGCTGCCGGGTGGATGCTCAGGACCCCGGTGTCCGCTCCCACCGGTAGAAGCAGTGCGCCATGGCGTCCTTGGGGCTGCGCCAGGTCTCCGGGTCGTACGGGCTGACGTACGCCGAGAGCCGCTCGCTGATGGTGCGGAACTCGCGGTGACCGGCGGTCCTCGCGATGGCCGGCGCCGGGTCCTGCTCGGCCTCGATGAGGTGCAGGTAGACGTCGCCGAACTGGAAGAGGCTGCGCCGGGAGACGCCGACCAGGTGCGGCAGTTCGCCGCGGTCGGACTCGCCGAACACGTCCGCGATCGCCGGCGCCGAGCCGGGCGCCATGCGGGCGACGATCAGTGCGTGGTGCATGGACGTCCTTTCTGGGAGGTCCGTCAGGCCGGCATGACCGGAGCGTGGCCGCGCTCGCGCGCCTCCGTCACGATGCGGTCCCGGATGAGGGCCATCTGGGTGCGGGAGTTGCGGTTGATGTTGTCCGTCATCCACGCGTCGTCGACCGGGGCGTCGGGCTTCATCGCGAAGTCCTGGATCCAGCGCATCTGGACGCCACCGGGCAGCTCCGCGTACTCCCACCGGATGTTCATGTGCGCGAACGGTCCGGTCTCGACGCGGTGGGCCCGGACGACCCGCTGGTCGCGGTCGACGGTGCGCTCCGACACCCAGCTCCAGACCTTCCCGTTGTCGTCCGGGTGCATGGTCAGCCGGAAGGTGGTCGTGTCGCCGTCCCGGGAGAGCACCTCCACGGAGGCGTATTCGCTGAACAGCCGCGGCCACTTCTCGATGTCGTTGGTCATCTCCCAGACGAGATCGAAGGGGGCGTCGATGGTGATGCTGTTGTCGGTGTGTCCGGACACGTCAGCGCCCCGCCTTCAGCACGTCGTTGACCAGGACGACGAACTCCGCCGGCGTCTTGCAGCGCTCGGCGTCGTTGGGCAGCGACACGCTGTAGCGGTTCTCCAGCTCGCCCACGATGCCCAGCAGGCCGAGCGAGTCGACCCCGAGGCTGCCGAAGAGCCTCTCAGGGGACTGGGCGAGCTGCTGCGGGTCGACGGTCACGCCGGCCGACTGCTTCATCAGCGCGGCCAGTTCGTCGAAGGTCAGTTCCTTGGTGATCACTACGTTTCTCCTTCTCCGCCCGGTCCTACCGGGCGACCTCGCCGCGGCGCACGACCAGCGCCGCGTTGGATCCCATGAGTCCCCGGCTGAGCACGAGGGCCGTGCGCAGCTCGGCGGGACGAGCGCGGGACATCACCAGGTCAAGGTCATGGCAGATGTCGAGCACGTTGGGGGTGGGGGGCACCAGGCCGTGCTCCATCGCGAGCACGGCCGCCGCCGTGTCCAGCACGGACGCCCCGCAGTAGGCGCGTCCGATGCCGGTCTTGGGTGCGGTGACGGGGACCCGGCCGGCGTGCGCGCCCAGGGCGTCGGCGATGGCCAGGGCCTCGGCGCGGTCGGCCTCGGGCACGCCCAGGGCGTCGGCGAACACGACGTCGACCTCTTCCGGGGCGCAGTCGGCCTCGGCGAGGGCGACCCGGATCGCCCGGGCGAGTCCTTCGCGGGACTCCGCCCAGCGCGAGGCGCCGGTGAAGGTGGCGCCGTGGCCGGCCACGTAGCCGCGGACGGCCGCTCCCCGGTCGAGGGCACGGCGTTCGTCCTCGACGACGAGCATCGCGCCGCCCTCGGCGGGGACGAAGCCGCAGGCGCTCGCCGTGAAGGGGCGGTAGGCGCGGGCCGGGTCCTCGACGGTGCTGAGCTCGGGGTAGCCGAGCTGGCACGCCATCGAGTACGGGGCCAGCGGCGCCTCCGCGGCTCCGACGACCACGGCGCCGGTGCCCCGCCGGACGGCGCGCGCCGCGTGGGCGAGGGAGTCCAGGCCGCCGGCCTCGTCGCTGGCGACCACGCCGCACGGCCCCTTGAAGCCGTGCCGGATGGAGATCTGTCCGGTGCTCGCCGCGTAGAACCAGGCGATGGACTGGTAGGGACCGACGAACTTGGATCCCTGTCCCCACAGCTTCTGCAGCTCGCGCTGGCCGAATTCGCCGCCGCCCGATCCCGCGGCGGTGACCACGCCGATGTCGTAGGGCTCCTCCGCGGAGTGCTCGCCGCCGAGGCCGGCGTCGTCCAGGGCGAGTGCCGCGGCGGCCATCGCGTAGTGGGTGAAGCGGTCGGTCTGCACGAGGAAGCGTTCCTCGATGAGGGCGCAGGCGTCGAAGCCCTCGACCTGTCCCGCGACCTTCAGGGGCAGGTCCTCGCATCCCTCCCGGGTGATCCGGTCCAGGACGCCGAGGCCCTCCCGGACGGACTTCCAGTACGCGTCGGCGCGCAGTCCGTTGGGCGCGATGACACCGATTCCGGTGACGGCCGCGCGTGGTGGACGTTGACCTCTCATCGTGTCCTCCCGCCCGGCCCTGCCAGGAGCACGGCGGACTGGAAGCCGCCGAAGCCGCTGCCGACGGAGAGCACGTTCCTCAGCTTCCGGGGGCGGGCGGTGCGCGGCACGTAGTCCAGGTCGCACTCGGGGTCGGGGATCTCGTAGTTGGCCGTGGGCGGCACCACCTGGTGCTTCAGGGCGAGCACACAGGCGGCGACCTCTATCGCGCCGATCGCGCCGAGCGAGTGCCCCACCATGGACTTGATGGAGCTCATGGGCGTGTCGTACGCGTGGGAGCCCAGGGACAGCTTCACGGCGGCCGTCTCGTGCCGGTCGTTCTGCCGGGTGCCCGAGCCGTGCGCGTTGACGTAGTCGATCGCCGTGGGGTCGAGGCCGGCCTGGGTCAGGGCGGTGTCGATCGCCCGGGACATCTCCAGCCCCTCGCTGGTCAGACCGGTCATGTGGTACGCGTTCCCGTAGGTGGCGTAGCCGCTGATCTCGCAGTAGATGTGCGCGTCGCGGGCCCGGGCGTGCTCGTACTCCTCCAGGACGAGGACCGCGGCGCCTTCGCCCATGACGAAGCCGTTGCGGCGGTTGTCGAAGGGCTTGGAGGCGTGCTCGGGGTCGTCGTTGTCGGGGGAGGTCGCCTTGATGGCGTCGAAGCAGGCCATCGTGATCGGGGATATCGGCGAGTCCGACGCCCCCGCGATGCAGACGTCCGCCCGGCCCTCCTCGATGGTGTGGAAGGCGTAGCCGACGGCGTCGAGGCCGGAGGTGCAGCCGGTGGAGACGGTCTGCACCGGGCCCCGGGCGCCGAACCGTTCGGCCACGACGGAGGCGAGGGTGCTCGGCGAGAACGCCAGGTGCAGCTTCGGCTCGGCCGCCCGGTGGTCCACGTCCCACCGTCGGCCGCGCTCGCTGACCAGGACGTAGTCGTGCTCCAGTCGGGTGGTGCCGCCGACGGCGCTGCCCAGGGAGACGGCGACGCGCCAGGGGTCCTCGGCGTCGGTGTCGAGTCCGGAGTCGCGTACGGCTTCTCCCGCGGCGGCCACGGCGAACTGGACGTACCGGTCGGCGTGCTGGACCAGCTCCTGGTCCAGGCCGTGCGCGAGCGGGTCGAAGTCGCACTCGGCGGCTATGCGGGAGCGCAGGCCGGCCGGATCGAACAGGGTGATGCCACGGGTCGCGGTGCGGCCCTCGGCGAGCAGGTCCCAGAAGGCCGCCGTGCCGTCGCCGCCCGGGGCGATCACACCGATGCCGGTGACCGCCACGCGCCGGGTCACTCGAGCGCCCCCGTCCGCTCGGCCGCCTGTCCGTGGTCCCCCTCGCACAGGTGCGGGGCGGTCACGGCGAGCTCGGGCGCCGGGGCCGCCTCGTCGGTGGCCTCGGTGTCGACGTGGCCCATGCTGGGGTGCGGCGCGAGGGGCCCGAGGTGGAAGACCATCCGGGCCTCCACCTCACCGATGTTGCGGAACCGGTGCCGCACACCGATCGGGATCAGCAGCCCCTGGTCGGGCAGCAGGGTGTGCGTCTCGCCGTCCAGGTCCACCTCGAAGTGGCCCTGCACGACGTAGACGAACTCCTCGGAGTAGGGGTGGTAGTGCTCGCCGATGCGCTCACCCGGCATGACGATGGCCAGGCCCATGAAGCCGCTGGTGGAACCCACCGTCGCCGGCGTGAGCATGGCCCGGATGTCACCTCCGCGTCTGCGGTTCGGCTCCGTGTCGCTGAGGTTCACGATGTGCGGGCGCTGCTTGAGCATGGTTGATACCTCCGAGTGTGCGGTGACGGGTGGGGACGGCCGGGGTCGAGGGCCGCGGTGACCCCTCAGGAGTCACCCGAGGTGCGGTCGGTGACGGGGAGCATGTCGGCGTGCGACAGCAGCCGGTTGACGTTGCGCTCGGTGTCCAGGGCGCCCTCGACGCCGATGGCGGCGCCGTCGAGCAGACGCTCCAGCTCCGCGGCCTTCCCGGGGCCCTTGACGCCGAGGGAGGCGACGGGGTCCGCGTCGAGGTCGGCGGTGATGTCGATCAGCCGCACCACGATGTCGTCGCGCGAGAAGAGGGTGCTGCCGTACACGGGGCTGTCCGGGTCGTTCGCGGCCGCCTCGTCCTGTTCGGCGAGCAGCCGCGCCAGCTCCATGCCGCGGCCCTGCTTGGCCGGGTAGTACAGGGCGTGGCGGCGCAGGCCGGCGGGCTTCGGGCGGCCGGAGACCACGTGGTGCACGGCCGGGAGCGCCGCGCGGGTGAAGAAGACGCGGGCCGACTCGGGGTCGGTGAGGTCCCGGTCCTGCTCCAGATAGGGGTTGATGGCCTCCTCGACGGCCCGGACCTCGGGCTGCCGGGCGACGTGGCGCAGCGCGACGAGCAGGTCGCCCTCCACCTCCACGGCCCGGACGACCCGGTTGCCGTGCATGAACAGCGAGGTGCGGCGCAGCCGGGTGTTCTCGTCGACCTGGGCCTTGGGCGACTGGTAGCCGGCGAGGAGTTCCGCGACCTTCGACTCGGAGCCCGGCTTGACGGTGAAGGTGAGCGCGTGGCGGGTCACTCCGTCGCCCACGCGGGCCGTCGTCCGGGCCGCGGTGCCGGCCTCGGGGGTGGCCGGCCGCTGGGCCCCGGTCTCGCGGAGGATGCTGTAGCGCATGGACCGGGTGTCCCGGACGCAGCTGTGCATCGGCTTGACGGTCTCGACGTGCTCCTCGCTGCTGACCCAGGCCAGGAAGGGCGGGGCGCTCTCCCACTCGCTGGTGATGAGCCACTGCGAGGGGTTCTCGATGGACTGGCACAGCTGGTCGCTGATGTGCCCGGGGACTCCTGCGACCTGCTTGCGCATCACCTCGTACGCCTCGAGGAACTGCTGCTGGGCGCCTTCGTACAGGTCCAGCAGCAGGATCACGCGCAGTCGGGAGCCGTCGAACGCCGATTGCGACGTGCGTGCGGGGGCGGTGGTGGTCATGCGACGCACCTCTTCTCTTCTTCGAGAGCGGGGAGGGACGGCCTGGCTCTGGGGGCCGGGGTCGTCGTCATGTACCGAAGGCTGACCCGGTCCGGCGATCCCGGCGACCCCCACGGTGCGGATGAGTGAACCGTGGGTCATTCGGGTGCCCCGCGCACACGCGGCGGCCCAGGGAGGGCATGAATCTGCTTCCCATCCCCGAAGCGCGTCGCAGGTGACGCGGGAGGACCAATGAACCGAAGCGCACCGGTCGGCGAGACCGGGCACCGTACGCCCGTCCTCATCGTCGGCGGCTCCCTCGTGGGTCTGTCCACCTCGCTCTTCCTGGGGCGTCTCGGCGTGCCGCACACGCTGGTCGAGCGCCACTCGGGCACGTCGATCCACCCCCGTGGGCGGGGGAACAACCTGCGCACGATGGAGCTGTTCCGCGTGGCCGGGGTCCAGCAGCGCATCAAGGCGGCGGCGTCCGTCCTGGCCGCCAACAACGGCATCCTGCAGACGCCGAGCCTGGTGGGCGAGGCCGGCGAGTGGCTGTTCCGGAAGATCGACTCCGACGGCAGCGTGGCCCGCTTCAGCCCTGCCGAATGGTGCCTGTGCAGCCAGAACGACCTGGAGCCGGTGCTGCTGGCGAGCGCCCGGGAGCTGGGCGGTGATCTGCGCTACTCGACCGAGCTGATGTCGTTCGAGCCGGACCCCGAGGGCGTGACCGCGCATCTCAAGAGCCGCGAGACGGGTGAGCACACCACCGTCCGGGCGGATTTCCTGGTCGCCGCCGACGGGCCGCGCAGCCCGGTGCGCGAGCGTCTGGGCATCGGTCAGACCGGCCCGGGCGACCTGTTCCACAACGTGAGCATCACCTTCGTCTCCCGCGACCTCGCGGCGGTCGTCGGCGACCGGCGCTTCATCATCTGCTACCTGACGAACCCGGAGGCGGACGGAGCGCTGCTCCCGGTGGACAACGGCGAGCGCTGGGTGTTCCACGCCCCGTGGCATCCCGAACGCGGTGAGACGCTCGAGGAGTTCACCGACGAGCGGTGCCGGGAGCACATCCGGCGGGCCGTGGGTGTGCCGGATCTCGACGTGGAGATCACCGGCCGGGCTCCGTGGCACGCCGCCGAGCGGATCGCCGAACGGTACGGGGACGAGCGGGTGTTCCTCGTCGGCGACGCGGCCCACGAGATGCCGCCCACGGGTGCCTTCGGCTCCAACACCGGTATCCAGGACGCGCACAACCTGGCCTGGAAGCTCGCCGCGGTGCTGGGCGGGTGGGCCGGTCCGGGGCTGCTCACGTCCTACGACACGGAGCGCCGGCCGGTCGCGGAGGCGACGAGCGCCCGCGCCTCGTCGCGTTCGGTCGAGCACAGCCATCCCGGATACGCCCCCGGTCCGGGAGCGGGCGGCCCCGGGGGGCGGACGGGCGGGATCCTCAACGTGGCGCTGGGCTACCGCTATCCGCAGGGGGCGGTCCTGGGCGCGGACCCCACGGTGCCGATCGTGCCCGACGGGCTGCGGCTGACGGGCGAGCCGGGCAGCCGTGCGCCCCACCTGTGGCTGGAGCGCGCGGGCACCCGGATCTCCACCCTGGACCTGTACGAGCGGTCCCTCGTGCTGCTCAGTTCCGCGGACACGCCCGGCGGATGGCACGGCGCGGCCGCGCGGGTCGCCGAACGTCTGGCCGTGCCGCTCGACTCGTACCGGATCGGTACGGGGGGCGAGGCGGAGCTCGCCCCGGCCGGCGGGGACTGGGCCGAGGCGCACGGCGTCACGGCGAGCGGCGCGGTCCTGGTCCGCCCGGACGGATTCGTCGCCTGGCGGTCCGAAGGCTCGTCGGAGGACCCGGAGTCGGCCCTGCGGGCCGCTCTCACCTCCGTCCTCGCGCTGGACGCGCGGGCGGGCCAGGGGGTCCACGGCCCCCGCTGACGGGCCGGCGGGGGCGGCGCGCCGTCCGGCGCCCTCCCCGCCACTTTGAGCGGCGACGCTCCTCAACCGCGCAGACGGACGACCGACGCTCCTCAGCCTTACGGGTAAGGCTGAGGAGCGTCGGTCGTGTGCGCGGGCGGGGAGGTCAGTCGGAGGCCGGCTCCGCGGCCGGGAGGCTGTCCATGAAGGAGCTCACCGAGAACACCGCGTTGCCGGGGCCGGCCGGGCCGTATCCGGGGGGCGAGCTGAGGCCGTGGGACTCCATCGTCGCGCGGTAGGCGTCGAGGAGGCGGATGTGGTACTCGAGCGGCGCGCCCGCGGGATTGGCCTTGCCGAGCGGGGTGGTGGGCTCGGGGCACCAGGTGGTGAACCGGGGCGTGATGCCGCGGGACATGAAGTACTCCAGGCCCTCCGTGGTGGAGGCGATGGCCTCGTCGACCGTGGTGAAGCCGAAGGGCTCGGCCATCTCCACCCCCGCCACGAAGTTGGGGATGACGTTGCGCGGGCCGAAGACCTCCGCGGAGTCGAGGATCCGGCGGTGCCACTCGTCGCGGCCGACGTACCGCTCCTTGCCCGGGCAGTACAGCTCGAACAGGCGCTTGTCCCACACCTCGTAGTTGGGGTGGTAGATCTGGATCCCGTAGTCCTTGAAGCGCTGGACGTCGGCCTTGGGCAGCGCCTGGGCGACGACCTTGCCGATCCAGCGGCCGGGGAAGCGCTCCTCGATGGCCTGGGCGTACTGGCCGTAGAAGTCGGCCTCGTCCTTGCCGCCGACCTGGGAGGTGACGGCCCCGCCGGTGAGGGTGTACGCGGTGGAGGCGCCGGCGGTGTCGTACTTGTCGATGATCGCGAGCGCCTCCAGCACCTCCTCGACGTCCTTCACACCGGTGTAGGGGCGTCCGGCGGCCTTGTGCTGGCGCCAGTTGTGGTTGATGTCGCAGTACTGGCACTCCTCCTTGGCGCCGAAGTACTGGCAGACGCGGAAGACCGTCAGGTAGATGAGGTAGCCCCACTGGATGGTGGGGGCGACCTCCATCACCGACTTCCCGCTGGCGAGGGTGTGCCGGTAGTACTCGGGCATCGGCGGGAGGCCGACGTCGGCGATGCGGCGCCCGTCCAGGTAGAGCCCGAGCATCCCGTCCTCGCCCGCGGCGACCCGGTAGGGCGAGGCGGGGTTCACGCGGACGGAGACGACGGTGCGGCGCAGCTCGTACGGGCCGCCGGTGAGGACGATCTCCTCCGGCGGCCGGCGCAGCGCGGCCTGGCCGAGCTCGGGCAGGGTGCGGTGGTCGAAGGAGAAGATGAAGTACGACTTGGGCTTGACCTCGCCCGAGGCCTCGTCGCCGGAGTCGGTGAGCGCCGAGTCGTCGAACGCGATGCCGCCGCGCAGCAGGTCTTCCTTGATCACCGCCTCCTTGGGGACGTGCGGGAAGCGGTGCATGAGGTCTTCGACCTCGTCGGTGCGGCGGATCATGCGCGAAGACATCTCCTCGGTCGTGCGGTCGCGGGCTGTCGTGGGCCGGTGTCCACCCTAGGACGGCGCCGGCGGGCTCGGCATCCGCCCCCGGTCGCGGTCGGTCTCCGTCCGGGGGCGGAGGGCCGGGTCAGCGGCCCAGGACGACCTGGTGTCCGGTGAGCTCCAGCTGCAGGCCGTCCGGGTTCGAGCGGGCGGCGGTGAAGTCGATGTTCTGCGGCAGGGGCACCCGCCAGGTGTACGTGGCGCCGCCGAGCTCCGGGACGCGCAGCTGGAACTCGTCGGCCGCCACGGCCACGCTCGCCGCCGTGTCCAGCGGCCTGCCGTCCCAGGTCCCGGTCACGCGCAGCGCCGCCTCCTGGCCCGAGGACCCGCCGGCGGCCGGGGCGACGGTGAGCGCGCCGCCCTTGCCGAGCAGTCGGGAGACGACCCCGGACAGCTCCTCGTAGCCGATGGTGACGCGGCCGGTGACCAGGTTGGCGCCGGCGCTGCGCGCGGACAGCGAGGACGCGGTCAGGTCCCGCAGGTCGAGGTCGAGCTTCCGCACGGTGAGGTGGTCGCCCTGGGCGCCGGCCGTGGTGTTGACGGAGAAGTTCCCGGCGGTCAGCGTCACGTGGTCGAGGCTGAGGTCCGCGGCCTGGGTGAGGAAGGGGAAGCCGTGGATGGAGACCTCGGTGAAGCCGTCGGTCGATCCCGCTCCGTAGCCGTACCTCTCCTCCGCGAGGGCGACGGCCTCCTTCTCCGCGTAGTGCACCGCGATCCGGTCCGCCGCGACGAACAGCCCCGCGACCACGACGACCAGAACCACGAGCACCTTGACCCAGCGCCGCTTCATTCCGTACCCCCCGTGCGTGCCGTGCCCGCCCCGTGCGGGCACCGGCACGTCCGATCCTAGAAGTTGCCGTAATTGACCTGCCACGTGGGCAGGCCCATGCGGCGCCAGACGGCGACGACCCGGTCCCGGTCGTCCAGGGAGACGCGGACGGCGTAGCGGTGCCGCACGTGGGCGTCGAAGAGCTCCGCCTTGACCAGGTCGTCGGAGCGGCCGTCGTCGGAGGCGCGCATCCACAGCTCGTCGTACGGCACCTCGTACCGCTTCAGCCATGCCTCGGTGAGCTCCCGGTGATCCTCGCTGCGGCCGGAGAGCAGGACGATCCGGTCCTCGTGGGCGGCGCGGAAGGCGCGCAGCGCCTCGCGGACGGGGACGTTGAGCAGGTCGAGGTCGCACCGGGTGAAGTCGTACGGTCCGCGGTCGCCGCGCAGCGCGAGGGTGCCGTCGATGTCGCAGAGGACGGCGGAGGGCAGCGCGGCGTCGGGGACGTACGGAGTGACGGCGGGGCGGTCGTTGAGCCAGTCGTCGGTGAGCCGCCAGCCGCCGCGGGTGGCCTTGGCGTGCTTGTCGGCGAGGATGCGGATGATCTCCTCGCCGACCGGCCGCTCGCGGGCGGCGTCCCGGCGGACGCACTCGTCGACGGGGACGTGGGTGAAGTCGTGCACGACGAAGGTGGCCTCGCGGCCGGCGACGGCGGCCTTGAGGCGCTTCGGGATGTGCGGGGTGAGGTGGGTGTTGTCGACGACGACGTCGAAGCCGTCGTCGACGGCGGCGCGGACCGCCGCGTCCTGGATGCCGAGCACGGTCTGCTCGTGGGCGTGCGAGCGGTCGCCGCTCGGCAGGTCGAGCATCTGGCGCAGGTCGTCGAGGTTGACGCGGCGCATCCGGCCCTCGGACCGCTCCTGCAGGGCGCGGGCGGCGGTCGTCTTGCCGGAGGCCGGCAGTCCGGTCATGACGTGGACCACGGGCACGGTCAGTTCTCCTCGTCGTGGGTGAAGGGGTCGGCGGCCTCGGGACGGAGGGCACGCCAGGTCAGCAGATCGGTACGGCGCCCGTCGAGGCGCAGGAAGAGGGCGGAGCGCAGCTGCCGGTCGGGCAGCGCCTTGGCGGCCCGCGCGAAGGCGCCCCGGTCGTCGGCGAGGTGAGCGACGGCCTTGTAGGCCTCGTCGACGGCGCGCTCGCGCGCGGCGAACTCCTCCTCCAGGCGGGCGATGACGGACCGCACCCAGGCGTCGAACTCGTCGGGCACCTGCTCCAGGAGGGCGTCGAGAGGACGCCCGCCGGTGGAGCGGATGCCGCCGAGTTCGGCCATCGACAGACCGAGGCCCTGGGCCAGGACCTTGGCGGCGGTCCCGGCGAAGCGCTGGATGCCGTGGCCGCGCCAGATGTCGCGCTCCGTCACTCCGGTCAGGACCTTGTGGAGGCGTACGTACTCGGCGATCTTGGCCTTGGCGCGGACGCCGGAGGCGAAGCGCAGCACGAAGCCCTCGGCGTCCATGCCGGTGGCGGGGCTGCCGTCGGGCAGCGTGTTCGTCTCGGTCAGCTTCAGGAGCGCGTCGAGCGGCATGGGCGGGTGGACGGTGACGACCGAGCCGATGCCCCGCCAGGCCGTCGCGGCCTCGGCGAGCGGGGTCTCGGTGCCGTCGGGGCCGTAGGCGGCGAGCAGCACGAGGTCCCGGCGGGCGCCGTAGTCGACGACGATCCGGTTCTCCGGGTAGACGATCTCCATGAGATACGTCACGCCGGGCACGAGGGCCGTGGTGTCGGCGGCGTCGAGGCGGCGCTGAGCCCAGCCGGCCTGGGTGCTCACGAAGGAGCCCTTGGAGGCGACCCGCCACCGGCCCTCGTAGTGGAAGACGACGCCGAGGCTGCCGTCCACCTTCTCGTACACCTCGAACGGCTCCTCGGGCAGCGCGGGCGCGTAGGGGCGGCCGCTCTCGTGCTCGGAGACGTTGAAGAACTTGGGCAGCGGCAGGGCGACGATCCGTCCGGTGCGGTCGTCGGCGACGAGACCCCGGCAGCGGGTGGTGACCTGGTTCCAGACGCCTTCGTACTGGCAGACCCGCGTGTACGTGTAGATCGACAGCGGCAGCTCGGGGTGTGACTTACGGGTCACATGCCCGGCTTCGACGGCGGCCGCCAGCTCGTGCGGCGGCAGCAGCGCGTCGAGAGTCAGGTACGCCTGGCTCATCGGTTCCCTCCCCTGTTCAAGGAGGCTCATTCTTCTGTGTGTCCGCGTCCCTGACCAGCGAATTGGCGGACCGCTCGGGACGGACGGCGGGGGGGCCGGCCACGTCCGCGAGGGGGCGGCGCCCCCCGCCTCCGGCGTCCGGGAGCGCGCCCGGAGCACCGGGCCCGCGCCGGTACCGGTGCGCCCGGCCCCGTAGACTCGCCGCCCGAGGACGTACGTCGCAGAAGGCCGAGGAAGCGAGCGCAATGAACTACGCGGACACCACCGCCCCCATCTACGCCGAGCTCATACGCGAGCAGGGGGACGTTCCCGGCGAGGTGCGCCGGACCGCCGAGGAGGTGCTGCGCGACCTCAGCCGTGTGATCCAGATGCCGCCGTCCGGGCTCGGCCCGACGGGCGCGCAGATGCAGCCGATGCAGGCGATGCAGCCCACGCATCCCCTGCAGTGAACACGCGTCCCATGCAGTGAAACCGAGGCCGCCACGGCGGCGGACAGGGGGTCGGGAGCATGACGGGTACGGACCGCGGGAACGGGACCGGCGACGGGGCGCACGAGCGCGTACGGCGCAGCTACGACGTCGTGGCCGAGGAGTACGTGGCCCGCATCGGCGGCGAGCTCGACGGGAAGCCGCTGGACCGGGCGCTGCTGGCCGCCCTGGCCGAGCAGGCGGGCGACGGCGCGGTGATCGCCGACCTGGGCTGCGGGCCGGGGCACGTGGCCGGGTGGCTCGCGGAGCGCGGGCCGGGCGTGGTCGGGGTCGATCTCTCCCCCGCCATGGTGGAGATCGGCCGCAAGCGGTATCCGCGGGTGGAGTTCCGCGAGGGCGACCTGCTGGGACTGCCGGCGCGGGACGGCGAGTTCGACGCGGCCGTCGCGCTGTACTCGCTCATCCATCTGGCGCCGGCCGAGCTGGCCCCGGCCCTCGCCGAGATCCGCCGGGTGCTGCGCCCCGGCGCCCTGCTGCTGGTGTCCTTCCACATCGGCACCGAGGTGCGGAACCTCACCGAGTGGTGGGGCCACGACGTGGACGTCGACTTCCACTTCCTGCAGCCCGCGGCCGTCGCGGCCGCGCTGCGCGAGGCCGGCTTCCGGATCGAGGCCGAGCTGGAACGCGCTCCCTACCCGCACGAGGCGGAGACGCGGCGCTCCTGCCTGCTGGCCCGCCGGGAGGACTGAGCGCGGCAGGGCCGGCACCGGGCCTGCGGGCGGCCGGGGGACATGCCCCCGGCCGCGTGGTCAGGCCCCCAGGGTGCGCCAGAGGAAGGTGTGCTCCAGGGCGCTGTTGTAGGCGGTCTGTTCGTGGTCGCTCGCGCCGGCGTGGCCGCCGGAGAGCGTCTCGTGGAGCAGCACCCGGTGGCCGAGCTCGCGCAGCCGGGCCGCGGCCTTGCGGGCGTGTCCGGGGTGCACCCGGTCGTCGCGGGTCGAGGTGGTGAGCAGCACGGGCGGGTAGGGCCGGTCGGCGGCGAGCCGGTGGTACGGGGAGAGCGCGGCGAGGTGCGGCCGGTCGGCCGGGTCGTCCGGATCCCCGTACTCGGCGATCCAGCTGGCCCCGGCGAGCAGCGTGTGGAAGCGCAGCATGTCGAGCAGCGGGACGTGGGCGACGATCGCGCCGAACAGCTCGGGGCTGCGGACGAGCATGGCGCCCATGAGCAGTCCGCCGTTGCTGGCGCCGGTGATGCCGAGCTGTCCGGGAGTGGTGATGCCCCGGGCGACGAGGTCGCGGGCGACGGCCTCGAAGTCCTCGTAGGCACGGTGCCGGTCGGCCTTGAGGGCGCTGCGGTGCCAGCGGGGCCCGTACTCCCCGCCGCCGCGGATGCCCGCCACCACGTAGGTGCCGCCCCGGGCGAGCCAGGCCCGGCCGCGCACGCTGTCGTAGGAAGGCGTCAGGGAGACCTCGAAGCCGCCGTACCCGGTGAGGAGGGTGGGGCCCGGGACGTGCTCGCGGGCGCCGACGACGGTGTACGGGACGCGGGTGCCGTCGGCGGAGGTCGCGAAGTACTGGCGGGCGTCGAGGCCCGTGGCGTCGAAGCGCTCGGGGGCCTGCTTGACGGTCTCGCCCGGCTGTCCGATCTCGCCGCGGGTGAGGGTGGTCGGGGTGAGGTGCCCGGTGATCGTCAGGAAGTACTCGTCGCCGGTGTCCGGGTCGGTGTCGGTGAGGCCGGCGGAGGCGAGCGGCGGGATGTCGGCGAGTTCACGCCGCTGCCAGCCGTCCGGTCCGGGGGTGAGGACGTGCAGACGGCTGGCGACGTCCTGGAGGGTCTCGACGACCAGGTGGTGGCGGGTCCAGGCGTGGCCGGCGAGGGCGGTCCGCTCGTCGGGGACGAAGAGGACCTCGGGCTCGCGGTCGCCGGCGAGGAAGGCGTCGAGGCGGAAGGCGAGCAGGGCTCCGGCGGGCTGCCCGAGCCAGGGCGCCTTCGGGGTGACGAGCAGCCACTCGCGGTGCACGGAGCTGTCCGCGTCGTCGGGGACGTCGATCCGGCGCAGCTCGCCGGCCTCGGTGAGGAGGTGGGTCTCGTGGTGCCAGAAGTCCCGGTAGCGGACGACGAAGTCGCGCTCGAAGCCCTCGGTCGGATCGTGCCAGGCGGAGACGGCGAGGTCCGACTCGACTCCCTCGTACACGAGTTCGGCGGCGTCGAGCTGAGTGCCCCGGCGCCAGCGGCGTACGGTGCGGGGGTAGCCGGAGGCGGTCATGGAGCCGGGCCCCTGGTCGGTGCCGACGAAGACGTGCTCCTCGTCGATCCAGCCGATGTCGGTCTTGGCCTCGGGCAGCCGGAAGCCGTCCTCGACGAACGCCCGCTCCGCCAGGTCGTACTCCCGCACCACCACGGCGTCGCCGCCGCCCCGGGCCAGGCTCACCAGGGCCCGCCGGAAGCCGGGCCGCAGCACCTGCGCCCCGGCCCAGGTCCAGTCCTCGCCCTCGGCGGCGGCGAGCGCGTCGAGGTCGAGCAGCACGTCCCAGGCGGGCTCGTCGGTGCGGTACTCGTCCAGGGTGGTGCGCCGCCAGACGCCACGGACGTGCTCGGCGCTCTGCCAGAAGTTGTAGAGGTGCTGCCCGCGGCGCCGGGTGTACGGGATCCGGTCGGGCGCGTCGAGCACCTCGCGCAGCTCGGCGACGAGCGCGCCGAAGCCGTCGCCGTCGGCGAGCTCGGCCTTCGTCTCGGCGTTCCGCTCCCGCACCCAGGCGAGCGCGCGCTCGCCCTCGACCTCCTCCAGCCAGAGGTAGGGGTCGGTGGTGCCGGTGTCCGTGCTCGTCTCGGTCATGCCGACGATTGTGGACCACGCCGCCGACACCGCGCCGCCCGCCCCGGGGCGGGCCTGGTTCCGGCCCGCCGCGGGGCCGGGCCGGCCGCTTCGGGGCCGGCTCAGTCCTCCGGGAGCAGCCCGAGCTGGTCCAGGAACTCCATCTGGTCGAAGTACAGCCGATAGCTCGCGATGCGCCCGTCCCTCACCTGCGCCAGGTCGATCCCGCGGATGTTGACCATCCGGCCCGTCGCCGGGAGCGTCTCCCCGTCGGGGAGGGGGATCGGGCCCGTGTTCTTGCCGCTGAAGATGCCTTCGTCGATGGCGGTGTCACCGATCTCGAAGCGGTTCCGGTAGGTGAACGTCGGGTCCGGTATCGATGTGGTCATCGAGCGCCAGTACTCGACGATCGCGTCGCGTCCCTGTATCTCGCCCTCGTCGGGGGTGAGGGCGACGGCGTCCTCGGTGTACAGGTCGGCGATCGTCTTGAGGTCCCCGTGGGTCACCGCCTCGGTGAGACGGTCCATCACGTCACGTGCCTCGCCCATGATCCACCTCCGTGGTCCGGATCCGGGTGCGTCCCGTGCTCTCATTCTCCCCCGGATCCCATTGGTTCGAATCCGGACCAAACGTCAGCGGGTATCTAGCGCATCAGCTCGGCCATCTCCGGAAGTTAACCAATCGATTACTGCACGGCCGTATACCTTTGGGCCGCCTTCCCCCATCCTGGCCTCGGCGTGCCACCAGGGCACCCACGGGACACGAGGGGCGGGGCATGATTCCCATCAGCCGCAGAGGGTTCGTAGGGATCGGGGCGGGGCTGGTCGCGGGGGCCGCGCTGCCCGCCGGGCCGGCGGGGGCGGCGGAGGCGACCTCGGCCGCCGCGGCGGCGGCCACCGGGACGATCACCGACGTGAAGCACGTGGTGATCCTCATGCAGGAGAACCGCAGCTTCGACCACTACTTCGGCCGGCTGCGCGGTGTGCGGGGCTTCGGCGACCGGGCCGCCGGGAACATCCCGGGCGGCTGGGGCACCTTCAACCAGCCCAACTGGGGCGGCCGCCAGTACCCGTGGAAGCTGAGCGCCACTCCCCCGGCGGGCGGCGTGGACGGCGAGACGCTCGCGCAGTGCAACGGCGACCTGCCGCACAGCTGGACCTCGCAGCACGCGGCCTGGAACAAGGGCCGGATGGACAACTGGGTGACGGGCGTCGGCAACACCCGCACGCTCGGCTACCTGGACCGCGGCGACATCCCGTTCCATTACGCGCTCGCCGACAACTACACCGTCTGCGACGCCTACTTCTGCTCGACGCTCAGCGCGACCGGCCCCAACCGCACCTTCCTGTGGAGCGGCAAGGTCGACGCCGGCAGCAAGGACGGCGGCGACGAGTCGGGGCTGACCTGGGAGACGTACGCGGAGGCGCTGCAGCGGGCCGGGATGACCTGGAAGGTCTACCAGAACGCCCAGGACAACTACGGCGACAACGGCCTGGCGTACTTCAAGAGGTTCACCGACGCCAGGCCGGGCGACCCGCTGTACGACCGCGGCATGGGCTCGGTGCCGAAGGTGACGGGCTCGACCCCGGACGACATCGCGGCCGCGATCCGCGCCGACGTCGTGGCGGGCACGCTGCCGCAGGTCTCCTGGGTGGTGGCGAGCGAGGCCTTCTCGGAGCACCCGTACGCCCCGCCGGGCGACGGCGCCCACTTCGTGGACCTGGTGTACCGGGCGCTCGCGGCGAACCCCGAGGTCTTCGACTCGACCGTGCTCTTCCTCAACTACGACGAGAACGACGGCTTCTTCGACCACGTGCCGCCGCCCGTCGCGCCGCCCGGCACGCCCGGCGAGTACATCGACGGGGTGCCGATCGGTCTCGGCTTCCGGGTCCCGATGCTCGTCATGTCGCCGTGGACCCGCGGCGGCTGGGTCAGCTCCGAGGTCTTCGACCACACCTCCGTGCTGCGCTTCATGGAGGTGTGGACGGCGGCCCTCGGCACCCCTGCCACCTGCCCCAACATCAGCGCCTGGCGGCGCAAGGTGGTCGGCGACCTGACCGGCGTCTTCGACTTCGCGCACCCGGTGTACGGGGTGCCGGCGAACCTGCCCGGCACCGCCAAGGTCATCGGCCAGGCCACCTGCGGCCCGCTGCCCAACCCGGTCCCGCAGGACAACGCGCTGCCCGCCCAGGAGTCGGGCACGCGTCCGGCGCGGGCCGTGCCGTACCAGGTGAACGGCAACCTCGACCGCTTCGAGTTCGGCGCCGCCGGCAAGATCCTCGCCTGGTTCTCGATGACCAACCAGGGCACCGAGGCCCGCCGCTCCGCGCACTTCTCCATCCACCCGCACCAGTACCGGGACACCGCCGCCTGGCAGTACACGGTCGACCCGGGCGCCACCGCCACCGACTACTTCAACATCGGGCTGGGCTCGGGCTCCGGCAAGTACGACATCTCGATGATGGGCCCCAACCGCTTCCTGCGCCGCTTCATCGGCGACGCCTCCAAGGCGGGCAAGGACATCGAGGTCGCGGCACGCTACGCGACCGAGCCGGGCACCGGGAAGACGGCGATCTGGTTCAGGATGAGCAACAACTCCGCCTCCGCCGTCACCTTCACGATCCGCTCCGACGCCTACCGCACGGACGGCCCCTGGACGTACACGGTCCCGGCGAAGTCCTCCCGCGAGGACTACTTCAACGCGGTCGCGTACAGCGGCGGCTGGTACGACTTCACGATCCTCGCCGACCTCGACGGCACCTGGTCGCGCCGCTACACCGGTCACATCGAGACGGGCACGCCGAGCGTCACGGGCTGACGGCCCACACCAGCCGCTCCGGGCCGCGGCAGACGGCCGCCGGGCCGGAGCGGTGGGCCGCGTCGTCGTACCGAGCCGACCGCCCCGCTTCACTCATCCAGCCGATAAATATGGTTTCCAAGTGATGTGCCCGGTTAGTCAGCCTAGTAGGACCGTCGATCCGTCGGCGGCCAGGACGTGGAAGGGCGGACTGACACCGTGTCTCGACCGAGAATCCTCGTGGTGGGCGCCGGTTTCGCCGGGGTCGCGTGCGTACGGCGCCTCGAACGGCGGCTGGTCGGGCGGGAGGCGGCGATCTCGCTGCTCTCGCCCTTCGCGTACCAGCTCTATCTGCCCCTGCTCCCCCAGGTCGCCTCCGGCGTCCTCACCCCGCAGTCGGTCGCCCTGTCCCTGCGCCGCAGCGAGCGGCACCGGACCCGGATCATCCCCGGCGGCGCGGTCGGCATCGACACCGACGCCAAGGTCTGTGTCGTGCGGACCATCACGGGCGAGCTGGAGACCGAGCCGTACGACTACCTGGTCCTCGCGCCCGGCAGCGTCACCCGCACCTTCGACATCCCGGGGCTCGCGGAGCACGCCCGCGGCATGAAGACGCTCGCCGAGGCGGTGTACATCCGGGACCACGTCATCGCCCAGCTCGACCTCGCCGACGCGAGCCAGGACGAGGCCGAGCGGGCGGCACGTCTGCAGTTCGTGGTGGTCGGCGGCGGATACGCGGGCACCGAGACCGCGGCCTGTCTCCAGCTGCTCACCGCCAACGCGGTCAAGCGCTATCCCCGGCTCGACCCCAAGCTCATCAAGTGGCACCTGGTCGACATCGCGCCCGCGCTGATGCCCGAGCTCGGGCCCAAGCTGGGCGCGGCGGCCCTGTCGATCCTGCGCCGGCGCGGCATCGAGATCTCCCTCGGCGTGTCCGTGGCCTCGGTGGACGAGGAGAACGTGACGCTCACGGACGGCCGGGTGCTGCCCTGCCGGACCCTCATCTGGACGGCCGGGGTCGCGGCGAGCCCGCTCATCGGGACGCTCGGCGCCGAGACCCTGCGCGGCCGGCTCGTGGTCGAGGCGGACATGTCGGTCCCGGGGCTGCCCGGCGTGTACGCGCTGGGTGACGCGGCGGCGGTGCCGGACCTGGCGAAGGGCGAGAAGGGGGCGATCTGCCCGCCGACCGCGCAGCACGCGATGCGCCAGGGCAAGGTGATCGCCGACAACCTCGTGGCGACGCTGCGGGGCGAGCGGACCCGTCCGTACGAGCACAAGGACCTGGGCCTGGTGGTGGACCTCGGTGGTCTGGACGGAGTCTCCAAGCCGCTGGGGGTGGAACTCCACGGCATGCCCGCGCAGGCGGTCGCCCGCGCCTACCACTGGGGCGCGCTCCGCACGAACGTGGCCAAGACCCGGGTGATGACGAACTGGCTGCTCAACGCGGTGGCCGGGGACGACTTCGTGCGCACGGGCTTCCTGGCCTCGAAGTCCGGCACGCTGCGCGACTTCGAGTACACGGACGCCTACCTCACCCCCGAGCAGGTCCGCGCCAAGACGGCCTCCCTGCGCGCCACCTCGTCCTGAGGTCGGCGCGCCGGGCGGCGTGTGCGCCCCGGCCCCGTGCCGGGACGTCTTCGAACCCGACGGCCGTGGCCGGGAACGCCGTCACCGCCCCGCCGGTGCGCCACCCGCGAGCGGGTCACGGCGCACCGGCGGGCCGGATCGGCCGGGCGGCCGACGACGCGTCAGATGTCGATGACGCGGTAGGCGATCGTGTAGACGCCGCCGGAGCCCTCGAGGGAGCGGTACTGGATCTCGGAGCCGACCTCGCTGCCGGTGACCAGGGTCGCGCCCAGCTTGTCGTCGCCGCCGAAGGTGTCCTTGTCCCAGAGCGTGAGCGTGCGGGCCTGCTCACGGCCGAGGACGAGGGCCGCGTTGCCGTTGCCGTCGGTCAGGGAGCGCACGTAGTTGGTGCCCATGGTCTGGTACGTGATCCCGTTGCCGGGCCACACCTTGACCTGGTTGCCGTTGGCGTCGGTGATGTTGAGGTACGCCTCGTCGTGGTCGCCCTCGCTCTGCTGGTGGCAGGTGAGCTGGATGAGCTCGATCTTCACGTAGTCGATCGGCTCGGCCTGCGCGGTGCCGGCGAAGACCCCGAGGCTGCCGAGCCCGAGCAGGGCGGCGGTGGCGATGCGGACGCTGCGGTTCTTGCGCATGGTGGAAATCCCCCTTTGTGACGTCACTGCTGTGACGTTCCGTGGTGCGTCCCGCCGTTCCGGCGGGCCGTTCGTGCCGTTCCCCTCGGCACGTCCCCTACTGTGCCCGGCCCGCCCGGTCCTGTTCTACGCGCGTTCCGCTGGACGGAACATCACGCGGACGGCACGCTCTGCCGTCTCGCCGACGGCACGGTCTGCCGTCCTCGGGCGAGGCTCCGGGCGAGGGCGGCGCCGGCCTCGGCGACGGCCGCGGCCAGCGGTTCGAGCCGTCGGCCCGCCTTCACCATCCCGGCGATCGCGGCCACCGTGCGCCCGTCCGGCGCCCGCACGGGGACGGCCGCGCAGCACACGCCGGCCATCACGTCCTCGCGGTCGTACACGGCGTCCGCGCGCCGCGGCCCGCGCAGCGCCGCGCCGGCGGCCGTGTCGAGGCGGAAGGCCACCCCGTCCCGTACCGGCACCACGGCTTCCAGTGCG
Organism: Streptomyces sp. NPDC053431; assembly: GCF_044544925.1. Classification (NCBI taxonomy): domain Bacteria; kingdom Bacillati; phylum Actinomycetota; class Actinomycetes; order Kitasatosporales; family Streptomycetaceae; genus Streptomyces; species Streptomyces sp. NPDC053431. The sequence goes on along the minus strand of NZ_JBITXX010000002.1, from coordinate 361,255 downwards.
CCCGGCACCGAACTCACCGTCAGCGCCTGGTCCTCGCGCATCACGACGAGCACCACGCTGGCCCCGGTCAGCGACCGCAGCCGGTGCATCGGCTGCCGGGCGGCGGTCCGCAGGCCGGGGTGCGGCTCCCACGCGAGGCCGAGCCGGTAGAGCTGCGGGCCGACCCGGTAGCGCCGGTCGCGGCGTTCGACGGCGCCGACGGCCACGAGCTGGTCGAGGAGCCGGTGCGCGGTGCCCTTCGGGACCCCGCAGGCCTGGGCCAGCTCGGTGACCCCCGCCGCCTCGTCGCCGAATCCCCGCAAGGCCTCCAGGAGCGCGAACGCCCCTTCCAGCACACCCCGCCCCCGGCCGGTCGTGGTGCCGCTTCCCGGCATGTCCGTGTACGCCACGTGCGCCCCCCTGGTTCTCCTCGCGCCCGGCCGGTGTCCCCCTTGGCGCGGCTCCCGGACGCAGAGGACACCATGCGGCAGAACGGACGTACCGGCCAAGTGTTTGCGCACGACGGCGCGGCGGGGCTTCCCGCCGGTCAGCCGGCGAGCGCCGCGGCCGGTCCCATCACGACGACGGGCTCCCGGGCCGGGTCCAGGGCGCGCAGCAGCTCCGCCATGTGCGCGCGGAGCAGCGAGACACAGGCCTGGGTGGGGCCGCCGTGGTCGACGTGGATCCAGACGCCACCGCCCCTCTCGGGGCCGAGCGGGCGCTCCTTGTCGAGCGGGGTCCTGCCCGGGACGCGGTTGTAGTCGATGGCGACGACGTAGTCGAAGGAGCCCTCGAGGGGCTCGCCGAGGAAGCCGGTGCCCGACACGGTGAACTCCTCGTCCTGGTCGTAGGGCAGGCGTGTCCCGGGGTCGGGCAGCCGGCCGCCGGCGTCGCCGATCCGGAACACGCCCATGGGCGAGCGCAGATCGTCCGCCATGTGGTCGTCGGTCCAGCCGCGCAGGGCGTTGTGCCCGGTCCACGGCCCGGCCACGCGGTGCCAGCGGCCGGCCGCGTCCCGCTCGTGGAGCGTGGCGGTGGCGATGCTGCCGTCGGGGCCGTCGCCGCTGACCACGAGGGCCTGGGTGGTGCTTCCCGGGATGCGGGCGTGCGTCCGCGGGCCGATTCCGGGGATGCGGACGGGGGCGCGGTTCGCGCCGTCGCGCGCGTCCGGCGCCGGGGCCTTGGGCGAAGCGGCCGCCGGGCCGTGGGCCGGTGCCGCGGCGGGGAGCCGGAGCGCGCCGCAGCCGGTCAGCGCCAGGGCCGCGGACAGGGCGCAGGCGAGCGCCGTCGCGGTGCTCTTGCGGACGGGCATGGGTCGGCCACCTCCGAGGTCGGGGCAATGCCGGCATCCGTACCCGGTCGGCGCCCGGCCTGTCGCCCGGTACCGTCTCCTCACCCGTCCGGGCGAGGAGACAAAGAAGTTGACGCCCCGTCGGGGGCAGGGTTGGCTGCCCGGGTGAGCGACCCGAACGGCGCACTGCGCATCGAGAGCATCGACCCGGCCGATCCGACGGCCTCCCCGCGCCTCCTGGCGGACTGGCGGCTGATCCACAACACGATCATCCCCACGGCCCCGCTGTCCGAGGACGACGTGCGCGCCCGCGCCGGCCGCAACCGGCTCGACGTCGCGTACCTGGCCGGCACGGCCGTCGGCTGCTCCACCGTCCGCCCGCCGGACGAGGAGACCCCCGCCGCCACCGTCATCTCCCGGATCCTGCCCGCGTACCGGGGCCGCGGGTACGGCACGGCGCTGTACGAGCGGGGTCTCGCGCAGGCCCGGACGCTGAGCGACGCGGGCGTGGAGACCGTGGTGCTCGCGAGCAACGCGGAGGGGCTGCGCTTCGCCCTGGCCCGCGGCTTCGTCGAGACCGAGCGGTACCTCCTGCCGGGCGACAGGGTGCCGTTCGTGACCCTGCGGCTCGACGAGGACGCCGTCAGCTTCTGACGTTCCGTCAGATCTGGTCGGTCAGACCTCTGGGAACCTCACGGCCCCGGCGCTACCCTCCGCGCATGATTCCGACCGTGGTATGGGGAACCGGAAATGTCGGGCGGGCGGCGATCCGAGCCGTCGACGCCCATCCGGCGCTCGCACTCTCGGCCGTCCTCGTCGCGAACCCCGCCAAGGTCGGCCGTGACGCGGGCGAGCTGGCCGGGCTCGGGCGCGCGCTCGGCGTCGCGGCCCGGGACGACGTCGAGGCGGTGCTGGCCGAGCGGCCGCGCGCCGTCGTGTACGCGGCGTCCGGGGACATGCGCCCGGACGAGGCGCTCGCCGACGTGGTGCGGGCGGTACGGGCCGGGGCCGTCGTGGTGACGCCCTCGCTGTATCCGCTCTACGACCAGCGGGGCGCGCCCCCGGAGTTCCGCGAGCCGGTCCTGGCGGCCGTGAAGGAGGGCGGCGGCTCGCTCTTCGCCTCGGGCGTGGACCCCGGCTGGGGCAACGACGTGCTGCCGCTGCTCGTGAGCGGTCTGGGCAGCACGGTGGAGGCGATCCGCTGCCAGGAGATCTTCGACTACTCCACGTACGAGCAGGAGGAGTCGGTCCGGTATCTCGTCGGCATGGGGCAGCCCATGGAGTACGAGCCGCCGATGCTGCTGCCGTCGGTGCCGACGATGGTGTGGGGCGGACAGCTCCGCCTGATGGCACGGGCGCTCGGGGTCGAGCTCGACGAGATCCGCGAGACGCTGGAGCGGCGTCCGCTGGAGACGACGGTGCGGACCCGGACGATGGGCGAGTTCACGGCCGGCACCCAGGGCGCGGTCCGCTTCGAGGTGCAGGGCATCGTCGACGGCGAGCCGCGCCTGGTGATCGAGCACGTGACCCGGATCCATCCGGACTGCGCCCCGGACTGGCCGGTGCCGCCGGACGGGGCGGGGGCGCACCGGGTGATCGTGGAGGGCCGGCCGCGGATCGAGGTGACCGTGGAGGCGACGGACGAGGGCGAGAACCGGTCGGCGGGCGGGAACGCGACCGCCGTGGGACGGCTCGTGGGGGCCGTCGACTGGCTCGCGGAGGCGGAGCCGGGGCTGTACGACGCGCTGGACGTGCCGTTGCGCCCGGCGGTGGGGAAGCTGGGAAGGAGACCGCGGTGATCATCGACATTCCCGAGGGGCAGGAGCCGATCGGGTACGTATGGGGCGACATGGTCCCCGGGATCGGGATGGCGGCGGCGAACTTCTCGCTGTCCGTGTACGCCCACACGACCCTGGGGCTGCGCGAGTTCGAGGCGGCACGGCTGCGGATCGCGCAGATCAACGGCTGCAGGTTCTGTCTGGACTGGCGCACGGACCGGGACGGGGAGAAGGTCGAGGAGGAGTTCGCGGACGCCGTCCTGGAGTGGCGGACGACGGAGGCCTTCGACGAGCGGACGCGGCTGGCCGCGGAGTACGCGGAGCGGTACGCGCTGGACCACCACCACCTGGACGAGGAGTTCTGGGCGCGGATGACGGCGGCGTACAGCCAGGTGGAGATCGTGGAGCTGACGATGAGCCTGGGGTCGTGGCTGGCCTTCGGGCGGCTCAACCGGGTCCTCGGACTCGACACGGTGTGCGTGCTGCCGACGCACTGAGCGCGGAAGGGGGCCGGTCGGGCTGTCGCCCGGCCGGCCCCCTTCGTGTGCGCGCCCGTCCTACAGGTCGGTCGCGATGATCTTCTCGATGTTGCGTTCGGCGAGGGCCGTGATCGTGACGAACGGGTTGACGCTCGTGCTGCCCGGGATGAGCGCGCCGTCGATGACGTACAGGCCGTTGTAGCCGCGCAGGCGGCCGTAGTTGTCGGTGGCGCTGCCGAGGACGGCGCCGCCGAGCGGGTGGTACGTGAGATGGTCGCCCCAGATCTTGTACGTGCCGAAGAGGTCCGTGCGGTAGATCGTCCCCTCCTTGGCGTTGATCTTGTCGAAGATGGTCTTGGCCGCGTCGATGGAGGTCTGCTTCCAGGCGCGGTCCCAGTTCAGGTCGACGCGACCGGTGGCGGCGTTCCAGCTGAACGCGGCGCGGTGCGGCGTCTTCGTGATGGACAGGTAGAAGGACGCGTAGGTCTCGATGCCGGTGGGCAGCGGGGCGACCTCGGCGAAGGCGCCCCCGGCGTCCCAGTTGTCGATGCCGGCGGTGGGCATGGCGGACTGGAGTTTGCCGGTGGGGTCCCACATGTGGTTGGCCCGGCCGCACATGACGTTGCCGTTGTCGCCCCAGCCCTTGCCGACCTGGTCGTTGAGGGCGGGCAGGGAGCCGGTGGCCTTGAGACGGGTGAGGAGCTTGCTGGTGCCGACGCTGCCGGCGGCGAAGAACACCCGGTCGGCGGTGACGGTCTTGGTCTCGACGGTGGCTCCGGTGGTGTCGAGCCGGTCGATGGTGACGGTGTAGCCGCCGCCGGACGCGGGGGCGACGTCGGTGACCTTGTGGAGCGGCGAGACGGCGACGCGGCCGGTCTCGGCGGCCCGGGCGAGATAGGTCTTCTGGAGGCTCTTCTTGCCGTGGTTGTTGCCGTAGATGACCTCGCCCTCCAGGGCGGACCTGGGTACGGCCCCCGCGGCCTCCTGCTTCATGTAGTCCCAGTCGTAGACGTTGGGCACGAAGACGAAGGGGAAGCCGGAGCGTTCGGCGTGCTTACGGCCGACGCGGGCGTACTGGTAGCAGTCGGCGCTCTCCCACCAGGCCTGGTCCACGCTGGTGACGCCGAGTCCGGCGTTGGCGCGCGGGTAGTAGGTGGCGTACATCTCGGCAGGGTCGACGGTCGGGAGGAGCGACGGGAACACCTCGCGGCGCGGGGTGACGGCCATGCCGCCGTTGACGAGGGAGCCCCCGCCCACACCGCGGCCCTGGTAGACGGTGATGCCGGCGAAGTCCTCGGCGTCGAGGATGCCGGTGTAACAGGGGACGTCCTTGTCGAGCGGGAAGCCGAGGAAGTTGCTGAGCGGCTGCTTGGTGCGCGTGCGCAGCCAGAAGGAGCGGTAGTCGGGTTTCGTGGTGTTGGCGAAGATCTTGCCGTCGGGCCCGGGGGTGTCCCAGGCCATGCCCATCTCGATCATGTGGACGTCGACGCCGGCCTGGGCGAGCCGGAGGGCGGCGACGGAGCCGCCGTATCCGGTGCCGACGACGACGGCGGGGACGTGGGCGCCCGAGGGGATCGGGGCGCAGACGGCGGCGACCTCGGCGGGGGTGGCGGCGTGCGCGGTGCCGGCATGCCCGGCGAGCGCCAGGCCTCCCAGAAGAGAACCGGTTCCAGTGACGAACCGACGGCGGGTCAGACCTCTGGATGGCGAGGCCGGAAGGGATCTGTCACTCACGTGATGTTCCTCACTTCAGGAGTGAATGGGAACATGTTCTACTGGCGCGTTCGTGGGAAGTCACGCGAAACCGCCGGGTAACTTACGGCTGAAAAGTGCCGTTTTCGATCACGGCCAGGCAGGGGCGGGCACCGGGCGCCTGAGCCGGGCGGCGGCCACCGGCCTCCCGCGAGTGGGACCACCGGCACCGGGCGCCAGGGACGGGGTCGGCCACCAGCCATCCGCACCGGCCGGGCACCAGGGCGCGCCGTGAGCGGGAGGATCGCCGAGCTCGGGCGCGGCTAGCGCTCCTGGTTCCGGGAGTCGTCGGCGCCGCCGTTCTTTCCGGCGGCGGAGCTCAGAGCGGCCACCAGGATCCCGGCGAGGGCCGCCCAGGCCACGGCGCCGGGTCCGGAGACGCGCCAGCCGAACGCGGCCAGGAGCGTTCCCGCGCAGATTCCGGCGGTGAGGGCGCGCCGGTCGCGGAGGAAGGCGAGGGTGTGCCGGGCGGTACCGGGCCTGCGCCGCTCGCGCAGCGCGAGACGGCAGACCAGCAGCGCCGCGGCCACCGCCGCGGTCAGGGCGAGGATCATGCCGCCCACCCCCTCTTTCCGCGGCCCGGCCGGTCCGTCCTCCTGCGGACAGTGTCCCCGGCCGGGGCCGCGGGCGCGCGTCAGGCGGCCAGGAAGGCCTCGATCGCGTCGGCGAGGGCCTTGGGGGTCTCCTCGGGGGCGTAGTGGCCCGCCTCGGGGAGGACCTCGAGCCGGGCGTTGGGGTACCAGCGCAGCCAGGTGGACTCCATGGCCTCCGCGCCGAGCGCCGGGTCGTGCGCGCCGACGACGAGGAGGACAGGGGCCGGGTTGTCGCGGACGCGCTCGTGGAAGTCGGTGCGGGACCAGGAGTCGAGGTAGGCGCGGAAGGCGGTGGCCGAGGAGCGCCGCAGGGAGCGCTCCACCAGGCCGGAGAGCCAGACGTCGTCGTACCGGCCGCCGGTGGTGTTGTCGATGATGGCCCGGCGGTTGCCGGGGTTCTCGGCGGCCCCGGCGAAGAGCTCCCAGGTGTCCGCGTCGAGCGGGAAGCCGGCCGCGGAGACCGGGGAGATCCCGATGATCGAGCGCACCCGCTCGGGCGCGTCGAGCAGCATCAGCTGGGCCGCCTTGCCGCCCATGGAGTGGCCGACGACCGAGAAGCTGTCCCAGCCGAGGTCGTCCGCGACGGCGAGGGCGTCGGCCGCGACCTCCTCCATCGTGTAGGCGCCCTCCGCGTCGATGGCCTCGCCGTAGCCCCGGCAGTCGAGGAACGCGTAGGACCCGGCCGCGTCGTCGAGGTGGTCCCGCAGCGGCCCGAAGCTCGTGCGGTCGCCGAACCAGTTGTGCAGCACCAGCGCGCGGTGCGGCCCGCTGCCGTGTACGTCGTACGGAAGAACCCGGCCCGTCATCAGTCCCCCTGGTCGCGAGGTGGTGGGGCCGCACGCCCGCCGCGGCGGCCGAGGACCGAGTCTCGCGAGCGGCCGGGGGCCTGGTCAATGCCCCTGGAGGGTGGTTCCCGCGCGGGTACTCCGGATGCGTGGCCCTTCCGGGCGGGAGCATGCTGGCTGTGTGACCTCGTACGGCGCGGGAGGCCCCGCCCCGTCGGCCGAGACCGGGCCGCCGCCCCGGGACACCGCCGTCGACGGGACGACGGCGGACGCCCTGGGGGTGGTGCTCGCGGAGTCGGTCCTGCGGGCGGTCGAGGCGGTCGGCGGCTACGCGGGCGGGGTCTATCTGCGCTCGGGGACCCCGGGGCTGCTGCGGCTGGCCGTGCTCGCGGGCCTGCCGGGCTCGCTGTTCCGGCCCTGGTGGCGGATGCACGTGAACCGGCCGTTCCCCGTGGCGGAGGCGCACCGGTCGGGCCAGCCGGTCCACCTGGGGGACGTCGAGGAGGCCATGCGGCTCTTCCCTCAGCTGGTGGCGAGCCTGCCGTTCCCCTTCGCCTCCCTGTACACCCCGGTGATCAGCGGCCGGGAGCGGTTCGGCGTCCTGGTGGTGCTGCGCGACCCGACGCCGGGGGTGCCGGTGGACGCCCGGGACCGCGGCCGCATGCTCCAGGAGGCGCGCCGCCTGGGGGTGACGCTCGCGGAGCTCTCGGCGCACGGCACCCCGGTCGACTGGCCCGGCGAGCCGGTGTCCGTGCAGCTGCCGACCCGGACCGGCCCGCCGGTGCGGATCGGCTACTTCGACTGGAACCTGGACACCGGCACGGTCACCGCGGACCAGGGGCTCCGGGACATCCTGGGCGAGACCACCCCGTTCCCGTGGACCGTCAAGGCGCTGACCGCGCGGATGATGCCGGAGGACACGTACGCGCTGTGGGCGCTCGCCCGGCAGGCGGCGGGCTCCGGCGCGCCGGCCGCGCGCCGGATCCGGCTGAAGGGACCGGACGGCGGGCTGCACCTGCTGGAGGTGACCGCCCGCCCGCTGGGCGACGAGCGGGGCGGGAACCTGCTGACCGGCTCGCTCGTGGACCTCGGCACCGGGCTCGTCGGCTCCGACGCCACCGACCGGTTGCCCCGGGCGATCCTGGCGATCGACCGGCTCGGGCGGATCACCTACGTCAACGAGCGCACGGAGACGCTGCTGGGCCGGCCGCGCGGGACGCTGGCCGGGCGCCCGCTGTGGGAGGCGCTGCCCTGGTTCGCCCACCCGTACCACGAGGAGCAGCTGCGCGGGGCCCTGCTGTCGGACCAGCCGATCCACTTCCTGGCCCACCCGGACCGGGGCGCGTGGCTGTCCGTCTCGCTGTACCCGGGGCAGGACGGGGTGACGCTGGTCCTGGTGCCGGCGAGCGATCCGGCCGACAGTGCGCCCGAGGGCCTTCGCGGGCCGGACGACGACGGCCTGTCCGCGCCGGAGGGCCGGGCGGCGGCCATGTACCGTCCGGTGGCCCTCGCCATCGCGCTGTCCGAGGCGGTGACGGCGCGCCAGGTCTCGGCCGTGGTCACCGACGAGCTGCTGCCGGCCTTCGGCGGCCGGCAGCTGGCGATCTACCTGCTGAGCGAGCGGCATCTGTACCTGGCGTGGGAGACGGGCTTCCCGCCGGGCTTCCTGGAGCCCTTCGACGGGGTCGGCCTCGGTGCGCGGCTGCCCGGCGTGGAGACGCTCATGACGGGCCGGCCGCTGTTCTTCGAGTCCATGGACCAGCTGGGCACGGCCTATCCGGGGCTGCCGCTCGACACGCACACCGGGGCGCGGGCGTTCCTGCCGCTGATCGCCTCGGGACGCCCGGTGGGCTCGTGCATCCTCGGCTTCGACAAACCGCGCGGATTCACCGCCGAGGAGCGCACGGTGCTCACCGCGCTCGCGGGCCTGATCGCCCAGGCCCTGGAGCGGGCGCAGCGCTACGACTCGGAGTCGGCGCTCGCCCGGGGCCTGCAGGACGCCCTGCTCCCCCACCGGCTGCCGGTGTACGAGGGCGTGGAGACGGTGGGCCGTTACCTGCCGGGCACGCAGGGCATGGACGTGGGCGGGGACTGGTACGACGTGATCGAGACGTTCCCCGGGCGACTCGCCCTGGTCATCGGCGACGTCCAGGGCCACGGCGTGGCCGCGGCGGCGACGATGGGCCAGCTGCGCAGCGCCGTCCGGGCCTTCGCACTGGGCGGGCACCCGCCGGAGGACGTGGTGCGCGGCACGAACCGGCTGCTGATCGACCTCGACCCGGGCCAGTTCGCGAGCTGCTGCTACGTCGTCCTCGACCCGGAGACGGGAGGCGTGCAGGCGGCGCGGGCCGGACATCCGCAGCCGCTGCTGCGCCGGACGGACGGTTCCACCGAGGTGGTGCACCTCGCGGGCGGTGTGGTGCTCGGGGTCGACGACGCCGCCACGTATCCGGTGACGCGGCTGCGGCTCGAACCGGGCGAGGTCCTGGCCCTGTTCACGGACGGTTTGGTGGAGCGGCCGGACACGGACATCGACGAGGGCATCGAGCGGCTCCGCTGTACCTTCGCCGCGACGGGGACGGCGCCGCTCGCGGAGACCGCCGACCGCCTGATCCGGGAGGCGCGCCAGGCACCGGACCGTCCGGACGACATCGCCCTGCTGCTCGCGGCCCGCTCGCGCCCGCACGGGCGCCCGGCGTGACGGCACGCCACAGGCCGGCCGGCCCCGCCGGAAGCCGGGGCGGGTGGCCGGGGACGGTCCCGCCCGCGTCACCCGGTCGGGTCTGCGGCGCTGGTCGTGCGGGCGGCGGGCGGAGAGGCTGGGCGCACCGGGGGAAGACTGGCAGGCCGTCCGAGGAGGACATGTGCAGCAGGACAAGCAGCCGGAGTACGGCCCCGTGGTGTTCCGCGACCGTTCCGCCGGGTTCGCCTTTCTGACCCGGTCCACGGCGACCAGCGACCAGACCATCGAGTGGGACGACGGCAACACGTACCCGGTCGTCGACGTCGAGATCTCGTCCGAGAGCCACCCCTTCTACACGGGCAAGGCACGGACGGTGGACACCGAGGGCAGGATCGCGAAGTTCGAGCGCCGGTACGGCGAGGAGGGCGGCGGAGCGTCTCCGTCATAACTGGCCGGAGGATGACCACTTCACCTTCCAGGATGAGTGATGTGACCGCGGCGGGGCCCCAGGGCTCCGCCCGGCCGTTCTCTTGTCTCCCTTGTGTCTTTCTGGAAGGAACGCATCATGATCGTGGTCACCGGAGCGACCGGTAACGTCGGACGGCTGCTCGTGGAGGCGCTGGCCGCGGCCGGCGAGGACGTGACGGCGGTGAGCCGCCGCCCCGGTGCGGCACCGCTGCCCGAGGGCGTACGGCACCGGTCGGCCGACCTCGCCCGGCCGGAGGAGCTGGCGGCCGCCTTCGCGGGCGCCGACGCGGTGTTCCTGATGGTCGCCGGGGTCGGCGACGAACTGCGCCCGCGGGAGATCGTGGCCGCCGCCGTGGCGGCCGGGGTGCGCAGGCTCGTCCTGCAGTCCTCGCAACTGACCGGCACCCGCCCGGACTCCGCGTCCCACCGTCCGTTGCGGGAGTTCGAGGCCGCGGTGCGCGGTTCCGGTCTGGACTGGACGGTGCTGCGGCCCTCCGGCTTCGCGTCGAACGCCTTCCTGTGGGCCGACGCGGTGCGGACCGCGCGCACCGTGGCGGCGCCCTTCGCCGATGTGGCCCTGCCGGTCGTCGACCCGGCCGACATCGCCGATGTCGCCGCGGCCGCGCTGCGCGAGGACGGGCACGCCGGGCGCACCTACGTGCTGACGGGCCCGGCGGCCGTCACCCCGCGCGAACAGGTGGAGGCTCTCGCGCGGGCGGTGGACGCGCCGGTGCGGTTCGTGGCGCAGACGCGGGACGAGGCCCGGGAGCAGTTGGTGCGGTTCCTGCCGGAGGCGGCCGTGGAGGGGATGCTGACGGTGCTGGGCGAGCCGTACGCCGAGGAGCAGCGGGTGAGCCCCGACGTGCGGCGGGTGCTCGGGCGGGCCGGACGGCCCTTCTCGGCCTGGGCGGAGCGCAACGCCTTCGCCTTCGCGTGACAGCGAGCGCGAACGCGAGCCGGTGGGCCCGGCGTCGGAGGTGGGGCGCGCGCCGTGCGCCCCACCTCGAACGCCGGCGCGGGGGCCGTTGTCGGTGCCGCCCCGTAGGGTGACCGGCATCGGTGGGGAGCCCGGACCGACGGTGTGTCACGGAAGGCGAGGAGCCATGCGGGAGCTGTTCCTGGAGGAGTCGCGCGCCTTCGTGCGGTGGATCGACCTGCCGGGCTCCGGCGAGGGTCCCGCGCGGGTGTACGTGCACGGCCTGGGGTGCACCGGGGCCTCCGACTTCGCGCACGTCGCGGTGCATCCGGCGCTGGCGGGGCGGCGCTCACTCCTCGTCGACCTGCTGGGCTTCGGGCTGAGCGACCGGCCGCGCGATTTCGACTACCGCATGGAGTCGCAGGCGGCGGCCGTCGCCCGGATCCTCGACCACGAGGGTCTGAGCGGGGTGGAGCTGATCGGGCATTCGATGGGCGGGACCGTGGCGATCCGGCTGGCCGCGGCCCGGCCGGATCTGGTGGACCGGCTGGTGGTGGCCGAGCCCAATCTGTACGGGGGCGGTGGGGCGTTCTCCTCCCCCGTCGCCGCCCTGGACGAGGACTTCTTCGCCCGGGTGGGCTGCGCGGCGATGATCGCCGGGGCCTCCCGGCCGGACTACGCGGCGCGGCTGCGGCTCTCGGACCCGCGGGCGGTGCACCGCAGCGCGGTGGCGCTGGTGAAGGGTTCGGTGCCGTCGGCGGGCGCGCTCCTCGACGGGCTGCGGCGGCCCCGGGCCTTCCTGGTGGGCGAGTTCAGCCGGCCGTACGCCGATGCCGAGAAGGTCGCGGCGATGGGCGTACCGGTGTTCGAGGTCCCGGCGGCGGGGCACAACATGACGCTGGACAATCCGGACGGCTTCGCCCGGGCGCTGGCGCGCGCCCTCGCCTGAGCGGCGTCGCCCGCGAGCGGCGGGCCGGGGGTGCGACCGCCCCCGGGCCGGTGTGGCACGGGGGCGGTGGGCCACGCCGGGGCGTGGGCCGTGCGGTCGGATCAGGCCTCGACGACGCCGGACTTCGCGACGCGGATGTCGGCGCTGGTGGCGCCGGAGCGGGAGCCCAGGGACTCGACCTTGTCGACGACGTCCTGGCCCTCGACGACCTCGCCGAAGACGACGTGCTTGCCGTCCAGCCAGTCGGTCACGACGGTGGTGATGAAGAACTGCGAGCCGTTGGTGTTGCGGCCCGCGTTCGCCATCGACAGCAGGTACGGGCGGTCGTGCTTGCGCTTGAAGTTCTCGTCCTCGAACTTCTCGCCGTAGATGCTCTTGCCGCCGGTGCCGTTCTCGTTGGTGAAGTCACCGCCCTGGAGCATGAACTGGGGGATGACGCGGTGGAACGGGGAGCCGGCGTAGCCGAAGCCGTGCTGGCCGGTGGCGAGCTCGCGGAAGTTGCGGGCGGTCTTCGGGACGTCCTCGTCGTAGAGCTTGAAGACGATGCGGCCGGCCGACTCGCCGTTGATGGTGATGTCGAAGTAAACGTTGTTGCTCATGGGGACATCCTGTCATTCCCCGGGCACTGCGCGCGCACGGGCCGCCGCCTCCCGGGTGGTGGCGGCGGAAACGCCGTGCCCCGCACCGCCCTGGTGGGCGCCGCGGGGCGCGGGCGGGCCGGGGTGGCCGCGGTCAGAGCAGGCCGCCGACCTCCGAGATCGGGAGGGTGCCCGCGTCCTCGGCGGTCTCGCCCACCAGGGAGCCGACGGACTGGTCCTCCTGGAGGAGGCCGGTGACGCCGGGACCCGCCTCGCCGGGCTCCGCGGCGGAGGCGTTCGGGGTCGGGGTGACGAGGGCGGTGACGACGCCTGCGGCGAGGGAGGCGATGGCGAGCATGCTGCGCTTCTTCATGCCCTGGTCAACTACCGAGGGCGGCTGAGGTTACGGCGGCGCGCGCGGGGTTTCCGCACGCCGGCGCGCGCATACTGAGTCACATCGAAATATTCACCATTCGGACGGAACCACCCATTCGGTGCGAATGTCTTTCCCAGTGACACCACTGTCCCCATCGCAGGAAAGTTCGGGGGACGCCATGCTTCACCGTCAGACCCTCGCGGCCACGGCCGCGGGCATCCTTCTCGCCGGCGGGATCGGCGCCACGATCCCCGCGGGCGCCACGACCGCCCCCTCCCGTACGACCGCGCCGACCACGGCCCAGGTCGTCGACGTCCGCTGGGGCGGGCACCGCACCTTCGACCGACTCGTGATCGACGTCCGGGGCACGATGCCCCCGGTGAGCGTCAAGCCGGTGAAGGAGCTGCGTTACGACGGCTCGGGCAACCGGGTGCCGCTCGCCGGGAAGTTCTTCCTGGAGATCAAGCTCTCGCCCGCCGCCGCCCACAACGAGGCCGGCCAGTCCGTCTACAAGGGACCCCGGCTGGTCAGGATCCACCTTCCCGCGCTCAGGGGCGTCGCCCTCACCGGCGACTTCGAGGGCGTGGTCACCATCGGAGCCGCCTTCCAGAACAAGCCCCACTACCGGACCTTCGTGCTGCACTCCCCCGAGCGCTTCGTGCTCGACGTCGCGCACACCGCGCCCTTCTGCGGCTGGTGAGCCCACCCGCGGGGCGGTGGCCGCCGCCCCGCGGCCACCGCCCCGTCCCCCTGAGAGCTACCTCCCGGGACGACAGCGGGCGGGCCGCGTGGTGCCGTTCCCGTGGACGGTCAGCGGGGCGTGGCTGGTGCACGCGGGGTGGGCGCCGGTCGCGGCCGGGGTCGCGATCCTCTCGGTGGGACGTCGGGACCAGTGACGGTCAGGGCAGCCGGTCCTGCTCGCGGGCCTCGCGGCGCAGGCGGCGCAGCAGGAACACTTCGTGGACGAGCCGGCCGACCAGGGCACCCCCGTACACGACGAAGCCGACGCCGACGAGCCAGGACTGCAGGACGAGGACCGTGCCGAACTGTCCGTAGGTGACGGCGTTCGAGGCGATCAGCGGCGAGAAGACGAACGCGGAGAAGATCCGCAGACCCAGCAGGCCGAGGGAGGTGAGCACGGCGCCGGGCAGCAGGGCGCGCCAGCGGATGCGGCCGCAGAGCAGGAAGCGCTGGGACCACCAGAAGAACAGGAAGGTGCCGACCACGTCGCCGAGGGCGACGAGGGCGGTGGCGACGGCCGTGGAGCTCTCGGCGGGGGGCGTCGCCACGAAGACGAGGAGGGCGACGACAAGGACGCCGAGCCAGACAACGTGGCGCCACATCGTGTGCCAGCGGGCGGTGGGCAGGTCCCAGACCCGTTCGTAGCCGGTCTGGACGGCCGAGCCGAAGGTGACGCCGAAGGCGGCGAGGGCGGCGAGGCCGAAGGCGGTGGTGCGCTGCAGGGCGGCCCCCGGCTGGCCGAAGAGCCGTTCGATCTCCTCCTCGGAGACCTCGGAGACGCCGAGGCCCTGGACGAGCCAGCGGGCGAAGCCCTGACCGCTGGCGAGGTCGGCGGCGGCGACGACGATGAGGAGGGGGACGAGGGTGAGCAGGCTGAGGGCGGCGAACCCCATGGCGCGGTGCATGAGTTCCATCTCGCGCCCCCGGTTCCAGGCGAGTCCGACCGGGGAGATGAGGACCCGCTGGTGGAGCCGGTGGAACCAGTGGCCGTGCTCGGTGGGGGCACCGTCGTGCGGAGCACCGGAAGTGGGGGGCATGCCTCGTCGAGTACCCCGCCGGCCGGCCGAACCCGCCCGCCATGCCGCCGAACGGGTGCGTGGGGTCGCGGGGCCGGCGGCGCCGGGGCCACGGGGTCAGTCGCGCCGGGGGCGCGCCGCGGGGCCGGACCGGACGGTCACCTCGTACGGGCTGAGGGTCGCGTGGTCGTCGCCGCCGCAGACCACCTCCACGCGGACCGGGGCGCCGCAGTCGGCGTGCCGGATGTCGAGGGGCGTACCGGCGGGGTCCCCGGCGTGCGTGTCGCCCCACTGCTTCAGGGCGAGCAGCACGGGCCAGAGGTCCCGGCCCTTGGAGGTGAGGCGGTACTGGGAGCGGGTGCGGGCCCCGGGCTCACGGTAGGGCTCCACGCGCAGGACGCCGGCGGCGACGAGCTTGCGCAGCCGGTCGGCGAGGACGGCCTCGGAGAGCCCGATGTGGCGGCGGAAGTCGTCGTAGCGGCGCACCCCGTTGAAGGCGTCCCGCAGGATCAGCAGGGACCACTTCTCGCCCACCAGGTCGAGCGCGCGGCGGACCGGGCAGTTCTCGGTGTCCATGTCGAGGTAGTCCATCGTCACACTGTAGACAGCTGGCTGCGGCATTGACAGCCAGCTGACCGGACATCTAGCTTCGATCTTCGAAGCCAGATGGTGGGCGGACGCCCCGAGCGGAGGGAACCGGTGATGGAGCGGACACGGACGGTGCACTGGAACGACGCGGCGGCCACCGCCGAGGCCGCCGCGTCGATGGCCGGTCTCGACTTCCTCCGCGCGCTGATCGAGGGACGCCTGCCCGGGCCTCCGATCGGCGCGCTGCTCGGCTTCGGCCTGGACGAGGTCGAGCACGGGCGCGCGGTGTTCTCCTTCGAGCCGGGCGAGGAGCACTACAACCCGATCGGGAGCGTGCACGGCGGGGTCTACGCGACCCTGCTCGACTCCGCCGCGGGCTGCGCGGTGCACACCACCCTGCCCCAGGGCATGGCGTACACCTCGCTCGACCTGTCGACGCGTTTCCTGCGCCCGATCACGATGCACACGGGCAAGGTGCGGGCGATCGGCACGGTACTGAGCGCGGGCAAGCGCACCGCGCTGGCCGAGGCGGGCCTGTACGACGACCAGGACCGCCTGCTCGGGCACGCGACGAGCACCTGCATGCTGTTCCCGTTGGGCTGAACCGGTCGTCCCCGGCGGGCCGAACCGGCCTGCCGCGCCGGTTCAGGAGCGCGCGAAGGGGCGCCCGGTGCGGGTGCAGTGGTCGGGGGCGAGGTCGCCGGCCGGGTACGGGGCTCCGGTGGCCTGGAGCGCCGCGCTCACCAGGGTGGCCAGCAGGTCGATGTCCGAGCCCATGTCCAGACGCACCGTCACCCACCCGGAACCGGCACGCAGGCGCACCGCGCTCGATCCCAGGAGGGCCGGCCGGAGTCTGGCGATCATGGCGCGGGTCAGATGGACGTCGGCTTCGTGCTCACCATGGAAGTGCACGATCTCCTGCGTCGCGGTGCTCAGTCCGAGCTCAGCGCCGCACGGTGCACGTCCGGCGATCAGCGAGGGCCAGCTCATCAGGCGTTCACTGGCGTGCCTGGCTGTGTTCATACGAGGAGCGTGCCGCGCCGGAACGACCTGCACAAGCGTCCTGCCGAAACAATCCGGCCTCGGCGGGAAATCGCTGACTCGCCTCAGGTCGTGGGCCGTTCACGGACCCGGGCGGCGAGCACGGCGACGTCGTCCTCGGCGGTCCGCGCGGCGAGTCTCCGCAGCACCTCGTCGACGACCGTCTCCGGCCCCGAAACCGGCGGCAGCCGCAGCGCGGCGAGCCGTGCCAGCGAGACGTCGATGTCCTCGCCCCGCCGCTCGACCAGGCCGTCGGTGAAGAGCAGCAGGGTGTCCGACGGGCCGAGGGTGCGGACCTCCGGCTCGTAGCCCCCGAATCCGGTGCCGAGGGGCGGCCCCACGGGCAGGCCGACGAGTTCGGCCGAGCCGTCGGCGGCGAAGACGACCGGCGGGAGATGCCCGGCGCTGGCGAAGGTGGCCGTCGAGCGCGCCGGATCGACCTGGACGAGCAGACAGGTCGCGGGGCGCCGGCCTTCGTCCTCGGCGACGACCGCGTCGAGTTGACGCAGCACCCGGTGCGGCGGCAGGTCGGTTCCGGCCACCTCGCGCAGCGCGGTGCGGTAGGCGTTCATGTCGACGGCGGCGTCCAGGCCGTGCCCCATGACGTCCCCCACCACCAGCAGGCTGCGCCCGAAGTGGAGCCGCACGGTCTCGAACCAGTCGCCGCCGACCAGGGTTCGGGCGCCGGCGGGGAGGTAGCGGCCGGCGATCTCGAGATTGGGGTGCGGGCGGCCGGGCTCGGCGACGAGGGCCCGCTGCAGGTGCAGGGCGGTGGCCTCGGTGGCGGCGAGCCGGCGCGCGTGCCCGAGGTGGAGGCCGGCGAGCCGTACCGCGTGGGCCGCCACGGCCGATTCGTGCGCGGAGAACTCCCCGGCGGCCCGGGCCACCCGCACCCGGCCCAGCTCCTCGCCGTCCCCCGTCACCAGCGGCAGCGTGAGAAGCCTGGCGGCGTGGGGCCCTTCGGCGCCGCCGGATCCCTCCAGGAGCGCCTTCGGCCCCGCGACGACGGGGGCAGGGGTCCGACCGGTCTCGGGTCCGTCCGGCGCGAGGAGCTCGACGGCCGCGGCCTCGGCCACCCTGCGCGCCAGGAATCCGGCCAGCTCGGCGCAGACGGTCCGTTCGTCGAGCCGGGTGCCTATCTCGGCGGCCGCGTGCTCCAGGGCGTCGATCCGGGCGAGGACGGCCTCGTACTCGCCCTCCGGCAAGGACCGCTCCCCCGTTCGTTCCGACACCGTGCCTCCACGCCCGCTCTCGACTCCCTCCCATTCCATCAGCGGCCCGCCGCACCCGCGCGCGGCACCCCCCGGACCAGGCACGGGTCACCCTCCGTGAGGTCGGGGGCAGGACCGCCGGGGTGCGCGACGGCCGCCGGTCCGGGTCCGTCCACCGCCGAGCCGTGCCCGGGGGCGCGGACGGGGGTACGCTGCGACTACTGGCGGGTAACCCGGACGGTCTGCGGGTGACCCACGCTCACTCCGGGGGGAACTTCCCATGACGACCGGCTACTTCAGCTCCGTCGACGACGTCGCCACGCGGCTCGCCGCCACCGGCTACCTGGCCTCGCCCGCCGTCGCGACCAGCGTCTTCCTCGCCGACCGGCTGGGCAAGCCGCTGCTCGTCGAAGGGCCAGCCGGGGTCGGCAAGACGGAGCTCGCCAAGGCGGTCGCCGAGGTCGCCGGAGCGCGGCTGGTCCGGCTGCAGTGCTACGAGGGCGTCGACGAGGCCCGCGCGCTCTACGAGTGGAACCACGCCAAGCAGCTGCTGCGGATCACCGCGGGCCGCGACGAGAGCTGGGACGAGACCCGCACCGACATCTTCGGCGAGGAGTTCCTGCTCTCCCGCCCGCTGCTCACCGCGATCCGCTCCGACGAGCCGACCGTGCTGCTCGTCGACGAGACCGACAAGGCCGACGCGGAGGTCGAAGGGCTGTTCCTGGAGGTCCTCAGCGACTTCCAGGTGACCGTGCCCGAGCTGGGCACCATCACCGCCACCCGCCGCCCGTTCGTCGTCCTCACCTCGAACGCCGGCCGCGAGCTCTCCGAGGCGCTGCGCCGCCGCTGCCTGTTCCTCCACATCGGCTTCCCCGAGGAGGAGCTGGAGCGCCGGATCGTACGGAGCAAGGTGCCCGGCATCGACGAGGCGCTGGCCGCCTCCGTGGTGCGGGTGGTGGGCGCGCTGCGCGCGATGGACCTGCGGAAGGCGCCTTCGGTCGCCGAGACCGTCGACTGGGCCCGCACGCTCCTCGCGCTCGGCGCGGCCACGCTCTCCGAGGAGGTCGTGCGGGACAGCCTGGGCGTGATCCTCAAGCACCAGGAGGACATCCAGAAGGCCGCGGCCAAGCTCGACCTGGACGCGGTGTGACGGCCCTCCCCGGCCGGCCCGCGCAGCCGGGGCCGGCCGGCGCGGCCGACCGCGTCACCGGCCTCGTCCGGGCGCTGCGGGCGCACGGCCTCCGCATCGGCACGGCCGAGACCGTCGACGCGGGTCTCGCCCTGGAGGCCGTGGGCTTCACCGACCGGCAGCGGATGCGGGAGGCCCTCGCCGCGACGCTGCTGCACGGCGAGCGGCAGCGGCGCGTCTTCGACCGGGTCTTCGACCTGTACTTCCCGCTCGTCGAGGGGCGGACGGAGGAACAGGAGCCGGGACGGCCCGACGCCGATCCGGCGGACGCCCTCGCGGAGCTGCGCGAGCGGCTGGTGGCCGCCCTGGCCGCGGCCGACGCGTCGGCGCTGACGACGCTGGCGGGCGAGGCCGTGGGCGCGCTCGGCGGATTCGGCTCGACACCCGGCTCGGACGGCTGGTCCTCGTACCAGACCCTGTCCCGGCTGCGGCCCGAGACCCTGCTCGCCCGCGTTCGTACGGCGCTGCGGGAGGGCGGCGGCGAGCCGGAGCCGGAGTTCGGCGACCGGCTCACGGACGACGAGATCCGGCGGCGCATCGAGGACTTCCGGGAGCGCGTGCGGACCGAGGCGCGTCGCCGGGTGGCGCAACGGCAGGGCCGCGACCAGGTGGCCCGGCGGGCCGTCGCCGCGACACCGGACCGGGTCGACTTCCTGCTGGCCGGACGGGAGCAGCTGGAGGAGCTCCGGCGTACGGTACGGCCCCTGGCACGCAAGCTCGCGACCCGGCTCGCCGCCCGCCGTCGCCGTGCGGCGCGCGGCGAGATCGACCTGCGGCGCACGCTGCGGCGTTCCCTGTCGACCGGGGGCGTGCCGGTGCGGCCCGTGCTTCGGCGGCGGCGGCCCGGGCGGCCCGACCTCGTGCTGCTCTGCGACGTCTCGGGCTCGGTGGCGGGCTTCGCGCACTTCACGATGCTGCTCGTGCAGGCGCTGCACGACCAGTTCGGTCGGGTCCGGGTGTTCGCCTTCGTCAACCGGGTCGACGAGGTCACCGACCTGGTCGCCCGCGGCCGGACGGATCCGGCGGGGCTCGGCGAGCGGATCCTCGCCGAGGCGACCCTGACCGGCTGGCACGGGCAGAGCGACTACGGCACGGCGCTCGGCGAGTTCACCGAGCGTTACGCCGACGCGCTCGGCCCCCGGACGGTCGTGTTCGTGCTGGGCGACGCCCGTACCAACCACAGCGACCCGAATCTCCCGGCCCTGAAGTCGGTCGCGGACCGCGCCCGCCGCGTGTACTGGCTCAACCCGGAACAGCCCGCGCTGTGGTCCACCGGCGACTCCGTCGCCCACGCCTACGCCGAGCTGGTCGACATGCGCCCCTGCCGCAACGCGGCACAGCTCGCCGAGCTCATCGGACGGCTGCTCCCGGTGTGAGCGGAGGGTCCGGGCCGGGGCGGCCCGGGCAGGAGCGGTCCGGGCAGGAGCGGTCCGGGCAGGGGCGGGGCGCCCAGGAGCCGCCTGAGCGGAACCGGCCCGAGCAGAACCGGTCCGAGCGGAACCGGCCCGAGCAGAACCGGTCCGAGCGGAACCGGCCCGGGCCGGAGCGGTCCGGGCAGAAGCGGCCTGATCAGGGCGGACCACGCCCGACCGGGTAGCGTGACCCGCATGGAACTCATGGGTGAGATCACGGCCGGCCGTCCCCTGCTCGTCCTGGCGGTCAAGGAGGAGGCGCAGTACCTCGACACCGACCTGCCGGTGCTGCTGACCGGCATGGGCAAGGTCAACGCGGCGACCGCGCTCGCCACCGCCCTCGCCCGCGGGCCGCGGCCCTCCGAGGTGGTCAACCTGGGCACGGCGGGCGCGCTGCGCCCCGGCTGGACCGGCACCCACGTCGTCGGCACGGTGATCCAGCACGACCTCGACGGCGAGCTGCTCGCCAGTCTCACCGGCGAGACGTACGGTGCGCCCATCGCCCTGCCGGCCGGCGGCGAGGTGGTCCTCGCGACCGGCGACGCGTTCATCGCGGACGATGCGGCCCGGGCACGTCTCGCGCTCCGGGCCCCGCTGGTGGACATGGAGGGGTACGCCCTCGCGAGCGCCGCCGCCCTCGCCGGGGTCCCGCTGCGGATGGTCAAGCACGTGAGCGACGAGGCCGGCGAGGGCGCGGCCCGCAGCTGGCGCGAGTCGGTCGCCGAGTGCGCCCGGGCCCTGGCCGACTGGGCGGAGGCGAACACCCCGTACCGCGGCTGAGTCCGGGAGCCGTAACGCCGCGTGGCGCCGAGCACCGCGGCGAGGCCCTGGACGGCGACGCGTATCAGGTTGACGCGCCGGCTGCCGGCGCCGCAGGCGCACCCGATGCCGGCCGCAGCCGCACTGGGTGCCGCCCGCCGCCGCACCGGGCGGCCGGGCTGCCGTCGCGGTCGCCGTCGCGGTCTCGGTCGCCTTCGCGGTCGCGGTCTCGGTCTCGGTCGCCGTCGCGGCCACCGTCGCGGTCGCCGGACCGCTGCCCGCTCGGCAGCCGCGATCGCCGTCCCCGGACCGCTGCCCGCTCGCGGTCGCGGTCGCGCCTCAGGGCGCCTTCCCGGCCAACGGCCCGCCCCGCCCCGTGAGTTCCTTCTTCCACCGCTCCCCGGCATCCCTTGACATGGTGGAACCGCCCCTGCCTAAGCTGGGGCGTTCCCTTCCGGACCCGTGGAGGCCCCCGTGCACGCACCGATCGCCGCGCAGCGGCGTCGCCGTCGTGCGGTGCGGTCGGGGGCGTTGCTGAGCTGCCGGCGGCATGTCGACTTCTGCCGTACCGCCTCCGCCATCTGTCCTTCCGCGCACCGCTGACCCCGCCCTGCCGCCGCGCGCCCGCGCCGCGGTGACGGGCCGTCGCATCCGGCGCGTCCGCCGACCCACCGCAGTACGCCATGGCTCGTAGCGCCATGCCGCGACGTGGCCGTACCTCCGTACCGCCCGCCGCCGCGGCCTCGCACCGCCATGTCGCCCCGCGGTCCTGTCCGCTCCGACGCCGCCGTGCCGACGGTCCGCCGTGCCGCCTCTCCTGTTCGGAAGGACCTCCATGCCCATCCCCGCCCTGCACCTGGCCGTCGAGATCGACGGCGACGGTGCCCACCCGGCCGCCTGGCGCCGGGCCGCGCATGCCCCCGGCGCGTTGCTGACTCCCCGTCGCGTCGCCAGGGTCGCGGCCGTCGCCGAGAACGCCGGCTTCACCCTGGTCACCCTGGACGACGACATCCTGCCGCCCGGCTCCGCCGCCACCGGCGGTCCCGCGGGCCGGATCGGGGCCGTGGAGCGGGCGGCCTTCGTCGCCGCGTCCACCAGCGTCATCGGGGTCGCGCCGGTCGTCGCGACCACCTATGCCGAGCCCTTCCACGTCTCCACCCGGATCGCCTCGCTCGATCACGTCTCGGTCGGCCGGGCCGGCTGGGTCGTCGGCGTCGAGGACGCCCCGGAGGCCGCCCGCGCCTGGGGCAGGCCCCGGGTCGAGGGCGAGGCGGCACTGCGGCGCGAGGCCGTGGACGGGCTCCGCGTGGTGCGCGACCTGTGGGACTCCTGGGAGGACGACGCCGTCATCCGCTCGGTGGCCACGAGCCGCTACCTCGACGGCGGGCGCCTGCACTCCATCGACTTCACCGGCGAGACGTACAGCGTGAAGGGCCCGGCGATCGTGCCCCGTCCGCCGCAGGGCCGGCCCGTGGTCCTCGCGCCCGCCGGGCTCGTGCCTCCGGAGCTCGTCGACGTCGCCCTCGTGGAGGGTTCCTCTCCCGCGCTGCTCGGGCAGGCGGCCGCCGCCTCCCGCGCGCCGCTCGCCTTCGCCGAGATCGAGGTCGCCCTGGACACCCCGGGAGAGTCGGCCGCCGAGCGGATCGCCGACCTGGAGCGCTTCGCGTCCTGGGACGCCGCGCCGGGCAGGCCGCCCGGCAGGCTGCGCCACACCGGCTCCGCCGAGGGACTCGTCGACCTCCTGGAGGAGCTGAGCACCCTGGTCGACGGGGTGCGGCTGCATCCGCTGGTGCTGGACGAGGACCTGGCGGTGCTCTCCCGGCTGGTCCTGCCCGAGCTGTTCGTCCGGCGGGTGGCCACGCGCCCCCTGCCGGGTACGACGCTCCGTACCTCCCTCGGACTCCCCCGCCCTGAAAGCCGCTTCGCCGCCACCGCCACGGCCACCGCCGCCACCACCGCTGCCCGGGAGGGGAACCGATGACCGCCACCGACCCGTACGACGTCCCGCGGCCCGACGCCCGGCTGCACTTCGGCGTCTTCTTCCAGGGCGTCAACCACTGGACCATCTGGTCCCACCCGGAGAGCGGCTCGCAGATCGACCCGGCCTCGTTCCGCCGGGTCGCGCAGACTGCCGAACGCGGCCTCTTCGACGCCTTCTTCCTCGGCGACGGCCTGCGGCTGCGCGAGACCGGCGGCGAGATCCACGAGCTGGACGTCGCCGGGCGCCCCGACTCGCTCGCGCAGCTGTCCGCCCTGGCCGCCGTCACCCACCGGATCGGTCTGGTCTCCACCTCCAACACGACCTTCAACGAGCCGGTCGACCTCGCCCGCCGCCTCGCGAGCCTCGACCTGCTCTCCGAGGGGCGGGCCGGCTGGAACGTCGTCACCACCGACAACGCCTGGACCGGCGCCAACTTCCGGCGCGGCGGCTTCCTCGACCACGCCGACCGCTACCGGCGGGCCGAGGAGTTCCTGACGGTCGCCCGCGCGGTCTGGGACGGCTGGGCGGACGGCGCGGTGGCCGACTCGGTCGACGCCCGCAGCTGGTCGGTGCCGGGCACGATCGGCCGGGTCCGGGCCGCCGGGCCGCAGTTCGACGTGGACCTGGCGCCGACGCTGCCGCGCAGCGCACAGGGACACCCGGTGATCTTCCAGGCCGGCGACTCGCCCGACGGCCGGGACTTCGCGGCGCGCAACGCGGACGTCATCTTCTCCGCGCACGGCCAGGACTTCGACGACGCCCTGGCGTTCGCCGAGGACATCCGGCGCCGGCTGCGCGCGGCGGGGCGGCCGGAGGACGCGCTGCGGATCCTGCCGGGCACCGAGATCATCATCGGGGCGACGGAGAAGGAGGCCGAGGAGAAGGCGCGCTGGGTCCGGCTGGAGCAGGTCACCCCGGCGACGGCCCTGGCGGTCGCCGGCCGACTGTGGAACCTCGACCTGTCCGAGCGGGACGCCGACGGACCGCTGCCGGCCGAGGACCCGGTGGTGCTGGAGAACACCGGGGCGTTCGGCTCGGCGCGGATCGCCGATCCGCGGACGGTGGTGGCCGAGTGGCGGGCGAAGGCGGAGGCCAACGGCTGGTCGCTGCGGGAGACGGTGATCGAGCTGGGGCCGCAGCGCGGCCATGTGGGCACGCCCTCGGGGCTCGCCGACAAGTTCACGCGCTTCGCGCGGCACGGCGCGATCGACGGGTTCAACGTCTCGCCGTACCTGATCCCGGACGGTCTCGACGACATCGTGGACCTGCTCGTCCCGGAGCTCCAGGAGCGCGGGGCGTACCGGACGGCGTACACGGGGAGCACGCTGCGGGAGCACCTCGGGCTTGCCCCCGTGACCTGACCGCCGTCGACTCGGCCGTGAGACGGGAGCCGCCGCCGGGGCGTCGGGAGCCGTGAGCGGGGCCGGCCCTGTGCCGGCCCGCCCAGGCCGGGCAGGGCGGGCCGGCAGGACGGGGCCGGGCGGGGCGGCGTGGGGCAGGGCCGCACCGGTCAAGGCCGCGCCGGCCCGGCGGCGCTACGGCAAGGCGGGCGGGACGTCCCGCCCGCGCACGGCCGCCTGTTCCGGCGGGCGTAGGACCAGCAGGGCGGCCACGTCGTCGTCGAGACCGTTCGCCCCGTAGTCGGCGAGATCCTGGTGGAGGAGGGCAAGGACCCGGTCCCCCGGTACGTCCGCCCAGCCGCCCAGGCGCTCCTCCAACGGGTAGAAGTCACCGGCCCGGTCGCGGGTCTCGCTCACCCCGTCGGTGAACAGCAGCAGCCGGTCGCCCGGCCCGAAGGGCACCTCCTCGATGCGGTGCCGCGAGGCGCACAGACCCGCGAGGTTGACGGGCAGGGAGGGGTCGGTGAAGACGACGGGGCGCACCCTGTCGCCGTGCTGGAGCAGGGGGGCCGGGTGGCCGCAGCTGAGGAGCCGCACGAGGTTCCGGTCGTCGGGGAGTTCGAGCAGGAGGACGGTGGCGAAGCGCTCGGCGGCGTCGGAATCGGGGTCCCAGGCCCCGTAGCGCTGCAGTCCCTCTTCGAGACGGTCGGCGAGCGCGGCGAGGTCGGCGGCCTCGGTGACGGCGGCGCGGTACGCGCCGAGCAGGACCGAGGCGGTCTCCACGGCGCCGAGGCCCTTGCCCTGCACGTCGCCGAGCATGACGCGGACGGCGCCCGGAACGCGGACGGCCTCGTAGAAGTCGCCGCCGATCCGGGCCTTGGCGGCGGCGGAGACGTAGAGGAGGTGGAGTTCCACCGGGCCGAGGCGGGGTGCGAGCGGGCGCAGCAGCACCCGCTGGACCACCTCGGCGACGGCGGTGACCTCGCGCAGGTCACGCTCGTAACGGGTGCGGACCCCGCTGACCCAGAGGGCGGTCACGGTGACGGCGACCAGGACCAGCTCCGCGGCGACGACGTCCGTCACGGGGTCGTCCTGCAGCACACCCAGGACCACCCTCAGCACCATCGCGACCAGGCCGATCGCGAGGGTGCCGCGCACGCTCCAGGTGATGGCGGCGAGCGCGGGACCGATGACGAGGAGCCGGTCGAAGTGCTGCCCCTGCGAGGTGATGAGGTCGGCGACGACCACGAGGACGAGGGCCAGGAGGGGCAGCGCGAGACCGAGGGTGAACTGGGTGCGCGTCCTCGTCGGCGCGGGGAGACGGTGACCACCGGTGGGCATTCCGTGATCGTACGTACGGATCCGGGCGGTACGTGGGCGTTACGGCCCCGCTGGCGTGTCCGCGAGCCGCCGTCGGCCGCCCTCCCGGTCCGCGTTCCCCGGCAGGCCGAGGGTGGCGGGGACGGCGAGCGCGGCGACGGCGGCGAGGGCGGGCAGGGCGGTGCCGGAGTCGAGGAGCAGGGTGGCCAGCGCCACGCCGACGACCGGCCCGGTGTTCATCGCGGTCTGCTGGAGCCCGCCGGCGACCCCGGCGTGCTCCGCCGCGGCGAGATGCACGACGACGGAGGTGGCGGTCACCATGACGGCCCCGAATCCGGCGCCGATCAGCCCGGCGCAGGCGCCGGTGGCGAGCGCGGAGGCGGTCACCTCCGGCCGGGCGAGCAGCAGCACACCGAGGACGAGCAGGACGGCGCCGCCGGTGGCGGTGGCCCGCGCGCCGACGCGTTTCTTGGTCAGCGCGCTGAGCGGCGCCCCGACCACCATGACCAGGGCGAGCGGCACCATCCGGAGGGCGGTGGACAGCGGGTCGAGGCCGAGGGTGTCCTGGAGCAGGTAGGTGGCCGTGAACAGGGTGCCGGAGAGGGCGGCCGACACGGCGAGCAGGGCGCCGAGGCCGGCGGCGACCGGGCCGGGCCGCAGCATGTCCGGGGGCAGCAGGGGCTGGGGGGCGCGCCGTTCGTGTCCGGCGAAGGCGAGGCCGGCCACGACCGCGAGGACGAGCGGGGGCGCGGCCCCGGCGGTGGGGCCCTGGACGAGCCCGTGGACGAGGCAGGCGAGGGCGAGTCCCAGCAGGCCGGCGCCCGGCAGGTCCAGCGCGCGGATCCCGCCGCGCCCGGCCGTCCGGCGCGGTTCGGGGACGGCGAGGCACAGCAGGGCGACCAGCAGGGTCGGCGCGACGCCGATGAGGAACACGGCCCGCCAGCCGTACGCGTCGACGAGCAGCCCGCCGACCAGCGGCCCGCAGGCGGCCGCCAGGCCGATGGCGCTGGTGCGCAGGGCGACGGGCATCCCGAGCCGCTCGGGCGGATAGGCGCCGCGCAGCATGCCCAGGGTGGCGGGCTGGAGCAGCGCGCCGGCCATGCCCTGGAGCACGCGGAGCGCGACGACCCAGCCGATGCCCGTGGCGGCGGCGATGCCGGCGGAGGCGCCGGCGAAGCCGAGGCAGCCGAGGGCGAAGATCCGGCGGTGGCCGTAGCGGTCGCCGAGCCGCCCGGCGAAGACGAGGAGGCTCGCGACGGCGACGAGGTAGCCGGTGCTGGTCCACTGGACCTGCCCGGTGTCAGCGCCCAGGTCGGCCTGGAGCGCGGGCTGGGCGATGGTCAGCACGGTGCCGTCGAGCGCGACGACGGCGGCGCCGACGACGCTGCAGGTGAGGGCGAGGGGGCGGTGGAGCGCGGCCAGGCGCGGCTGCTCGCTCATCGCCCGCCACCCGCCGTCCCGGCTCCCGGTCCGGCGTCCGGTCCGACCTCCGGACCGGCCTCCGACCTGGCGCCCGGCCGGGCGGCCGGTCCGAGGTGCGCGTCGAGGGCGGCGTCGAGCAGCGGCGCCACGTCGTCCGTGCCGGTCGCGAGGCGGAGGCTGCCCCAGCGCCGGAGCTGCGCGAGGCCGTGGAGGTTGGCCCACAGGGCGCCGGCGGTCAGGGCGGGGTCGGCGGCGTCGGGGCGGGCCCGGGCGACGAGCTCGGCCAGGTGGGCGAAGAGCGGCAGGCTGGTGTCGCGCAGGCCGAGCCGGCCGCTCTCCAACAGGTCGTGACGGAACATCAGCTCGTACATGCCGCCGCGGGTGTGCGCGAAGTCGAGGTAGATCCGGGCCAGGGCCGCGATCCGGGCGCGCGGCTCGTCCTCGGACACCGCCGCCACCCGGGCGCCGAGCTCGTGGAAGCCCTCGCGGGCGATGGCGGAGAGCAGGTCGAGGTGGGTGGGGAAGTGGCGGCGGGGCGCGCCGTGGGAGACGCCGGCGCGCCGGGCGATCTCGCGCAGGGAGAGGGCCTGGACGCCTTGGGCGTCGACGAGCTCGACACCCGTGCGGACGAGCCGTTCGCGGAGTCCGGTCTCGGGGGACGGGGGATCTGCGGTCATGACACCTTCCGATCGATCAAGGTAGACACTGTCTACACCGTGGCCGTAGACAATGTCTACCTTGATCGTCCGAGCGGTCCGTTACACTGGTCGGCAGCGAAGGGGAGTAGCCCTGCGAACCGGTCGTCGACACACTGGAACCCCCGGGTTCCCGGTGACCGGGCCCACGTGGACACGCGGGCGGGCGAGACCTTCGGCCAGGCAGTACGCCACGTCCGCATCCCTGTGGGCGTGGTCCGTCATGCCGGGCCGAGTGGTCCTCCCGTCGCCTTCGAGGCGCCGTGCCGGGCCCGGGCCCGGTCCGAGCAGAGAGCCCCGGTATGCACCTCGACCCCTTGGCGATCGTCACCGCCTTCGGGCTGATCTTCCTCGCCGAGCTTCCCGACAAGACGATGTTCGCGTCCCTCGCCATGGGCACGCGCATGCGTCCGCTGTACGTGTGGTTCGGCACCTCGACCGCGTTCGTCGTCCACGTGGCCATCGCCGTCGGCGCCGGCAGCCTGCTCGGCCTCCTGCCCGGCTGGTCCGTCAAGCTGGTCTCGGGCCTCATGTTCGCCTTCGGCGCGTTCATGCTGCTGCGCGGCGGGGACGACGAGGGCGAGGAGGACGCCGGCGGCAGGACGGTGACCGGCTTCTGGCCCGTCTACTCCACCGCGTTCATGGCCGTCTTCATCAGCGAGTGGGGCGACCTGACCCAGATCACCACCGCCAACCTGGCGGCCACCAACGGCACCTGGTCGACCGCGATCGGCTCGGCCGCCGCCCTCATGAGCGTCTCGGCCCTCGCGCTCGTCGCCGGCCGCTTCATCGCCAAGCGCGTCCCGCTCAGGACCGTCCAGCGCATCGGCGGCCTCTGCATGGCGGCGCTCGCCGTCTGGTCGTTCACGGAGATCTTCACCGGCTGACGCCCGTACCGTACGACCGTCAGGACCGCCCCCTCCCCCCGAGGACCGGGACCGGACATGCCCGCCCCGACCTACGATGCGGGCATGTCCGCCGATCCCGAACCGACCGACCGCCTCACGGCGTTCGGCAACCAACTCGTCGACGTCCACCTCTACCTCCGCGAGGAGCTGGCCCGCCTCCGCGCGGACGTGGCCGCGCACCTCGCCGCCGGCGGGGAGCGGCCCCGCGCACTGCGGGCCCACTGCCTCGCCTTCTGCTCGGCCCTGACCCGCCACCACACCGCCGAGGACGACGGCGTCTTCCCCGCCCTCGCCCGGCGTCACCCCGAGCTGCGCCCGGTGCTCGACGAGCTCTCCCGGGACCACGAGCAGGTGACCGAGATCCTGCGCGCCGTCCAGGGGCTCGTCGACGGTCTCGGCGGCGGGCCCGAGCCCGACCCGGCCGAGGCGCGGCGGATCAGCGGGGAGCTCGACGGGCTCGTCGCCCTGGTCGAGTCCCACTTCACCTTCGAGGAGCGCAAGCTCGTCACCGCCCTCGACGCGCTCGACGAGGAGCTGCCCGAGGACTTCGCGCTCCGCGACCTGACGCGACGCTGAGCGCGTCGGCGCCGGATCTCTTGCTGAAGGAGTGAATCACTGCTTCACTCCTTTCATGCCCTACCGACGCACGCCCGCGGTCCAGGCCCGCCTCGACGCACAGCGCACCGCGATCGTCGAGGCGGGCCTCGGCCTGCTCGCCGAGCACGGATACGCCGGCTGCACGGTGGCCGCCGTCGCCGCGCGGGCGGGAATCGCCACCGGGAGCGTCTACCGCCACTTCCCCAGCAAGGCCGAACTCTCCGTCGAACTGTTCCGTACCGTCGTGGGACGGGAGGTCGCCGCGGTCTCCGAGGCCGCCGCCCTCACCACGCACCGGACGGCCGCCGACCGCGTCGTCGCGGTCACAGAGACCTTCGCGAGCCGGGCCCTGAAGGCGCCGCGGCTCGCCTACGCGCTGCTCGCCGAGCCGGTCGACCCGGCCGTCGACGCCGAGCGGCTGGTCTTCCGGCGCGCCTTCCGCGACGTCTTCGCCGAGCGGATCGCCGCCGGCGTGCGGGACGGCGAACTGCCGCCGCAGGACGCCCGGCTCACCGCCTCCGCGCTCGTCGGCGCGGGCGCGGAGGCGCTGATCGGCCCGCTGACGGAAGGGGCCCCCGGGCCCGGCACCGTTCCCGCCCTGGTCACCTTCACCCTGCGAGCCCTGGGAGTACCCGATGCCGACCACGCATGAGGTCACCAACCAAGTTCCGCCGCTGACCGGTTACGACGTCTCCGCCGACCCGGCGCTGCTCGAGTCGCTTCGACGCGAGGGGGCGGCCTGGGCCGAGACGGAGGTACGCGAGCTGGGCGTGCTGGCCGGCGGCGAGCAGGCCCAGGAGTGGGGGCGGCTCGCCGAGCGCCACTCCCCCGTCCTGCACACCCACGACCGGTACGGGCACCGGATCGACGAGGTCGAGTTCCACCCGTCCTGGCACGAGCTGATGACGGTGGCCGTGCGGCACGGCCTGCACGGCGCGCCCTGGTCCGACGGCCGCGCGGGCGCCCATGTGGCGCGGGCCGCCAAGGTGTTCGTGTGGGGCCAGGCCGATCCGGGGCACCTGTGCCCGATCTCGATGACGTACGCGGCGGTGCCCGCGCTGCGCGCCGAGCCGGAGCTCGCCGCGGTGTACGAGCCGCTGCTGTCCTCCGCTTCCTACGACTTCGGCCTGCGCGTCCCGACGGCCAAGCGCGGAATCATCGCCGGCATGTCGATGACGGAGAAGCAGGGCGGCTCCGACGTCCGCGCCAACACCACCCGCGCGGTGCCGACGGGCGAGGCCGGCATGTACGCCCTGACCGGGCACAAGTGGTTCACTTCGGCGCCGATGTCGGACGTCTTCCTGACCCTCGCCCAGGCTCCGGGCGGCCTCTCCTGCTTCCTGGTGCCGCGCGTGCTGCCGGACGGTTCGCTCAACCCGATCCGTTTCCAGCGCCTCAAGGACAAGCTGGGCAACCGATCCAACGCCTCCAGCGAGATCGAGTACGAGGGCGCGCTCGGCCGGCTGATCGGCGAGGAGGGCCGCGGCGTCGCCACCATCATCCGCATGGTGAACATGACCCGGCTCGACTGCGCCGTCAGCTCCGCCTCCGGCATGCGCCTCGGCCTCGTCCAGGCCGTCCACCACGCGGGCCACCGCAGCGCGTTCGGGGCCCGCCTGATCGACCAGCCGCTGATGACCAACGTGCTCGCCGACCTGGCCGTCGAGGCCGAGGCCTCCACGATCGCCGCCATGCGTCTCGCGGGCGCCGTGGACCGCGCGGCGGCGGGGGACGAGGAAGAGGAGCAGCTGCGCCGCCTCGGCCTCGCGGTCACCAAGTACTGGGTCTGCAAGCGCGCCCCGGCCCACGCGGCCGAGGCCCTGGAGTGTCTCGGCGGCAACGGCTACGTCGAGGACTCGGGCCTGCCCCGGCTCTACCGCGAGTCGCCGCTGCCCTCCATCTGGGAGGGCTCGGGCAACGTGGCCGCGCTCGACGTGCTGCGGGCGATGGCCCGGCAGCCCGCCGCCGTCGAGGCCTTCTTCGCCGAGGTCGACCGCGCGGCCGGCGCCGACCGGCGCCTGGACGCGGCGGTGGCCCGCCTCCGCAAGGAGCTCGCCGACCTCGGCGACCCGGCGGCCCTGCAGTACCGGGCCCGCCGCCTGGTCGAACACCTCGCCCTCGTCCTCCAGGGCTCCCTCCTGGTCCGTCACGGGCACCCGGCGATCGCCGACGCCTTCTGCGCCTCGCGCCTCGACTCGGACTGGGGCATCGCCTTCGGCACCCTGCCGACGGGCCTGGACACGGCGGCGATCGTCGAGCGCGGGGTGCCGGTCTTCCCCGCGGCGTGAGCCCGGCCGAGCGCGCTCGGGAGGCGCCGTGGACCTGGTCACGGGCGGCGCGGTGACCGGGGAGGCCTCGGCCGGCCCCGGGCCGGCCGCGCCGCTGACGTGGAAGGCCCGGCCGCCCGGGTCGGCCGCACCGGTGACCCGGGAGGCCCCGGCCGCTCGGGTCGGCCGCGCCGGTGACCGGAGAGGCCCAGGCCCGCGCGCGCCGCGCGGGCTACGTGGGAGGCCCGGGCCTGCCCGGGTAAGCCGCGCCGGTGACCCAGGAGGCGCCGGCCCACCCGGCCCGCGCCCAGGACCCGGGCCCCCGACCCGCCCGGTCCGCCCCGGCCGCGCGGGTGACCCGGGACCCGGCCCGACAGGCCAGGGCCCCGGCCCCCGCGTGGTCGTACGCCCCGCGCGCGCAACTCCCGCGTGCGAAGCTGGTGCGGGACGTCCTTCCCACCGGCGAGACGGAGGCCCTGGTGTTCACCGAACCCCCACGCTCCGAGGCGGACGAGGTGTACGCGGAGCTCGACCGGGCCGCGGAGAAGCTCGCGCCGCAGGTGATCGCCTGGCGCCGGCACCTGCACCGGCACCCCGAGCTGTCCAACCGGGAGGAGAAGACGGCCGCGCTGGTCGCGGACCACCTCCGGTCCCTCGGTCTGGACGAGGTCCGCACCGGCATCGCGGGCCACGGCGTGGTCGGGGTGCTCCGCAGCGGCCAGCCCGGCCCGTACACGGTCGCGCTGCGGGCGGACACCGACGCGCTGCCGGTCAAGGACCTGTGCGGGGCCGACTTCGCGTCGCAGACGGTGGACGCCGACTACCCGGGCGGCCCGTTCCCGGTCTCGCACGCCTGCGGGCACGACTGCCACACCGCGATGCTGATGGGCGCGGCGAGCGTGCTCGCCGGGGCGCGCGAACGGCTCGGCGGCACCGTCCTGTTCGTCTTCCAGCCGGCCGAGGAGGGACCGCCGGTCACGGAGGAGGGCGGCGCCCGGGCCATGGTGGCCGCGGGCGCCTTCGCCGACCCGGTGCCGACCATGGTGTTCGGCCTGCACGTCACCCCGTATCCCAAGGGATGTCTGGGCTACCACGTCGGCAACCAGTACGCGGCCTCGACCCTCGTCAGGATCGTCGTCACGGGCGAGCAGGTGCACGGGTCCACGCCCTGGCAGGGCGTGGACCCGATGCCCGCGGCCGGTGCGATCCTCACCGGGATCGGGCAGATCTACCGTCAGGTCTCCGCCTACGACGCCGTCACGGTCACCATCGGGCACGTCGAGGACGTCGGCCGGTTCAACATCATCGGCCAGACCGTCACGCTGTGGGGCACCGTCCGCTGCGCGGTGGAGTCGGACATGGCGGCGGTCCAGCGGCGGCTCACCACGCTCGCGGAGCACTCGGCCGCCGCGTACGGCGCCACGGCGGCGGTCGACTTCCTGCAGGCGGTGCCCCCGGTGCACAACACCGCCGCGTGGGTGGCCGCGGGGCTGCCGACCCTGCGACGGGTCGTCGGCGAGGAGCGGGTCGTCGAGACCGGAGCGACGCTCGGCTACGACGACGTGTCCGAGTTCGTGAACCGTTTCGGCGGCCTGTACGTGATGCTGGGCGTCCAGGACGCGACG
This sequence comes from Streptomyces sp. NPDC053431, assembly GCF_044544925.1. Taxonomy (NCBI): domain Bacteria; kingdom Bacillati; phylum Actinomycetota; class Actinomycetes; order Kitasatosporales; family Streptomycetaceae; genus Streptomyces; species Streptomyces sp. NPDC053431. Next base: position 328,516 of record NZ_JBITXX010000002.1, on the reverse strand, counting down.
CTGGACGCCGCCGGGCACCCCGTCCCCGTACCGGGCGGGCGCGGCCTGGTCACCAACCACAATCCGCGCTTCTACGCGGACGACGACACCCTGGTGACCGGGGTCCGGCTGCACGCGCACGTGGCCTACGACCACCTGACGGGCGCTCTGACGGCGGGGTAGGGCGTCGGGGCGGGGCGGCGGGGCCGGCCACGCGTTCACTCGTTCGTGAGTTTCCCCCGCGTGCCTCGCGGAGGCACCGACACGCTTGATCCATGACGATGCGAACGGACAGTGGCGGTCGAGGCGGGGGAAGGGACGAGCAGGCGGTCCTGCTCGTGGCGGGGCTCGCGGATCTGGCGGCGAGCACGCTGGGATCGGCGCTGGGGACGGTGCGCGGGCTGTTACGCCGCTCGGACACCGCGCAGTTGGTCGAGGACGCCGAGCAGGACCTGCTGGCGCGCGGGCGGCTGGCGCTCGACCGGTACGCGGCGTCGCCTCCGGCCCACCTGGAGGTGCTCGCCCGGCACGTGCTGGAGCGGCGGTCCCGCGAAGATGGCTGAGTCCTGGGACCCGGCCGCGTTCAAGGCCCGCGTCGACGAGGTGCTGCGGCGTTTCGTCGCCCAGGAGGCGGACCGTCTGGTCGACGTCGACCCGTCCCTCGCGCCGGTGGCCGAACAGCTTGAGACGGCGGTCGCGCGCGGCAAGCGGCTGCGGGCCGCGTTCTGTTACTGGGGCTGGCGGGGCGGCGGGCAGCCGGACAGCGACGCGCTGGTCCGTGCGGCGGCCTCCATGGAGCTGGTGCACGCGGCCGCGGTCGTGCACGACGACCTGATCGACGACAGTCCCCTGCGGCACGGGCGCCCCACCGCGCACCGGGCCCTGCGCGCCGCCGTGGCGCACCACCCGGAGGGTGACGACGCGGCCCGGTCCCTCGCCATGCTGGTCGGCGACCTGCTGATGTCGCTGGCCGGGCAGCTGTTCGTCACCAGCGGACTGCCCGTCGCCTTCCTCGGCCGGGCGCGCCCGCTGTGGGCGGCGCTCGCCCGGGAGCTGATCGCGGGCGAGTGCCTGGAGATCCTGCGCACGGGCGCCGCGCCGGACGTGGCGGCCTCGCTCCAGGTGATCCGCTACAAGACCGCGAAGTACACCGTCGAGCAGCCGCTGCTGATCGGCGGCGCCCTGGCCGGGGCCGCCCCGCGGCTGGCCGAGGGCTACTCCGCGTACGGGCTGCCGCTCGGCGAGGCCTTCCAGTTGCGCGACGACCTGCTCGGCCTGTTCGGGGACCCGGCGCGCACCGGCAAGGCCACCGCCGACGACCTGCGCGGGTCCCGGCCGACCGCCCTGCTGGCGGAGACCTGGCGGGTCGCCGACACCGCGCAGCGCGAGCGGCTCGCCGCACTGCTGGGCCGGGACGACACGGATCCGGAGGACGTGCGCGCGCTGATGCGGGTCCTGAAGGCCCCGGAGCGGGTGGAGGACCTGATCGCCGCCCGGGTGGAGGAGGCCCTCCGCGTCCTCGACGAGATCGACGCGCCGCCGGTGGCGCTCGCCGCGCTGACGTCCCTGGCGCACTCCGCGTCGACCCGGCTGTCCTGACCCCCGTACCGGAGCCCTCCCTGTCAACGGAGCCCCGAAGGAGCCCGCATGATCCACACCGAGGCGTCGCTGGACGCCCTGCGTCAGGCCGGCGACGAGCTCGCCGACGCCACTGTCGCCACCCTCTTCGAGCGGGGGGAGGTCGGCACCTTCAACACCCTGATGCGCTACGTCTCCACGGCCGGCGCTCCGCTGCCGGACGGTCTGCCCGAGGTCGCCCGGGAGTATCTGCACGTCACGGCCGCGCCGCCGAGCTGGGTGGACTGGGGCGTGATGGAGCAGGCCCGGCTCTTCTTCACCGACAACGACGTGCACATCACCACCGCGCTGTCGTTCGCGGCGATGCCGGCCTGCTACCTCGTCCCGCACGTGGCGAAGCTGCTCGCGACGACGCACGGTCTGAAGTACCCGGCCAAGCGCATGGCGGAGACCGGCCAGTTCACGGTGTACCTGATGCGGCCGGACGCCTTCGAGGCGGGCAGCCGGTTCGTTCCGGCCGCGCAGAAGGTCCGGCTGCTGCACGCCTCGATCCGGCACCACCTGCGCCGGGAGGACCGCTGGGACGTCGCCGGTCTCGGGGTGCCGATCTGTCAGGAGGACATGATCGGCGGGCAGATGTTCTTCTCGATGCTCGTCCTCGACAGCCTGCACCGGCTCGGCATCCACATGTCGACGGAGGGCGCGGAGGCCTACGCCTACGCCTGGCGGGTGGTCGGCGCCATGCTGGGCGTCGACCAGGAGGCCGTGCCGAAGAACCTGGACGAGGCGCGCCGCTTCCTCGACCTGTACATGCTCCGGCACATGGGGCCGTCGGAGGACGGGGCGCTGCTGACCAGGCAGCTGATCGAGCTGTACGAGGAGGTCGTACCCGGCACCTTCTTCGACCCCGTCGTCTCCGCGCTCGTCCGGCATCTCGTGGGCGACACGTGCGCCGACTGGCTGGAGGTGCCCCGCACGTCGTGGGACACGGTCGTCAAGGCGGTGCCCCACCTCCTGGGCGTGCTGGAGACGGTCGAGGACCGCTCGCCGCTCGGCGCCTGGCTCCTCGACCGGCTCGGGCATCTCACCACGATGTTCGAGCTGTCCTCGCTCACGCGCGGCCGGGTCATGCACTACGCCATCCCCGAGCACCTCAAGAAGGACTACGGGGTGTCGTCCACGGTGTCGCGCAAACGAAGGTGGAGCCCGCCGCCCGCGGTCCTCGGCCCCTAAACAGGAGACGTCCCTAGGGCTCGCCCCTCGCCGTCCCCCGAGACCTGCGCCGCAGCGCGCCCACGTACACGCCGACGAGGATCAGCGGGGTGCCCAGGAGGAGGGAGGCGGGGAGGGGTTCGTGGTCGAGCCAGGCCGAGAGCACGATCGTGACGACGGGGATCACGACGAAGACGTACGCGGCGCGGGACGCGCTCCAGCGGTGCACCACGTACAGGTAGAGCACGAAGGTGAGGACGGAGCCGGCCACCACCATGTAGGCGAGCGCCCACCAGGTGGCGGCCCGTTCCGGCAGGTGCCAGGTGTCCCCGACGGCGGCCGAACCCGCGAGGAGGAGGACGGAGGCGGCGCTCATGCCGACGGCGTTCATGGTGACGGGATGGACCCGCGGCAGCCGCCGGACCAGGACCGTCGCCTGCGCGAAGCAGCACACGCCGCCGAGGAGGGCGAGGAAGGACCCCACGGGCACGTCGCCGCCGAGCGGAGTGCGGGAGATGACGGCCACGCCGGCCGTGGCGAGGACGGTGCCGACGGCGGCGGCGACGCGGAAGCGTTCGAGGCCCTGGGCGACGGCGAGGAGCAGGGTGGCCAGCGGCGTGACGGACAGGACGGTCTGACCGAATCCGGCGTGGAGGCGGACCAGGGCGTAGTACACCAGGGCGGAGGTCACGCCGAAGTTGAGGATGCCGAAGAGGACCGCCCCGGCGAGGGCCCTGCCCTTCGGGAAGGACATCCTCCCGATGCCCATGACGGCGAGCAGCAGCAGGGAGGCGGCGCCGAAGCGGAGGGCGGCGCCCCACAGGGGGTCGAGCTCACGGTCGCTGAAGCGGATGCCGACCGCGTTGCCGCCCGCGAGGAGCGAGACGGTGGCGAACGCGGCGAGCGTCAGCCGGTCCTCGGTGCGCTGCACCGCCTCACCGTAGCCGCGGCGGCTCCGCTCCCTGGGTGAGGACACGCGCCGCCGTCTCGGCGAAGGTCCTGACCAGGGCGTTCTCGCCGGCGGTCGCCCAGACCAGACCGTACGTGAGGGGCGGCGCGTCGCGGAAGGGCACGTACGCGATGCCGGGGCGCGGGTGGTACCGGGCGCCGCGTGCCGCGCCCGGGGCGACCCCGCGGCCCGCGCCGACGAGGGACAGCAGCTCCTCCCAGGTGGCGGCCGCCGGACCGTGGTGGATGACGGCGCCGGACGGGGTCCGGGTCGGGTAGTGGGCCTCGCGCCAGGCGCGGGAGTGGGTGCGGCCGGTGGTGACCAGGGTCTGCCCGGCGAGGTCCTCCAGGGCGAGCGAGGCCCGGTCGGCGAAGGGGTGGGTGGCCGGGACGAGCAGCACCCGGTCCTCCCGGACGAGCACCGGCCCGGCGGTGAGTCCGGGGACGTCGACCGGGAACGCCGCGTACTGGAGGTCGAGTTCGCCGTCCTCGACCGGGCGGGTACCGGCGTCGGTCGGCACCTCGCGGAGGGTCAGCTCGCAGCCGGGGTGACCGGCCAGGAAGGCGTCGGCGGTGGCGGCGAGCAGTTCGCCGCCCCAGGGGGAGCCGAAGCCCACGCGGAGGGTGCCGACCAGACCGCGGCCGGCGGCGGTGGCGCGTTCGAGGGCGGCCAGGATCCGGGCGTGGGCGGGGCGGAGTTCCTCGTGGAGGCGCCGGCCGACCGGGGTGAGGGCGACGCTGCGGCTGGTCCGGGCGAACAGCGGGGTCCCGACGCGGCGCTCCAGCTTCTTGACGATCTGGCTGATCCGGGCCGGGGACAGGCCGAGGCGGTCGGCGGTGCGGCCGAAGTGCAGCTCGTCGCCGAGAGTCAGGAACGCCTCCAGTTCGTGCCGTTCGAGCACCCGCCGCCTCCGGTTTCGTCCCCCGGTCCGCCTCCGGCCGGCCTCGATCATTAAGTCCTGCTCAACGCCGCTTGCATTCTTTCACCTTGATCGCCCCGAGCGCGGGGCGGGAGTCTGAGGCCCGTGCCCCTCCCCTTCTCCCGCCCGCGCGCCGCCGCGCGTCCCGCTCCGGCCCCCGTGAACGTCCTGGTCCTCACCGTGGCCGGAGCGGTGACGGTGGCGAACATCTACTTCCCGCAGCCGCTGCTCGCCGCTGTCGCCGGCGGTCTGGACGTCTCCGACCGGACGGCCGGCCTGGTCGCCTCCGCGGCGCAGCTCGGCTACGCGCTGGGCATCCTGCTGCTCGTGCCGCTGGCCGACACCGCTCGGCTGCGCCGGCTCACCCGACTGCTGCTCCTGGCGACGAGCGCGGCGCTGCTGGTCGCCGCCGCGGCGCCGAACGTCCTGACGCTGGTCCTCGCGACGCTCGCCCTGTCGACCACGACGGTGCTGCCGCAGATCCTCACGCCGGTCGCGGCCGCCCTCGCGGGAGCTGAGCGGCGCGGCCGGGTGGTCGGGGTCATCGGCCTGGGCCTGACGCTGGGATCCACCCTGTCCCGTACGGTCTCGGGCGCGGTCTCCGACGTGAGCGGCAGCTGGCGGGCCGCCTATCTGCTGGCCGCGGCGGCGACGGCGGCGCTGCTGTGGGTGCTGCCGCGCGCTCTGCCGGAGCGGCTCGGCGTGGCGGACCGGCCCCGCGTCCCGTACGGGAGGATGCTCGCCGGGCTGCCGCGGCTGCTCGGCGAGCACCGCGCGCTGCGGGTGTCGGCGCTGCGGGGCGCGTGCGTGTTCGCCGCGTACAGCGTGTTCTGGGCGGCGCTGGTCTTCCATCTGGCCGCCCCTCCGTTGGGGTACGGGCCGGGCGCGGCGGGTCTGTTCGGTCTGCTCACCGTTCCCGCGGCACTGGCCTCGGCGTACGCCGGGCCGCTCACCGACCGGTACGGCGCTGGGCCGGTCGGGCGCGGGGCGCTGGGGTGCGTGGTGCTCGGTCTGGCCGTCGCCGGCCTCGCGTCCGACTCCCCGCCCGCGCTGGTCGCGGGCGCCGGGCTCGTGGTGCTGGGGACGAGCTCGTGCCAGGTGGCGAACCAGTCGCGGGTGCTCGGGCTCGGGCGGGACGTGGCCGCGCGGGTGAACACGGTGTTCATGCTGGCCACGTTCGGCGGTGGCGCACTCGGCTCGCTGACGGCGGCCTGGCTGTACGGGGCGCGCGGCTGGACGGCGGTGCTGCTCGCGGCCGCGGGGTTCGCGGTGCTCGGGCTGTCGGCCGGGGGGCGGGGGTCCCGAGTTGCGTGACGGCGGGTACGCGCAACGCTGGGGATACCGGTCCGCGCACCCGCAGGGAGAAACGATGCAGCAGCCCGAACCTTTCGACCTCGCCGTCCTCGTCGACGAGCACCTGGCGAAGGCGCGTGCTGACGCACACGGCCGCAGCGCCCATCTGGTGGTGCACGACGGGGTGCTGCGGCAGAGCGTGATCGCCCTGATCGCGGGCATGTCGCTGGACGAGCACAACGCGCCGCCCGCGGCGAGCCTCCAGGTGCTGAGGGGCCGGGTGGAGCTGACGGCGTCCGGACGGGCGGAGGAACTGGTGGCCGGCCAGCTCCAGATGATCCCGAAGGAGCGCCATGGGCTGACCGCTCTGGAGGACGCGGTGGTGCTGCTGACCGCCGTCAACGACTGACCCCGGCCCGGACGGCGTCGTGGTGCTCCCCGGGGGTGCTCCCGGGGGGTCCCCGCGGGTCGTCCGGTCGGGGCGGGCGCGGGCTGCCAGGTCGTGGCACGCCATACTCCGCCCGGTCGTTTGTGGCTCCCGGGCCCATAGGGGGCGGGATCGCGCCACCCCTACGCTCCGGCGCATCCCCACCCGTCCGAGCCGCACGGGAGTCCTGATGCGACCCATACGAGCACGAGCCCCCCACCCCTCACGGGCACGGCGTCTGGCGGCGCTGCTGCTGTCCGCCGTCACCACTCTGTTCCTCGCCGCGCCCGCGTCCCCGGCGGCGGCCGCCGCCCCGGCCCCGGTGCCGGGCACCCTGACGCCGTACAACATCGGCGCGGTGTACACCGCCGGCGTCTCCTCGGGCGGCTACATGGCCACCCAGTTGCACGTGGCCTACTCCGGGACGGTGTCCGGTTCTGCGGCCTTCGCCTCCGGCCCCTACGACTGCGCCCGCAACAGCCTTCCCACCGCGCTCAACGCGTGCATGGACACCACGCAGAACCTCCAGCTCGCGCAGCTGGAGCAGCTCACCCGCGACCGGTCGGCGCAAGGGCTGGTGGATCCGATATCCAATCTGGCGGGCGACCCGGTGTACGTCTTCAGCGGGACCAACGACTCCACGGTCCGGCAGCCGGTGGCGACCGCGCTCTCCGACTACTACGCGCACCTCGGCGCCCGGGTCCTCTACAACCGCGGCACCGCGGCCGGCCACGCCTGGATCAGTCCGCTCGGCCCCAACACGTGCGGGGTGACCCGGACCCCGTTCCTGAACGACTGCGGCGTCGACGCCGAGCGCGAGCTGCTCGGACATCTCCTGGGGTCCGTGGCGACGCCCGCCGCCGCCCCCTCGGGGACGCTGATCCGTTTCGACCAGAACGCGTACGCGCCGGGCGGTTCGGCCGCGGCCCTGTCGATGGGCGACGAGGGCTTCGCGTACGTTCCCGCCTCCTGCGCGGGCGGCGCGGCCTGCTCGCTGATGGTGGCGCTGCACGGCTGCAAGCAGGGGTACGCCTACCAGGGCTTCGGGACCCGCTTCGTCGAGGGAAGCTTTCTGAACGAGTACGCGGACACGAACGCGATGGTCGTGCTCTATCCGCAGGCGGCCCCCACCAGCACGCTGGAGAACCCCAACGGCTGCTGGAACTGGTGGGGTTATCTCGGCGACGCGGCGTACGCGCGGCACGGCGGGAAGCAGATCGAGGCCGTGATGGGCATGGTCCGGGCGCTGCGCGGCGGCACTCCCCCGCCGCCCGCCGGCGGCGGCTCGGTGACGCTGTCGAGCGTGGACGCGCAGGACGGCTACGTGAAGGCGGCGGCCGACGGCTCGGGGGCGGCGGTCGGGACGCTGGAGGACCTGTACGGCTTCGCCCTGGGCCGGGGCACGGACGGGAACGTGAACCGGACGCTGCTGTCCTTCGACACGTCGAGGATCCCGGCGGGCGCGGAGGTGACGCGGGCGTATCTGACGGTGTCCCGGTCGAGCGGCTCGGGCGATCCCTGGGCCTCGCCGGCCGGCAACCGGCTGCTCGTGGACGTGCGTACGGGCTGTTTCGGCGGATGCGCCGTGGAGGCCGGTGACTGGTCGGCGCCGGCGACGGTGGCGGGCGCGGCGGAGATCGCCGCGTTCTCCTCGGGGAGCGCCGTGTCCACCGATCTGACGCCGGCGGCGCTCGCGGCCCTGGACCGGAGCGGGACGACGCAGCTGCGGCTCGGCTTCGCGTCGGCGCCCGCCTCGACGGCGTACCTCTTCGTCAACCAGGCGGCGCCGGTGACGCTGACGGTCGAGTACCGCCAGGGGTGACCCGGCTCGTTCACCGCTCCGGTGTGACGAGCACCAGCGGGGTGCCGGTACAGGGCGTCAGGCGCAGGGCGCCGTGGCGGTGGACGGCCGGGGGTGCGGCGAGCACCGCGTGGAAGTCGGGTCCCTTGGTGAGGGAGCCGGCGAGATGGGCCGGGTCGGTGGAGGCGGCGACCCGGCCGCGCGCGTTCACCAGGCGGGCCGGAACGGGCAGTTCCTGGAGCACGGGGAGCACGGCCGCCTCGAAGTGGCGCAGATAGACGTCGGCGGCGGCGACCCCGGCGAACGCGCCACCGGCGTGCACGGGTGCGGAGAGGGTGAGCCCGTACTCGTCGGAGCAGAGGTAGTCGACGTAGGGACCGGCGACGGCCCGGCGGCCGGTCTCGCGGGGGAGCTCGTACCAGTCCCAGTGGGTGTAGTCGGAGTACGCGGAGTGCTCGGGGTCGAGGTCGAGCAGCAGCGGGCGGACGCCGCCGTCGGGACCCCGCTGCCACCATTCCAGCCAGGCGGGCACGTCGGCGAGCAGGCCGGGCCGTGCGACGAAGCCGACGCCGGAGACGAGCGGGTGGTCAGCGAGCCGGCGGTGGAGGCCGGGCCTGAGGGCGGCGAGGTCGGCGGAGACCGGGGCCCCGCCGGCCGAACCCACCGCGGAGAGCAGGGCCTCGGTGTCGGCGCCCGTGGCGGCGACGGCGGCGAAGACGCCTTCGAGGGTGTCGCGGACCCGTTCCGAGACCGCCTCGGCGAGCCCGCCGGTCGGGTCAGGGGCGGCTCCGGTGAGGCGGGCGAGCCCGGTCGTCCTGGCCATCGGTGTCCTCCTCGGGACGCGGCTCGGGTGCGCGGGTCGGGGGCGCGAGCCGCAGGGCGACCAGCCGGCCCACGGATTCGCGTACGCACCGCTCGGCCAGCATTCTGGCGCGCTCGTCGGCCTCATCCTGCACGGCGGAGATCACGGAGCGGTGACGATCCGCCACGCATTCGAGATACGCGGTGTCGTCGAGGACGAGCACGAGCAGCGCGCCCAACTCGGCCTGGAGGGCGATCTCCTCGCGGGTGAGGCGGGCGGACTGCGCGGCGGCGGCGAGTTCCACGTGGAAGCGGCCGTAGAACCGGCTGCGTGCCGCGGGGTCCTCGGCGTGGGCGAGGTCGTCGACGGTCCGGACGAGCGGGCGCAGGTCGCCGGGCTGGGTGCGCCGGGCGGCGAGCAGGGCGGCCGCGCCCGAGACGGCGGCCCAGTGGTCACCGAGGTCGCGCAGCTCTTCCGTCGACCAGTCGGCGAGCCGTGCGCGCAGCCGTTCCTCCGGCGGTCCCTCGGGGAGGGTGACGAAGCTGCCGCCGCCACGTCCGCGCCGGGTGGTGACGAGGCCCTGCTGGCGCAGCGCCATGAGGGCCTCGCGCAGGGTCACCGTGGAAACGCCGAGCTGTCCGGCGAGCTCGGTCTCGCCGGGCAACTGCTCGCCGTCGGCGAGGAGTCCGAGCTCGATGGCGTCGCCGATGCGGCGCACCACGGTGTCGACCCGGGCCCGGGTGTCGACGGGGGCGAAAACCGCCCTGCGCGCACTGCCCCGTACACCGCCGCCCTGTCTGCCGTCCGGTCTCACGTCCACCACCTCGCGCGTTGACTCAGGCTTTACCTTAAGGGGGTCTTGAGATTTGAACTATGACTTCATATGTTTACGCCCACTCGTCAGAACGCGCCCCCGCACCAGAAAGGTTCCCGATCATGGAGGGAATGGCGATCCGGCTCTCAGGACTCCGCAAGAGCTACGGCCGGACCGAAGCGGTGGCCGGGGTGGAGCTGGAGATAGCCGACGGGGAGTTCTTCTCGATGCTCGGCCCGTCCGGTTCCGGCAAGACCACCGTGCTGCGGATGATCGCCGGCTTCGAGACGCCGACCGCGGGCACGGTCGAACTGGCCGGCCAGGACGTCACCCGCCTCGCCCCGTTCGAGCGTGACGTGCACACCGTTTTCCAGGACTACGCGCTCTTCCCGCACATGACGATCGAGCAGAACGTCGCCTACGGCCTGAAGGTCCGCGGCGTCCCCAAGGCCGAGCGCCTGGTGCGCTCCCGCGCGGCCCTCGCGCAGGTCCGGCTGGAGGGTCTCGGCCGGCGCCGCCCGGGCGAGCTGTCCGGCGGCCAGCGCCAGCGCGTCGCCCTGGCCCGCGCCCTGGTCGGACGTCCGCGGGTGCTGCTGCTCGACGAGCCGCTGGGCGCCCTCGACCTCAAGCTGCGCGAGCAGATGCAGGTCGAGCTCAAGGCGATCCAGCGGCAGGTCGGGATCACCTTCGTGTTCGTCACCCACGACCAGGAGGAGGCCCTGACGATGAGCGACCGCATCGCCGTCTTCCACGAGGGCCGGATCGAACAGGTCGGCCCGCCCGCCGAGATCTACGAGCGCCCCGCCACCCCCTTCGTCGCCGGGTTCGTCGGCACCTCGAACCTCCTCAGCGGCGACACCGCCCGCACCCTGGTCGGCGCGTCCGGCACGTACAGCATCCGGCCGGAGAAGATCCGGGTCGTCAAGGACCCGGACGCGCCCGCGGAGGCGGGCCACGCGCGGGCCGCGGGCACCGTCGCCGAGGTCGTCTACCTCGGCGACGCCACCCGCTTCCTCGTCGACCTCGACGCCGGCGGCCGGCTCACCGCCGTCCAGCAGAACCTGGAGACCTCCTCCGCCGACCTCGCCGCCTACCGCGGCGCCCGGGTGGGGCTCCGGTGGCACCCACGGCACGCGGTGCGGGTCCCGGAGGGCCTGTAGTCCCGGGCCCCGTCAGCCCGTCAGCCCGTCAGTCCCTCAGCCCGTCAGCCCGTCAGCCCGTCAGCCCGTCAGCCCGTCAGCCCGTCAGGCCTCGATCCCCCGGCCTTGGCGCGGCTCGCACCGCTCGCCCTGCACCACTCCTCGTACCGCACCCTCACGCAACGGAGAACCCCGTGCGCCTGCACCGCTCGCTCCTGACGGCCGCCGCCGTCTCCGGTCTGCTGCTCGTCACCGCCTGCGGCTCGGCCGACCAGGCCGGGTCCGGCAAGTCCGGCGGCCTCAACCCGCCCGACCTCAAGGCCCCCACGTCCCTCGGCGCGCCCGAGGGGCAGGTCAACCTCATCGCCTGGGCCGGCTACGTCGAGGACGGCTCCAACGACCCGAAGGTCGACTGGGTGACCGGCTTCGAGAAGCAGACCGGATGCCAGGTGAACGCCAAGACCGCCGCCACGTCCGACGAGATGGTCGCGCTGATGAAGACCGGCGCGTACGACGCCGTCTCCGCCTCCGGGGACGCCTCCCTGCGCCTGATCGCCTCCGGCGACGCCGCCCCGGTCAACACCGCGCTCGTCCCGAACTACGCGGACGTCTTCGCCGGGCTGAAGGACAAGGAGTGGAACTCCGTCAAGGGCGTCTCCTACGGCATCCCGCACGGCCGCGGCGCCAACCTGCTCATGTACGACACGACGAAGGTCACCCCCGCCCCGGACTCGTGGTCCGCCGTCTTCGACCAGGCCTCCGCCCACAGCGGCAAGGTCACCGCGTACGACTCCCCCATCTACCTCGCCGACGCCGCGCTGTACCTCAAGGCCACCAAGCCGGAGCTCGGCATCAAGAACCCCTACGCGCTCGACCAGAAGCAGTTCGACGCCGCCGTCGGGCTCCTCAAGACGCAGAACAAGCACGTCGGCGAGTACTGGAGCGACTACCTGAAGGAGATCTCCGCCTTCAAGAGCGGCGACTCCGTCGTCGGCACCAGCTGGCAGGTCATCGCCAACCTGGCCAAGTCCGAGGGCGCCAAGGTCGAGGCCGTACTGCCCAAGGAGGGCTCCACCGGCTGGTCCGACACCTGGATGGTCTCCGCCAAGGCCAAGCACCCCACCTGCGCCTACAAGTGGCTCGACTGGATCGTGTCGCCGAAGGCCAACGCCCAGGTCGCCGAGTACTTCGGCGAGGCCCCGGCCAACGCCAAGTCCTGTGCCGAGACCTCGGACAAGGCCCACTGCGCCACCTTCCACGCCACCGACGAGGCCTACTGGAAGAACGTCCACTTCTGGACCACGCCCATCGAGCAGTGCCTCGACGGCCGCACGGACGCCCGTTGCGTCCCGTACGCCAAGTGGGTGCAGGCCTGGAACGAGATCAAGGGCTGACCCGCCGCATGACCTCGCTCACCCCCGTCACGCGGGCCGCCGACGCCGACCGGTTCCCCGGTCCGGTCCGGCGGCTCGCCGGGGCCCTCCACCGGCGGCCCCGGGTCCGGCTCGCCGCGCTGCTCACCGCGCCGCTGCTGTGGCTGGTGCTGGCCTATCTGGGCTCGCTGGCCGCCCTGTTCCTGTCCGCCTTCTGGACCACCGACTCGTTCACCTCCGAGGTGGTCCGCGTCTGGTCGGGGCAGAACTTCCAGGAGCTCGTGAGCTCCCCCGTCTACCGCACGGTGGCCCTGCGCACGGTCGGCGTCGCCCTGGCCGTCACCGTCCTGTGCGCCGTCATCGCCTTCCCGCTCGCCTTCTACACCGCCCGGGTCGCGAGTCCTCGGCGCCGGCCGCTGCTCGTGGTCGCGATCCTCACCCCGCTGTGGGCCAGCTACCTCGTCAAGGTGTACGCGTGGCGGCTGATCCTCTCCGAGGGCGGGCCGCTCGACTGGGCGCTGCGGCCGCTGGGCCTGAGCGGTCCGGGGTACGGGCTCACCGCCACCGTCCTGGTGCTGACGTACCTGTGGCTGCCGTACATGATCCTGCCGATCCACACCGCGCTCGAACAGCTGCCGGACAACCTGCTGCACGCCTCGGCCGACCTCGGGGCACGGGCCGGAAGGACCTTCCTCTCGGTGGTGCTGCCGCTGGTGTGGCCGGCGGTCGCGGCCGGATCGGTGTTCACCTTCTCGCTCAGCCTGGGCGACTACATCACCGTGCAGATCGTCGGCGGAAAGACCCAGCTGATCGGCAACCTCGTCTACTCCAACGTCACCCTGAACCTGCCGCTGGCCGCCGCGCTCGGCACGGTGCCGGTGGCCGTCATCGTGCTCTACCTGCTCGCGGTGCGCCGCACCGGGGCACTGCGCAGCCTGTGACCAGAAGTCGCCTCTCCACCAAGGCCGAAAGGACCGCCCCCGATGAACCTCTCCCGCCCCGCGCGGATCGCGCTGCGCACCGCGGCCGGGCTCGGCTTCGCGGTGATCTACCTGCCGCTGCTGCTCGTCCTGGTCGGCTCGCTCAACCCGGACCGCTCGGCGAGCTGGCCGCCGCCGGGGCTCACCCTGAAGTGGTGGGCCGCCGCCTGGGACAACGAGGGGGCGCGCGAGGCCCTGTGGACCTCGGTGCGGGCGGGCCTGGCCGCCACCGCCGTGGCGCTCGTGCTCGGCACGCTCATCGCCTTCGCCGTCCAGCGGCACACCTTCTTCGGGCGCGAGGCGGTGTCGTTCGCGGTGGTGCTGCCGATCGCGCTGCCCGGCATCGTCACCGGCATCGCGCTCAACTCGGCCTTCGGCACGGTCCTCGAACCGCTCGGGGTGGGCCTCGGCCTCTTCACGGTGATCGTCGGGCACGCGACGTTCTGCATCGTGGTGGTCTTCAACAACGTGGTCGCACGGCTGCGCCGGCTGCCCGGCTCGTACGAGGAGGCGGCGATGGACCTGGGCGCGCACACCTTCCGCACCTTCTGGGACGTCACCTTCCCGCTGCTGCGCTCGGCCCTGCTCGCGGGCGGCCTGCTGGCCTTCGCGCTCTCCTTCGACGAGGTCGTGGTGACCACGTTCACCGCGGGGCCCGGCGTGCAGACCCTGCCGCTGTGGATCTTCGACAACATGACCCGGCCCCAGCAGGCCCCCGTCGTCAACGTGGTGGCCGCGCTGCTCGTGCTGCTCTCCGTGCTGCCGATCTACGCGGCCCAGCGGCTGTCCTCCGACACGGCCGGTGGCGGCCGGGTCTGAACCGCCCGGCGGCGGCGCGGGTCTGAAGCGCGCGGCGGCGCCGTCAGACCCGCTTCTTCACCCACTCCAGGGTGACGCGCAGGTTGGCGCTCGTGCTGCCCTGGACGACGAGCGCGGTGAGCGCGCCGCTGTCGATGCCGAGCTGGCACCCGAACTCAACGGTCGCCCGCTCGGGCGCGGCCTGGTGCAGGGCGTCGCCGAGCTGGGCGGCGAAGGAGGCCAGGGCGCCGGTGACACGCGACAGGTCGGGCAGCCGGTCGCCGCGCCCCTCCGGCTCGGCGGTGTCCTGACCGGCGGGGCCGAGCGGCTGCGCCTCCACGTAGAGCACGCCGTCGGCGAGTTCGACCTTCGTGATCTCCGTCATCATGGCTCCTCGGTGCGTCTTCGGGTCGGTCCGGTCGTCACGGGGCTGGGGCGGGGGTCGGGGCGCGGGGCGCGGGGGGCCGGGTCGCCAGGGCTGCCGGGTGTCGTCCGGTCAGAGGGCGGGGCGGAGTGCGCCGGCGGCGGCGTCCTCGGCGGCGACGCCGAACGCGCTGCCGCGGCCCCACTCGGGCCAGCTGAGGTTCCAGTCGCCGTAGCCGTTGTCGAAGGGCGTCATCTTCTCGCCGAAGCCGTTGACCACCCGGACGACGTCGCCCTCGCGGACGGTGCGGTAGAGCCAGGCGGCGTCCTCGGTGCTCATGCCGGTGCAGCCGTGGCTGACGTCCTCGGCGCCCTGCGCGTCCAGCGACCAGGGGGCCGCGTGCAGGTACTCGCCGCTCCACGTCACCCGGGTGGCCCATCGGACCTTCAGGTCGTAGAAGTCCCTGTTGCCGCGGGCGATGCCGATGGAGTCGCCGCGCATCCGCACGGTGGCCTCCTTGCCGAGGACGACCTTGACGCCCCCGCGGGTGCGGTAGCCGGCCTTGCCGGTGGTGACCGGGATGGTGCGGACGACCCGGCCGTCGCGCAGGACGGTCATCGTGTGCGCGGCGACGTCGGTGACGGCCTCGATCCGGTCGCCGGTGGTGAGCGTCAGGGGGGCGGAGGGGCCGCCGTACAGGTGGTCGGTGACGGGGAGCCGGTCGAGTTCGCTGCGGACGCGGATGGTGGTGTGCGCGGGCCAGTAGTCGCGCGGGCGGTAGTGCAGGGTGGTGGGCCCGACCCAGTGCCAGGAGCCTTCGACGTGGGGCTCGGAGCTGACCTGGAGGGCGTGTTCGACCGTACGGCGCGCGCCGGTGGCGATGGCGGGGACGGGGTGGCTGAGCTCGGCGGTGAGGGGCTGGCCGACTCCGTACGTGCCGGCGCCGGGGCCGAGTTCGGCGGTGAGCCGCGCGCCCGCGGGTGCGGCGGGGGTGCGCAGGTGGAGCAGGGCGTGACGGCGCGGCGGCCCGGCGCCGTCGGTGCGTTCGACGAGCAGGCTTGCGGTGAACCGGCCACCGGCGGCGAGCGGCGCGACGCTGGTCCAGTGGTTGCCGTCGGGGGTCACCGTGCCGGCGACGCGGCGTCCCTCGTGGTCGGTGACGGTGACGTCGGCGAGCCGCCCGGTGGTGCGCAGGACGAGGTCGAGGGGGCGTGCGGCGGTCCGGGGGTCGAGGGCGAGCGTCCGGCCGTCGAACACCGTGTTGCGGCGGCGCGCGCTGCACAGCGCACCGTCGGCGGGGCAGACGCCGACGGAGACGAGCACGCTGCGGGCGGGGGTGGTCCGTGCGCCGACGGCCGCGGGCTGGGTCGCGTTGAGGGCGAGCGCCGCTCCGACGGCGACGGACAGCGCGCTCCACTCCTTGATGTTCCCGCGAGACAACATGTCGGACACCCACCCCTTCTCGCCGGTGCTGACCTGTTCTGACCGTTGCCATGAAAAGGGATGACAGACGGAAAAGATGATCAACCGACCTGGCGTGGCGCGCGAGAGGCCCGCGAGACGACTCGAAAGCACCAACGCGAGGCGCCCGCCGGGGTGGTGCGGCGGCGGGCGGCGGAAGCTGGATACCCACGACGCGGCCGGCGGCCGTGCCGGGCGCGTTCACGGGCGCACGCGGCGGCCCGGGTTCGCCCGGCCGGGTGAGGTCAGCGCGGGACCTCGGGCAGTTCCTCGCCCGTCTCCAGGAGCGACTTCAGGCTGGAGATCAGCGCCGGCCAGCCCTCGGCGACGAGGCCTCGGATGGTGCCGCCGGGCGCCAGGTCGTCGTGGACGACGGTCAGCTTGACCATGTCGCCGGCCGGCTCTATGACGTAGCTGACCTTGGAGCGCCCCTCCTCGACGAGACGGGCGTAGACCTCGTCACCGATGCCGACGGCCTCGGCCCACTCGGATGTAAAGGTGTGCCAGGTGTACGAGAGGAGCCGGCCGGTGTCGGCGGCGAGGACGACCTGGGCGGGGTCCGAGGTGGTCCGCCCGCCCTCCTCCCACACCATGGGCGAGCCCACGGCCCAGTCGGTCTCGAAGGCCACGCCCCAGTAGCGGCGGGTGAGGGCCGGGTCGGTCAGCGCCTTCCAGAGCTCGTCGGGGGTGGTGCGGATGTACGTCGTGTAGACGAACGCGTCGGTGTCCATGCTTCCCTTGCCGTCCATCGGAGCTCGCTCCCTTGCTGACATCGGACCGGCGGACGCCCACGCGTCCACGCGCTCACGGCCGGAGGGCCGCGGCCACGAGCCCCTCGATCTGCTCGGTTCCCCCGCCCACCGTCTCCTCTCCGGCGACCACCCGGTCCAGGACCAGTCCGTCCACGCAGGCGAGCAGGGTGAGCGTGCGGGCCTCGGGATCCGCGACGCCACGGGCGGCCAGGAAGGACCGGACCGCGTCGCGCCCCGGGTTCTCCCTCGGCACCAGGATGTCCCGCAGTTCGGGGTCTCGCACGCTCTCCAGGACGCACGCGTAGCGGGCGAGCGACCGGCGCCGCCCCTCCCCGCGGGTCCGGGCGGCCACCAGGGCGGCGAGGCCGTCGACGAGGTCGGCGGCCGTACGGAGCCGGGGAGCGCGCTCGGCGGCCGCACGGAGCTCGGCCTGGTCGAGCTCCACCAGCCGGCGGACCAGCGCGGTGAGCAGCGCCGAACGGGTGCGGAAGTAGGCCGAGGTGGTCCCCGCCGGCAGTCCGGCGGCGGCGTCGACGGCGCGGTGGGTGAGACCGCGCATGCCGGCGTCGGCGAGGACGCCCAGCGCGGCGTCGGCGAGCAGAGTGCGGCGATCGGAGGAAGTCACCCCCTCTTTCTACACCTGTAGAAGCAAGGGGTTACGCTGCCCCGGATGAGCTTTCTACAGATGTAGAAGCCTGGCAGGAGAGGGGTATCAGCCATGGAACGCACCGCCGTGGTCGTCGGCGCGGGGATCGGCGGGCTCGCCGCCGCCCTGGGACTCCGGCGCATCGGCTGGCAGGTGACGGTCGTCGACCGCGCGCCGGTCCTCGCCGACGCGGGGGCCGGGATCTCGCTCGCCGCCAACGGCATCCGCGCCCTCGACGCACTCGGCGTCGGCGCGGCCGTACGGGCCGCCGGGCGCGGCCAGTACACCGGCGGCACCCGCACGCCGGGCGGGTCCTGGCTGGCCCGGATGGACGGCACCGCGCTCGAACGCGCCGTCGGCTCGCCCATCGTGGGCATCCCCCGCTCGGAGCTCCACCGGCTGCTGCGCGCGGCGCTGCCACCCGGGGCCCTGCGCACGGGCGTGACCGTCTCGGCCGCCACCCCGCTGCGCGGCGACCGGGTCCGGGTGGAGACCGGGCAGGACGGCGAGCCGCCGGCGGCGGATCTCGTCGTCGCCGCCGACGGGATCGGCAGCCGCATCCGCAGCGCCCTGTTCCCCTCCCACCCCGGCCCGGTGCACAGCGGTTCGACCGTGCTGCGAGCCATCACCGCGCGCCCGGTGGACCTCCGTACCGACTTCGAGCTCACCTGGGGGCGCGGGGCCGAGTTCGGCCACATCGCCTTCGCGGACGGCCGGGCCGAATGGCACGCGGTCCTCAACGCGCCCGCCGGGGTGCGCCACCCCGACCCGCTCGCCGTGCTCCGCGACCGCTTCGCCGACTGGCACGCCCCGATCCCCGAGCTGCTCGCGGCGACCCGCGCCGAGGACGTCCTCCACCACGACATCGCCGAACTGGCCACTCCGCTGTCGTCCTTCGTCGCCGGCCGGGTGGTGCTGCTCGGCGACGCCGCCCACGCGATGACCCCGAACCTCGGCCAGGGCGCCTGCCAGGCCCTGGAGGACGCCGTCGTCCTCGCGGCGCGGCTCGACGGGGTGGCGGACGTCGACGGCGCGCTCGCCCGGTACGACGCCGAGCGCCGGCCCCGGACGACGGCGGTCGCCGCCGCGGCCCGCAGGGCGGGGCGTATGGGCCAGCAGCTGAGTCACCCGCTCGCGGTCCCCCTGCGCAACGCGCTGCTGCGGCTGGCGCCGTCGGGTGCCGCGGTCCGGGCGATCCTCCGCCACGCGGCCTGGACCCCGCCCCTCACCAGGTCTTTCTCGGGTGAATAGGTGTGGAGGAAACTATTCAATCGACTGCTAGTTTGTCCGGATGTCTCTCAAGCACGCGGTCCTGGCGGCTCTCCTGGAGGGCGAGGCGTCGGGGTACGACCTGGCCAAGCTCTTCGACGTGTCCGTGGCCAATTTCTGGGCGGCCACGCCGCAGCAGCTCTACCGGGAGCTCGACAGGCTCTCCGAGGCCGGTCTGATCACCGCGCGGGTGGTGCAGCAGGAACGCCGCCCCAACAAGCGCATGTTCACCCTCACCGAGTCGGGCCTCGCGGATCTCGTCGCGTACACCGCGCACCCGCCGAAGCCGACGGCGGTCCGCGACGAGCTGATGGTCCAGGTCCAGGCGTGCGACGAGGGCGACACGGCGGCGGTGCGCGAGCACGTGCGGGAGCGGATGGCGGCGGCCCGGGCGAAGCTCGCGCGCTACGAACGCCTCCGTGACCGGCTGCTCGACGGGCGGGACGAGGCCTCGTACCTGCGCGAGACCGCGCGGGTGGGGCCGTATCTCACGCTGATGCGCGGTATGGCCTTCGAGCAGGAGAACGTGCGCTGGGGCGAGCAGGTGCTCGGCATCCTCACCGAGCGCGAGGCCCGGGAGGGGGTCGGCCACCGGCAGGGGATCGGCCACCGGCAGGAGGTCGGCCACCGGTAGCAGGGCGACCATCGGTGGGAGGCCGGCCTCTGGCAGGAGGGCGGCCATCGGTAGGGACGGTCATCGGCAGGAGGTCGGCCGCCGGTAGGGCCGTGTCATCGGTCTGCTTATGCTGGCCGACGTGAGCCATAGGCAGCGGAATGGACAGGGCCGCCCCGGGTCCGACGCCGGTCCGGCGGACGACCCGGAGGTCCGGTCGGCCGCGCCGTCGTCGCGCGGGCCGCTCGACCTGTCGCTGCTACGGACCTTCCTGGCCGTGCACCGCACCGGCTCCTTCACGGCCGCCGCGCGGCTTCTGAGCCTGTCCCAGCCGACGGTGACCACACAGATACAGGCCCTCGAACGGCGGCTCGGGCGGGAGCTGTTCGCACGCGGACCGCGCGGGACGGCGCCGACGCCGTACGCCGACGAGCTCGCCGCGCGGGTCGCGGGGCCGATCGACGAGCTGTCGGCGGTCGCGGACCAGGGCCCGGGGGGCGCCCGGCCGGTGCCGCGACCCGTCCACCTGGCGGGCCCCGCGGAGTTCCTCTCCGCCTGCGCGCTGCCCGCCCTGGCGCCGCTGGTGGACGACGGCGTACGGCTCCGGGTGACGCTGGGACTCACGGACGAGCTGCTCGACGGGCTGCGGGCCGGGCACCACGACCTGGTGGTCGCCACCTATCGCCCGCGGGGGCGCGCGCTGGTCTCGGTGCCGCTGTCCGACGAGGAGTTCGTCCTGGTCGCCTCCCCGGACCGGGCGCGGCGGATCGACCTGACGGCGCTCGCGTCGGAGGGCCCGGGCGCGCTGCGCGGCGTCCCCATGGTGATGTACGCCGAGGACCTGCCGATCGCCCGGCGGTACTGGCGGCACGTCTTCGGGCGCCGGCTCACCGGGGAGGCCGCCGTCACGGTGCCCGACCTGCGCGGCGTGCTCGCCGCCGTCACCGCGGGCGCGGGGTTCGGCGTGCTGCCGCGCTATCTGTGCCGGGCGGAACTCGCGTCGGGGCGCCTCGTGGCCCTGCTCGACCCCGAGGACCCGCCCATCAACACCGCCTATCTGGTGGGGCGTCCGGGGGCCCAGGACAACCCGCAGGTGACGCTCGTCCGCGACCGGCTCCTCCAGGCCGCGCGGGACTGTTGACCCCGCGTCCATGACCCCGCACCTACCGAGCGGTAGCCGAGTGGGGTAGCCTCCGGGCGCATGAACGTCGGTGACATCGTCGAGGACTTCACCCTTCCGGACGAGACGGGGCAGTCCCGCTCGCTCTCCGGACTGCTGGCCGAGGGCCCCGTCGTCCTCTTCTTCTACCCGGCGGCACTCACCCCCGGCTGCACCGCGGAGGCCTGCCACTTCCGTGACCTCGCGGGCGAGTTCGAGGCGGTCGGCGCCCGGCCCGTCGGCATCAGCACGGACGAGGTGGCGCGCCAGCGGGAGTTCGCCGACCGGCACTCGCTGGGCTATCCGCTGCTCTCCGACCCCTCGGGAGAGATCCGCGAGCGCTTCGGGGTCAAGCGCGGCTTCTCGCTGGCGCCCACCAAGCGGGTCACGTTCGTCATCGACCAGGACCGCAGGGTCCTGGAGGTCGTCCGCAGCGAACTGCGCATGAGCGCCCACGCGGACCGCGCGCTCGCGGCCCTGCGGTCGCGCGGGCACTGACCCCCGGAGCGGATCACGACATGCGGGCCGGCGAGGCTTCGGCAAGACTCGCTGGTACGCGTGGCCGCCCCGGCCTCCGCGGGAAACGGAGGAGAGGCATGGACGACTACCCCGCTCTCGACCTCTTCTGGACCATGCTCTGGTTCTTTCTCTGGATCATGTGGCTCTTCCTGCTCTTCAAGGTCGTGACGGACATCTTCCGCGACCACGAGTCGAGCGGCTGGGCCAAGGCGGGCTGGCTGATCTTCTGCATCGTGCTGCCCTACCTCGGCGTACTGGTCTACGTCATCGCCCGCGGCAAGGGCATGACCCGGCGCGACGTCCAGCAGGCCCAGGACACAGAGGCGGCCTTCCAGGACTACATCCGCAAGACGGCGGGCACGTCGGCGGGCGCCGGCAAGGGCGGCAGCGTGGACGAGCTGGCACGGCTCGCGGACCTGAAGGACAAGGGAGCCATCACGGAGGAGGAGTTCCAGAGGGCGAAGGCCAAGATCCTCTCCTGACGGCCCGCCCGGATCGGACGCGCCCTCCCCACCGGAGGCACCCTCCCGACCGGAAGCACCCTCCCGACCGGAAGCACTTTCCCGACCGGGAGCACCCACTGTCCTATCACCCCCCTTAATACGACTCCGAAATACGCCTTTGATACGGTCGCGGCGTGCGGTTGACGAAATTCACCGACCTGGCGCTGCGTGCCGTGATGCGCCTGGCGGTTTCCGAGCAGGACGCCTCCCCCACCACGCGCGAGGTGGCGGAGACCATGGCCGTGCCCTACGCCCACATGGCGAAGGTGGTCACCCGACTGCAGCACCTGGGCGTCGTCGAGGCGCGGCGCGGCCGGGGCGGCGGCCTCACCCTCACCGAGCTGGGCCGCCGGTCCTCGGTCGGCTGGCTGACCAGGGCCCTGGAGGGCGACGACGAGGTGGTGGCCTGCGAGGGCGACCCGCCGTGCCCGCTGCGGACGGCCTGCCGGCTGCGGGGCGCGCTGCGCCAGGCGCAGGAGGCGTTCTACCGCACGCTCGACCCGCTGACCGTCGCGGATCTGGTCGAGTCCCCGACCGGGCCGGTCCTCGTCGCGCTCTCCGCCGGCCGCCCCGGCGACTGACCCCCCGCTTCACTCCCCTCGACGTCCCGCGCCCTGCGCGCCGCGGTTCGTCATGCCCTTAAATGCGAAGATCATTTACCAGATATGGAGTCGTCATGCTGTCCGAGCAGGCCACCCCGGTCGTCCGTGCCACCCTCCCCGCCGTCGGAGGCGCCCTCGACGAGATCACCGAGCGCTTCTACGCGGGGTTGTTCGCGGCCCGTCCCGAACTGCTGCGGGACCTGTTCAACCGCGGTAACCAGGCCACCGGCGACCAGCGGAAGGCCCTCGCCGGCTCCATAGCCGCCTTCGCCGGGGCGCTCCTGGAAAGCCCCGGCACGCGCCCCGACGTCATGCTGTCGCGGATCGCCCACAAGCACGCCTCCCTCGGGATCACCTCCGAGCAGTACAAGGTGGTCCACGAGCACCTCTTCGCCGCGATCGTGGACGTCCTCGGCGAGGCCGTGACGCCCGAGGTCGCCCAGGCCTGGGACGAGGTGTACTGGCTGATGGCCAACGCCCTGATCGCCCTGGAGGCCCGCCTCTACCAGGAGCGGGGCGTCGCCGAGGGCGAGGTCTGGCAGCCGATGGAGATCGCCGGCCGCCAGGAGGAGACGGCCGACACCGTCTCCTTCTCGCTGCGCCACCCGGACGGCCGGCCGGTGACCGCGTTCCGTCCGGGCCAGTACGTGAGCGTGCAGGTCACGCTGCCCGACGGCGCCCGGCAGATCCGCCAGTACAGCCTCTCCGCCGCACCCGGCCGTCCGGAGTGGCGCATCACCGTCAAGCGCGTCGACGGCGACCCCGCCGGCGAGGTCTCCTCGTGGCTGCACGCCCACGGCCGCGTCGGCGACCAGGTCACGGTCTCGGCGCCGTTCGGCGACCTGGTCCTGCCCGAGGGCGACGGTCCGCTGCTGCTGGCCTCGGCGGGCATCGGCTCCACCCCCATGCTCGCGATGCTCGACCACCTCGTCGCGACCGGCGCGAACCGTCCGGTCACCGTCGTGCACGCGGACCGCTCCCCCGCCGGCCACGCGCACCGCGAGGAGCTGCTGCGCCTGGTCGACGCGCTGCCGCAGGCGACGCTGCACCTCTGGTACGAGGAGCCGGGCGCCTCGGGCGCCGGTCAGGGCCGGGCGGACGTCACGGCGCTGGACCTGCCCGAGGGCGTGACGGCGTACCTGTGCGGCCCGCTGCCCTTCATGCGCGCGGTGCGGGGCGACCTGCTGGCCCGCGGGGTGGCGGCAGCGGACGTCCACTACGAGGTCTTCGGCCCCGACCTCTGGCTCGGCGCCACGGCCTGACCGGCCCGCGGGCGACCACTCCGCTCCCACTTCGCCTACTTCGCCCTACTATCCAAGGCCCATAGCTTTATCCGCCCGGGTATTGCATAGTGATGCCGCGAGTTCACCTCACGATCAGCGGCAGGAGTAGGCAGATGGGTACGGCGCACCAGGCGCTGCCGGGACCGGCGGGCACGGTCCGCGGGTTCGCCCTGGACATCGGCAGCTCGCGCACCCGGGTGTGGGCCCCGGGCGCGGGCGTGCTCGCGGACGTGCCGAGCGGCCCGGTCCGGCGCGGTCGGGTCACGGACGACACGCCGCACCAGCACCTGCTGCGCAAGGTGGCGGCGGCCGCCTTCGGCGACTCCGCGCGCGACACGGTGGTCATGCTCTGCCACCCGGTCCTGGCCGACCTCGAGCATCGTGAGGCGGCCCGCCGGATGGTCCGGGCGCTCGGTCCCACCCGCGTCGTCTCGGTGGACAGCGCCCGCGCCGCCGCCGCCTACGCGGGCCCGCCGGGCGGCGGTCCGCTGCTCGTGGTCGACCTCGGAGCGGGGCTCACCGAGGTCACGCTCCTCGTCGACGGCTCGGTCCAGGACGCCCGCCTGGCCGAGGTCGGTCTGGACGACCTCCCGGAGGAGGGCGGCTCACCGCTCGCCCTCGTCCACACGACGGCGGACATGGTCATGGATCTGTGGCGGTCCGACCCTACGGGCGCCGTCCGGGGCGCCCTGCGCCGTGGCGTCCTGGTCACCGGCGGCGGCGCCCTCCGCCTGGATCTGACCAGCCGTCTCGCCCTCCGCCTGGGCGTTCGCCTCCGCCTCGCCAACGACCCGGCCACCAGTAGCGTCCGCGGCGCCGGCCTGCTCCTCTCCTCCGCTCTGCGCCACCCGGGGGCGGGCCGCCCGCCGGCCCGCACGCGGTGAGCCGCCCGTCTCCCCCACCGGCGGTGCGGGAGACAGGCGGCCGCACCCCGTGGTGGGGCGGGGTCAACAGCCGGTGGCCCAGATGTGGGAGTCACCGCGGTCGTTGGCGGCGCCGTTGTAACCGACCTCCTGGCCGGGGGCGAGACAGATCGTCATGGAGCCGCCCTGCCAGGCGGACTCGTAGACCTTGACGTAGTCCTTGATCCCCGGGCCGGAGATGCCGTGGTTGGCCCAGGACGAGTCGGTGTCGGCGATCCAGCTCTCCCACCAGCCGTCGTCACCGCTCCAGTTGGCGCGCTGGCCGCCGAAGTTCACGTCCTGCCAGACGCAGAACTCCCCGGAGGGGCAGTCGGCGGCCGCGGCGGGCACGGTCAGGGCCAGTCCGCCCGCGAGGGCGAGGAGAGCGGCGGTCGTGGGGCCGAGGAGTCGCTTCATGAAGCGTCGTTGCCTTTCGTTTCGGTGGGGGGTACGGACAGCTCGGCTGCCCGCCGCAGTGCGCGGGCGCGCAGCTGCTCGTATGTGGCGACCTGGTCGCGATGGAGGCCGCGTACGGTGGCCAGCTCGGCCGGTTCGAGCCGGGCCCGTACGTCGGCGAGGCCACTCTCGCGGGTGCAGCGTTCGGCGACGGCCGGGTCGGGCCGGCCGGCCCGTGACCCGCCGACGGGTGCGGCGCAGCGGGTCCAGCGCCCGAGGGCGGCCCGGTGCGCGGGGTCGTGCTTCATCCGGGCCTGGGCCTCGGCGCGCAGGTTGTCGACCGTGACCTGGGCGCGGAACCAGCGGGTCGGATCTCCGTACAGCTGCGCGCGGGCGGTGGCGACGCAGCCGTCGCTGTTGGCGGTGACGGTGAGGCCGGTGGCGAGGGTGAGGGAGAGCTCGCGGGGGTCCGTGCCGAACAGGGCCGTCTGGAGGCGGGTGTCCTCGGCGGGGGCGCGGGCCTGGGTGCCCGGGCTCAGGGTGAGTCCCTGCGCCCTGAGGCACCTGACCACCAGGTGATGTTCGGCCGCTTTCAGGAGCTGGTCCTGCCGGTGCCGGTCGGTGGGCGCGGCGGCGGGCGGCGTCGCGGGTCCGGGGCGTACCGTGGCGCAGCCGGCGAGGACGAGCGCGGCGCCGGCCGTGACGATCGCGCGGCGGGTGGCGTGGCGCATGGTTCCCCCTGGTGGCGGGCCTGAGCGGCGGGGCCGGCGGGATGATCGCCGTCCGTTTCGTGGCGATCAATGCCCGGTGCCCGGCGGGCCATGCGGAGGACCCGGTCGACTCACCCGAAGGGGTCGAACGCGCCGGAGCGTGCGCCGCCGACAGGGCGTCCGAGGGGCTCGCGATTCCACCGGCCGGGGGAACCGTGGAGACGACAAAGCCCCGGTTGGACGGGGGATTCCAACCGGGGCCGATTGCCGTGACGTCAGGAAGGGCGGTCACCTCTGGGGGGACCTGGGGACCGGACCCCTTCACCGTCACATACAGATGAACGGTAAACCATCCCCCATTGTTCCGCCCTGTCCCCTGTGTCGGATGTGAGTCACCTCACCCTGTTTGCTCGGCTCAGTCGTCCTTCTCGGGGCGGTAGATCACGCCGGGCTCGGCCTTCCCCGGGGCGAGCAGCTGCGGGACGGTCACGAAGGTGTAGCCCTGTCGCTTGAGCTCGTTGATGATCCCGGGCACGGCCGGGACGGTCCCGTCGTATATGTCGTGGAGCAGGATGATGCCGTCGCGGTGGGCCTGGCCGAGGACGCGCTCGCGGATGAGGGCGGAGTCGACGGTGGAGTAGTCCTTGGCGGTGATGCTCCAGAGCACCTGGGCGAGGCCGAGCTCGCGGCTCACGTCGCTGACGGTGTCGTCGGTGCGCCCCTGCGGGGGGCGCATGAGGGTCGGCTTGCGTCCGGTGATCCGCTCGATCGCGTCCTGGGTCCGGGAGAGCTCGTCGCGGACCTCGGCGGCGTCGAGGTCGGTGAGGATGCGGTGGCTCCAGGTGTGGTTGGCGACCTCGTGCCCCTCGGCCGCTATGCGCTTGACGACCTCGGGGTAACGGTCCACGTGCTTGCTGCCGAGGAGGAAGAAGGTCGCCCGCACCCGCTTCTCCTTCAGCGTGTCGAGGAGGCGGGGGGTGTCCTTGCCCGGCCCCGCGTCGAAGGTCAGGGCGATGCACTTCACCGCGGCGCAGTCGACGGCATCGGCCGCGCTCGCACCCCCGCCGCCCTTACGGTTCCCGCTGTCCGTACCCGCCTCGGCGCGCGCCTCGCCGGGGGTGACCCGCTCGGCCGAGCAGCCGGTGAGCGCGTACATCAGCGACGCCGCCGCGACGAGGGCGAGGGCCGGTCCCCGACGCCGGCCCTGCTTGGTTCGGAACATGTGCGTCTCGCTTTCCCCGGAATCGTTTCTTCGACAGCCGGGTCCCACGCCTGGTCATGACGGGGACGGACGGCTCGCCAAGGACTATACACACGATGTATACGGGGGAAGGCGAGGGGGTCCGGACACGGAGAGCGGGCAGGCCGCCGCAGGGCATGACGGCCCCGGGCGGCGCCCGTCCGCTCCGCCCGGGGGGTCGCGAGACGCCCGTCAGCGGGACGCGAGGAGGAGGCGCGCCTCGGTCTCCTGATCACCGGAGACGGATTGCAGGGACTGGATCTCGAAGGCGCGGGCCAGCACCTTCTCGACCTCGTCGACCGCGTGGTATCCACCGGTGAGCAGCGCACCGACCATGCCGGTGAGCGGCGCAGGCGGGGTCTCCTCGTGCCGGCCGCCGGCCGTGTCGAAGGTGGCCGTCCAGACGGTGGTGGCGGGCGTGGTGGCCGCCTCCGGGCCCGGCGCCGTCATGTCCTCGATCTGGTACGTGTGGTCGAGGACCTCGAAGACGGCCTGGGCGTCCTCCCGGCAGCAGTCGCTCAGCTGCACGGTGACATCGGTGTCGATGTGCAAGTCGTACACGTCGCTCATCTCCTCGTGTGCCGATTCCAGCATCCCTCTCGGGGCGGTGTCCCGCGAGGTTCGTGGCAAGGTGGGAGTCAGGGTGGGAGGACGACGACACGGGAGGCGGCGTGACCGGAGGAGAACCGAGCAACCCGGAGCCCTCGCGGCAGGACGACGACCAGCTCTACCGGGGCCGCCACGAGACGCCCGAGGAACGCGCGGACCGACGCTGGAACGAGCTGATGCAGGAGATCCGGGTCGCCCAGACGGGCGTGCAGATCCTGTTCGGCTTCCTCCTGACGGTCGTCTTCACCACACGCTTTCCCCAACTGTCGGACACCGACCGCACCATCTACATCATCACGGTCTCCCTCGGCGCCGCCGCGACCGGGGCGCTGATCGGCCCCGTCCCCTTCCACCGGATCGTCGCGGGCCGGCGGATCAAGCCCCAGGCCGTGACCTGGGCCTCCCGGCTCACCTTCGTGGGCCTGGTCCTCCTCCTCGCCACCCTGGCCTGCGCCCTGCTGCTCATCCTGCGTGTGGCCACCGGGGCGACGTTCGTCCCCTGGCTGGTGGCCGGACTCGTCTTCTGGTACCTCCTCTGCTGGTTCGTCCTGCCGCTCTGGGTACGCCACCGCTACACGGCCCAGGACCGCAAGTAAGGACCCCGCCGGCCGGGGGCGGCGAAGCCACGTCCGCCGCCTCAGTGGGAGGCGAGGACCGTCTCCACCGTGTCCGCCTCCGCGGCGGACTTGTCGGTGCGGTGCCGTACGACCCGGGCGAACCGCAGCGTCACCCCGGCCGGGTAACGGGTCGAACGCTGCAGCCCGTCGTAGGCGATCTCGACGACGAGCTCCGGCCGTACGCGCACGGTGAAGCCGTCGTCCGACACGGCGAGTCGACCGAGCCGCTCGGTCTGCCACCGCAGCATCTCGTCCGTGAGCCCCTTGAACGTCTTGCCCAGCATGGCGAACGTGCCGTCCGCCGCGCGGGCGCCCAGATGCAGGTTGGACAGCAGCCCGGTGCGCCGCCCGTGCCCCCATTCCGCCGCGAGCACCACGAGGTCGAGAGTGTGGACCGGCTTCACCTTCAGCCAGGTGCGCCCCCGCCGCCCGGCGACGTACGGCGCGTCGAGCGCCTTCACCAGCACGCCCTCGTGGCCCCGGGCGAGAGTGTCCCGGAAGAACCGCTCGGCCGCCTCGACCTCCGCGGACTCACCGGGCTCGGCGACGACGGCCCGGCGCACCCGCAGCGGCTCGGGCAGCAGCCGGGCCAGCACCTCGTTCCGTTCCCGCCCGGGCCGGTCCACGAGGATCTCGCCGTCCGCCGCGAGCACGTCGAAGAACACCGGGGACAGCGGCACGGCGGCGGCCGCGCCGGCCACGTCGAGCCGCGAGCCGACCCGGGACGCGATGTCCTGGAAGGGCAGCGGCCGGCCCGTCCCCGGGTCGACGGCGATCACCTCCCCGTCCAGGACGAACTCGTCCCCGCGCGTCTCCCGAGCGGTCGCGACCACCTCGGGAAGCCGGTCGGTGATGTCGTCCAGGGAACGGGTGTAGACCCGCACCTCGTCGCCTCGCCGGTGGACCTGGATCCGGATCCCGTCCAGCTTCTCCTCGACCGCGCAGGGCCCGAGAGCCGCGACCGCCTCCGCGACCCCGCCCGCCGTGTGCGCGAGCATCGGCTGCACGGGGCTGCCCACCCGAAGAGTGAACGCGCCGAGAGCGGCCGGCCCCTCGGCAAGCACGGCCCGGGCCACCCGCGGCAGCGAGCCCTCGAGCATGACGGCCCGCCGCAGCTCCTCGGGCCCGACTCCCGCCGCCTTGGCGACGCCCTCCAGCGCGACGGCGTCCAGGGCACCCTGCCGGACGTCACCGGAGAGAAGGCGCAGCAGGAACTCCTGTTCCGGCAGGGTCGCCGCGGCCAGCAGCTCGTGCACGAGCCCGGCCCGTCTGGCCTGCGCCCCGGCCCCCGCGACCGCGGCCAGCTCGGTCATGAGGGTGTCGGTGGCGGCCAGCGTCAGCTCCGGCTCCTCCGCGGGCGGCACGGCCGGCGGCAGGACGGTCTTGAGCACGCTCCAGCCCACCCCGATCCGCCCTTGCGGCAGCCGCCCGGAGAGATAGGCGATGACCAGCGGACTCTCGTCGGGCTCGGCCTCCGCGAACAGTTCGGCGAGCAGTCCGATCTTCCGCGACCGCGCCGACGTGGCGGCGACCTGCCCCGACACCTCGGCGACTCGGGCAAGGAGCATGCGCCCATCCTGCCCGTGCGCACCGCACCCCGCACCCCGGCCCGCGCACCCCCCGGCCCGCCCCTCACCCGCCCGGCCGGGACCTGACCTCCTTCCGCCCGCGCAGCCGGTCCAGCAGACTCCGCCGAGTCCGCCGCCCCGGCGGCCGGATGCCCCCGGGCGGACGCGCGGGGCCGGCCGACGCAGTGCCGAGCGACGCCGGTCCGGGCGACGCCGGTCCGAGCGACGCCTCGCCGGGCGACATCGGACCGCCCGCCAGCCCGGCCGGCGCCGGGCCGGAGGACGCCGGGCCGGAGGACGCCGGGCCGGAGGACGCCGGGCCGGAGGACGCCGGACCGGTCGGCGCCGGGCCCGGGACCGGCCCGGCCGCGTCACCGCCCGGGAGCGCCGTCTGCGGCCGTACCGCCGGTGCCGGGGACGGCAGGGTCGCGGGAGCGGTGGCAGGGAGGCCCAGGGGCGCCGTCGCGGGCATGGGCACGCCGAGGGCCGCGAGGATGCTCCCCGGTGGGGCCAGGGGATGGCCGCCGGGCGGCGGCGCTCCCGGCCACGGCGCCTGCCGGTCGGCGCGGGCCTCGTCCAGGGCGAGGGCGAGACTCATGCGGTGCCAGAGGATCTCGTCCGGGTCGTCCGCGAGGAGCAGACGGTCGGCGATCTCCCGGGCCGCCGGAGTGGTGGGTCGCCAGCTGGGCGGCGCGGGGCGGAACCGGTCCAGATAGGCGCGCTCGAAGGGGTCGTCGACCACCTCGGCCAACTGGACCGGGTCCAGCAGCGAGGCGATGGCCGCCGTGCGGACCCACGGGTCGCCGCTCGCCCGAAGCAGCATCCCGAGCCGCCGGGCCCGCCAGTTCCGGGGCCGCCAGTCCTCGCCCCCGTCGGCTCTGATGCGCACGTCCAGGGGCAGCCGACCGGTGAGCAGTCCCGGGTGGGTGAGGGCGAACTCCCCCAGCTCGGCGGCCGGGTAGAGCCACACGACGGCCCGGTAGCGGTTGACGTAGAACCGCACGGGGCTGAAGTGCCCGGTCCTGGCCAGCCGGGCGAACCGCTCCTTGCTGATGGAGAGCAGCTGGGCACCCTCGCTCGTCCCGACGGACCGGACCCGTTCGCGCAGCCCCTCGGGGAAGTCCGGGGCCTTTGTGAGCCGTTCGATCTCACTCCGGGCCACGCGGCGCCGGGTCGGATCCGCCGCGCCCTCCGCGGTGCCGGGCATCGCGCCCGGCACCGTACGGACGAAGCCCAGTTGGACGGCGAGTTGGAACTCCTCACGTTTCAGGGCCAGTTCCCGGGCGGCCCGCCCGGGCGTCAGCGTCGACGCGCCGTCCTTGTCCAGCCTGACGGCGCGCTCGGCCGCACTTTCGGTCGACTTCGACTTCGACTTCGACGTCGCCGTCCCTGCCGGCCGGATCGACGTCCGGGACGTCGTTCGGGACGTCGTTCGGGACGTCGTTCGGGACGTCGTTCGGGACGTCGTTCGGGACGTCGCCCGGGACGCCGTTCGGTTCGTCGTCGCCGTCGCCGCCCGCCACATCTTCTGCGGTGTCGCTTGCATGGTCATGCGTCGGTCTCCCCCGTGTCGCGTTCACTTCGAACACTTTCGGTGATGACCGTAACGCACAGTGACGACCGTCCGCCTACCCTGTGGACAACCGCCTGTGGACAACCTCAGGCGTCGTCCGCTCCGCCCTTCCCGCCGGGCTGTCGCGCCGCCACGCCCAGGTGCTCGCCGACCCGGTTCACCAGCAGCGTCATCTCGTAGGCGACCTGACCGACATCGGCCTCCGCAGCGCTCAGGACGGACAGGCAGCTGCCCTCGCCCGCCGCCGTGACGAACAGCAGGGCCTCGTCGAACTCGACCATCGTCTGCCGCGCGCGGCCGGCGTTGAAGTGCCGGCCCGAGCCGCGGGCCAGGCTGTGCAGACCGGAGCAGACCGCGGCCAGGTGCTCGGCGTCCTCCCGCTCCAGGCCGCTGCTCGCACCCGTCACCAGGCCGTCGTTCGACAACACCAGCGCATGCTGTATCGAGTCGACCCGGCGGGTCAGGTCGTCCAGGAGCCAGTCGAGTCCGCGGTCCAGCGCCATAAGTGGTCCTCCCCCTGTGTGGTCATGCTTCGGATCAGCCTTACGCACTGTCGTGGACAGGGCAAGCACCCGTCGCCGTCCCCGCGCGCCGCCACCTGCTCACGGAGGTCCTCACCGAGGTCCTCGTCCGCGCGGCCCAGGCACTCAGCCGACCGAGTCCAGAAGTCGCGCGGTGTGCACCCGGCCCGCGTACTCGACCAGCCGGATGAGGACCTCCTTGCCCGAGTCGCGGTCCCGCGCGTCGCACAGCACCACCGGAGTGCCACGGTCCAGGTCCAGGGCTCGCGAGACGTCGTGAGCGCCGTAAGTACGGGAGCCCGCGAAGCAGTTGACGGCGACGACGAACGGGATCCGGCGGTGCTCGAAGTAGTCGACCGCGGGGAAGCAGTCCTCCAGGCGCCGGGTGTCGGCGAGCACGACGGCTCCCAGAGCGCCCTGGGAGAGCTCGTCCCACAGAAACCAGAAGCGGTCCTGCCCCGGCGTCCCGAAGAGGTAGAGGGAGAGGCCGGAGCGGATGGTGATGCGGCCGAAGTCCATGGCCACGGTCGTGGTGGTCTTCTGGTCGACGCCGCCCGTGTCGTCAACGGACTGCCCGGCGCGGCTGAGCTGTTCCTCGGTGCGCAGGGGCCGGATCTCGCTGACGGCGCCGACGAGGGTGGTCTTGCCGACTCCGAATCCGCCGGCGACAAGGATCTTCAGTGCGAGCGCCGTGGTGTCCACGCCGCCCGCCGGGGTGCTCTCAGAGCGCTCGTAGGCCATCGATTACTTCCCTCAGGATCCGTTCGTCCGGGAGTTGTGCGGGGGGCACGGGTCTGCTGACCTTCACGAAGCCGGCTTCGAGGAGGTCGCCCAGGAGGACCCGCACGACGCCGACGGGCAGGTCGGCGTCGGCGGCGAGCTCGGCGACCGACTGGGTCTCGGCGCGGCACAGGGTGAGCAGGGACCGGTGTTCGGGACCGAGGAGCGACTCCTCGGCCGAGCCCGGCGGGTGGTCGTCGACGACGACGAGCGCGATGAGGTCGAACCGTACGTTGCTCGGTCCTGGCTTGGTACGGCCGCCGGTCATCGCGTACGGCCGGACCAGCGGTCCGGCGTCGGCGTCGTACCACCGACTGCCCGGCAGGGCCTGGCCGTCGCCGGGGCTGTCCTCGTTCATGGGTCTCTCCGGTCAGCCGGCGGCCGGCGGGGTCACCGTGAGCCGCGGCGGGGTGTGCAGGTGCTCGCCGACCCGCTTCACCAGGCGGGCCATCTCGTAGGCGATGAGGCCGATGTCGGCGTTGACCCCGCTGAGGACGGCGAGGCAGGAGCCGTCCCCGGCGGCGGCGACGAAGAGGAAGCCGTCGTCCATCTCGACCATGGTCTGCCGCACGCCGCCGGTGTGGAACTGGCGTCCCGCGCCCTTGGCGAGGCTGTGGAAGCCGGAGGCGATGGCCGCCAGGTGCTCGGCGTCCTCGCGGCTGAGCCCGCTGGAGGCGCCGACGGCGAGCCCGTCGCTGGACAGCACCACCGTGTGGCGCACCTCGCGGACGCGCATGACGAGGTCGTCGAGCAGCCAGTCGAGTTCGCCGGAGCGGTGGTGGGAAATCCTCTCGTGGTCGATCATTCGTCGTCTCCTTCACTGCCGGGGTCGCGGGGTGCTGTGTGGCCGTAACCGGTGCCGAGGGGGCGCCGGGGACCGGGCTGAGCTCCCTGGGCGCCGCTGCCGGCACGTGCGTCGCCGGGGAGCGGGCTGCCCGGGAGCGGGGTGCCCGGAGCCGGTCCTCCGCCTCGCCGCCAGCCCTCGCGGTAGGCGGACATCCGGTCCCTGACCTGCTCCGGGGTACGTCCGGTCGCGCCGTCGGGGACGGCCGGAGTGGCGTACGGGCCGGGCTCGGGCGCCTCACGCAGTTGCGGCACGAGGCTGGCCTGCCGTATCCGCCGCGGCAGTTCAGCGCCTGCGCCCTCCCCGGGCGCACCAGGTCCCGTGGAATATCCGGCGGTTACGGGAGATCCCGCAGGCCCCGTGGGTCCCGCAGGTCCCGTACGTCCGGTGGATTCGGCAGGACCGGCAGATCTGGTGGATCCGGCTGGTACGCCGGCTGCGGGGGGCACGGCCGGCCCCGTGGAGGGTGCGCCAGGGGGCGCCGTAGGCAGGGTCGGGGAGGCCGGGGGCAGCGTGCGCGTGGCGCGCCGGCGCAGGTCGGTGACGGCGGCCGGAGGGCGGTCCGGCTCCGAGGGCGCCGCGAGGGCGGGGACGCGGGGCGGTCGCGGAGCGCCGGGGCCGGGTTCGCCCGCCGCGGTCGCGGATGCGGATGCTCCTGCGGAAACCGGTGCAGGGCGTGGGCCGGGCACGGATGCTCCCCCGGGTACGGGTACGCGTACAGGCGCGGTGGTCCGCCCCGCGGGGTCGGCGTGGGCCGGGGCGGAAGCAGCAGCGGAGGCGTGTGCGGCGGTCCGGCCGGGCGGGAGGGCGCCCTGCAGCAGGTCGGTGGGGAGCAGCACGACGGCGGTGGTGCCGCCGTAGGGCGAGGTGCGCAGGTGCACCTTGACGTCGTGCCGCGAGGAGAGGCGGCTGACGACGAACAGGCCGAGCCGGTCGCTGTCGAACAGGTCGAGCGCCTCGGACTGGGCGATGCGGGCGTTGGCCTCGGCGAGGCTTTCCTTGCCCATGCCGAGGCCGCGGTCCTCGATCTCCAGGGCGTAGCCGTTGCCGACGGGTTCGCCGCTGACGCGCACCTTGGTGTGCGGCGGGGAGAACTGGGCGGCGTTCTCGATGAGTTCGGCGAGGAGGTGGGTGAGGTCGGCGACGGCGCCGCCGACGACGGCGGCATCGGGGAGCGGGCGCAGCTCCACGCGCGCGTAGTCCTCGATTTCGGAAACGGCGGCCCGGACGACGTTGGTGAGCGGGACAGGCATGCGCCAGGCGCGGCCGGGGGCGGCGCCCGAGAGGATGATGAGGCTCTCGGCGTGCCGGCGCATGCGGGTCGTGAGGTGGTCGAGCCGGAAGAGGTCGCCGAGTTCGTTCGGGTCGTCGGCGCGCCGCTCCATGCTGTCGAGCAGGTTCAGCTGCCGGTGCACCAGGACCTGACTGCGGCGGGCGAGGTTGACGAAGACGCCGGAGATGCCGCTGGCGAGTTCGGCGCGTTCAACGGCGGCCGAGAGCGCGGCCCGGTGGACGGTCGTCAGCGCCTCGCCGACCTGACCGATCTCGTCCTCCGGAGCGGGTCCGGGCGGGGCCTCGGCCTGTACGTCGATCTCCTCGCCGGCCCGCAGCCGGCGCATGGCGGCGGGAAGTTTGCGGCGGGCGATCTCCAGAGCGCCGTTGCGGAGGCTGACGAGCTCGACGACCAGGCCGCGGCCGATGCGGACCGAGATCACGAGGGAGGCGGCGACGGCCGCGAGTCCGAGGACGACGGCGGCGCCGCCCGCGCTGAACGCGCCCCCGCCGAAGGGGTCGTACCGGTTGGCGGCATTGGCGCGGGCGGCCTTCGCGACGCCGGTGATGCCCTCGCTCACGGTGGTGTGGGCGGCGTCCCACTCGCCGGAGGGGGCGGCTTGGGCGGCGCGCCGTCCCGGCTCGGCGGCACGCACCCGCTCCTCGGCGTTCTCCAGCTGCCGGTAGGCGGGCTGGGCGGTCACGTCGTGCCATGCGGCCCGCTGGGGCGCGGGCAGGTCCGCGGTGGCGGACTCGACCAGGGTCCGCCGGGCCTCGACGGCGCCGCCGAACTCCCGGAGGTGTTCGGCGTTCAGCTGTCCGGTGAGGTGCGCGGCCCCGAGCAGCGCGTCCTCGCGGGCGAGCATCTCCCCCGCGCGGGCCAGTTCGAGCAGGACGCGGGCCTCGGCGCCGGAGCCGGTGTCCTCGATGCCGGAGAGGGCGCCGCCGACGGCGAAGCCGGCGGAGATGGCGGCGGTGTACGCGTCGTAGATCTGGTCTCCGTCGGCGCGGCCCTCCACGGCCGCGGTGCGCAGCCGGCCCAGGCCCTCGGCCTTGCCGGCGAAGTCGGCGACCCGCGTCGACACGTCGACGGGGAGGTTGCCGCTGTCGCCGACGGTGTGCCGCTCGTCGAGCCTCAGCCGGGCGACGGCGGCGTCCGTCGTCCGCACCCGGTCCTTGAGCTCGGCGGCGCGCCCGCTGCCGGGAGCGGCCGCCTGGCGCACGGCGGCACGGCGTTCGTCCTGGAGAGCGACGATCGCGAGGACGACGGGCTGCCGGACGTCGGTGTCCACGGACTGCAGCAGCCGGAGCCGGGCGATGTCCTGGGCCGTGGTGACCGTGGCGAAGCCCCACAGGGCGAGCAGGGACACGACCGGGACCATGAGCAACGAGACGATCTTGGCCCGGACGGTACGGGGGCGCAGGCCCAGGCCTCGGCTCCGGCCCCCGAGACGCGTCACCGGTTCATGACCAGCGTCACGGCGGGCGGACGGCGGCTCAGGAGGGAGCCCCTCGGGGCCCGGGCGGCCCGCGGCCGGTCGGCCGCCAGCCCCCTCGCCCGATGTGGGCACGCCCGACGTGGGCACGCCCGGCGCGGACTCGGCAGGCCGTTCGTGCGGTGCCGTTTCGTCGGCGGGCCGCCCGGCGTGCGCCCGGCGCCCGCGGGCCGCCGTGGGCGGCTGCGCGGAGGCCTCGGCCTCCGGGGTCCTGCGGGGAGTTCGCATGGCCTCCTCGTTCCTTCGTTCACGGACCCGGTCAGAGCGGGCGGGGTCCGCTGGTGCTGGGGCTTACGGCGGGGTGGTACGCGACGACGGTCGGCGAGCCCGGCTCCGTACCGGCGGGCCGGCAGGGACCGGCAACGGAGGGCAGGGGGCGGCTAAGACGGCAGGGACCGGCTGAGACGGCCGATCGGACGGGGCGACCTGCGAGTCGCGGCGGGACGGACGGGAGACGGCGGGTGGTGGGCGGGGCACCGGGCGGACGGGGAGGGCGAGAGGGGCACCCCCACACCTCCCCGGCCCGCCGGAGCCGACCCCCACACCTCCCCGGCCCCCTCACGCGTCCGAAGCGCCATGGACCGGTCCCGCCGGATGGGCGAAGGCAGCGGACGTGGCGGCGGTCTCCCGCGGGCGGGGTGGCGTCTCGTCCGGCCGGAAGCCGGGCGGTGCGACGTCCACCGCCCGCTCGTCGGGCTCCGTCAGGCGCCCGGCCGAGGCGTAGGCGGCGCGCTCGCTCGCCGTGGGCGAGAGGGCGACGAACGCGGAGGTGATGAAGAGGTACGAGCCGAGGCCGACGGCGAGCGGGAAGATGAACTGCATGACCGTCGCCCCGGGAAGCTCGGCCGCGGAGGGCGCGACCTCGACCCGTACGGCGAACATGCCCGTGTAGTGCATGCTGCTGACCGCCGCGCCCATGACGAGGGAGGCGAGGGCGACGGCCGCCGGCGCGTGGATGTTGAGGGCCGCCCAGAGGGCAGCCGTCGCGGCGACGACCGCGATGACGACGGAGAGGGCGACGAGCGCGGGGTCGTAGCGCACCTGCCCGTGCAGTCGCAGCGCCGCCATGCCCATGTAGTGCATGCTCGCCACGCCGACCCCCGTCGTCAGGCCGCCGATCAGGAGCGACCGGACCCGGTCGCGGCCGTGTCCGACGGCGAACACGCCGACGCCCACCACCCCCATGGCGACGAGGAGGCTGAGGAGGGTGAGGGGCACGTCGTAGCGGATGTCGGTGCCGGTCACGCCGAAACCGAGCATCGCGACGAAGTGCATCGTCCAGATGCCGGTGCCGATGGCGGAGGCGGCGGTGAGCAGCCAGTTGCGCCGTGACCGTCCGGTCGCGTCGAGGGCGCGTACGGTGCAGCGCAGTCCGAGGGCGGCGCCGATGCAGGCCATCGCGTACGACAGCACGGGTGTCAGCCAGCCGTAGCTGGCGTGGTCCAGGTGTCCCATGGCTCCGGGACGCTAGTGGGCCCCGGGGGGCGCACCGGGGGCGCATTTCGAAAGCTGATGGAATATGACAGAGAGATTTCCCGAACGATCGCGGCGGGCTCGAACGAGCGCACAGAACGTTCACACGCCCGAGGGATTTCCGAGGAGCCCGATCCCGGTGACTCACGCCTGTGGGTGACGCGCGCCTGAGGGATCATGGGACACATGAGCGATGACCCCACACAGGTACGGGAGTTCTTCGGCGCCCGCGCCGCGCGCTGGGACTCCCGGTTCCCGGACGACGGCCCCGCCTACGCGGCCGCCGTGGCCGAGCTCGGCCTGCGGCCCGGCGCCGCCGTGCTCGACGCGGGCTGCGGCACCGGCCGGGCGCTGCCGCCGCTGCGCGCCGCGGTGGGTCCGCGCGGCACGGTGATCGGCGCGGACCTGACCCCCGAGATGCTGGCCGAGGCGGCGAAGGCCGGACGCGACCGGTCCGGCGCGCTGCTGCTCGCGGACGTCGCCCGGCTGCCACTGCGGGACGGGGCGCTCGACGCGGTCTTCGGCGCGGGGCTCGTCTCGCACCTCGCGGACCCGGCCCGCGGTCTGCGGGAGCTGGCCCGCGTGACACGGCCGGGCGGGCGGCTCGCCCTCTTCCACCCGATCGGACGCGCCGCGCTCGCCGCGCGCCACGGACGGCGGCTCACCGACGACGACCTGCGGGCCGAGCCCAATCTCCGGCCCCTCCTGGCCGGTTCGGGCTGGGAGCTGACCGCCTACACCGACGAGGACGACCGCTTCCTCGCGCTGGCCGTACGCCGTACGGAGTGACGGTTCCGCCACTCCGACGATCTCCCCGGCGCCCGCCCGACCGGCCGCCCCACGGTCCGCCCCACCGTCCGCGCCGCCACCTGCTGCACCGGCCGGGCCGCCGGCCCGCAGCGCCGGCCCGCGCCCCCACCGCCGTCCCGCGCGTCGGGATGTTCCCGTGACAGCTCTCGACGGGCGGGTTACTCACTGGTTAGGGTGCGCCGACGACCAGATGGGGAGGCTGACGTGGGTGAACCGGAACCCGCCGCGACCGGCGCGGGACACGGCGACGGTGACGACGACGCGCTGTACGTGCTGACGGCCGCGCTGCTCACGCCCGCACAGTTCCCGACCGTGCTCGGCGACGACTACCCGGCGGCGTGCGCGGCCCTGCACCTCGAGCCGTATGCGGAGGGGTACGGGCTGGTGCTCGGCCAGGACGGCCAGGGCGCGCGGTGGACGGTCGTCGTCGACGACGTGTCGCTGGTCGCGGTGGCGATCGCCTCCTGGGACTGCGGGATGGAGTACGACCTGTCCCCCGACGAGCGGTCGGTCGTGGCCGCGCTGCCCGGCTGGCCGCTCGCCGTCGCCACGGCCGCGCCCGGCCTGCCGGCGCCCCACGACCCCG
This sequence comes from Streptomyces sp. NPDC053431, assembly GCF_044544925.1. Lineage (NCBI taxonomy): Bacteria > Bacillati > Actinomycetota > Actinomycetes > Kitasatosporales > Streptomycetaceae > Streptomyces > Streptomyces sp. NPDC053431. The sequence goes on along the minus strand of NZ_JBITXX010000002.1, from coordinate 289,884 downwards.
AGCCGGAGGAGGGCGATCCGGCCCCGCTGTCGCCGCCCGACGGCGAGCGGTGGGGACCGGCCCAGCGGCGCCTGGGCGCGGACATGGTGGCGCTCCAGTGGTCCGCGTGGCGGTCCCGGATGGACGAGCCGGAGGACGGCGGGACCCCGGACGGCGCGGGCTCGGAGGCCGTGGCCCCTGAGGGGCCGGCCGCGGAGAGCGTCCCCTCCGCGGGCTCGGGCGGCCCGGGAACGGAAAGCCCCGGCGGCCCCGCCTCTGCCTCCGCACCCGCACCCGCACCGGTCCCCTACACCGGCGTTCGCCGGGCGCTCCACGAGCTGAGCGGGTATCTGGAGGAGGCGCCGCCCGTGGGGCGGGTGCGATCGAGCTTCGCCGGGGGCGAGGCGCGGATGCTGCGGGCCGACGGCCCCGGCTGGTCGCTCGTCGCGCGCACCGACGACATGGCCTTCGTGCTCCTGGACGAGGAGCCGCACGAGGTCCTCCCGGTGACCCGCGGTCCGAAGCTGCCGGCGCTCCTGGAGGCGCTGGACGCGATGGCGGTCCGTCCCAGCTGAGCGCGTCCCACACGACGAGGGCGTCGGAGGTGTGGCGCGGGCCCATGGTCCGCTGATCGGGACGCCCGCAGGATGTGGCGGCGCGCCTCTCGGCGCGCACCCCGCGTCCGTACCGTCGTCCCATCGGAGGCCCGCCATGCGCCTGTCCCGAGGCGTTCCCCTGCTCGCCGTATTCCTGACGGGGCTCACCGTCCTCGGCCCCGCCGCGCCCGCCGGGGCGCGCGAGCCCGGCCACTGCGCCCGGCAGCACCGGCTCGACGTACCGGGCGCGGAGCACCAGGAGACCGCCTGTCTGGCCGATCTGACCACGGCGGGGCTGGCCGGCACCCCGTACACGGACATGGCCGACCAGGCGGGGCTCTCGGCGAAGGGCACGGTCAACCCCTCAGGGGTGCCGGGCGTCCAGGTCGACGGCTATTTCCCGGACGACTCCCGGCTCAACGGCACCCACGGCTGGGCCCACGACGCCCAGTTCGTGATCCGGCTGCCCGACCACTGGAACGGCGGCCTGGTCGTGACGGGCGCGCCGGGCACGCGCCGCCAGTACTCCACGGACACCCTGATCTCCGACCAGGTGCTCGCGCAGGGCTTCGCGTACGCGGCCACGGACAAGGGCAACACCGGGCCCGACTTCTTCACGGACGGGCGGGCGCCCGGCGACGCCGTGGCGGAGTGGAACCGCCGGGTGACCGAGCTGACGAAGGCCGCCAAGAAGGCCGTGCGGCAGCGGTACGGCTCGGGCCCCCGGCGCACGTACATGACGGGCATCTCCAACGCCGGCTATCTGACCCGCTGGCAGCTGGAGAACCGGCCCGAGCTGTACGACGGCGGCGTGGACTGGGAGGGCGTCCTGTGGACCACGCGCGGCCCCAACCTGCTCACCGGCCTGCCGGTCACCGTCGCCCGCCATTTCGGGACGGCCGGCGACGAGGACCTGATCCGGGCCGGCTTCGCGCCCGGCTCGCGTTTCCTGTGGCCGTACCACGACAAGGCCTACTGGGGGTTGACGCAGAAGATCTTCCGGGCCGAGTTCGACCCCTCGTACGACCCCGCCTGCCCCGGCACCACCGCCGGCGCGACGGTCGAGCAGATCCTCGCGCCGTGCGCCTCGGACGCCTCGTACGACTACGCGACGCGCCCGGCCTCCGTGCGGAAGGCGGTGGCGAAGGTCGCGCTCACCGGCCGGATCGGGAAGCCGCTGATCACCCTGCACGGCGATCTGGACACGCTGCTGCCGATCGCGACCGACTCGGACGTGTACGCGCGGATGATCGACGCCCGCGGGCGGGGTGCGCTGCACCGCTACTACACCGTGCAGGACGGGACGCACACCGACGGTCTGTACGACACCTACCCGGACCGGCTGCGGCCGATCCTGCCCTGCTACCGCTCGGCGTTCACCGCCCTGACGCGGTGGGTGGAGGCGGACGTCAGGCCGCCCGAGGACCGGCTGATCGCGCGGCCCGCGGGCGGTGACGTGGTCAATTCCTGCGCGTTGCGCTGAGGCGCGGTCGGAGCGCCCGGGTTTCCGGCAGGGAAGGCGAGGTGGGCGTCAGACCATCTCCAGGGGGCGGTGCGGCTCCGCCGGCAGCTCGACCCGGATCGGGTCGCCGGGCCGCACCTCCCCGCCGGTCAGCACGACGGACATGATCCCCGCCTTGCGGACGACCTGCCCGTTCTCGTCGCGGCCGAGGACCTGCTTCAGCAGTCCGTGCCGGTAGTTGTCGATCTGGGCGCAGGGGTTGCGCAGGCCGGTGACCTCCACGACGGCCTCGGCGCCGAGGTGCAGCAGGGTGCCGGTCGGCAGGCCGAGCAGGTCGATGCCGCGGGTGGTGACGTTCTCGCCGAGGTCGCCGGGGGCGACCTCGAAGCCAGCGCCGGCCACGTCGTCGAAGAGCTCCGCGTGGATCAGGTGGACCTGGCGCAGATTGGGCACGGTCGGGTCCTTGGCCACCCGGGAACGGTGCTTGACGGTGACTCCCGCGTGCACGTCGCCCTCCACGCCCAGGCCGGCCAGGAGCGTGATGCTCTCCCGGTTGGGCTTGGTGAACGAGTAGACGCCGTTGCTGCTGACCGTGGTGACGGTGCCTGCGGTCGTGCCTGCACTCATGAGGTGGAGCTCCTCTTCTCCCGCGGTGACCTCTCCGCGAGGCCCCGTGCGCCTCGACCCTACGCGACGCCCTCGGCGCGCAGCGGGGCCCCCACCTCGTGCAGGTGGCCGAGCGCCTGACGGTAGGAGTCGACGAAACCGGTCTCGGTGTACGGGATGCCGAGCGCCTGGCAGTGCGCGCGTACCGCGGGCTGGGCGAGGCGGAGGTGGGGACGGGGCATGCTGGGGAAGAGGTGGTGCTCGACCTGGTAGTTGAGTCCGCCGAGGAACCAGTCGGTGAGGGCCCCGCCGCGGATGTTGCGGGAGGTCAGGACCTGGCGCCGCAGGTGGCCCCAGGAGTCGCCGTCCGGGTGGGCGTCGGGCGTCTCCATGCCCTTGTGGTTGGGTGCGAAGGCCATGCCCAGGTGGACGCCGAGCAGCATCTGGTGGAGCAGCGCGAAGACGAGGGCCTGGAGCGGCGTCAGCAGGGTCAGGAGCAGGGCCGCGTAGCCGGCGATGTGGGTGAGGAGCAGGGCGCCCTCGACGAGGCGTTCGCGACGGGTGCGGTAGGGGCCGGTCGAGGAGATCAGGGCCTGGACTCCGTACACCTTGAGTGCGATGCCCTCCAGGGTGGTGAGCGGGAAGAAGAGCCAGGCCTGGTGGCGGGTCAGCCAACGGCGCAGTCCGGTGCGGTCGGTGGTCTGGTGGGCGGCGAAGACGAGGACGTCGGCGGCGACGTCCGGGTCCTTGTCGAGGTGGTTGGGGTTGGCGTGGTGGCGGTTGTGCTTGTCGTTCCACCACTCACGGCTCATGCCCAGGAGCAGGTTGGCGTGCACGAGCTGGATGATCCGGCCGAGCCCGCGGTGGCCGGTGATCTGGGCGTGGCCGGCGTCGTGGCCCACGAAGGCGACGCGGGCGGAGAACAGGGCGAGCGGGAGCGCGAGCGGCAGGGCCCACCAGGACGGGCCGATGAGCGCGAGGGCGGTGAACACGGCGGCGAGGCCGAGGAGGTTGGCGACGATGCCGCGGGCGTACCAGCCGGGGCGCCGTTCGAGGAGTCCCTGTTCCTTGATCAGGCGCAGGAGGGGAGCGAACTCGCTTGCTTTGCCCCTGCCTTGAGGGCCGGTGGGGCGCGCGTGCCCGCCCGGGCGTCCGGTCGGATGCCCGCTCGGATGTCCGCTCGGATGCCTGCTCGGATGCCCGCTCGGGTCGGCCGGGGCAGGAGGCGCGGGGAGCGTCACGGTGGGCGTGTCGGTGCGAGTCGCGGTGGCCTGGGGCATGGCGGTCTCCGGGTCCTTGGAGGTGTCCGTGGAAGAGGCCGTCGCTCGGGCCGCGCCGGCTTCCTGAAACGTACGGATCGGAGATCACCCGGGACCATGGCGGCACCACCCCGACCCGCTCGGGGGGCGCCCCGGGGGTGAGGGTGGGGTCTCCCCTACCCCTCGCCGGCCCCCTGCGGAGGCACGTGACGTGGATCACCTCCGCCCTGTGCGCGTGACGGGATGTCTTCAGGTACTCTCGGCCGCTCGGCCCAGTAGTCAAATTTGAGGAATGCGTTGTCGCAGTCTCCGTCGCAGTCGCCCTCGTCCTCGCCCTCGCTCCCCCGCCCCGATGAACTCGCCCGCTGTTCCGCCCTCTTCCTGCCCGCCGATCCGCCCCGCGCGGGCCTGATCGCCTTCTGGTCCTCCGACGGGTCTCATGAGGGCGGGTCCTCCACCTCCCCTGTCGCCGCCCTCGACGCCTCGCCCGTCACCCCGCCCGCCGAGGGCGAAGCCCTCGCCCCTCTGACGGTCGTCGGCGACGACGTCCGGGTCACCACCGTGCCCGCGCTCCTGCTCTCGGTACGGGAGGCGCTGCCGGTCCTCGCCCGTGCCCGGTTCGACGAGAACGCCTCGCCCTCGGCGGCCTTCTGGGGCGCGGCCTCGCTGTTCTCGCTCGACCTCGTCGCCCGCGGCCTGCTCCTGCCCGGCGTCACCGCGAGCGATCTCGACGCCTGGCGGGCCGGGCCGCTCGGCCCGGACGACCTGTCCGCGCTGCGGGACCTCGCCGCCTCCATGCCGCCGTCGGCCCATGCCGTACCGCTGTCCGGGACGGCGGAGGACGGCGGCCCGCTGCTGCCCGAACCCGAGGGCCTGCTACGGGCGTTCGCCGACGCCGTCGCCGACACCCTGCCCCGCACTCCGGCCGCCCCGCTGGCGGCGGGCGGGCCCGCCTTCGCCGCCGACGAGCACCACGAGCCGCAGGCCCTCCCGCACCAGCGGGCCTGGGCGGCGGACGTGGCGGCCGGACACGACGCGGGGGTGCGGCTGTCGCTGCGCCTGGAGCTGGTGTCCGGTGGGACCTCCGGCGACACGGAGGGCGGCGGCCGAGGAGGGGCCGTCGATCCCCACGACGCCGACGCGTCCGCCCCTTCCTTCCGCGCCGTCCTCCAGATGCACGACCTGGCCGACCCGGCCCTGGTCGCCGACGCGGCCGAGGTCTGGGCGGGTACGACGCCGGCCGGGGCCGCCTTCGGCGCGCGGGCCCGGATGGACGCGCTGCTCGCGCTGCGCCGGGCGGCGCGGGCGTGGCCACCGCTGTCCCCGCTGCTCAGGGCCGCCGTGCCCGACGCCGTCGACCTGGCGGACGAGGAGGTCGCGGAACTCCTCGGTCCGGCGGCCCGTGCGCTCGCCGCGAGCGGCGTCCGTGTGCACTGGCCGCGCGAGCTCGCCCACCGGCTCACCGCCCGCGCGGTGATCGGGCCGCTCGACGAAGGCGTTTCCGGGGTCGGTTCCAGGTCCGGTTCCGGTTCCGGTTCCGTTCTCGCCTCCGCTTTCGCCTCCGGTTCCGGCTCGGACGCCGACCCCGCCTCGGCTTCCGACTCGGGCTCGGGCTCGGGCGACCGGCGTGACGCCCTGCCCTCCTTCCTGTCCGCCGACGCCCTGCTCGCCTTCAACTGGCGTTTCGCGATCGGCGACGAGGAACTCACGCGGGCCGAACTCGACCGGCTCGCCGAGGCCGGGCGCCCGCTCGTCCGCCTGCGCGACCAGTGGGTGCTGGTCGACCCGGAGGACCTGCGCCGCGCCCGGGAGCGGAGGGACCGCGCCCTCCACCCGGTCGACGCGCTCGGCGCCGTCCTCACCGGCACCACCGAGGTCGACGGCCGCCCCGTCGAGGTCCAGGCGACCGGCTGGCTGGAGCGGCTGCGGGCGCGACTCGCCGACCCCGAGGGGGGCGAGCGGGAGATCGCCCAGCCCGCCGCGCTGGCCGCGACCCTGCGCGACTACCAGCTGCGCGGCCTCGGCTGGCTGCACCGCATGACCTCGCTCGGACTCGGCGGCTGTCTCGCCGACGACATGGGCCTGGGCAAGACGATCACGCTGATCGCGCTCCACCTCCACCGGCAGGGCGACCCCACGACGGCCGGGCCCACCCTCGTGGTCTGCCCCACCTCGCTGATGGGCAACTGGCAGCGCGAGATCGAGAGGTTCGCGCCCGGCACACCGGTCCGGCGCTTCCACGGCGGGTCACGCACGCTGGACGGTCTCGCCGCCGGCGGGGGCGGGGACGACCCGCTCGCCGACAGCGGCTTCGTCCTCACCACGTACGGCACGATGCGGCTGGACGCCGCCCGGCTGGCCGAGGTGCCGTGGGGACTGGTCGTCGCCGACGAGGCCCAGCACGTGAAGAACCCGTACTCGGCGACGGCGCGTGCGCTGCGCACGATCGGCTCGAAGGCGCGGGTGGCGCTCTCGGGAACGCCCGTCGAGAACAACCTGTCTGAGCTGTGGGCGATCCTCGACTGGACGACCCCGGGTCTGCTGGGCGGGCTCGGCGCGTTCCGAACGCGGTACGCCTCCGCCGTCGAGGGCGGCGGCGATCCGGGCGCGGCGGCGCGACTCGCCGCGCTCGTCCGGCCGTTCCTGCTCCGGCGGCGCAAGTCGGATCCGGGCATCGCGCCCGAACTGCCGCCGAAGACCGAGACCGACCACGCCGTCGCGCTCACGAAGGAGCAGGCGGGCCTGTACGAGGCGGTGGTGCGCGAGACGCTCACCGCCATCGCCGAGGCCGACGGGATGGAGCGGCGCGGTCTGGTGGTCAAACTGCTCACCGGGCTGAAGCAGATCTGCAACCACCCGGCGCAGTACCTGAAGGAGGAGCGACCGCGGATCGCCGGCCGCTCGGGCAAGCTGGAGCTGCTCGACGAGCTCCTCGACACGATCCTCGCGGAGGAGGCGAGCGTCCTCGTCTTCACGCAGTACGTGGGCATGGCCCGCCTGTTGGAGGAGCATCTGGCGGCCCGGGGCGTGCCGACCCAGTTCCTGCACGGCGGCACGCCGGTGACCGAGCGGGAGGCCATGGTCGCCCGCTTCCAGGACGGCGAGGTGCCCGTCTTCCTGCTCTCGTTGAAGGCGGCCGGCACCGGGCTCAACCTCACCCGGGCGGGGCACGTCGTCCACTACGACCGCTGGTGGAACCCGGCCGTCGAGGCGCAGGCCACCGACCGGGCGTACCGGATCGGGCAGACGCAGCCGGTGCAGGTCCACCGGCTCGTCGCCGAGGGCACGATCGAGGACCGGATCGCGGACATGCTGGAACGCAAGCGGGCGCTTGCCGACTCGGTGCTGGGCACCGGCGAGGCCGCCCTCACGGAACTGACCGACGCCGAGCTGGCCGAGCTGGTGCGACTGCGCGGGGAGGACGGACGATGAGCGGGTACGGGAACGGTGCCACGGCGCAGGACTCCGCGGACGGGGCCGCCGACGAGCGGACCTTCGCGGCGCTGCCGCCGGTGGGCGGCGGGGCCTTCGCGCGGACCTGGTGGGGCCGGGCGTGGCTCAAGGCGCTCGAGGACACGGCGCTCGACGCCCAGCAGCTGAAGGCCGGCCGGCGACACGCGCGGGCCGGGGCGGTCGGCGCGGTGTCGGTACGGCCGGGCCGGATCACCGCCGTGGTCCGGGACCGGGACGGCACGGCCCACCGCAGCGACGTACTGCTGCAGGAGCTGTCCGAGGAGGAATGGGACCGGCTGGTGGACCTCGCGGTCGACAGCGCCGGCCACATCGCGGCCCTCCTCGACCGGGAGATGCCGCCGCACCTCGTGGAGGACGCGGCGGCGGCCGGGCTGGAACTCCTTCCGGGCATCGGCGATCTGGAGCCGGAGTGCGGCTGCGAGGCCTGGGACCACTGCCCCCATACGGCGGCCCTGTGCTACCAGGTGGCGCGGCTCCTGGACGAGGACCCGTTCGTGCTGCTGCTGATGCGGGGGCGCGGGGAGCGGGCGGTCGTCGAGGCCCTGCAGGAGCGCAGCGCGGGGCGCGCGGCGGGTGGGGTGGGCGCGTCGGGCGTCCAGGAGGTCCACGGCGTGCCGCGCCCCGGCACCGCCGCCGGGACCGGCTCGGGCGTGTCGGCCGCGGAGGCCTTCGCCGCACGGGACATCCTGCCGCCGCTGCCCGCCCCGCCGGTCCCGGCCGCGGCCCCGGGCGAGCCGCCGTCGCTCGACACGGAGACGGATCCGGAGCCGGGGATCGACCCGACGGCCCTGGAGTTCCTCGCCGCGGACGCCGCCGCCCGGGCCCACCGGCTCCTGTCGGGCGCCGTCGCCCCGGGCGAGGCGCCGCTGACGGTCGCTCAGGACGCGGCACGGCTCGCCGCCGGGGCGCCCGCCCCGTGGATCGCGACCCGCCTCGCCGAGGGTTCCGGGCGCACCCGTGCCGGGCTCGAGCTCGCCGTACGGGCCTGGCACCTGGGCGGTCCGCCCGCTCTGGCGGTCCTGGAGGAGGACTGGACACCGACTCCCGAGACCCTCCGCCGCGCGGAGGCCCGGCTGGCGGAGTCCTGGGAGGAGGACGACCGCCCCACCCTCCACCCGACCGCCCCCACCCACTGGACGGTGGTCGGCACGGACACCCAACTCCGCCTCGGCCAGGACGGTCACTGGTGGCCGTACCGCAGGGAAGACGACCGCTGGACCCCGGCGGGCCCTCCGGAGCAGGACCCGGCGGCGGCGCTGGCGGGGGCGTTGCGGGTGGCACGGTAGGAGGGGCCGGGTTGCGGCACGGGGGCGGGCGCGGCCGGGTCGCCGGGTTGCGACACGGGGGCGGGCGCGGCCCGGGTCGCCGGGCCAAGGCACGGGTTGCCGGGCCAAGGCACGTGGGCTGGCGCGGCTCGGGCCGCCAGGCCGCGGCACCGGGCTCGGGCGCGCCTCCGGACGCCGGGCCAAGGCACGGGCTCGGGTGCGGCTCGGGACGCCGGGCCAAGGCACAGGCTCGGGCGCGTCTCCGGACGCCGGGCCAAGGCACGGGCTCGCCTGCGGCTCGGGACGCCGGGCCGCGCCCGACGCCGGCGCGGCCCCGACGGGTCGCTTTTCGCGGCATGTCGCCGCCGGCCCTGTGCGGTCGCTCGCGGGCCGGGCCGGTGGGACCGCTCCGGCCGGGGCCGGGAGGGGGCGGCGCCTCACCGGTCGTCGCGCTCTTGTCGTACGGAGTGGGCCAGTGAGTCCGTCAGCCACAGGTGGGTCGCGCCCAGGGTGACCGGCCGGTCGGCCGCCCTGGCCACGAGGTGCAGTAGCGTCTCATCCGCGGGCGCGGTCGGCGGCGACGTAGGAGAGCAGGCGGCCGCGGAAGCGCGGGGTGTCGTGGGCGCGGCGGGCCGCGGCGTGTACGGCGCGGGGTCACTGCAACGGCGCGGTCAGCTTCCTGGTCGTGTTGGACGGGACGGCCAGGCTGCACGCGACCGTGTCCGTGCCGAGCAGGTAGCTGGTGCGGTACGGGTACTGGACGAAGGTCGTCCAGCGGGTGCCCAGCGGCTGTTCCGCGGCCTTCGCACGCAGCGGCCCCCGGCACAGGGCGGCCGCCGCGTCCCGTACGGCCCCGTCGTCGGCGAAGTCGCCGGCGAGGCGGAGCCGGGCGACGAGCTCGGCGTCGTGCGGCGTGTCGCAGCGGCGTCGGACGACGGTGCCGGGCGCGTCGCGGGCGATGTCGAAGCAGTCGCCGACGCGCAGCTCGTCGTACGGGGTGCGGGCGTACGTCGCCGGGGCGCGGCGGGTCGCCGTCGGCCGGGGCTGGGGGCGCGTGGTGCCCGGCCGGGCGGTGCCGGCGGTGGACGAGCCGGCGGAGGGCGCGTCCGTGCGGCCCCGGTCCGTGCGGGGTCGCGTGGTGCGGCGGGCGGCGTCCGTGGGCAGTGGTGAGGCGTTCTCGCCCTGGGCGGAGGGCTGCAGCCCCCGGGTGCCCGAGGCCCCGTCACCCGGCGCCCCGTCAGCGGAGCCGTCCGGCGTGTCGGATCCGGTGACGGCCGGGACGGACGGCGTGGCGCGCGCGTCGGTGTCGCCCGTACCGTCACCGCCGCGTGCGGTGACGGCGACGGACAGGGCGAGGATCGCGGCGAGTGCGGCGACCGGCAGGACGACGACGCCCGGCCGTCTCGGTGGCCGGGCATCGCGGGACGGGGATACCGTCGGCGGGCGGAGCATGGGATTCAGGGTCACCCGCCTGCGCCCATGTGGCGAGCGATACCGGTGAGTTGGGCTCCGCTCGTACAGAACCGTGACAATCCCGCGGCTGGTACGAGATCCGGAGCCCGGCGCACGGCTGCCTACAGACCCAGCCGGCGCTCGGCCGCCCGGACGGTCTGCTCGAGCAGCACGGCGATGGTCATCGGGCCGACGCCGCCGGGGACCGGGGTGATGAGCGAGGCGCGCTCGGCGACGCTCTCGAAGTCGACGTCACCGACGTTGCCGGGGTTGTAGCCGGCGTCGATGACGACGGCGCCGGGCTTGATGTCCTCACCCTTGATGAACCGGGGCTTGCCGACGGCGGCGACCAGGATGTCGGCCTCGCGGATCGCGGCGGAGAGGTCGGTGGTGCGGGAGTGGCAGTAGGTGACGGTGGCGTCGCGGCCCAGGAGCAGCAGGCCGGCCGGCTTGCCGAGGATGGCGCTGCGGCCGACGACCACGGCCCGCTTGCCGCTGAGCTCGACGTCGTACGCGTCGAGCAGCCGCATGATGCCGCCGGGAGTGCAGGACTCGAAGCCGGGGAGGCCGAAGCCCATGGCGGCGAAGGAGGCCATGGTGACGCCGTCGACGTCCTTCTCCGGGGCGATGGCCTCGAAGGCGGCGCGCTCGTCGATGTGCGGGCCGACCGGGTGCTGCAGCAGGATGCCGTGGACCTCGGGGTCCTCGGAGAGGGCGGTGATGGCCGCGACGAGTTCCCCGGTGGTCGTCTCGGCGGGCAGCTCGACGTGCCGGGAGCGGATTCCGGCCTTCGCACAGCGGTTCTGCTTCATCTTGACGTACGTGACGGAGGCCGGGTCGGCACCGACGAGGACGGTCGCGAGGCAGGGGGTGACGCCGGTGCGGCGGGTGATCTCGGCGGCGCGCGCGGCGGTCTCCTCGACCGTGCGGCGGGCGAGCGCGGTGCCGTCCATGAGGCGTGCGGTGCTGGTGGACATGGGCCACTCCTGGGCGTCGTCGAGCAACGGTGGTTCGCCCAGGCGCACGGCTGCGACACGGCCGCGCGGGGTACGCGCGTCCGCCGGGCCGCTCCCCGGTGGTGATCCACCTCAAGCGCCAGTCACGGCCCGGGCACCACTCTACGTGACGGGGCGGGGCCGGTCCCGGCCAGGGCGGACGCACGGGACCGGCCGGCCGCCGTGGTCGGGCGCCGCGGCCCCGGGGCACCTGGAGCGCCCCGACCGACCGGCCCCGTTCGGGACGGCGCGGCGCGTCAGGGTGAGGAGACGGGCAGGCACAGCACGAGCAGGCAGATCTCCGACGGGGAGGTCGAGGCCGGCGTCGTGTCCGGCCGGGTCGTCGGCTCCTGACCGGTGGCGCCGGTTCCGTCCGCGTCGGCGGGGACCGGCGTTCGCGTGTCCGGCGTGCCCGTCGTGTCCGGCGTGCTCGGGCGGGCGGGGGCCGGAGCGGTTGCGTCCGGCGAGGTGCTTCGCGGCTTCCCGGCCGCCCCCTCCGAGCCCTGCCGGGGGGCGGCGTACGCCTCGGTCCTCGGCGGTGTCGTCGTACGGAGGGACGTGGCCGGGTCCTGCCGGCGCGACCGGTCGGGCGCGGGCGCGTCGTCCCGAGACGTGGACGGTGCGGCCGACGAACGCTGGGCGTCGGGCCGTATCGAAGGAGGAGGGGTGTCCTGGTCCCCGGCCGTACCCGCGCCCGGGTCCTGCGGCGCCGTGGCCGCCTGGGCCCGGTCGCCGCCCTGCCGGTCCATCGCGCTCACGGTCAGCCCACCGCCCACGAGCGCGACGGCGGTCGCGACCACCGCCCGGCGCTGGTTCTTCCGCCAGCGAGCACGCTGCCGGCGCCGTGCCGCCCGCCCCTCGGTCACCATCGCCGCGCCCGCGAACTCCGCTGCCGCGTCGCTCCCGGAGGCCCCTTCCAGGACGGCGCCCACGGCGAACTCGTCGCGCGGCCGCCCGTCGTGCCAGGTGGCTGCCTCCGTGGTCTCCGGCGGGGCGGTCTGGTCCGGCCTCGTGGTGGCCGCCGAGGCGGGGACGATGCGACCGCCGGCGGTGGTCGGGGCGATGTCCGGGGCGTATGCGCCGCATCCGGGGCACACCAGGGCGCCGTTGAGATGCCGGCGGCACGACGAGCAGTAGTCCATCTCCGTCTTTCGGGGTCGACACGCCGCCGGCCCGACGGGCCCGCGGCCCGGTCACGTTCGCAAACGGATTCGAGCGGTCTGCAACGCTAACGGAGCTTTCGAAAGACTGTGCGCAGCCTGTGTGATGCTGCTGTGGCGATTCCCTGATGTTCGTTCACGTTCCGGAACCTGAGCGGACTGTCGCGCGTGACCTCTCCTGCTCGGCGGGCCCTCCTCCCGCGCCGTGCGGATCGGCGTCAGCAGCGGGCGAGGGTGCCGCTGTCCACGGTGGACTTGTCGCCGAACAGCCAGCCTTCGGTGTCCGTGCCGGCGATGCGGGCGTAGATCCACCTGTTGGCGTGGGCATTGGTGACGTAGCACTCGTAGGAGACCTTCGTGCCGGTCTTGATCACGGTCACGTAGGAGCACTCCGCGTACGGCCCGGTGTAGAGGTGGGTGTTCTGGGACGCGTGGCCGGTGCCGTCGCTGCGGTTCGAGTGGGCCCAGCCGGTGCATGCCGTCGACACCGGGGTGGGCTCCTTCACCGTGGAACTGGGCGTGGCCTTCGGGGAGTCGGACGGCTGCGCGGCCGGCTTGTCGCCTCCTGCGGTGGACGTCGGCGTGGGGCTCGTCTCCTCGTCGTCCTTCGAGGGGGCGCCGGACGTCTCGCCGGGGCTGAGGGAGGTCAGGTCCCCCGGGGAGGTCGGGCCGTCGGTCGGGCCGCCCGGGTCGGACAGTCCGCCGTCGGCGGAGGTGCTCGCCGTGGGAAGCGCCGTGTCCGGGCCGTCGCCGCCCGCGTCGCCCGGCGTGTCCATCAGGGCGTAGGCGACTCCGCCGCCGAGGAGGACCGTGGCGGCCGCCACGGCGACGACGGTACGGGTGCGCCGGCGCCGCGCGCGGACCGTCGTGGCGAGGGTCTCGGAACGGCTGGGAGAACCGGCGGGTGTACCGGGTGCCACGCCGGGCGCCGTTCCCATGGCAGGCGCCACGCCAGGAGACATGCCGGGCGCCATGGCATGTGCCACGCCAGGAGCCATTCCGGCTGCCACGCCAGGAGACATGCCAGGCGCCATTCCGGGTGCCACGCCAGACGTCATGCCCGGCTGCGCTGCTCCCGGCGGCGGAAAGGCGGCGTGGGCGCCGGCCGGCGCGGAGGGGGCGGCGGCGTGCGGGGCGAACGGCGTGGCAGGGGGGCCGAAGGCCGGCGGGGTGGCGGGCCAGGGGGCCGGTGCCGCCGCGACGTCCGCGCTCCCTCCCTTGGCCACCGCCTCCAGCATCTCGCGCGCCTGCGCGGCGGCGGGCCGTTGCGACGGGTCCTTGGCCATCAGCGCCCGCAGCACCGGGGTGAGCGGCCCGGCGCGCCGGGGCTCCGGCAGCGGTTCGTTGACGATCGCGGCCAGCGTGGACCACACCGACGTGCGGCGGAAGGGCGAAGCGCCCTCCACGGCCGCGTACAGCGTCATGCCGAGCGCCCAGATGTCCGACGCGGCGCCCGGCACCTGGCCTTGCGCGCGCTCCGGCGGCAGATAGTCGAGGGAGCCGACGATCTGACCGCTCTGGGTCAGCCTGGCCACGGCCTCGTCGCCGGAGGTCTCCATGCTGGCGATCCCGAAGTCGGTGAGGACGACCCGCCCTCCCCCGTGGCCTTCGGCGGACGAGGAACCCCCGCGTTCGAGCAGGACGTTGCCTGGCTTGACGTCCCGGTGGAGCACCCCGGCCCGGTGGGCCGCGTCGAGCGCGTCCATCAACTGCGCCCCGATGGCCGCGACTTCGCGCGGCTCCAGCGTGCCGCGCTCCGCCAGCACGTCGTCGAGGGAGGGCCCGTCGACGAGCTCCATGACGATGACCGGCAGTCCCTGCTCCTCGACCACGTCGTGGACGGTGACCACACCGCTGTGCCGGATGCGGGCGGCGGCCTGCGCCTCCCGCCGCATCCGGTCCCGCAGATCGGCGAGTTCGGCCGGGGAGGCGTCGGTGTAGGCCCGGAGCACCTTGACGGCGACCTCGCGGTTCAGCAGCTGGTCCACCGCCCGGGCGACCACGCCCATGCCACCGCGTCCGATCGTCGCGGTCACGCGGTATCGCCCGCCCAGAACCTGGCCGACCAGATCGGCGCCGTTCGCCCCCGTCACGTGTCACATCCTCTTCGTCGAACCGTCGGCATCCGCTGCCTGACGGGCATCAGCGTAGGGGCACACGTATGTGCGAGTGCGCACGGTCCGGCCCTTGGCGCGCGTTGCGCCGTACGGCCGTTCACCGGCAGGTGCCGGGTCCGGCTGCCGTGGTCACGCCGCAACCGCGGTCAGGGCGTCGGCGGTCGCTCGTGCGAAGGCCTCGGGGTTGTCGAGCATGATGTTGTGACCGCAGTCCGGGATCGCCCTGACGGCCACGCCCGCCGCCACGAGCCGCGCACGGCCGGCCGGCGCGTCCGTCGCCGGGTGGAGGTACGTGCGCGGTACGGACAGTTCCAGCAGCAGTTCCCGCGGGGTGGTGGCGCCGCCGCGCGCCAGGTGCACCGCACTGCGATACAGGGCCTCACGCCCCGCCAGGCGCATGGTCGACCACCAGGCCGGGCCCACCCGCTCCCGGGTGCGCTGCCAGCCGTGGGTGAGGAACTCCTCCTCGCTGACGGTGTGGATCGCGCTGCTGCCCTGCGCGGGAACCGGCGGCGCGGGGTCCAGGTTGGCGTCGACCAGGACGAGTCGCGAGACGAGCCGCGGGTGGCGGGCGGCGAGGTGGATCGCCACCGTGCCGCCCATGCTGTGCCCGACGACCTCGGCGCCCGTCACCCCGGCGGCCGTCAGCGCCGCCGCGACGGCGTCGGCGTGATCCTCGAGCGTGTAGGAGAAGTCCGTCGGACGGTCGCTGATGCCGAAGCCGAGCAGGTCGAGCAGCAGCGACCGGCGGCCGGTGAGCAGGGGGTGCGCGGCGGCGGCGGACCAGTACACCGGCGAGCTGGCCCCGAGGCCGTGGAGATAGAGCCGGGCCGGTCCCTCGCCGGGCATCTCGATCCAGCGGATCAGGTCGCCGTTGGGGGTCACGGGGGCATGGCGCATGACGGACTCCTCGTTCTCGCTGCGGGATGCTCCGACCATACCTCGGCATCGAGGTATCTCGGAAGCGATATAGGGCGAGCGGAGATCTGGGAGCATGGCCCCATGCTCAAGCTCGCGATCCTCGGGTTCCTGTACGACCAGCCGCTGCACGGCTACGAGTTGCGCCGCCACCTGGTCGCCCTCACCGGTCACATCCGTCCGATCAGCGACGGCACGCTCTACCCGGCGATCAAGCGGCTGGAGGCCGAGGGCCTCCTCACGAGGGAGCGGGAGCCCGGCACCGTCGCCGCCCCCCGGCACACCCTGCACCTCACGCCCGCCGGGCGCGCGGCCCTGTTCGCGTGGCTCCGTGCACCCGAGGAACTGGACATCAGCGACGAGAACCGCTGGTTCACCGTGCTCGCGTTCCTGCGTCATCTCGACGACCCCGCCGCTCAGGCGGCGGTGCTGCGTCGCCGGCTGGCCTTCCTCAGCGAGCCGGCCAGCTTCTTCTACGAGGGCGCCCGACCGCTGCGCGCCGAGGAGATCACCGACCCGTTCCGCAGCGGCGTCCTGCTCGTCGCCAGGGCGACCTCACAGGCCGAACTCGCCTGGCTGCGGGACACCGTCGCCGCTCTCGACGGACCGGAGGGCCGGGCGCCGGGCGGCGCGCGTCGGGCGAGCGCCTGATCCGGCGGGCCCCCCGGACCGACCGGAGGAAGCGGGCCCCCGGGCCGACCGGAGGAAGACGGCCGTCCCCCACCGGTCCGCCACGCTGGTGCCCGTGTGACCGGGCGCGGTGGGTCAGTCCCGCAGCGACAGCTCCGCGATGACATGGGTACCGGTGGGCCGTGCGTGAACGGTGCAGCGCAGCGCGTACGCCTCGACGATCTCCAGGCCGCGTCCGCCGCAGACGAACTCGTCCTCGTGGCGGGGCCGGCCGGCCCGCGACCGCCACCGCCCGTTGTCCCTGACCTCGACGGCGAGGGTCGAGAGGTCGGCGGAGAGCAACAACGCGACGTCCTGGCCGCCGCTGTGCCGCACGGCGTTGCCGACGAGCTCGCTCACCACGAGTCCCAGGGCGTCGCCCGTTCCGGCCGGCAGGCCCCAGCAGCCGGCCACACCCCAGGCGAACCGTCGCAGGACCGGCACCGAAGCGGCGGTCGCGGCGGTCAGGCATCCCGCGGTCCGCCACGGGGCGCACGACAGGTCCGGCCGCTGCTGCGACTGGACGCGGGGCCGGACCTCGGCGAGGACGGCCGGACGGAGGTGCGGGACGGCGGGCATCGGGTCTCCCGGGACTGCGGACGGTTCCCCCGCTCTCCACGGTCCGTCCCAGGCCCGAGGGAAACAATCCGGGTCGGCGTCTTTAGGGGTACGCACGCGACGCCGGGAACCGTAAAGGGGATGCCCTCCGAGCCGGCGCCGGGGACGCCCGCCGAGCCCGGGGCCGGGGACGCCCGCCGAGCCCGGGGCCGGGGACGCCCGCCGAGCAGGGGCCGGGGTCACCCTCCAAGCCCGGGCCAGGCCCTGCCGGAGCTCACTTCTCCGGTCCGGGATCGCCGAGCGCGTCCGCCACGGCCTTGCGCGTGGTGCGCAGCTTGCGCAGCACGCTGGCCACGTGGTTCTCGACGGTCCGGGGCGACAGGTACAGGGTGTCCGCGATGACCTGGTTGGTCGCGCCGGCCGCCAGGAGTTCCGCCACCTGCCGTTCGCGGGGCGACAGGCGGTCCCCGTAGCCCCGGCGGCCGGGGGTGCCGGGCCCGGTGAGGCCGAGGTCCCGCATCAGGTGCCGGCAGCGGGACACGTCGGCCTGTGCCCCGAGTGCGGAGTAGCCCTCGACGGCCTCCGCCAGCCGCGCCGCGGCCTCGTCGGGCGCGCGGGCCGTGGCCAGCGCGTGGCCCTGGCGTTCGGCGGCGCGCGCCGCCTCGTACGGGCGCCCGATGTCCAGCCACCCGCGCCGGGCGGCGCCGAACTCCTCCCCCGCGCGAGCGGGGTCGCCGTCGAGGCCGAGGAGTCCGCGGGCCACATGGACCTCCGCCTCCGCCGCCGGTGCGTCCAGGCCTTCGACTCCCCGCCGCACCTCCTCGACGAGTTTCCGGGCCGAGGGGCGGTCGCCGCAGGCGAGTGCCGCCTCGACGGCCACCGGGACCAGCCCGGTCGCCTTGGTCCAGGACTGGGCGCCGCGCAGCACGGCCAGAGCGGGTTCGGCGGCGGCCCAGGCCTCCTGCTCCGCTCCCTGGGCAAGCCGGACGGACATGAGGCCCGCGGTGGCGCGCAGCTCGGTGCTCACCGCGATCTGCCGCACCCCGTACTTCATCGCCCGCTCGAAATGCTCCAGGGCGAGGCCCCGCTGCCCTCGCGCGAACGCCATGGTGCCGAGGGAGAGCACGCGCTCGGCATGGGGCACGCTGATGCCCGGATAGGCGGCGATCAGGGCGTCGAAGCGGGCCTCGAGACCGTCCCAGCGCCCGGCGAGCGTGTCCAGGCACAATTCGAGGACGCGCCCGTAGCACTCCACGATCACCGCGCCGGCCCGGCGGCCCTGCTCCCGGCTCTCCGCGACGAGCGCGGCGGCGCGGGCGTCGTGTCCGCTCGCGATGGCCGCCTCGGCGACGTTGTGGAGCGCCCGGGCGGTCTGCCAGAGCCTGGCCGGGGAGTCCGCCTCCCGCGGCAGCCGGTCGAGGAGGTCCCAGAGGGCGCGCTCCCCGCGCCAGCTGAGCAGGGTCAGGCGCGTCGCGTCGAAGGCGGCCTGGAAGTCCTCGTCCCCGCTGCCGTCGAGCACCTGCCGGGCCCGCTCCATCCAGCGTGCCGACCACGCGGGCCCGGCCCGTTCGTCGAGTGCGAGGGCGAGCATCCCCCGGCCGGCCGTGACGGGACGCTCGGACAGCTCCTCGACCGCGACTTCGAGTTCGCGCACCCAGGACGGGGAGGTGGCCTCGTTCAGCAGCAGCAGACCGAGCCCCAGGCGGATCTCGCCGCGGACCGCTCCGGGCAGGTGCGGGTCTCCCACCAGACGGCGCAGCAGCTGCGCGGCGGTGGTGAAGTCGACGCCGTTGTAGGCGATCCGCGCGAGCGCGGTGGCGGCCCGGGAGCGCCGGTCGGTGTCGAGGCCGGGCTCGTCCAGGATCCGGTGGAGCAGTGCGGCGGCCGTGCCCTGGTCGCCGACGGCGGCGGCCTGCTCGGCGGCCTCCTCGGCCCGGCGCAGCCACGCGGCGCGGTCGCCGAGCGCCAGGGTGTGATGGGCGATCTGCACGAGCGGGACGGGCGTCAGCTTCTGGAGCGCCGCCACGGCCGACCGGTGCAGCCGGGCGCGTCGCGGCGCCGGGACGTGCCGGTACGCGACCTGCTGGGCGAGGACGTGCCGGAAGGCGTACCGATGGTCCTCCGTCTCGTGGAGCAGCGAGCTGCGCAGCGCCTCGACCAGCCCCTCGGTGCCGGTCTCGGCGTCCAGGCCGGCGACGGCGGCGAGCAGCGCCTCGTCCGAGGGGACGGCGAGCACGGCCGCGGCGGCGACGATCGCCGCGCCCGCCGCGGACAGGGCTCCCAACCGCTCGGTGACCGCCTCGCGCAGCCCCTTCGGCACGTCGGTGTCCTGGAGGCGCCGGACCGCCTCCCGCTGGTCGATCGTGCCGCCCTGCTCGGCGAGCGTGAGCAGATCCTCCTCGGCGACCAGCGGCAGGCCCTCGCTCCGTTCGTACAGCGCGGCCGCCAGCGCGGGGGTGGCGACCGGGCCCAGCGCGGCGGAGGCCAGCTCCCGGACCTCCTCCTCCGTGAGCGGGCCGAGCCTGATGACCGCGCCGCTCGCGCCCGACGGGTGGCGGTACGCGGCGCCGAGCACCGACGCGTCCGGGGGCAGGTCCTCGGCGCGGTAGGTGAGGACGAGGCTGAGCTGGTCCGGCAGGTCGCGGGCGAGCAGCAGGAGCAGATCCCGGGTGGCCTCGTCCACCCAGTGCATGTCCTCGATGATCAGCGCGGTCGGCCCGAGGGCGCCGAGGAGTGCGCGCACGCCGTGGAGCAGCCGCAGCCGTTCCGCCTGCTCCCCTCCCGTCTCGGCGGGCGGCGGCGGAAGCCGGTCCGCCAGGCCCGGAAGCAGCCGGGCCAGTGCGCCGACGGCATCGGCCAGCCCGCCGTCCGGCAGCCAGGGGCCGGCCTTGGTCAGCGCGTCGGACACCGGACCGTACGGGAAGGGCTCGCGCAACGGCTGGCAGAAGCCGGTGAGGACCGGCAGGCCCTCCGCGCGCAGCATCGCGGCGGCCTCGCCGACCAGCCGCGACTTCCCGATCCCGGCCTCGCCCTCGATCAGCACGACCGCAGGAGGGTGCCGGACGGCCGCCATGAGCAGGTCCAGCTCACGTCGGCGTCCCACGTAACGGAAGGTGCCCACCGCTGTGGCCGCTCCCTGGCCGAGTGACCCCGCCACGCGCTCACCCACCTCGCCTCCGGACGTCCCCGGCCTTTCCAGCCTAAGCAGGGGTGCCCCGGCGGACGACCGGACGACGGCGCGGCGTGCTCTGCCCTCTTCCCCGGGCACGAAGGGGAGGTGGGACCGGACGGGCGGCCCGACGGGGGCGCGCACGCCTCTTGACGGAGCATTTCCGGCCATGGGAGAAAGCGCTTGCTGTCCCGTAGTCCCCTGCCTGCCCTGGGACGGCCCTCCACCGCCCGCGCGTCATCCCCCCTCCCCGAGACTCGCCCTGAGAGGTGGCCACATGCATCCGGAACCGTCTCCGTCGGACCCGGGCCGCCCGTCCCGACGCGGAATCCTGCGCGCCGCGATCGCCGCCGCGGCCCTGGCCCCCGCCTCCGTCGCCGCGGCGGGCACCGCGTCCGCGGCGGACACCGCGGGCGCCGGCGAGGCCGCCGACGCCTACGGCGCCCTGCGCGGGGTGTGGCGCGACCTGATCCTCGGCACCGGTTTCTCCCCGACGGCCGAACCGTTCGCGAGCAGGCTCGCCGCCCTGGGAACCTCCGCCGCGAACCTGCGCTCCACCATGTCCCCGGCCTCCGGCTCCCTCTGGCCCGATCTGCCCTATGCCGACCCGGAACCGGACACGGACGCCGAGTCGTACACGTACTCCGGCAACCTCAACAGCAGCTTCAACCGGCTGCGGACCCTGGCCGAGGCGTACAGCCAGCCCGGCACCGGACTGACCGGGAACAGCGCGCTGCGCGACGAGATCCTCGCCGGCCTGGACCACCTGCACGACCAGGCGTACCACCAGGGCCAGACCCGGTACGGCAACTGGTACAGCTGGCAGATCGGCGCTCCGCAGGCCCTGCTCGACATCGACGTGATGCTGTACGAGCACCTCGGGGCCGGCCGCGTCGCCGACCACTGCGCCGCGATCGACCACTTCGTGCCCGACAGCGCTGTCGCCGCCTACAGCGGCACCTCCACCGGCGCCAACCGGGTCGACCTGTGCCGCGTCCTCGCCCTGCGGGGAGCCGTGGGCGGGAACGCCGCCAAGCTGTCGCTCGCGCGTGACGCCCTCTCCCCCGTCTTCCCGTACGTCTCGACGGGCGACGGCCTCTACCAGGACGGCAGCTTCGTCCAGCACCTGTACGTCCCCTACGCGGGGTCGTACGGCTCTGTCATGCTCGGCGGGCTGTCGCTGCTGTTCGCCCTGCTCAAGGGCACTCCCTGGGAGGTCACCGACCCCGGCCGACAGGTCGTCCTGGACTCCGTGGAGAAGGCCTACGCACCGTTCGTCCTCAACGGCCTCGCCATGGACCTGGTGTCCGGGCGCGCCATCAGCCGCGGGATACAGAAGACCGACCCCGCCGCCACCCACCAGGACGACCATCTGCGTGGCCACGGGATCATCGCCTGCGTCGCGCTCCTCGGCGTGAGCGCGTCCCCGGCGGAGAAGAACCGCTGGGACCAGATGATCAAGGGCTGGATCACCCGCGACTACTACCGCCCCGTGCTGTCCAGTCCCGCTCTCGGCGTCGCCCAGCTGGCCCGGCTCAAGACCGTCGACGACAGCGTCCCCACCGGCTCCGCCGAGCCGACCGGACACCGGCTGTTCCCCTCGATGGACCGGGCGGTGCACCGCCGGCCGGGCTGGACGGCCGCCGTGGCCATGGCCTCGAACCGGATCACCTACTACGAGAACGGCAACGGCGAGAACCTCCGGGCCTGGCACAGCGGCTCCGGAATGCTCTACTGGTGGGGCGGCACGTTCGCCAACGGGCAGTACACCGACGACTTCTGGCCCACCGTCGACCCCTACCGGCTGCCGGGCACCACCGCGTCCCGCAAGCCGCTCGCGGACGGCGAGGGCGGCGCCTGGGGCGCGGCACGCCCGGACGTGCGCTGGGTCGGCGGGGCCGGCGACGGCACCTACGGGATCGTCGGCCAGTACCTCAAGGGGCTCTCCTCGACCCTGCTCGCGAAGAAGTCCTGGCTGTTCCTGGACGACGCGGTGGTCTGCCTGGGCGCCGGCATCCACGGCCGGGACGGCACGGGCGTCGAGTCCGTCGTCGAGAACCGCAACCTGGGCGCGACCGGCACGCACGCCTTCACCGTCGACGGCACCGCCCAGTCCACCGCACCGGGCTGGAGCGCCACCCTGACCGGGGCCCGCTGGGCGCACCTGGCCGGCCACGCGGGATACGTCTTCCCCGGGGGCGCGACCGTCAAGGCGCTGCGCGAAGCCCGTACGGGCGCGTGGTCCGACATCAACCGGTCGGCCGTCACGGATCCGGTCACCCGCCGCTACCTGACACTGTGGTTCGACCACGGTACGGACCCGACCTGGGCGACCTACGCCTATCTCCTCATGCCCGGCGCCACGGCCCAGCAGACCGCGGCCCGCGCCGCGGACGCCTCCTGGCTCACCGTCCTGGCCAACACCGACGCACAGCAGGGCGCCCGGGTCGCCTCGCTCGGCCTCACCGCGGTCAACTTCTGGCTGGCCGGCACCGTGGGTCCGCTGACCGCCTCGCAGCCCGCCGCCGTGCTGGTCCGCGAGAGCGGCGGCACCGCCACCGTCTCGGTCTCCGGCCCCCTCCGCACGGGCGACCTCGTCGACGTCACCTGGAACCGCCCGGTCACCTCGGTGACCGCCCACGACCCCTCCGTCGAGGTCCTCTCCACGGGCACCGCCCTGAAGTTGCGGGTCACCCCCGGCACCCAGGGCGCCGTGCACAGGGCCTCGGTGGCCCTGGGCTGAGGCCGCGTCGCGGGGGCGGCGCGTCGCCTCCGGACACCCGCGGGGCGAGCCGCGGGGGTCCGAGGTGCGCTCGGTGGTCAGGGGGTCGTTCCGGTCAGGGCGAGGAACTCGCCGCGGGATCGGGCGTCGGAGCGCAGGAGGCCGAGGAGGGTCGAGGTCAGGGTGCTGGAGCCGGCGGCCTGGACGCCGCGCAGGGTCATGCAGGCGTGTTCGGCTTCGATGACCACGCCGACGCCTTTGGGCTCCAGGTGGGTCTGGAGCCAGTCGGCGACCTGCTTGGTCAGGCGCTCCTGCACCTGGGGGCGGCAGGCGAAGTGCTCGACGACCCGGGCCAGTTTGGAGAGGCCGAGGATGCGGGCGCCGGGCAGGTAGCCGACGTGCGCGGTGCCGACCACGGGCAGGAGATGGTGCTCGCAGACCGTCCGCACCGGGATGCGCCGCGCCAGGACGAGCTCGTCGTAGCCCTCGTCGTTGGGGAACGTCGTCAGGTCGAAGGGCCGGGGACTGAAGAGTTCGGCGTAGGCGCGGGCCATGCGACCGGGTGTGCCGCGCAAACTCTCGGAGGCCGTCGAGATGCCGAGGGCCCTCAGGAACTGCCCGGCCGCCGCCTCCGCGGCGGCGAGGTCGATCTCCTCCGGTTCGTGGACGACGCGCAGGGCGGGCCGTACGGGCGCCGGCTCGTCGTCGTACGGGTCGTCGACGCGGGTGGTGCCGCGGTGGGAGCGCTCGGTCATCTCAGCTGCCCCCGATGCCGAGGGCGGTGAGCAGGACGAGGACGAGGGTGGCCACGGCGAGGAGGCCGTGGGCCAGGACCACCGCCACGGGGAAGTGGCGTTCGGCGGGGACGGTCTCGTCGGTCGGTCGAGCCGTCGCCGCCGCCGCGGGCCCGGCACGGTGGACGGGGATCCAGCGGGCCAGCATCACGAATCCCAGCAGGGCGACGGGGAGCAGCAGGCCGAAGGACGTCCACGCCAGGGCGGTCCTGTCGGCCACGAGGTAGACGATCCACACCACCAGTCCGATCGCGGCCAGGGCGAAGTGGCCGAAGACGACGGGGGCGGGCAGGCGGCTGGTGCCGGTCGCCTGTTGCCGGATTCCGCCGCGCCGGATCCAGGTGCCGAGCATGTAGAAGCCGCCGAGAGCGGTGACCACCCAGGTGATCAGAGCGGCGATGTCCATGGGGAACTCCGAGGTGAGAGCGGGGGGGAGCGGGTGGTGGCGAGAGGGACGCGGGGAGCCGGGCGTCCGGTCGGCGAGCGGCTGTCGCGGAGGGGCAGGCACCCGGGTCACGCGTCGTCGGCGCTCCCGCGGCCGCGTGCGGGTGTGTAGCCCTCGGCCTGGGTGCGCTCGTCGGCGACCCGTACTCCGTAGCGGTACGCGAGCTTGCCGCCCAGGAAGCCCGAGACACCCAGCGCCGCCACGCTGACGGCGGAGAGGACGAGCTGTCCGGTTCCGACCCTGTCGCCGTCCGCGTGGTCGTCCAGACGCCAGAGGAAGTTGCCGGCGTAGGCCGCGGTCACCAGCAGGTTCATGGTCATGTGGACCAGGGCGGTGCGAAACGCCGGGGTCCTGGCGGGAATCGCGAACAGGTCCAGGAAACCGGCCATGGCCGCCGACAGCGCCCCGATCACCCCGACCGCGATGAGCCATTCCGAAGCCTGGGTCAGGAATCCCGGACGGTCCACGACCTGGGACGCGATGTCGAACACGAGGCCGGTCACCCAGGCGCCGATCGGCACGGTGACGAGGATCGGGTGGAACGGGTGCCCGTAGGGCCCGGCGAGCGCGGCACTGACCGGGCGCTTCGCCTGCAGCTGTGACTCGTCGGTCATCGGAACCGCCTCCCTAGTTTCACCAACAATTGTTGGTCTTATTACGGGAGGGAGTCAAGACGTGCAGCGCATGGCGGGTGCAGCACGCTTGTGCCCACGCCCGTGGGAGTTACCGTTGTCCTGTGGCTTCCGAACCGAGCGCGCCGGCCGGCAGCGCCATCGACTCCGTCAGCGTCCTGAGCGAGGACTCGCGCCGGCGCATGTTCGCCTTCATCCGCCGCGCCCGCCGCGCCGTCACCCGCGACGAGGCCGCCGCGAGCGTCGGCATCTCCCGCAAGCTCGCCGCCTTCCACCTCGACAAGCTCGTCGACGCCGGCCTGCTCCGCGCGCGCTACGAAACGCCCGGCGGGGTCCGCAAGGTGGGCAGGCAGCCCAAGGTGTACGAGCCCACCGACGCCCAGATCACCGTGAGCATCCCCGACCGCCGTCACGAGCTCCTGGCCGAGCTGCTCCTGGACGCCGTCCTGGCGGAGGGAAAGGGCGAGAGCGCGGCGCAGGCGGCGGTACGGACGGCCGAGGAGCGCGGCCGGCAGCTGGGTGAGGCCGCGCGGGAGGACGCCCGCCCCGGCCGCCTGGGAGCCGAGCGGGGACTGACCGTGTGCGAGCACCTGCTGGACGGGTACGGGTACGAGCCCGTCCGGGACACCCCCACCCACCTGCGGCTGCGCAACTGCCCCTTCCACCCGCTGGCCGCGAAGGCCCCCGACCTGGTGTGCGGGATGAACCTCGCCTTTCTCGGCGGCTACCTGGGCGGTCTGGAGGTCAAGGGCATCCAGGCCGTCCTCGCCCCCGAGCCCGGGGAGTGCTGCGTGCGGCTCGGGCCGAGCGACGACGATCACGCCGAACCGGTCGGCCGGTCGGGGCAGGCGGCCGAGGTGGACCGGACGGACGAGGCGCACGAGGCGGAGCAGGTGGAGGAGTCCGGCCAGGCCGATCAGGCGGGGCGGGCGGACCAGGCGGGGCGGGCGGACCAGGTGATCCAGAACCGCTGACCTGACGTCACCTGGAACGTCCTCCGGAGACGGCCAGCGTCACGCACAGGCCCGCCAGCGGCAGTTCCGCCAGCGCGGCCATGGCGACGGCAACGGCCTGTTCCAGGCCGGGACTTGCGGTGGCGAGGTCGACGCAGGCGTCGGCGACGAGGAGCACGGCCGCGGCGGCCGCCGGGACACGGTAGCGGGAATCGCCGCGCAGGACGCGGGTGCCCGCGGTCAGCAACGCGGCCGCCTCCAGGGTGTCGAGGGTGACCCAGCCGGCCGCTTCGGCGGGCGGCAGCGTGCCCGCGAGGTAGCCCAGCCAGGGCAGCAGGGCCAGGCCGGCGCCCACCAGGACCCGCCCCCGCAGGCGGCGGACGCGGCCGAGGGGTCCGGCGCCTGCGCCGTGCCGGGGAGCGCGGCCCGTGACGCGGTCGAACGGGCCGGAAGGGACGGAGCGAACGGCGGTCAGGGCCATCGGGGAACTGCCTCTCGTGGTCACGAACCCGGCTCCCGGGCTCGTGATCAACACTCCGCGTCCGCCGGGCCGGAGTCAGTAACGCCCTTGTCCGGCTTGGGGTGGTACCAGCTACACCCCCCTCCCGGACACCAGGTACATGGCGGCCCGCGAGGCCGTGCGCCTACGGTTGGATCATGAACGTCCCACCCCGTGCCCGGCGCGCGCTGACCCGCGTGTTGCGGGACACGTCCTTCCTCGCCCTGGGAGTGCCGCTGCATCTCCTCATGGCCTGCGTGCTGTTCGCGGTCTTCGGCCTCACGTGGGAGATCGTCGAGGGGCGAGACGCCCAGGCGCCGGTGATGCTGGGGTTCCTGGTGGCGCTCGGAGCGGGCTGCGTCCCGGTCCTCACCGCGGCCCAACGACGGCGCTTCCGGCGGCTGCTCGGCGTGGACATCCCCCGCCCGGGACGGCGGCGGCCGCGCCGCCAGATCGGCTACCACTGTGCCGTCGGACCGCTGCTCGGCGGTCTCGAGGCGCTGCTGCTGTCCCTGCTGGCGGCCGGGCTGGCCGCCGCCACGGTGTACGGGTGGATCTGGGCGGTCCCGTGGCGGTGGCGGATCGAGCACCCGGGGTACACCACGCAGGCGTTGTACGTCTCCGTGGCGGGCCTCGCCGCGCTCGCCGCGGTGCCCGCCCTGGCCGCGGCGCTGGTCCGGGCGGAGAGCCACCTCGGTCCGGCTCTGCTCGGGCCCGACCCGAGCGAGGACCTGGCGCAGCGGGTCGCCGACCTCACCGAGAGCCGCGCCGGAGCCGTGGACGCCGCGGACGCCGAACGGCGCCGCATCGAACGGGACCTGCACGACGGCGCCCAGCAGCGCCTGGTCTCCCTGGCGTTGAACCTGGGCATCGCCAAGGCGACGCTGACCGACCTGCCGCCCGAGGCGCTCGCCGTGATCGACGCGGCCCACCGGGAGGCGAAGGACGCGATCGAGGAGCTCGACAACCTCGTGCGCGGGCTGCATCCCTCCGTACTCGACGAACTGGGCCTCGACGCGGCCCTGTCCGGTCTCGCGGCCCGCTCCCCGCTACCGGTGCGACTACGGGTGGACCTGCCGCCGCACCTGCCGCAGCGCGCGACTCCCGCGGTCGAGGCGGTGGCGTACTTCGTCGTCTCCGAGGCCCTGACGAACATCGCCAAGCACGCGCGGGAGGCGACGCGGGCGGACGTGACGGTCAGCCGGCTGGGCGACATACTGCGGGTGGTGATCGCCGACGACGGGGTGGGCGGGGCCGATCCGTCCGGGGGAAGCGGCCTGAGGGGCCTCGCCCAGCGCGTGCGGTCCGTGGACGGGACCTTCCGGATGAGCAGTCCCACAGGGGGACCGACCGTGATCGATGTGGAGCTGCCGTGCCCGACGTGAGACGCGCCGTGATCGCCGAGGATTCCGTGCTGCTGCGGATCGGGCTGGTGAAGGTGCTGGAGATGGCGGGCTTCGAGGTCGCGGCCGAGACCGGCGACGCGCCCGGACTGCTGGCGGCGGTCGAGGAGCACCGGCCCGACCTGGCGGTGGTGGACGTCCGCATGCCCCCTGGCTTCACCGACGAGGGGGTCCGCGCCGCCCTGTCGATCCGCGCGAACCGTCCGGGGACCGCCGTGCTGCTGCTCTCCCAGTACGTCGAGGAACGGTACGCGGCCGAACTGCTCGCCACGAACACCAGTGGCGTGGGCTATCTGCTCAAGCAACGGGTCGCGGACGTCGAGGAGTTCATCGAGGCGCTGCGCCGGGTGAGCGGCGGCGGCACCGCGCTCGATCCCCAGGTCGTGGCCCAGCTCCTGGTGCGCCGGCCGAGCGACCCGCTGGACCGCCTGACCCCGCGGGAGCGCGAGGTCCTCGCCCTGATGGCGGAGGGCCGCTCCAACGCGGGCATCGCCGCCCAGCTCGTGGTCGGCGAAAGCGCGGTGGCGAAGCACATCAACAGCATCCTCGCCAAGCTGGACCTGCCCCCGACGGACGCCGACCACCGCCGCGTCCTGGCGGTCCTGCGCTTCCTGGGCGTGACCGGCTAGGGCGTGCCTTTCGGATCAGGCCGGCTCGTGACTTCCGGGGCCGTCGAAGGGCGCCCGGACCGGTCCGCCGGCTGCAGGCACGTCGCCTAGAGTGAGGGCGTGCCGTCGTACAGCATTGGGCAGGCCGCGCAGCTGCTCGCAGTGAGTTCGGAGACCGTTCGCCGGTGGGCGGACGGCGGCAGGCTCGGCATGGAGCGGGACGGGGCCGGCAAGCGGGTGATCGAGGGCGTGGCCCTGGCCCGCTTCGCCCGGGAGCGGGGCGCGGGCCTGCACGCGGTGCCCGAGGACGACGTGTCGACGTCGGTGCGGAACGCGTTCGTGGGGATCGTGACGGCCGTACGGGTCGACGACGTGGCCGCGCAGGTGGAGGTCCAGTCGGGCCCGCACCGGCTGGTGTCGCTGGTGACGCGGGAGGCCGTCGAGGAGCTGGCGCTCGACGTCGGCGTCACGGTGACCGCCCGCGTGAAGTCGACGAGCGTGCACATCGACGTGCCCTGACCGCGCCGGAGCGTCCGACTCCGTCGGCCTGCGGGCGCCGAGCCCATGAGCGAGAGCCCCTTCCATCCCGGCGCTCCCGCCTTCACCCACGCCCTGCGCCATCGGCATCCGGATCGGCTTCCGCCCCGTACCCGGATCCTCTCCGTCCGAGGAGCGAGACCACCGACCGCGACCCTCGGACCTTCCTACGGACGGGTTCTTATTCGCGATGGAGAGTCGTACAACCTTGTTGCAGATGAGAGCTTAACCGGCCTACGGTGTCGCATATGCAGTCCTGCACCAACGGGGACCGGAAGTCGGCAGGCAGGCCACCGCCCGCGTGAAGTCGGCCAGAGTGCACATCGACCGCACCTGACCCCCTCAGGCAGTACCGAGACACCTCAGCCGTCGGCGCGACCGGCCGCTCTCCCCGCACTTCTCGTTCGTCCTCAAGGAGTTCAACCGCCATGTCCCTGAACATCTCCGGACGTCGCGCCGCCGCTGCCGCCCTCACCGCGGCCCTGCTCGTCCCGCTCGCCGCCTGCTCGTCGAACGACGACTCCGAGAAGGACACCGGCGGCTCCACCGGCAGCGCGCCCCAGGCGGACCTCACGGTCCTCGCCGCCGCCTCCCTCACCGACGTCTTCAAGACCGCCGGCGCCGCCTACGAGAAGGCGCACCCGGGCACGAAGATCACGTTCTCCTTCGCCGGCTCGCAGGAGCTCGTCGCCCAGGTCTCGCAGGGTGCGCCCGCCGACGTCCTGGTCACCGCCGACACCAAGAGCATGGACAAGGTGAAGGCCGACGCGGGCGCGCCGACGATCATCGCGAAGAACCGGCTCGTCATCGCCACCGGCGAGGGCAACCCGAAGAAGATCGACGAGCTGAAGGACCTCGCGGACACCCGGCTGAAGGTCGTCCTCGCGGCCCCGGAGGTGCCGGCCGGCAAGTACAGCAAGCAGATCCTCGACAAGCAGAAGATCACGGTGAAGCCGGTCTCCCAGGAGCCCAACGTGCGCGCCGTGCTCAGCAAGGTCGAACTCGGCGAGGCGGACGCGGGCCTGGTCTACAAGACCGACGCCGAGAGCGCCAAGGACAAGGTCGACGCGGTGGAGATCCCCGACGAGCAGAACGCCGTCGCCAAGTACCCGGCCGCCACGCTGAAGGACTCCAAGAACGCCGCGGCCGCCGCCGCGTTCGTCGCCTGGCTGTCCTCGCCCGAGGGCCAGAAGATCCTCCAGGACGCCGGCTTCCAGAAGCCGTAGGCGACCGGGGTCACCCCGATCGCGAGGGGCTGCCCGTTTCGGGGGAACGGGCAGCCCCTCCGTTTCATGTCCCCCGCGCCCGATCAGGCGGCGGAGAGGGAGGTCTCTGTCGGCCGGCGCCTTCGCCGAGGCTCGGTGAACGCCTCGGGCCCGGTCGTCATGACCGGGCCCGAGGTGGGGGTCCTGGGCGGGGCCCAGGATCAGGGGGGTGGCGGAGTGTCAGAGGACGTTGACCGCGGCCCAGGCCGCTGCCACGGTGGCGTACTCGGGGCTGGTGGCGCCGTAGAGGTCCTTGGCCGCGTTCAGGGTCGCGGCGCGGGCACCCTTGTAGTCCGTGGTCGAGGTCATGTAGACGGTCAGCGCGCGGTACCAGACGGCCGCGGCCTTCTGGTTGCCGATGCCGGTCACCGTGGAGCCGTTGTACGTCGGGCTGTTGTAGGTGACGCCGTTGATCGTCTTGGTGCCGCTGCCCTCGCTGGCGAGGTAGAACCAGTGGTTGCCGACGCCCGAGGAGTTGTGCACGTCGAGCCGGCCGACGGACTTCGACCAGTAGTCGGCGGAGCGGCCGTCCAGGGACGGCTTGTCCATGCGGCGCAGCCACGGCGGGGTGGACTGGTCGCTGAAGAGGTAGTCGGGGGTGTCGATCGAGTTGTTGGCGTACCACTCGACCATCGTGCCGAAGATGTCGCTGGTGGCCTCGTTGAGACCGCCGGACTCGCCGCTGTAGCGCAGGTTGGCGGTGGCGGAGGTGACGCCGTGGGTCATCTCGTGGCCCATGGTGTCGAGGTCGACCTGCTCGGGGTCGACCGTGCCGTTGCCGTCGCCGGTCATCATGCAGAAGCAGGCGTCCGACCACTGGGCGTTGTCCCAGTTGGTGCCGACGTGGACGAAGACGGTGGCGCCGCGGCCGTCGTTCTTGATGCCGTTGCGCCCGAAGACGCTCTTGTAGTAGTCGAACGTCTTCGCGGTGTTGGCGTGCGCGTCGACGGCCGCGGTGGAGCGGTCGGTGGAGAACTTCCGGCCGTCGCCCCAGATGTTGTCGGCGTCGGTGAACAGCGTGCCCGAGGAGCTGTTCAGGGAGGAGGCCGAGGCGTTGCGGGCGTCCTTGGTGATGTGCTTGCGGAGCGGGTCGATCAGGGCGAAGGTGCCGTCGGCCTGCTGCGTGGTGTCGATGGTGACGTCGCCGGTGTACTCGGAGTGGCCCGTGCCGGTGGCCTCGTGCTCGACGTCGTAGTTCTCGATCGGGGCACCGGTGGTGGCGTCGGTGACGAAGACCTCGCCGTGCGGCTGGCCCTTGTCGCCCAGGCCCTGGACGGTGGTGCGCCAGGCCAGGCGGGGGGTACCGTCGGCGGCCCACACGATCAGCTCGGGGGTGGACCGGCCGTTGCTGACCAGTCCCTGCGAGCGCTTCAGGGCGCCGGCCGCGGTGCCCTTGGCGTCGACGCCGGGGGTGACGGACGCGAGCGCCACCTTGTGGGCCTTGGCGTGGCTGGAGCCCTTGAGCGAGCCGTCGGCCTTCTGGTGGACGACGAAGTCGCCGCCGACGACGGGGAGGCCCTGGTAGGTGCGCTCGAAGCGGACGTGCTGCGTGCCGTCGGCGTCGATCACGACGTCCTTGGCCTGCAGCGCCTGGCCCGCCCCGAAACCGAAGGTGTCGGCGTGCCGGGTCACGTTCGCCTCGGCCCGGGATATCGCCGTGTCGCGGACGGAGGTTCCGTGCTGCGACGCGTGGGGCTGCGAGTACGCCGGTGCGGCCAGCGCGCTCGTGGTGATGACACCGGCGGCGACCATCGTGGAAAGGGCAAGGAGGGGACGGGGCATGACGCGGTGTTTCCTTCGCTCGTCGTGGGGGTGACGACGTCCTCGGACGTTGACGCGAAGTGTTCACCAGGTGACATGTTCCTGACGTGATCCCAGGTGGGATATAGCCGCGGGGTTATAGGGGTGGCTGACCGCGGCCGGGGCGGTCAGCCGTCCGCGCCGAGCGCGAACTCCTCGCCACCGCCCTCCCACCAGTCCAGATACCGCGGCCGCTGCCGCACCAGCGACAGATACGCGGCCAGCAGACGCTCCCCCGCCGCGTCGGCGAGCTCGGCCGGAACCGACTCCGTGTTCCAGGCCAGTTGCAGCCGCCGGTGGAACGGCACGTCCACGAGCGGCCGCTGCACGGTGCCCTGGGCGGGGACGTCGGCGGTCGGCCACACCCCGCAGACGGCCCGGCGGCCGGCGACCAGCAGGCGCGCCACGGACAGGTCCGAGGTCACGTGCGCGATGCGCGGCGTGAATCCCGCCGCCTGGCAGGTGAGGTGCAGATACGCGTGCACCCCGCTCTCGTCGGCCTCCGGCATGACCCACTCCTCGCCGCTCAGCTCGGACAGGGCGATCGTCTTCTGGCGGGCCAGCGGGTGGTCCTCGGCGAGCAGGACGAAGACCGGTTCGCGCAGGAGCGTGCGCGTCGCCACCGATTCGCCGACGGGAAGGGGAAAGCCCGGGAACTCGCCGAACACCGCGATGTCGCATTTCGACTGGCTCAGGGCTTTCATCAGGGTGTGCACCGAGCGTCGGGCGTCGATGGTCAGCCGGCGTTCCGGGACGAGTTCGAAGAGCGCGGATATCAGCAGGGACACCAGGGGTCCGGCCGTTCCGCCCGCCCGCAGCGGTGCCGCGGTCCCCCGGTCCGCCTCGGCCGCCGACCGCGCGTGCTCGCGCAGCCGGTCGAATCCGACGACCAGGTCCCGGGCGCAGCGGAGGACGTATTGTCCGTTCTCGTTCGGTTTCACCCCGTCGGGGCTGCGGATGAAGAGGGGACCGCCCAGCTCCTGCTCGATCCGCTTCAGTTGGGCGCTGGTCGCCGGCTGCGAGAGCTGCAGCCGCGCGGCGGCCTTGCGGATGCTGCCGGCCTCGGCGACGGTGAGCAGGACACGGAGGTGCCGGAACTCGAGGTGCATGAACTATCCCCGCTCAGGGCGGAGGGCCGCTCGCACCCCCCGTGACCAGCAGTACCAGTTGCCCGAGGGCATGGTGACCAAGAGTCCGACGGACGCGTCGGGGCAGCAACCACGGGAGGGCAAAATCTGCGCTCACCGAGCGGGAGCCTCCCGTACCGGGTGCTTGCTCAGGATCGAGACCCGGTTGAAGGCGTTGATGGTGACGGCCACCCAGATCACGGCGGAGATCTCCGCGTCGTCGAACACCTCGCGGGCCTCTCCGTACGCCCGTTCCTGGGCGAGCGCGTCGGCGGGGTGCGTGGTCGCCTCGGCGAGGGCGAGGGCCGCGCGCTCGCGGGCGGTGAAGAGCTCGGTGTCGCGCCAGGCCGCCAGCACGCCCAGGCGCCGGGTGGTCTCGCCGGCCCGCAGCGCGGCGCGGGTGTGCACGTCGAGGCAGAACGCGCAGCCGTTGAGCTGGGACACGCGGAGGTTGACCAGCTCGACGAGGCGCCGGTCGACGCCGGCCTCGGCGGCCGTCGCGCGCACGGCGTCGGCGGTGCCCACCAGCGCCTGATAGGCCGCCGGGCTCTGCTTGTCGAGGTAGATCCGCCCGCCCGCCGGGACGGTCGTCACCTGTACCGTCTCGCTCACCCTGCACTCCTTCACCTGTTGTCGGGGGGCCTATGATCATCCATAATTGTTGAACACGCAACTACATGACCCGACCCTGCCCCGCCCCGAAAGGACCACCATGAGCGAGCAGTCCGCCACCCCCGTCGTCCGTCGCGTCGACGCCCGCCACCGTTACGAGATCCTCGTCGACGAACAGCGCGCCGGCCTGACCGCGTACCGCGACCGCGACGACCGGCGGGTCTTCTTCCACACCGAGGTCGACGACGCCTACGCCGGCCAGGGGCTCGCCTCGATCCTCGTCGAGCAGGCCCTTACCGACGTCCGCGCCTCCGGCATGCGCATTGTCCCGGTTTGCCCGTACGTGGCCAAGTTCCTGAAGAAGCACGAGGAGTTCGCCGACATCACCGACCCCGTGACCCCCGAGGTCCTGGAGTGGCTCGACGCCCAGCTGGGGCGCTGACGCCCGGCCCGCGGCGGGCGACGCGTACAGTGTGGGCGGGCGCGGTGAGATCACGAGGAGTCTGAGTTGACTGCCGTCAGCCTTGAACACACCACCGTCCCCGCCGACACGGGCGAGGTGACCCTGCTGATAGCCCGCCGGGTCGAGCCCGGCCACGAAGCCGCCTTCGAGCGCTGGGCGAAGGGGATCCTCGAGAGCGCCGCCGCCTTCCCCGGCCACCTGGGATACGGACTCTTCCGCTCCTCAGGAGGCGACGCCCCCTGGTTCCTCGTCCACCGGTTCCGGGACAGCGAGGCGTGCCGGGCCTGGCAGGAGTCGCCCGAGCGCGCGGCCTGGTTCGCCGACTGCGACGGGCACCACCACACCGAGATCGCCCGGCGCACGCTGACCGGCATGGAGACCTGGTTCGCCAAGCCGGGCTCGACCCGGCCCGCTCCGCCCCGGTGGAAGATGGCGATCAGCGCGACCCTGGCGATCTACCCCATCTCCGTGCTCGGCAGCCTCTTCCTGGTGCCCCACCTGACCGCCCTCCCCGTCCTCCTCAGCAGCGCGGTCGTCGCCTGCGTCTTCAACGTGCTCATGACGTACGTGTCGATGCCGGCCGTCAGCAGGCTCCTGCGCGGCTGGCTCACCCCGTGACGGCGACGAGACCGCCTTGAGCCGTTCGGGCGCGAGCGCGGGCCCACCGCCCCCGCCGGCACCGGCACCCGAGCGGCCGGCGGTGGTGCCTCGTTCGGGAGGGGGGTGATCGGCGGTAGGGTGCGGCCGTGTCCGAGCAGCAGCGCGACCTCGTCGGCTACGGCGCCGAGCCGCCGCGGGCCGGCTGGCCCGGCGGGGCCCGGGTGGCCGTCAGCCTCGTCCTCAACTACGAGGAGGGCGGCGAGCACAACGTCCTTGACGGTGACGCTGCCTCGGAGGGCTTTCTGCACGAGGTCGTCGGAGCGCCGCCGGTGGTCGGCGGGCGTGACCTGAACGTGGAGTCGATGTTCGCGTACGGCTCGCGGGCCGGGTTCTGGCGCGTCCACCGCACGCTCGGGGCGCACGGCGCGCCCCTCACCGTGCACGCCGTCGGGCAGGCCCTCGAGCGCAATCCGGACGCTGCGCGCGCGATGGGCGCGGCCGGGTGGGAGGTGGCCGGGCACGGGTGGCGCTGGATCGACTACCGCGAGGTGCCCGAGGACGTCGAGCGTGCCGACATCGCCCGTACGACCGCGACGATCGAACGGCTCGTGGGGCGCCGGCCGGTCGGCTGGTACACCGGCCGGACGAGCGCCGCCACCCGGCGGCTCGTCGTCGAGGAGGGCGGATTCCTGTACGACTCCGACGACTACTCGGACGATCTGCCGTTCTACGTCGAGGCGGCCGGACGGCCGCATCTCGTGCTGCCGTACAGCCTCGACGTGAACGACTTCAAGTTCCTGCTCGTCCACGGGTTCACGACCGCGGACGACATGCTCGCGTACCTCGTGGACACCTTCGACACCCTGCACGCGGAGGGCGCCGAACGCCCCCGCATGATGAGCGTCGGCCTGCACGGCCGGATCATCGGCCGGCCCGGTCGCATCCGCGCGCTCGACGGCTTCCTGCGGTACGCCGCCCAGCGCGGCGGGGCGTGGTTCGCGACGCGGGAGCGGATCGCCCGGCACTGGCTGGCCACCCACCCGCCGCGCGGCTGAGCCCGCGGCGCTCCGGACGGGCGATACGGCTGCGGGGCTCGGCGGCCGGGGTCCCACGGACGGGATACGGGTGCGGGGCGTCGGCGACCGGGGTCCCCATGGACGCGAAGCTGGTCCGCTGATCGCCGTCCCGCCAGAATGCGCCCATGACCGATGACTCAGCGACACCCGCCGTCCGCGTCGAACGTGCCGGGCCGGTGACGACCGTCGTACTGTCCCGGCCCGCCGCCCGCAACGCCGTGGACGGACCGACGGCACGCCGACTGGCAGACGCGTTCCGGGCGTTCGAGGCCGATCCGGACGCCTCCGTCGCCGTGCTGTGGGGCGAGGGCGGGACGTTCTGCGCGGGCGCCGACCTCAAGGCGATCGGGACCGAGCGGGGCAACCGGGTGGCCCCGGACGGCGACGGGCCGATGGGGCCGACCCGGCTGCGGCTCACCAAACCGGTCATCGCGGCCGTCGCCGGGCACGCGGTGGCCGGCGGGCTCGAGCTGGCCCTGTGGTGCGACCTCCGCGTGGTCGAGGAGGACGCGGTCTTCGGGGTGTTCTGCCGGCGCTGGGGGGTGCCGCTGATCGACGGCGGCACGGTGCGGCTGCCGCGGCTGATCGGTGAGAGCCGCGCCATGGATCTCGTCCTCACCGGCCGGGCCGTACCGGCAGACGAGGCGTACGCGATGGGGCTCGCCAACCGCCTCGTCCCGCCGGGCCGGGCCCGCGCCGCGGCCGAGGAGCTCGCCCGGGAGATCGCGGCCTTCCCGCAGCTGTGTCTGCGTCACGACCGGCTGTCCGTACGGGAGCAGCACGGGCTGCCCGAGCCCGAGGCCCTGGCGGCGGAGCTGCGCCACGGAATGGTGCCGCTGTCGGCGGGCGAGACCCTCTCGGGCGCCGCGCGCTTCACCGCGGGCGAGGGAAGGCACGGATCGTTCGGCGACTGAGCGGCGCCCCTGGATGGGATGCTGGCGGCAGAGGTCTGACGTGCGGGAAGGGACACAGGCGTGGCAACGCTTTCGGAGATACGGGTCCTGCTGGGCGAACCCCGGTTCAACTGGTCGGATCCGGCACCCTGGATCCATCTGGAACAGGAACTCGGCATCGAATTCCCCGCGGACTTCAGGGAGATCGTCGACGCCTACGGTTCGGTCGTGATCAACGACCAGTTGTATCTGAAGCATCCCGCCCGCCATCTCCTGCATGATCTGGGGACGATGATCAGGGGGGATCTCGAGCTCTGGCGCGAGGAGGACATGGCGGAGTTCCTGCCGAGCCCGGCGGGGGCGAACCCCGGCGACGTGATGCCGGTGGCGACTGCCACGACGGGTGAGGCGATCTTCCTCCGGGTCCCCGACGGCCCCTCCTCGCCCTGGCGGGTCGTGGTCCAGGAGATGGACAGTCCGGCGTGGACCCGCTACGAGATGACGTTCGGCGAGTGGTTGCTGGCGTATCTCAAGGGGAGGGAC
The DNA here is from genome assembly GCF_044544925.1 of Streptomyces sp. NPDC053431. Taxonomy (NCBI): domain Bacteria; kingdom Bacillati; phylum Actinomycetota; class Actinomycetes; order Kitasatosporales; family Streptomycetaceae; genus Streptomyces; species Streptomyces sp. NPDC053431. Next base: position 253,233 of record NZ_JBITXX010000002.1, on the reverse strand, counting down.
GTGACGTTGTGCGTGCGCGACCGCGCGCCTGACGGCCCGTCGTACGCGTTCCTGCCGTGAGAGGACATGCGGTGGTGTCCCCGGTCCGGGCGACCGGGGACACCCCCGCCCCGTGCGTGATCAGGAGACGAGCGGGGCGTCCACCTCGGTCAGCTTGACCGTGCACAGGCCGCCCCGCTCGGCCGTCACGTCCGTGACCTCCAACTGGGTGCCCGGCGCGAGGATGTACTCCTCCTCACCGGTGAAGGCGGAGAAGCTGCGGATGCCCACGGCGCGTGCGGGGGTCACCTCGAACAGCGTCCGCTTGCCGCGGCTGCCGAGGAACGCCCGGGCCACGCTCAGCTCGGAGGTGCACGAGGAGACACCCCACCAGGTCACGGTCCGTCCCACGGGGTACTGCCGGCGCAGGTCCAGTCCCACACCGCGCCACAGCGGCCGCTTCTGGGCCGGAAGCCCCGAGACCGCGGAGAACAGCAGGCGCAGGTACGGCAGATAGGGGACCACGCGGCTGCGGTCGGCGGAGCGCAGCACGGCGTTGATGTTCCGGTAGAAGCCCGACTCGCAGGTGTAGAGGAAGAGCGCGGCGATGGCGTCGGCCGACAGCCCTCCCCCGGCCTGCTCGTCCGCCCTCCGCTTGCCGAACTCCCGCGAGCGGTCGATGTGCCGGCCGAGCCCGGACAGCACCGCGCCGACCGGGGCGACGGCTTCCTCGAAGGGCATCAGCGGGGTGTCGAACACGCCGGTGACCGGCGGCAGGACGTGCCCCTCGTCCCGGACGCTGGTGAGCCGCTCCAGGTACAGCTGGTGCAGCTCCATGGTCGAGGCGATGAAGGCGCCCATGCGCGCGGCGACCTCGGCGTCCGCGCCTCCCGTACCCGCGCCCGCCCCGGTGCCTCCGCCGGTACCGGCCGCCGGCGCGTTCCAGCCCTTGCTCGGCAGCCAGTCGATCGCGTCGGCACCGAGCGACAGCAGGGCGTCGTTCACCGTGGCGAAGTGGTCGCCCTCGCAGAAGAGGTCGCCCTGGGCCGCCGGGTTGGCGTGGTCGATGTGCCGGACCCGTACGCCGGGGTACTTCTTCTGCAGGCGCAGGACGGTGCTCTTCAGGCTGCGGGCGTGGGCGCCCCACCAGGCGAAGACGACCCCGCGGTCCTCCTCGTCCTCCGCCTGCTCCTTGGCCCGGAGGATCTCCTCGACGATCCGCTCGGCCACCGGCCGCCAGAACCCGGTGTGCTGGTCGGTCGCCATGGCGCCGTCGGCGCTGGCGGTCAGGGAGGCGTTGAGCAGCAGGACGCCCTGGGTGAGCATCGCCTGGAACCATTCGGGCGGCTGGACCGTGTCCCGTTCCTTCAGGAGGGCGCGGACCTCGCCGACGGGCGTCTTCTTGGCGATGCCGTACTTCCACATCGCCGCCGCCTTGATGAGGCAGCGGATGCTGACGACCCGCCCGAACTGGCTGTCCTTCCAGTCGTTGAAGGTGTTGTCGAACATCGCGATGCCGGTGGCGCTCTCCGGCCGCGGATAGGGGTTCTGGCCGAAGGCCACCACCTTCCACTTGTGCGGCGGGTTGGGCTTGAGCGCCTGGAAGGTCAGCTCCCGTACGGGGACGACCTGGGGGCTGCGGGCGGGGCCGATGAACTCGGCGGCGTCCGGCCGTGCCTCGATGACGGGCTTCAGGACCGACAGCCAGGGCTCCCCGCCGCCCGTGAACAGCTCGGTCAGACCGAGCGGGTCGTTCGGGTCGGGCTGCGGCGTGGTGGTCGTGGTGGCATCCGTCATGGCGGAGGGACTCCCGGTCGTCGTACCTGAGGGGTGGAGGGGGCCGGCGGCGGGCGCGGCGGGCCCGGGGTCAGCGGCGAAAGGAATGCCCTTTCGGCGGCATGATCCGCACCCTCGTGGTGGCCGGGGCCTGGTCGATGCCGGCGAGCTGGGCGGTGATGGTGGCGCGCAGCTCGTCGTCGTCCTCGAACCAGTGGTCGTGGAAGAGCGTGTAGCCCGTCCACATCAGATTCGCGCAGACCCGGGCCGGCACGCGGCCGGTCCGCGCCCCCATCCCGACCAGCGCCACCGAGCGGATGCTGCCCGGCGCCAGCCGGTTCTGCCGGTGCACGGCCTGGAAGGCCGCCGCGCAGGCCATGGCCACGTTCAGCGTCTCGCTCACGTTCTGCGAGGAGCCCACCATCGTCGGCGTCGAGATGAGGAAGCGCGGGACCGTCGCCCCCGACGGGACGCACACGGCGCTGCCGACCGGCAGGCTCCCGGCGAACCGGTCCCGGATCGCCCGCTGCACCCGCAGCTGGATGCCCGCGCCGAGATGCCGCTTGATCACGGCGTCTACACCGCCGTCCATCCGGCCGGCCGCGTTCGTCGGCGTGACCCACGCGTCCACGTTCTCGTCGAGGATCGAGTCCCGGCGGATCTCGATCCCCGGCGTGTCGGCGAACGCCGCCCGCCACGCCGCCACCACGTCCTCGTTGACGTCCGTCAGAACCACCCTGAGCGTCGTCTCCACGCAGCCCTCAGCCATCACAGCCCCCTGTCAGGAACAGCCTCTTCCAACACCTCCGACGCTAGTGGGCACCACTGACAACGCCGCCGCGGCGAGAGGCCGGTGACTTGCCCTCACCTCGTTCGGCTCACGCGGGGGCGGTCCCCTCCCGGACCACGCGAGGGCGCCCGACACCGGCCGTGGCCGGTTCGGGCGCCCCCGGTGCCGCGCGTCGCGGCCTCGCCGCGACTCCCCGGGCTCAGCAGGTGACGGTGCCCCTGCGGATCGCGTGCCCGTCGGTGTCGCCGTCGTCGGCCCAGTAGACGGGCTTGGTGCCGCCGACGCACTCGTCGGCCGCGGCGAGGGTGAAGCCCTCGTTGTTCAGGTCGGGCATGCCGGCCGGGCGGTCGTGGACTGCGGCCAGGGTGAAGCGGCCCTCGGAGCCGATCGTCATGGTCCGGTGCTGACCGGAGCAGGTGTCGTCGCAGACCAGCCACAGGCGCGCGGCCTGATGCTCCCACTGGAGCTCCATCACCCCGGACATGCCGCTGACGATCGTGGCGATCCGGGTGGCGGCGCCGCCGTCCTCGAGCACGTAGCCGTGGACCGCTCCGGTGCCCTCGACACCGACGAAGAAGACGCCTCCGGTGTGCGCGCCGAAGCGGCCGGGGTCGTAGGCCGCGCCGGTCGACTCGTCCCTGAAGCCCGCGCCGGTGAGGGCGGCGTCGGGAATCCACGTGAGGGCCTCGAATCCGGCGTTGGAGCCCACGGCCGGCAGCCCGGCGGTCAGGTTCCACTCCTTAGCGGCGGTCAGGGTGGTGCCGGTGCCGCTGGTGACGTCGTAGCGGAGGACGGACAGGCGGCTGGTGCCGGAGGCGTCGCCGTTGCGCTCGCTCGCGACATAGGCGCCGCCCGCGGCGCCCGCGCCGGTCAGGGTGACCGCCTCGCTGTCGGGCGCGCCGGTGCCGCCGGGGAAACGCAGGGTCTTGCCGGAGGTCCAGCCGTTCGTGGTGTCCGGGCGCCAGCCGCCGGAGCCGTCCCGGACCAGCCGCCACAGCCTGCCGGAGTTCTGGGCGCCCCACAGCACGGGGCCCTCCTGGTACAGGCCGCTGAGGTCCGGGCCGAAGACGTCGGAGCCGTCGGCGGTCGTCACCGTGCTGCCGCCGGGCCAGGGCTGCGGGACCGTACCGCCTCCGGATCCGCACCGGTTCGGCGCGCCGAGCGTCAGGGACGCCTGGCCGAAGGCGCCGGTGCCGTCGGGGCACCGCGACCAGGACGGGGCGGAGTGGCTGGTCCAGCTGAAGCTGTCGACGAGGGTGCTGCCGCCGGGCAGGTAGAGGCGGGCCTTGTCGCCGGAGCCGAGTCCGAACGAGGCGGAGACGTCGAACGCGCGGACGGCCCCGGCGGCGAGCGTCGTGCCGGACGGCACGGTGAACCTGGAGCTGTTGTTGTCGTCCCTGAGGATCCAGCCGGAGATGTCCACGGCGGCGGTGCCCTTGTTGTACAGCTCGATCGAGTCGTTGACGCCGCCGGTCGTCACCACCTCGTTGATGCGGATGTCGTCCGCCGGGGCCGCGTGGGCCACGGGCGCGAGCACCGCCGCGAGGGCGGCCGTCGTGGAGCCGGCGACGGTGAGGCGGAGCAGGGCGCGGCGGAGCAGGGCGAGGCGACGACGGCCGCGGGGAGCGCGTACGTGGGGCACGGTGTCCGTCCAGGGTGGTGGGGGCTGGGCGAGACGAGGGTCCCGGCCGATGCCGAACGGCGGTCGGCATCGGTCCGTTTGCCGTGTGAACGCATGTCGAACGGCAGGCCGACGAGCCGGCCTTCGAAGGCGTGGACCCGGCCGCCGCCGCGTTTCGGACAGGTCCGGCGGCCGGGCCGGCGACGCCCGCCGGGCGGGAGCGCTGTCGCTGCTCCCGCCCGGCGGACGGGCGCCGCCTACGCGACCGGCTGCTGCTGGGTGACGCGGCCGTGGCCGGGACGTCCCCGGACCCGGCCCCGGACCCGGCCCCGGCTCGCGTGGTCGCCGACAAGGGCCACTCGGCCCGCAAGCTCCGGGCCTACCTGCGGCGACGCGGGATCGCCTGCACGATCCCGGAGCGGATCGACCGGATCGACGGGCTCATCCGCCACGGTGAGACGCTAGCCGGGGTCGGCGGGGTTGAACGCGCGGCGGTAGGCGGCCGGTGAGATGCCGAAGGCCGTCTTCATGTGCGCGCGCAGGGAGTTGCCGGAGCCGAGGCCCGCGCGGTGCGCGACCAGGTCGATGGAGAGGTCGGTGGTCTCCAGCAACTGCTTCGCCAGTTCCAGGCGTTGGGCGGTGAGCCACTGGCCCGGGGTCATGCCGACCTCGTCGCGGAAGCGGCGGGTGAAGGACCGCAGGCTCATCCGGGCGTGCTCGGCGAGCTTCCCCAGGGGCAGCGGCTCGCCGAGGTGCTCCAGGGCCCAGGCGCGGGTGGCGGTGGTGCTGGCGAGGGTGGGCTCGGGGACCGGACGGTCGATGAACTGGGCCTGCCCGCCGTCGCGCCACGGCGGTACGACGCACATGCGGGCGGCCCGGTTGGCGGCCGCGGCCCCGTGGTCGCGGCGGATCATGTGCAGGCAGAGGTCGACGCCGGCGGCCACCCCCGCGGAGGTGAGGACGTCGCCGTCGTCGACGAAGAGCACGTCCTCGTCGATCCTGACCTTCGGATAGGCGCGGCGGAACTCCGGCGCCAGGTTCCAGTGGGTGGTGGCCGGCCGCCCGTCGAGCAGCCCGGCGGCGGCCAGGATGTACGACCCCGAGCAGATCGACACCAGGCGGGCGCCGGGGCGGATCCCGGCGATCGCGGCATCGACCTCGGGCGGCAGCGGGCCGCCTTCGGCGAGCTCGGGCATGGCGTGCGTGGGCGGCAGGATGACGGTGTCGGCGAGGGCGAGTGCCTCCGGGCCGGCCGCCGGCTGCACGACGAAACCGGCGTCGCTGAGGACGGGCCCGCCGTCGGCGGTGCAGACGACGACCTCGTACAGGGGGCGGCCCTCGGCGTCCTCGACGCTGCCGAAGACCCTGGACGGGATGCCGAGCTCGAAGGGCGGCACTCCTGGCAGGGCGAGCACCGCGACCCGATGCCGGGAGTACGGCTCGCGTGGCGCGCGGAGGCCGCCCCCTGCCTGCTCGCTGTCCGGCCCCGGGGCCCGCGTCGCATCCATGGCCTGTATCGCGTCCATGGCCAGATCCTGTCACATCATGGCCAAACGGCCAACACCATCAGGGGCCCGGGTGCCGGATCGTCTTCCGTGTCGCCGCCGGAAGGACTCCGGCGGACGGAACACCGATCGAGAAGGAACGAGGCGGAGAGAACATGCGCGCGGTGGTCGTGGAGCAGTGGGGCGGACCCGAGCAGCTGGTCGAGCGCGAGGTGGAGCGGCCGGTGGCGGGCCTGAACGAGGTCCTGGTGCGGGTGCGCGCGGCCGGGGTGAACCCGGTGGACTGGAAGACCCGGGCCAGCGGCGCGCTCGTCGAGTGGGGCGACGTGCCGGTCGTCGGCTGGGACGTCTCCGGCACGGTCGAGGCGGTGGGCCCCGGTGTCGGCGTGTTCCGTCCCGGTGACGAGGTCTTCGGCATGCCGCTGTTCCCGCGCCAGGCGGGCGGCTACGCCGAGTACGTGGTGGCCCCGGCCCGGCACCTGGCCCGCAAGCCGGCGTCCCTGACGCACGTGGAGGCGGCGGCCCTGCCGCTCGCCGCGCTCACCGCCTGGCAGGCCTTGGTCGACGCGGCGGACGTACGCCCCGGTGAGCGGGTGCTGGTGCACGCGGCGGCCGGCGGGGTCGGCCACTTCGCCGTGCAGATCGCGAAGGCCCGCGGGGCGTACGTCATCGGCACCGCCAGCGCCGCCAAGCACGACCTGGTGCGGGAGCTGGGCGCGGACGAGGTGATCGACTACCGCGCGGAGCGGTTCGAGGAGGTCGTCTCCGACGTCGACGTCGTGCTCGACGGGCTCGGCGGCGAGACGGGCGAGCGCTCCCTGAAGGTGCTCCGGGCGGGCGGCCGGCTGGTCACGCTGCCGGGGCCGGACGACGTCCCCGCGGCGCACGACGAGGTGCGGGCCCTGTGGGTGCTGGTCGAGCCCGACCACCTGGGCCTGCGCGAGATCGCCGCGCTCGTGGACCGGGGCTCGCTGCGGCCGGTGGTCGACACAGTGCTGCCCCTCGCCGAGGCGGCGAAGGCGCACGAGATCGGCGAGCGGGGCCGCACCACCGGCAAGATCGTCCTCACCGTGGCCTGATCCGCCGGCCACTCCCGCCCCGGGCCGGAACGCGGCCCGGGGCGCGCGGCGCCTCGGCGGCGTCCGGCGGCCCAGGTGCGAGCGCCTTCCCGTCGAGGGCGAAGGGCGCCGGGCCGCCGGTGGCCAGGAGAACGCCGCCGTCGACGCCGGACCGGATCAGCCCTGCTCGGTGATGTTCACCATCCACGTGATGCCGAACTTGTCGACGCACATGCCGAACACATCGCCCCACATCTGCTTTTCGAGGGGGACCGCGACGGTGCCGCTCCGGGACAGCTTCTCCCAGTAGCCGCGCAGTTCGTCCGCGTCGTCGCCGCTCAGGCTCACCGAGAAGTTGGTCCCGGGCCTGTGCTCCATGCCGGGCGGGTTGTCCGCGCCCATGAGCGTGTAGCCGCTGGGGGTCTCGAGCATGCCGTGCATGACCTTGTCCTCGTAACCGGGCGGCGTCTCCGAGCCGAAGTCGCCGTAGCCGCTCAGGTTCAGCGTTCCGCCCAGGACGCTCTGGTAGAACTCCATCGCCTGCCGGGCGTCGCCGGAGAAGCTGATGTAGGGGTTGAGGCGAGACGCCACGGGGTGCTCCCTTCGGGGTGACGGACGGTACGGGCCGCAGCCTACGGGCGGTATGGGCGAAATCAGACGATCCGAGGTATTCGGTCACTCGTCCGGCTGGTCGTCAGCATGTCGCCTTGCCTCGTGCCCCGCACGGCCCGAGCGTGTCCTCGCCGCGCCCGTGCACCTGATCGGAGACCCGCTCTTGGACGCCCCGCCGACGATGACGCTCGGTCCGGCCCGGTCGACCGGGCGCGTGGTGCGGCCGCGGCGCGCGCTGCGCGCGGGGGCCGCGCAGATCGTGGCGGGGGCGGTGGGGTTCGCGCTGGGCGTGCTCCTGCCCCGGCTCGGCGACGGGTACCAGGTGGCCGCGGTCCGGGCCGTCGACGTGCTGAAGGTCGTCGGCGTGGGGGTGCTCAGCGTCGGCACGCTGATCTTCTCGCTGCTGTTCCTGGTCGTGCAGTGGGCGGCGGGCAACTTCAGCCACCGCCTCCTGCTGTTCCGGTCCGATCCGCTGGTGTGGCGGGTCTTCGCCCTGGTGGTCGGCATCCTGGTCTTCTCGGTCACGGCGACGCTGGCGACCGGTTCCCGCCGCACGGTCTCCGTGGCCGTGCCGGCGGCGGCCCTCGTGCTGACCGGGGCGGCACTGGTCCTGGTCCGGCGGCTGCTGTTGACCGCCCTGCGCTCCATCCAGCTCGCGCACGTCCTCACCGATCTGCGCCGGCGGGGCCGGAACGTCCTGCTGGCCGTCTATCCGTCGACGGACGCCGTCGACGGCCGCGCCCCGGACACCGGCGAGAACCGCCGCCTGCCCGACGTGACGTCGACCGTGGTGTGGCCCGACGACACGGTGCTCGTGGCGCAGGTGGATCTGCTGCGCTTGGTGCGGGCGGCGGCGCGGGCGGACGCGGTGGTGGTCCTGAAGGTGCCGGTGGGGCGGCCCCTCTACCGCGGCGACGTGCTGGCCGAGGTACGCGGTGGCCGTGCCCCGGTGCCCGCCGGCGAGGTGCTGGGGGCGGTGGTCGGCGAGCCGGAGCGCACCTTCCACCAGGATCCGACGCTCGCCTTCCGGCTGCTGTCCGACATCGGGCTGCGCGCCCTCTCCCCCGCGGTCCACGACCCGGCGACCGCCGTCCAGGTCCTCGACGCCCTCGAGGACCTGCTCCGGCTCGTCGCGCCGGCGGACCTGGGCGACGTGTCGGTCACCGACCGGGACGGCGCCGTCCGGGTGGTCATGCGCCTGCCCGCCTGGGAGGAGTTCGTCCGGGTCGGGCTCGACGACCTGTGCCGCGCGGCCACGGACGCTCCGATGGTGCTCTCACGGGCCGGGGAGCTGTTGCGCCGGGTGGGGGAGGCGGCCGAGCCACGGCGGCGGCCCGGCCTGGACCAGCGACTGGCCTGGGTGGAGCGGGAGTTGGCGGACCGGCATCCCGCGTTCCTGCGCGGGCCCGTGGACAGCTGAGGGCCCGCGCGCCTCCGCGTTCCTCGAACCCCCCACGGCGGTCCGGTGTCGCCCCGCCCCCGCCCGCCCCGCGGGCTACCCGGCCGCTTGCCCCGCCCGACGCCTCAGACGGCCCCCGCGCCGCTCGGCGTCCGCAGGGCGTCCGCGATGCCCTGGGCCAGGAACGGGATCCGGTGGGCGGAGACGCCCGCGATGTTGATGCGGCCGGCCGTCGTCCCGTAGATGCCGGACCGGCGACGCATCCGGAGCATCGCGTCGGGACCGAGCGGCAGCATGGAGAACATGCCCTTCTGCCGGGCGAGGGCCCTCGCCTGCTCCTCGTGGCCGAGGGCGCCCAGGTGGGCGACGAGGTCCGCCCGGTTGGCGGTGATCCGATGGCGCATCACGTCGAGCTCGGCGCGCCAGGCGGCCCGCAGCCGCTCGTCCTGCAGGACGGTGGCGACGACGGCGGCGCCGTGGTCCGGCGGCATCGAGTAGAGGGTGCGCGCGGCGTTCTGGAGGGCGGTCTCGACGTGCCGGAGGGCCCGGGTCGAGGAGCCGAGGACGATGGCGCAGCCGGTGCGGTCGCTGTAGAGCCCGAAGTTCTTGGAGCAGCTGACGGCGATCAGCACCTCGGGGAGCCGTTCGGCGAGCATCCGGGTGGGGCGCAGGTCGGCGTCCAGGCCGTCGCCGAGGCCGTGGTAGGCCAGGTCGACGAAGGGGACCCAGCCGTTGCCCGCGGCGAGCGCGGCCAGCGCTTCCCAGGTCTCGAAGGAGGGGTCCGCGCCGGTGGGGTTGTGGCAGCAGCCCTGCAGCAGGACGACGTCACCGGGCCCGGCCGCGCGGAGGTCGTCCAGGAGGGCCGTGCCGTCCGACGGCCCGTTCGGGTCGAGCCACCGGTACGTGCGGACGGTGAGGCCCGCGCCTTCGAGGATGGGGCGGTGGTTGACGTAGGCGGGGTCGCTGATCCACACCGTGGTGCCGGGGCGCGTCTGCCGTACGAGATCGGCGAGGAGGCGCAGGGCGCCGGTGCCGGCCACGGTCTGGACGGCCGTCGCCCGCGTGGTGAGGGCCTCGGTGCCGAGGACGGTGGTGAGCATGGCGCGGTTGAAGGCGGTGTTGCCGGACAGGCCGAGGTACTCCTTGGAGCCGGCGCGTTCCGCCAGGCGTATCTCGGCCTCCTTGACCGCCGCCATCACGGGGGTGACCCCGGTGGGGTCGCGGTAGACGCCGAGGACGAGGTTGAGGCGCTCCGGGCGCGGGTCGGCGGCGTACTCGGCGGTGAGGTCCCACAGCGGGTCGGCGGGCGGGGCGGGCAGCAGCTCAAGCATCGGCGGGCACCTTGCTTCGGGAACGTCGGTTGGCGAGCGCGACGCCGAGGGTGATGAGGGGGACCCCGACGACGACGGGCAGGGTCGGCGACTCGTCGAGGAGGGGCATGGCGAGCAGGACGACGGCGACCGGACTGAGGCTGCCGACGACGGAGCTGCGCTCCGGGCCGAGCCGCCGGATGGCGAACGCGTACAGCAGTCCCGCGCACAGGCCGACGCCCAGGCCCTGGACGACGAGGAAGAGCGCGATGTCGCCTCCGGCCGCGTGGGCGAGGCCGGTGGGCAGGACACCGGTCAGGGCCAGCAGCGCGATGACCACGAAGGAGGGCAGGCAGAGCAGTCCGATGGACCCGACGGGGTCGAGGTCCACTTCTCGCAGGCCCACGGTGTAGAGGGCCCAGAGGCCGCTGGCGACGAGCAGGGTGCCGGTGCCGAGCAGGACGTCCGCGTCGAGGGCGGCGGTGTAGCGCCACACCAGGGCCACGACGCCGGCCACGATGAGGGCGAGGCCCACCGCCTGGGTGCCGCGCGGCGCGCTCTTGCCGCCCGCGACCACGAGGGCGGAGACGAACAGCGGGACCATGCCGGGCACGATCGCCCCGACGAACGCGGCCGACGTCAGCGAGCCGCCGTACATGGCGGCGAGGAAGAACGGCACCCCGGCGCCGCAGATGATCTTCGCCGCGGGGCCGAACCGGACCGCGGCCAGTGGGCGCCTGCGGCGCCACAGCGCGGGGGCCAGGACCACCAGAGGCACGCCGAAGCGCAGCAGCGCGGCGTCGGCCGGCAGCAGCGTGGAAGCGCTCAGGGCGCGGGCGCTGAGCGCGAAGGCGGCCCAGACGGTCACCGTGAGGACCAGCGCGACCATGCCCACGGCCTGCGGCGAGAGCCCCCGCAGCAGACCGCCCCCGGGCCCGCGGAGGGGACCGCCGCGAGCTCCGCGGGACGGCCCGGTAGCGGGCAGGGGGTCCGAGTCGTGTTCGGTCGTGGGCGGTGTGGGCGTGACCGGTGTCCCCACCGTTCGCACCCCCGCCGATCGCGTTGCGGCCACCGCCCCAGTCCTCCGCTCAAAGCCGTCTCGAAGCCATGGGGCGGAACCGACCTGCGGTATTGCCCCAGGAAGCAACGCTAGAGCTTTGGGTGGGGCAGATGATTGCCACTTCTGCCCTCCCGGCATAGCCTGGGGGCAGAATCTGCCAAGAACTGCCGGGGAGAGCCGATGGACGCCGTGGATTTCCAGATCATCCACGAGTTGCAGGCCGACGGCCGCCTGTCGAACCAGGACCTCGCCGACCGGATCAGGCTGTCCCCGTCGCCCTGTCTGCGCCGGGTGCGCCGCCTGGAGGAGTCGGGCCTGATCGGCGGGTACACGGCCACGGTCGACCAGGTCGCCTTCGGCCTCCCGATCACCGTCTTCGTACGGATCCGCCTGGAGCGCCACACGGCCGAGGCGGTCAACGTGTTCGAGCAGCACGTCGGGCTCATCGACCACATCCAGGACTGCTATCTGATGGCCGGCAGCAGCGACTACCTGCTCAGGGTCGTCATCGAGAGCCTGGAGGCCTACGAGGCCCTCGTCCGCACCCGGATCCACGCCATCCCGGGCATCGCGTCGATCGAGTCCAGCTTCGCCTTCGGCAGCGTGAAGCAGTCCAGGGTCTACCCCCGGCCGGGCGTCCCGTCCCGTTCCCGGGCAGGGGGCACTCCGGCGAGTTGACGCCGGGCCCGCCCCGGCGGTTCATCCCACCGCGACCCAGGTGTGGACGGTCCCCGCCGACGGCTCCGGCACGCCCCGCCTGCTGGTGCCGGGGGCCGATCCCCCGCCGTCCTGCCGGCAGCCGGATGAGGCGGCCGCCGGGGGCCCGGCCGGGCGGTCTCACTCCTCCGCGAGCCGCCCGGGACCCGACCGCACGGGATCCGCCCGCACGGAACCCGACTGACCGGGACCCGACTGACCGGAATCCGGCCGACCGGGACCCGACTGCCCGGGACCCGACTGCCCGAGGGCCGAGCGTCCGCCACCCGACCGCCCGAGGAGCGCGGTGAGGAGGACCGCCGTCAGGGTGCCGGCGACGACGCCGCTTCCCAGGATCGTGCGGGCCCACGCGGGGAATCCCGCGTACAGGTCAGGCGTGAGCAGCGGCAGCAGTCCCGCGGTGAGCGCGAGTGCGGCCGTCAGGTTTCCGGTCCCCGTGCCGGACAGGTCGGCCCGGCGGAGCATCTCGACGCCCATGACGGCGATGACGGCGTAGACGACGAGGGCCGAGCCGCCCACGACGGCTTCGGGCAGACCGGCCAGCGCCCGGGACACCGGAGTGGCCAGGCCGAGGGCGACCAGGAGCACTCCCGCGCCGGCGGTCACGAAGCGGCTGCGGACCCCGGTGAGCCGGCCGATGCCGATGTTCTCGGCGCTGGTGACCATGAGGGACGTGCCGAACAGTGCGCCGGCCAGGGAGACGAGCGCGTCGGCGCGGGCGACGCGCGGCACGTCCCGCCCGGGGACGGGGGTCCGGCCGGCGGTCTCGCTGTTGAGCACGGTCTGGCCGGTGATCTCGGCGAGGGTCGTGAGACTGAACACGAGCAGCGGAAGGGCCGCCGCCAGGTCGAACCGAGGTGACCCGAAGGGCAGGAGGGCGGGCAGCGCGAAGCCGCTGCCGGCCACCGGCGTGAAGGAGCCGAGACCGGTGGTCACCGCGATGACGGTTCCCGCGGCCATCCCGAGGAGGACGGAGGTCTGCCGCCAGACCCCGCGCAGCAGCACGTACGCGGCGACCGTGACCGCGACCGTCAGCGCGGCGAGGAGCACCGCGCGCGGCTCGCCGGTGCCGTCCGGTCCCGTGACGAGCCGGGCGGCGACCCGGATCATCGCGATCCCGATGAGCAGCACGGTCACGCCCATGACGAGGGGCGGGAAGAAGCGCACGACCCGGGCGTAGAGCGGCAACACGGCCAACAGGAGCGCCGCCGCGAGGAGGACGGCGCCGACCGCGGTCGGCGCCCCGTGCTGCTGGGCGATCTGGAGGAACAGCGCGGTCGCGGCGCCGCCGGGCAGCATCACGAACGGCAGGCGGCCGCCGATCCGCCACACGCCGAGGGACTGGAGCAGGGCGCCGGCGCCGCACAGCAGCAGGACGGCGCTGAGCAGCGAGGCGGTCGCGCCGGGCGGCATCCTGAGGGTGCCGGCGACGAGGAAGACGGTGGAGACCGGGGCGGCGAGCATCGCCAGCACGTGCTGGGCGGCCAGCGGCGCCAGACGGCGCAGCGGCACCGGCGCGTCGACGGCGTCGTCGTCGAGGTCGGGGCCGGTCGGCGTGGGCGTCATGCCGTCACCTCCAGCCACGGGATGTCGGCGGCGGCGTAGCGGTAGGCGCGGAAGACGGCGTTGGGCTGGGACGGGAAGAGGCCGCGGACCTCGCTCTCGGCGTAGCCGGCGAAGTACGGGACGACGTACTCCCAGCACAGGTAGCCGTCCTTCGTCACTTCGAAGAGCCGCCCGGACGGGGAGTCCGTCACAAGCGTGTTGCCGTTCGGAAGGCGCTGCGCGGAGCCCATGAACGGCGCGAAGAAGAACTCGCGGGCCGGGTCGTGGTACTCCCACACGAGCTCCCCGGAGGGCCGGTCGATCTCGATGACGCGGGAGTACGGGACGTCGCAGCCGGGGCGGAAGACGCCGTTGTCGAAGACCAGCAGGCGCCCGTCGTCCAGTTCGGTGGGCGCGTGCTGCTGGCTGACGGTGCCCGGGTCGCTGCGCCAGAGGATCTCGCCGGTGTCGCGGCTGATGACGACGACGGCCGAGACGCTCCGCAGGCTGGCCAGGATGTTGCCGTCCCGCAGGGGCGTGACGCTGTTGATCAGCGGCCAGTGCTCGCGGGCGTACGCCTCGTGGAGGGGGAAGGAGGCGCGGTCGAGGTGCTCGGCGGCCCGCCAGGACCACAGGAGTTCGCCGTCCGGGCCCACCTCGCGGATGGTGTCGGCCCAGACGACGCCGTCCGCGGCCTCGGAGCCGGGCACGCCGCCCCGTACCGCCGCGGCCTCGGCGCCGGTCAGGGCTTCGAGGGCGGTGTAGAGGATGCGGCCGTCGTCGAGGTGGTGGGCGTCGTGGTGCTGGAGGGGATCGCGGTGCTCCCGGAGCACGGTCCCGTCGGGGGCGGCGTGGAGCATGACGCCGCCGCGGTACTTGTGCCACATCGGGAAGAGGGCCTCCTCCCCCGGCAGGACGCCGTTGTAGGCCAGGGTGCCGTCGGCGAGCAGCCGTGCGTGCCGGCCGGGGCGGTAAGGGAGGTTCCACCGGTGGGCGGTGCGGCCCTGGAGGTCGACGAGGTAGACCTCCCCGGTGCCGGTGAGCGGGGCGTAGAGGGTGTAGCCGTCGTACGCGGCCGTCTCGTCGACGGCGATCAGGCCGGTGGGGCGACGGCGGCGTGAATTCTGGTCGATCGGGGGCATGTCGGAACTCCTCGCTTCAAACTTTCTTTGATGAGAGCAAGCGACTTTGACGTTAGGGCCGTTGTGTGACGGGCGTGTGTCGGGAGTACGAAACCGGCTCCGACTTGCCGCCGTGGGCCGCGTAAGGTGCCGTCAGGCGCCGCCGACCAGTAAGAACGGCGCCGTGGGGCGGGAAGGACGGAACGATCCATGGACACCGCGAACACCCCGCGGGTGGGCGCCGCCGTACGCCGCCGACGCCGGGCGCTCGATCTGACGCTCGCCGAGATGGCCGGACGCAGCGGGCTCTCCGCACCCTTCCTCAGCCAGATCGAGAACGACCGGGCGCGCCCCAGCATGCGTTCGCTGCAGCGGATCGCGGACGCCCTCGGCACCACGGCGGTCCAGCTGCTCGCGGCCTCGGACGAGTCCCGCACGGTCGACGTGGTCCGCGCGGACGACGACAGCGGCCTCGACCGGGAGGCCCGGGTCCGGCCGGTGGTGCGCGGTCGCCATCAGCTGCACGCGCTGGAGTTCGTCGGCGAGCACGAGGCGGACCGCGAGTTCCGGCACCGTAACGACGAGTTGATGTACGTGGCGGAAGGCTCGGTGGAGGTGGAGGCCGAAGGCCGGATCCACCGGCTGGGACGGGGGGACACCCTGCTGCTGTCCGGTGGTGTCCGGCACCGCTGGCGCACCACCGGACCCGGCGCGCGGGTGCTGGTGGTCGCGATCGGCGACCACGTGGAGGTGCTGGAGTCCTGAGGCGGAGAGGCGGCGCGAGCCGCACCGCCGGACCGCGGCGGCGTCGCCGGACCCCGGCGGCGTCGCCGGACCCCGGCCGCGCCGCCGGGGTCCTGGGCGCGTCGCCGGGGTCCTGGGCGCGTCGCCGGGGTCCCGGGCGGGGCCGTCAGCCCCGCGACAGTTCGCCGAGCAGCTTCCAGGTGCGGCGCCGGTCGTCCTCGCCGCTCAGGTCCGTCGCGGTGAACACCACCTCGGTCGCTCCCGCGTCGCGGTAACGCCGTACCTCGGCGGCGACGGTCTCCTCGTCGCCGAGGACGGCCAGGTCGGCGGCCCCGTCGACGCCGGAGAGCTCGATGACGCGCCGGTAGGAGGGAATGCGCTCGTAGAGCGCGAGCGCCTCGGCCGCCTGCCGCCGCACGCCGTCGGCGTCGGACGTGACCACGCCGGGCACGAGGGCCACGACGCGCGGCGCGGGCCGGCCCACCGCCTCCGCGGCGGCGGTCACGGCCGGGACGATGTGCTCGGCGAGGGCCCGCGGCCCGGCCAGGAACGGCAGGATGCCGTCGGCCAGTTCACCGCTGACGCGCAGCGCCTGCGGCCCCATGGCGGCGACCAGCACGGGCACCGGGGGTCGCGCGCCCGGGACCGCCGCCGAGTACGGCGTCGTGGCGGTCAGCAGCTCTCCGTGGAAGTCGGCTTCGCCCGTTTCGAGGAGGGGCCGCAGGGCGGTGAGGAACTCCCTGAGCAGACCGATCGGCCGCCGGTACCGAAGCCGGTCTCGGTGAGGTGCGGGGTGCCGAGGGCGAGCCCGAGGTGGTAGCGGCCTCCGGTGGCGGCCTGGGCCGTCTGGGCCTGGCTGGAGACGAGCAGCGGATGGCGCCCGAAGATCGGGATCGCGGCGGTCCCCACGTGCAGGCCCGGCACCTCGCGTCCGACGATCGCCGCCAGCGAGGGCGAGTCGTACGCGAAGGACTGTCCGAACCACGCGGAGTGCAGGCCGGCGTCCCGCGCCTCGTGGGCGAGCCGGACGGTCGTGTCGACGGGGAGCTGTCGGGAGGTCGAGCTGAGCGTTACTCCGAGAGTCATGTACGCCGCAACCGGCGGCTCCGGTGCCGGCATTCCTGAGCCGTGTGAACAGCGTGTGGCGTCAACGGCCCTTGCCGAGCGGCACGCTGGCAAGCGCGGTGCTCCGCCCGGCCGGCCGCGGCCCGGTCGTCCCCGGCCGGGGCCCGCGCGCGGACACTGACGGGGCGGGTGCCGGGGCTCGTGGGCGGCGAACAGGGCGCCGACCGCGGCCACCGGCCCGCCCCCGCCCCACGACGGTACGGGCGGGCGCGGTGGACGGACCCCCGGTCGGCTCTCCCTGCTCGGGCCGCTGCGGCGGAACGGGTCGCCGTCAGGTCAGGGGGCGGCAGAGCAGCGCGTCCGGAACGCCGTGGTGGAGCCATTTCCAGGTGTAGGCGACGCCGGCGAGGTACTCGTCGTCGGCGCACTGGCCCTTGTAGGAGCCGGGTGCCCAGTCACTGGCGTTCGACCCTCCGGTGGCGGGCCGGTTGTCGCCGTGGTCGAACCAGAGCACGCGGCCGGAGGCGGGCGGTGAGGCCGCCGCGGGGGCGCAGAGGAGGGCGGACATCGCGTTGCCGTTCACGCTGTAGCCGACGGCGAAGGTCCGGTCGGGGCACTGGAGCTTGTTGTATCCGCTCGCCCAGTCACCCCCGGTGACGTACCGCTCGTCGGTGACGACGGTCCAGGCCCCGGTGCCCTTCGCCGGCCCGCCCGCGTCCGTGCACAGGCCGCGGCTGTCGCCCCGGCCGAGGCCGACCAGGCGCTGGGTGTCGGGGCAGTTGCCCTTGCGGTTGCCGGGCGACCAGTCCGGCCTGGCGAGCATGGTGGCGGACACGTCGTAGTCGGCGTAGTCCAGGTTCAGCATGTTCCAGCGGGGCGTCGGCGCGACCGGTCCGCTCCTGCCGGGCGCGTCGACGAGCTTGTTCCAGTCGGTCGCGCGCCAGTCGCCGGCGTCCATGACGCCGAGCCGCGTACCGTCCGTGGCGTAGTTGACCATGGCCCAGTTGTCCTGCGGCGTACCGTTCCCGTCCGTCCAGCCGACCAGCGGCCAGATGGCGAAGTCGGTGTCGTTGCGCACGAGGATGTCGGTGAAGTGGGTGAACCAGGCGCGTTCCGCGGCGTCGACGTCCCCCCGGCCGGCGGCGCCGAACTCGCTGATCCACACGGGCGCGGTGAAGTGCTGGCCGGACCGGGTGACGAACAGGGCCTGGTCGTCGACGACCTGGGCGAGCTGCTCGGGGGTGAACTCCTCGTAGCGCGGGTCGTGGGTCTCGCCGGTGCCGGTGGCGCCGGTGTGGTTCGGGCCGGTGTAGCCGTAGAAGTGGGCCGAGTAGACGAGTTTGTCGGAGCGGATCAGGGTGTTGGAGAGGGTGGCGACGGGGGTGAGCGTGGGGCGGCCGTGGCTGGTCACGTCGGTCGGTATGCCCTGCCAGTTGATGCCCTCCATGATGACCAGCAGGTCGGGGTCGGCCTCCAGGATCCTGTTGCCGGCCGCTTCCAGGGCCTTGTTGAGGTCGTGCTCGTTGCCCCAGCCCCAGTTGGGGTCGTTCCAGGTGTCGCGGCGGACCTCGTTGCGCAGGTCGGCACCGACGACCCGCTTGTCGTCCTGGTAGCGCTTGGCCAGGAACACCCAGTCGTCGATCCACGCCTGCGTCGACTGGCCGCTGTTCCAGCGCTCGTTGCCGTCCAGACCGCAGCAGAAGCGGTAACTGGTGGTGTGGTTGTTGAGGATGACGGCGAAGCCGTCCGCGGTCAGGGCCGCGACGACGGCGTCGAAGACCTGGAGCGGGGTCCTGCCCTTGAGCTGCGGGTTGGCGGCGACCGCCGCGTCCGGGACGACGCTCGTGTCGTGGATCAGCGCGTTGGCGAAGGGCAGCCGGACGCTGTTCAGGCCCATGGCGTGGAAGTCGGCCAGGATCTGGGCGACCGGCTTGCGGTCCAGCCCGAGCGGGATGTTGTGCGCGTCCTGCCGCGCCTGGTGGTTCGCCACGTCGCCGACGTCGCCACTGCCCTGCCAGGTGCCCTGGGCGCCGGCCCAGTTGCCCGACTTGAGCTTGAACCGGTCGCCGTCGGCGTCGACGACGTACCGGCCACGGGTGGACAGGGGGGCGGTCCACGAGGCGGCGAGTTCGGCACCCGTGAGGACCCGGGGCGGCGGCGCCGTGTCCGCCGCGGCGGCGGGCATGGGGCCGAGGGCGGTGAGGAGCAGCGCGCAGGTCGCGGCGAGCGCCGCGGTCGCGCGTCGGAGCAGGGTGATACGGGGTGTCACAGGGGCTCCTTGCGGATGAGGGACGGGCACCTGCCGTGCGGGTGTTCGCGTGGCTCACTCGGAGGGTGGCTGCGGGCGGTCGGCCGGGTAGGTGGCGGTCAGCCGGGTAGGTGGCGGTCAGCCGACGCCGATCGTGGCGGCGTCGACGAGCGGGCGGGCCGCCTTGGTGACGACCGTCGAGGAGACTCTCGTGCGCCGGACCGGCTCCACCCGGCTGAGCGGTCCTTCCGCGAGGAGCGGCGCGAGGACCGCGGTCTCGGCGGGCGCGCTGACCAGAGGGCGGGAGGGGGGTCGGGACACGGGGGCAAAGTAGAGCAGACGAACAACTTCTTCCAGTACCGATTCGAAGTCCGATCGCCCAAGCCCCTCTGGTTTCAGCCCTTTCCCGTCGCATGCAACCGCGTGCGGGGGCCCGGGCGTCGCCGCCCGGACCCCCGCACGTCCAGTCCTTCCGGCAGTCCTTCCGTCAGTCCTTCCGTCAGTTCTTCCGCCGTCGGTCAGTTCACGGTCCACCGCTGGAGCGTGGAGCCGGTGTCGGGCTGCTGGGTGACCAGGGCGCCGTTGGCGGTGGAGGCCGTGGTCAGCGCCAGCCCACTGGCCGCCGAGGTGATCGCGTAGTTTCCGGATGCCTGCCGGACGACGTTCCAGCGCTGGTTGGGGCCGCCGTGGCAGGTCCACTGGATCACCCGGGCACCGGCGCTGGTGGAACCGCCGTCGACGTCGGCGCACTTGCCGGAGGAAACGTTCCTGAGCTCGTAGGCGCCGTCCGCCTGCCGGGTGAAGGTCCACTTCTGGTTGGCGCCGCTGTTGAGCGTCCAGGTGACGAGCTGGGTGCCGTTGGCGCCGCTGCTGTTCGGGTTGTCGAGGGCCTTGCCGGACGCGGTCAGGGTGTGGACTCCGTCGAGGGAGGCCGAGGCCGTCGGCGTCAGGGTCAGGGTCTGCTCGGCGGCGGTGCGGCTCCCGCCGACGGGGTTGCCGGTGGTGTCGGACCAGCTGCGGACCGGGGTGGTCTCGGCGGGCCTGCCGGTGTCGGCGGAGAGTCCGACGACCAGGCCGCTGTAGCGGTTGACCAGCTTGTAGGTACCGGTGGGGCTGTTGTCGGCCGGGGACGCGCCGCGGATGACGAACCACTCCTGCCCGGTGCCGGCGGTCGCCGGGGTGACCGTGGGCCTGGTCCCCCAGGCGCGGGTCCCCGGACCGGAGGTGTCGACGCCGAGGAGGTTCCCGGTGGAGGCGTTGGCGATGCGGTAGGAGCCGTCGCCCTTCGCGGTGAAGGTCCATGCTTCGAGTGCCGAACCGGTCGCGGCGGCCAGGGACGTCGTCGCGGTGCCGCCCGCGACCTGCGCGAGGACCCGGCCGCCGGCGCTGGTGATGCGGTAGCTCGTGCCGCTCGCCACCGGGGCCGCCGGGGAGCTGGTGTCGATCGTCAGGTTGACGTACTCGCTGCTCGCGTTGCCGGAGCAGCCGAAGGAGCAGTACGAGCGGAAGTTCCGACCGACGATCCCGGAGCCCGTCCTGTTGCCGCTGTCGAGGAACCAGCGATACCAGGAGGCGTTCTTGTAGCTGCCGGTGTCGCCGAGTTTGAACCACTTCTGGGTGGTCAGGTCGTCGGTGGCGTACAGCTCCTGCGGCGCGTTGCCGCTCTGGTCCACGGCCTGGGGCTCGCCGATGTAGAGCCCGAGGTGGGCGTTGTACGTGATGTCCATGACGAACAGCGGGGAGGTGGGCGGGGTCAGACCGTTGGCCACCTGCTGGCTGACGGTGCCGGGGTTGGCGGGGTCGTACTCCTTGTTCGTCGGCACGTAGCCGGTGGTTCCGGCCGCCCCGACGGGGACCATGGTGGACTCACGGCCGCCGACCCCGGGCTGGGTCCAGGTGCCGTCGTACCACTTCTTCCACGAACCGGGCGCCATCTTGCCGGAGATGGGGGCGCGGGCGACGTGTCCGTAGAACGCGGCCCAGCCGCCGCCCTTGTTCACGATCCGGGAGCCGTAGAAGGCGTAGAAGTAGCCGGAGGCGGTGTCGACGAACAGCCGCGGGTCGCCGGTGCCGTAGTGGTAGGTCTGCTGCGGGAAGGCCGTGGTGTCGCCGCGCACGGTGCTGTACGGGGACGTGATGACGTGGTCCTTGATGGTCCACGTCCGGCCCTGGTCGGTGGAGACCGCGTAGTCGATGCCGTCGTAGTGGATGCCGTCGCCGAAGGGCTGCGGGGTGAACTCGTTGTGGACGAGTCCGTACCAGTCGCCGGTGTCCGGATCGACCCACATCCCGGTGAGGTCGCAGTAGTTCCGGTGGGCGTACCCGCTGCCGGCGGGGGCCTGGGTGGACCGGACGCCGGTGGGGCTGTTGTTGCAGCGCCATGTGGTGTCGTTGTTGCGGTCGTTGGCGTTGTTCGGGTTGACCGCGTCGCTGATGGCGCCGGACCGGGTGGCGGTGTCGAAGTTCGTGCCGGTGTAGAAGGACCACTTGCGCGGGTCGTTTGCTCCGTAGAGCGCGTGCGCCTGCTGGTAGTAGAAGGTGCCGTCCTTGTCGATGTACGGGCTGGCCGGGGTGTCGTCCGGGTTCGTCCACGAGCCCTTCGCGCCGACGGTGACGGTGTAGGTGGCGGTCGGCGAGACGGCGGCGGCGGTAGGGGCGGCGGTGGCTGTGGGGGCGGCCAGGGAGCCGCCTGCCGCCAGGGCCAGGGCCGCCGCGGCGAGCGCGCCGACCAGTCTGTCGCGAGAAGCGTTCACGAGGACTCCTTGGCTGGGGGGAGAGCCGGGGTGGCACGGACCCTAGGGCCAATTTGACCGGTAAAACAAGGGCCGTGATGAAGCAAATCCCGTTCACCGCAAGGGAGATGTGCCGACTCGCCTCCTTCCCCTCCTCCCCGTTCCGATCGGCCGGGACATGCCTTGACCTGGCCAGGGAGCACGGTTACGTTGCCAGCCAATCGCGATCGGCACGACGGGGGCGCCATGGTCACCATGCAGGATGTGGCGGAGCGGGCCGGCGTCACCAAGCAGACGGTCTCCAACGTCATCTCGGGCCGGGTGGCGGTGCGTCCGGCCACCGAGGCGCGGGTGCGTGCCGCGATCGCCGAGCTCGGTTACGTACCGAACCTCGTGGCCCGTTCGCTCGCCACCGGCAGCACCCGGACCGTCGGCCTCTTCGTGCCGACGGTCTCCACGCCCTTCTACGCGGACGTGGTCGAGCAGGTCGAGGACGCGCTGGAAGAGCGCGGCTACCGCCTGCTGCTGTGCACCACCCGCCTGGACGGGGAACGCGCCCGGCGCCATCTGGCCGGGCTCACCAGCCGTTCCGTGGACGCCCTCCTCATCGCCGGCGACCAAGGCCTGACCGGCCATCTACCGCTCCTCGCGGACGCCCGCTTCCCCGTCGTCCTTTGCGCCTGGGAGGCCGAACTTCCCGGCGGCTTCCCGGTGGTGACGGTCGATTACGAGTACGGCGGCCATATCGCCGGCCGCCACCTGCGCGCGCTCGGCCACGAACGCGTGGCCGTCCTCGCCAGCCCCGCCCACGGTGTGCGCGTCGCGGGCTTCCGGCGCGCGTTCGCCGAGGACGGCATCACCGTGGCCGACAGCGCCGTCCACCTCGCCGCGGAACCCACCTTCCGGAGCGGGCTCGCCGCCGCCACGGAAGCCCTCCGCGCGGCACCCGGCACGACGGCCCTCTTCGCCACCCACGACCTGCTCGCGGCCGCCGCCGTCGAGGCCGCCCGGGCCCTGGGCCGCTCGGTCCCCGACGGCCTCTCGGTGGTGGCCCACGACGAGACCCCCGCCGGTCTGCTGTCCCGCTCCCCGCTCACCGGAGTCGTCCTGCCGAAACGGGAGATGGCCCGCCAGGCGGTGGACGTCGCCCTCGGCGCGATCACCTCCCCCGCCACCCTCGACCCGCGGCCCCGCCTCCTGCGGCCGGAACTGGTGATCGGCGGGAGCACGGCCCCGGCGCGCTGACCGAGCGGGCTGACCGAGCGCGCTGACCCGGTCCGTCGGCCGCACCCGTCGGCCGACCCCGCCGGCCGCACCCGCCGGCCGCACCCGTCGGCCGAGCCGGTGGACCGTACGCCCGGGGGCGCATCATCGAAGGTGGGGAGACCTTCGACGAGGAGTGGCGATGCGGCTTTCCTTCCTTGAGCCCCTCTACGCGGAGCCGGGGCCGTACGTGTCCGTGTATCTGGACACCTCCCGGGACGTCGACCAGCCCGAGCGGGCGATCGACCTGCGCTGGCGGCGCCTGCGCGCGAGCCTGTCGCGGCAGGGCGCGGGCCGGACGCTCCTGAACGCGCTGGAAGAGGTGGTGGGCTCCGACGCGGCGGTGCCGGGGATGCACGGGCAGGCCGTGTTCGCCGCGCACGACACGCTCGTCCTCGACGGGGAGCTGCCGCACCCGCCCGAGCGCGACTCCGCCCGCTACGGCACCCTGCCGGACGCGATGCCCCTGGTCAGCCAGCACGTGCCGGAGATCCCGTATCTGGCCGTGGTCGTCCACTACGGCGGCCTGCCGACCGCCGAGACCCACGGCTGGGTCACGCTGGAGGCGGAGACCGGCGCCTGGCCCGCGTCCACCGTCACACCGGGTGAGCGGCTGCGCCGCAGGGTCGCGGTGGCGACCTGGCACCGCGCCGCCGTCCGCATCGGCCACCGCCTGGACGAACGGGCGCGGCACGTCCACGCCGACGCCGTCGTGGGCGGGGACGAGTGGGCGTGCAACGTCCTGGTCCGCCGGCTGCCCCGCGGCCTGCGCGACAGCGTGGTACGCGTCGGCGGCCCCACCCCGACCGAGACCGGGCGAGCCCTCCTCGAACCGCAGCTCGACGGCGTCTTCCGCGGGCGCATGGCCGTGCACGACCGCGAGCTCGTGGACCTCTTCGTCGGCCGGCGTGCCGTGCGCGGCCCGGTGGCGGAGGGCCTGGCCGCCTCCGTCGCGGCGCTGCAGCGGGGCCAGGTCGCGGCGCTGCTGCTGAACCACCCGCCGGACGCCTCGCGCCGCCTCTGGGTGGGCGAGCGGCCCACCCAGCTCGCCCTGACCGAGGCGGAGCTGGTCTCCTTCGGCGTACGGGCCCCGCGGGAGGAGCCCGCCGACGAGGCCCTGGTCAGGGCGCTCGTGGGCACCGGTGCCGAGCTGGTCGTCGTACCGGAGCGCGAGCTGCGGCTGCCCGAGCGGGTGGGCGCGCTGCTGCGGTACGCGGACGCCGGGACCCCGTCCTGACAGCACCCGCCGGCCGGGTGCGGCGTGATCAGCGCTCGTAGGTCCCGACCAGGACGCCGGAGGCCAGCTCCCGGCCCTTGAGCGCGCGGTGCACGTCCTCGGCGCCCGGATGGTCGTGCAGGCGCAGGGGCGCGGTCAGGGCGTACAGGCGGAAGAAGTAGCGGTGCGGTCCGTGGCCCGGCGGCGGCATCGGGCCGCCCCAGCCGACGCGCCCGAAGCCGTTGGGCCACGGCAGGCCGCCCTGGGGCTTCTGCCCCTCCACCACCCCGCTGGTCCCCGGGTCGATCCCGGTGACCAGCCAGTGCACGAACGTCGACCCCGGCGCGTCCGGGTCCTCGCAGAGGAGCACCAGCTCCGTGGCGTCCTGCGGCACGCCCGACCAGGCCAGGGGTGGGGAGATGTTCTCGCCCTCGCCGCTGTACCGCAGCGGGATCACACCGTGGTCGTCGAACGCGGTGCTGGTGAGTTCGATTCGGCTCATGGCCGCCGCCCTACCCGGTACGGCGGCGCCACCACCGGTCCCCGTGCGCAATCCCTCCGATCGGCCGAGCCGGACGGCCCACGGCCGCTCCCGCCCGCCGGCGGGTGTGACCGGCGGTCCGTCTGAGTACGGCGTGAGCCGGAGGTTGAGTAGCGCCGCTCAGGGCGTCGGGGCGTGCGGTGCCGAGCATGGAGGGCGTGATGTCGACGACTTCGGGGAGGGACGACGTGCTCAGCAGCGTCTCCGCAGCATTGGTGCCGGCCGTGGGGCGGCTCACCGTGAGCACGGACCCCCGGGCCCGGCTCGCCCCGGGCAGCATCATGGTCGCCAACCACACCTCGCTCGCCGATCCGGCCGTCGTGCTGGCCGCGTTGCACCGCCTCGGTGTGCAGCCGGTGGTCGCGGCCACGGCGGGGCTGTGGCGCGTTCCGTGGCTCGGCCGGGCGCTCGCCGCCGAGGGGCACATCCCGGTCCGTCGCGGCACGGCCCGCGCCGCGGAGGCGCTCGACCGGGCCGCGGAGGCGCTGGCCGCGGGCCGACTGGTGCTCATCTACGCCGAGGGCGGTCTGCCGCGGCGCAAGGACTCCGGTGAGGAACCGCCGGGACCGTTCCGCAGCGGGATCGCGCGCCTGGCGCGGCGCACCGGGGCGCCCGTCGTGCCCATCGGTCAGGCGGGGGCGCGACGCGTCTCGTCTGGAGGTACGGCGAAGCAGGTGGCGGGGATCGTCACCGCGCCCCTGCGGCGGCCCGGGCTCCATGTGCACGTGGGGGCGCCGGTGCGGCTGAGCGGCGACGGGCCGACGGGGACCGCGCAGGCGCACTCGGCGGTGACGGCGGCGTGGCGGGCCGCCGTCGAGCGCCTGGGGGAGCCCGTCGCCGCGTAGACGGCCGCCCTCAGCGGTCCAGGGGTTCGTGGGCCCTCTCCGGCAGCCGCAGGTACACCGCCGAGGAGACCAGGCAGAGCGCCGCCACGTACCAGGGGAACAGCCCCGGCCGCCCCAGGTCCTTCAGCAGGGTGCCCAGGTAGGGGGCGGTGCCGCCGAAGAGCGCGACCGTCAGCGAGTACGGGAAGCCGATGCCGGCGGCGCGTACCCGGGCGGGGAAGATCTCCGCGTTCACGGCGGCCGAGATCGAGGTGAAGCCGGTGAGCAGGACCATGCCGGCGCACTGGACCAGGAGGAGCGAGCGGAAGGAGCCGTCCAGCGCGTGCAGGAGCGGGACGACGAGGACGGCGAAGCCGAGGCCGAAGAAGAGGAGGGACGGCTTGCGGCCGAAGCGGTCGGAGAGCGCGCCTCCGATCGGCTGCAGCACGGCGAAGAACGCCAGGGAGACGGTCCCGGCGAGGAGCGCGTCCGCCTTCGCGATGCCGGTCTCGAGCTCGGCGTAGGTCGGCAGGTAGGAGGTCCAGGTGTAGTACGCGAGGGTGCCGCCGGCCGTGATGCCGCAGATCAGGAGGGACGCCTTCGGGTGGTGGCGGAGCGCGTCGAAGAGGCCGGGGCGGGAGCTCCGGGTGGCGTGCGCGGTCCGGGTCTCCTCGGCGCCGCGTCGGATCCAGAAGCCGACGAGACTGAGAACCGCGCCGAGCAGGAACGGTACGCGCCAGCCCCAGGAGTTCATGTCGTCCTCGGCGAGCAGCGCCACGAGCAGCGCGGCCATGCCGGAGGCGGCGAGCTGGCCGATCGAGGTGGAGACGTACTGGAAGGAGGAGAAGAGGCCGCGCCGACCGGGTCGGGCGGACTCCACCAGGAACGTGGTGGAGGCGGCGAACTCCCCTCCCACCGAGAGGCCTTGGAGGAGGCGGGCGGCGACGAGGACCACCGGGGCCAGGACACCGGCGGCGGCGTAGGTCGGGGTGACGCCCACGAGCAGGCTGCTGCCGCCCGTCAGCAGGATGGTCACCGTGAGCGCCGTCCGCCGGCCGCGCCGGTCGGCGATCGCGCCCAGGAGCAGTCCGCCGACCGGGCGCATGAAGAAGCCGACGGCGAAGACGGCGAAGGTCGACAGGAGCGGGACGAGGGAGTTGCCCGCGCCCGGCGGGAAGACCTGTCGGGCGAGGTGGGTGGCGAGGAAGGTGTACGCGTACCAGTCGTACCACTCGACCGCGTTGCCGACCGAGGCGGCGAGGAGCTGGCGTAAGGGGTTGCGCGGCGGCGAGCCGCCCCGGGTGGTGGGCGGTGCGGTGGTCTGCGGCATCTCTGTCATGATCACGCTCTGCCCGTCCGGAGCGTCCCCTACGCTCCGGACGGGGGCGTCGGCCCGTCACCCTCCCGCCGGCTCCAGGGCCGCGGCGACCGCGGCCTCGGCGTGCAGGCGGGTGGTGGCGAAGACCGGCACCGGGCTGTGTTCCGGGCCGATGAGCAGCTCGATCTCGGTGCACCCGAGGATCACGCCCTGCGCCCCGGAGGCCACCAGCCGGCCGATGACCTCGCGGTAGGCGGCGCGGGACTCCTCCCGGATGACTCCCAGGCAGAGTTCGTCGTAGATCACCCGGTGGACCAGCGCCCGGTCGTCCTCGTCGGGTACGAGGACGTCGAGTCCGTGCGCGGCGAGCCGGTCGCGGTAGAAGTCCTGCTCCATGGTGAACGCGGTGCCGAGCAGGCCCACCCGGCGCGGGCCGGCCTCCCGCACGGCCGACGCCGTCGCGTCGGCCAGGTGCAGCAGGGGGACGTCCACGGCCGCGGCCACCTGGTCGGCGACCTTGTGCATGGTGTTCGTGCAGATCAGCAGGATCTCCGCGCCGGCCGCCGCCAGCGAGCGGGCCGCCTCCGCGAGGACGGCTCCGGCCTCGTCCCAGCGGCCGGCCACCTGGAGCCGTTCGATCTCCGCGAAGTCGACCGAGTACACCACGCACCTGGCCGAGTGCAGCCCGCCCAGCCGGTCCCGGACACCCTCGTTCAGGAGCCGGTAGTACTGGGCGGTCGACTCCCAGCTCATGCCGCCAATCAAACCGATGATCTTCATGGCCGCCACTCTGCCACGGGAGTCACCGCCACGGACGGTGTCCCGGCCCGGTGGGGTGGGTGCCCGTGACGGCCATCACCACCGAGTAGAGGCTGGTCTCGGCGGCGATGAAGAGGCGATTGCGCTTGGCCCCGCCCCAGGAGATGTTCGCCACCGCCTCCGGGACGTTCAGACGTCCGATCAGGGTGCCGTCGGGGTCGTAGCAGTGCACGCCGTCGTTCATCGCGGCCACCCACAACCGACCGCCGTCGTCGAAGCGGAGGTTGTCGAAGCGGGCGTCCGGGCGGCCGGAGGCGTCGGCGAAGACCTTGTCGTCGGAGAGCGTGCCGTCGTCACGGACGTCGAAGACGCGCACGTAGCCGGCCCGGGTGTCGGAGACGTAGAGCCGGCTCTCGTCGGCGGAGAAGACGAGGCCGTTGGGCGCCTCGAAACAGTCGGCGACCAGGCGCACTTCACCGGTGTGCGGGTCGATCCGGTAGACGTTGTTGGCGCCGATCTCGCTCTCGGCCCGGTAGCCCTCGTAGTCGCTGGTGATGCCGAAGTCGGGGTCGGAGAACCAGATGGAGCCGTCCGACTTCACCGTCGCGTCGTTCGGGCTGTTCAGCCGCCTGCCCTGCCAGCGGTCGGCCAGGACCGTGATCGTGCCGTCGTGTTCGGTCCTGGTCACCCGGCGGTTGCCCTGCTCGCAGGTGACGAGCCGGCCCTCGCGGTCGAGGGTGTTGCCGTTGGTGTGCCCGGCGGTGCGGCGGAAGACGCCGACGGCACCGGTCTCCTCGTCCCAGCGCAGCATCCGGTCGTTGGGGATGTCGCTCCAGACGAGCTGACGCCACGCGGGGAGGTAGATCGGCCCCTCCGCCCAGCGGCAGCCGGTGTGGAGCACCTCCAGGCCTTCGTCGCCGTTCATGCAGCGGCCGGTGCGGAAGCGGTCGTCGAACATCTCGTAGAGCGCAGGGCGTTCGGTGGTCATGGGTCCGGTCCCTCCCCGTCATCGTGCCGAATATTCTTCGGCTCGACGGCGAGATTGGTGGATGAGGTACGGTCTTCGCAAGCTCAAGCCGAACGGAGAGTCGTGGATCACATAGACCGGGAGCTGCTGACGCGGCTTCAGCAGGACGCCAGCCAGTCCTACGCCGCTCTGGGCCGGGCCGTGGGCCTCTCGGCGGGCGCGGCGCACGAGCGCGTACGCAAGCTCCGCGAGCGCGGAGTCATCCGGCGCACGACGGTGGAGGTGGACCCGGCCGCGGTGGGCGGCGGCGTCCTGGCGTACGTGATGGTCGACTCGACCGCCTGGATGGGCGACTCCGCCCAGGACTTCGCCGCGCTGCCGGAGATCCTGGAGGCGCATGTCATCGCCGGGAGCGCCTCGGTGCTGGTGAAGGTCAGGACGACGACCACCGAACAGCTCCAGGACGTGCTGCGGCGGATCTACGCCATCGACGGGGTGAGCGGGACGCAGGCGACGGTCGTGCTGGAGACCTTCTTCGAGCGCCCGGTCGCGCCGCACACGGCCTGAGCCGTACACCGGTCGGGCGTCGTGCGCGGGGCGCCGGGCATCGGGCGCGGGGCGCCGGGCGTCAGGCGCCGGACGTCTGCGCGGGGCGCCGGGCGCCGGGCGCCGTGCGCCGTGCGCGAGGCGCCGTGCGGTGCCGACTGCCGGAATTTCGATGGTGCCGGCCATCCCGCCAGGAGATCATCGGCTCATGGAGTTCCTCACCTACCACCGCGACCGGCCCGGCTCCCTCCCGCTGCGCGACGAGCTGTTGGAAGCGCACTGGTCCTACATGGACCGCTTCGCGAAGGAGCTGATCGCCCGCGGCCCGACGTTCGGCCCCGACGGCGAGACCCCGAGCGGCAGCGTGCACATCGTCGACCTGCCCGATCTCGCCGCCGCCCGCGCGTTCGCCTTCGAGGAGCCGAACTACCAGGCCGGCGTCTACCGCGACGTGATGCTGCGCCGCTGGCGCAACACCCTCGGACGCACCATGTGGGACTTCCCCGGCGGCCGCACCGGCGGTGCCCGCTACCTGGTGATCGGACTCGGCACGGGGGAGCCCGCCGACCTCGGCCTCCCGGCCGACCAGGACGAGCTCATCGCCTACGGCCCGCTGCTGTCCGACGACGGCACCGCGTGGCTGGGCACGGCAGCCCTCCTCCGAGCCCCGGACGCGGAGGCGGCACGCGCGATCCTGACGGAGGACCGGTACGCGGACATCGAGGTGCACGACTGGCAGTTCGGGGGGCGCCCGTCCTAGGGCGCATCGGGCACTGAGCCGTCGGGCGGGCTTGAGCCGCCGTACCGGTCTTGGAACGGCATAACCGCCCTGGGCAGCGGCAGTCGTACGGCTCTCGCTTTCGTCGCTCGCTGCGTCGCGCTCCGTCGCGGCTCCGTCGCGGCTCCGCCGTTCACGGGCGTGGGTCCGGCATACTGCGGACGATGCGTGTGGCACTGATGACAGCGGGTTCGCGCGGGGACGTCGCGCCGTTCGCCGGGCTCGGGCACGGGCTGGCGCGGGCGGGGCACGAGGTCACGGTCGTGACCCACGAGTCGTTCGCGGGACTGGTACGGGAGGCCGGGCTCGCGTTTCGCGGGCTGCCGGTCGATCCGCGGGCCGAGTTGGAGTCCGAGGACGGGCGGCGACTCCTGACCATCCGGAGCGGGCCGCGGAGACTGGCGGCGATGCTGGCGATGGCCCGGAGGCTGGCCGGTGAACTCGCCCCGGGGATGGTGGCGGCGGCGCGTACGAGTGACGTGCTGCTGCTGGCCGGATCCGTCGCTCCGCTGGGGCGTGTCATCGGCGACGCCCTGGGGCTGCCGAGCCGGGATCTGCACCTCCAACCGCTCGCGCCCACCCGGGCGTTCCCGCCGTCCGTCCTCGGTGTGCGGTCCCTGGGCGGTGCGGGCAACCGGCTGGCGGCGCGGGCCGTCGACGCCTCGTTGGAGCTGGTGTTCGCCCGGGCCGCCCGCGAGGTACGGGGCGAGCTCGGCGGCGCCCGGGGCCGGAGCGGGGCGCGCCGCGAACGGCCGGTCCACCACGGCTTCAGCAGCCTCGTGGTGCCGCGCCCGCCGGACTGGCGCCCGGGCCTGAGCATCGACGGCTACTGGTGGTCCTACACCTCGGCGGACGCCGAACTGCCCGAGCTCCTGCGCGACTTCCTGGACGCCGGGCCTCCCCCGGTGTTCGTCGGTCTGGGCAGTCTGACCGTGGCCGAGCCGGAGCGGGTGAGCGGGCTGGTCGTGCGGGCACTGCGGGCGGCCGGGCTGCGCGGGGTGATCCAGGCCGGCTGGAGCGGACTCCACGCCGAGGGGGACGACATGCTGAGCATCGGCGAGGTGCCGCACTCGCTGCTGTTCCCGCGCGTCGCGGCGGTCGTGCACCACGGGGGCGCCGGGACGACGGCCGCCGGTCTGCGCGCCGGCGTGCCCGCCGTACCTCTGCCGATGTGGTTCGACGCCGCCTTCTGGGCCGCCCGGCTCGTCGCCGTAGGCGTCTCGCCCGGCCCCGTACCCCTGAGCCGGTTCACCTCGCCGCAGCCGCTCGCCGAGGCGCTGACCGCCGCCACGCGCGACCCGGCCTATCGGCGCCGCGCCGCCGCCCTAGCCGAACGGCTGCGGCGGGAGGACGGCGTGGCGCGCCTACGGGCGGCACTCGACGGCCTGAGCCGGGACGGGTGCGACGGGCGGGACGAGCGCGACGGGCACGGCCGGCGGGACGGGCGGGACGATCTCGACGGGGGCGACGGACACAACCGGCGGGACGGGCAGGTCGTGCTCGACGGACGGGACGGACAGGGCGGCCCCGACGACTCCGACGACCCCGATGACCATGGGGGGTACGGCGGTCGGCGGGTGCGCCGCTGACCTCAGGGGGTCACGCGGACGGGGAAGCTGAAGGCGTGGCCCTGCTCCTTCAGCCACGGGAGCACCTGCTCCAGGGCCGCGACCGTCTGGGTGCGGTCACCGCCGCCGTCGTGGAAGAGGATCGTCGGGCCGTTGGACAGCTCGTTCTTGACGGTGTGCACGATCGCGGCCGTGCCCGGCTTCTCGAAGTCCTTCGTGTCCACGTTCCAGCCCAGCGGCCGCATGCCCGCCGCGGCGGCGATCCGCCGGCTGTCCGGGGTGAAGGCGCCGCCGGGCGCCCGGTAGTACTCCACCCTCGCGCCGCCGGCCGCGTCCTCGATCATCTTCTTCGCGTCCATGATCTGCTGCTTCTGGTACGCGACGGACTTCTTGTCCATCGTCGTGTCGTGGGTGACGGTGTGGTCGCAGAGCCGGTGCCCCTCCGCGACGACCCGCTTGACCAGCTCGGGGTACTCCTGCGCCCGCGGTCCGACCATGCAGAACACGGCCTTGACGTCGTTCTCCTTGAGGATGTCGAGCATCTTGGGCGTCCACTGCGGGTCGGGGCCGTCGTCGATGGTGATGTTCACCGCCGTGCCGCCCGCCTCGGCGGCGTGCGCGATGCTCTCGGGCACCTTCACCGGTGGCACCTGGGCCGGCTCCTTGCCCTGCGACGCCGGCGTCCGCCCCTTCCCGGAGTCCCCCGCCTGCGCGGTGGCCTCGGTGTCCGTGAGCGCGGCGGCGCCCCAGGCCGCCAGACTCAGTGCCACCGCCGAGGCCACCACGGCTATCTGCGCGGTGTACTTGCCCTTCAGCCCCATGGAATGCCCACTCCCCGTGAGTTCTTGACCGTCTCCCAGAGGGGAGGACGGATCACACGGCCGGAAGGTTTCACCCAAAGCCTTCGAGGTCAAGCCGAGTTTCCGCGGGGGTGGACGAGGCGGTGCCCGTCAGGGGCGTGGCGCCCCGATCGGGTTGGGGACCGGAACGACGCCGGTGTCGACGAGGTGGCGGCTGAGCGGGGCGGCCAGCCGGATGGCCTCCTCGACGCCGGTGGCGCCGAGCAGGGTGACGGGGTCGCCGGCGAGCCGGTCGGTGGCGTGCTCGATCTCCCGGCGCAGGGTGCCGCCGCTCCGGGTCAGGCGCGCGTCGCGGTCGAGCAGGCCCCGGCCCGTCATCCGGCGCCGCGCCCGCTCCCATTCGGCGTCGGACCAGCCGCGGCTGGTCTGGAGCAGCTCGCGGGAGACCTGACCGGTGGCGACGTGGGCGAGGCCGGCGTCGAGTCCGGTCAGCCCGGCGTGGGCGATCGCGATGACGTGCCCGTCGCCGCGGTGCTCGCGCAGGACCGTGGTGGCCAGCCAGAGCCGGCCGAGCAGGTCGGTGGGGCGCGGCACGGTGGACCAGGCGGCGGCGAGCGTCCGGCCCTCGTAGCCGCAGCCCTCGACGGCCCGCTCCAGCAGGGCCACCAGGCGTTCGAGGTCGCCGCCGCCGGTGGCCGGCAGGGTGCGCGCCAGGGTCGCCCGTACCGCCCCGATGCGGCTGTCGAGCACCTTCTCCGGAGTCGCGTACGCCCATGCGTCGGGCAGGGCCCGGGCCACCCGGGCGGGGGCGAAGGCGAAGCAGAGGGCGTTGGCGGCGGGGGCGGTGAGGGGGCCGAGCGGGGCGATGCGGCCGGCGAAGTAGCCCATCCAGAAGCCGATGAGTCCGATCGCCCGGGCGGCCGCGGCCGGTTCCGGCGCGAAGTACACGACGGCGTGGATCGGCTCGATGGCCTCCCACAGGCGTCTGGCCAGCGTGGGGCTCGGTTCCACGGTGTTCTCCTTGTCCCGTTCTCCCGGCGGCCGCCCCGCACGGGACCGACCGCCGCTGTCTTCGGAGACCAGGGTGCGCGGGGTCCGGCGTCACCGGACAGTGCCAATATGGCGGAATGGACCAGGATCTGGAGTGGTGGGTGCGGATCGCCCTGGACGGCTGGCGGGACCGTCCCGGACCCCGCTACCGGCGGATCGCCGCGGTCCTGGCCGAGACGATCGAACGCCGTCGGGTGGACGCCGGCGCCCGGCTGCCCGCCGAGCGGCTGCTCGCCGACGCGCTCGGGGTGAGCCGGGGAACGGTGGTGCGCGGTTACGACGAGCTGGCCGAGGCCGGTCTCGTGGAACGCCGACAGGGGGCCGGCAGTTACGTACGTCCCCGGCCGAGCTGGACCCGGACCCCGCCCGAGACCTCCGGCTCCGCCCTGCTGCTGCGCCGGCTCGCGGGCGACGGGGACACGATCGACCTGTCCCTGTCCGTTCCGGCGGGCACCGGTCATCTGCCGCCCGTCGACGCCTCGTTGCGCGTGACGGACTTCGAGGGGCACGGCATGGACCCGGCCGGACTGCCCGAGCTGCGCACCGCCCTCGCCGCCCACCTCACCGACCGCCTCGGACTTCCGACCACCCCGGAGCAGCTGATCGTCACCGCGGGCGCCCAGCAGGCCCTCGCGCTGGTCGCGGAGGCACTGGTCGCCCCGCAGCGCTCGGTGATCACCGGCTGCCCGACCTACCCCGGCCTCGCCGGGCTGGTGACGGGCCGCCAGGGACGGCTCGTACCGGTGCCGGTCGACGGCCTCGGGCTCCAGCCGCCGGCCGTCGACCGGGCCGCCGCCCGGCTGCGCGCCCCGCTCGTCTACGTCGACCCGGCGGCCCACAACCCCACCGGCGCCGTCCTCGGCAGCGCCCGCCGCGCGGCCCTGCTCGACCTGGCGCGCCGCCACCGGGCCGTCCTCGTCGAGGACCTCGCGCAGGCCGGACTCGACCTGGAGCCCGGCCGGCCGGCGCACGTCCCCCTCGCCGCCGAGGAGGAGTCGGTGGTCGCGCTCGGTTCGCTCTCCAAGACCTTCTGGGCGGGCCTGCGGATCGGCTGGCTGCGCGCCCCGGCCCCGTTGCACGCCTGTCTGCTGCGGCTCCGCGCGAGCCAGGACCTGGCGCCGGGCGTCCCGGCCCAGCTCCTCGCCGCCCGGCTGCTGCGCGCCGCCGACAGCGGCTGGTACGAGGAGCTGCGCGGAGCCCTGCGGGAGCGCCGCGACCTGCTCCTGACTCTGCTCGAAGGCCAGTTGCCGGCCTGGCGGGCCGAGGTCCCGCAGGCCGGGCCCTCCTTGTGGCTGACGCTGCCGGTGCCCGACAGCGAGTCCTTCGCTCATCTGGCGGCCCGCTACGGAGTCCTGGTCGCGCCCGGCGCCACGGCCTGCGTCGACGGCCGCCACCGCGACGGCCTGCGGCTCTCGTTCGCGGAGTCGCCGCAGACCCTGGAGCCGGCCGTCGACCGACTGACCGCCGCGTGGGAGGAACACGCGCGTCGGCTGGCGGCGGGGCGTTAGGCGGGGCCTGAGGGGGCCGGAGGCCCGGAGGCCCGGAGGTTCGGACGCCCGGAGGCCTGGGGGCCCGGAGGGGCCAGAAGCGGTGGACCATCGGCGACCCGGCAGGGACCCGGTAGTGGCTTACGGAACCGCGCCACGGTCCCCCGGCCCGCTACGGCACGGTGAGGACGATCTTTCCGGTGGTGCGGTCCGTCTCGCCCAGTGCGTGGGCCTTCGCGGCCTCGGCAAGGGGGAAGACGGCCTCGACGTGGGCGCGCAGGGCGCCGGACGCGGCGAGTTCGGCGACGGCCTTCATCCCGGAGTGGTCGGCCTCGACGAGGAGCGTCTCGACGCGCACCCCGCGGGCCGCTGCCTTGACCAGGTCGTCGGGGTCGGTACCGGGGAGGATGGAGACGAGGACGCCGCCGGGCCGGAGGACGTCCAGGGAGCGGGTGCGGGTGTCGCCGGAGAGCGGGTCGAGGACCATGTCGACGTCCTGGACAGCGTCGCGGAAGTCGCCGGTGCGGTAGTCGATGACCTCGTCCGCACCGAGTGAGCGCAGGAACGCGTGCTTGGGGGCGCTGGCCGTGCCGATGACGTGGGCGCCGCGGGCCTTGGCGATCTGGACGGCGAGGTGGCCGACGCCCCCGGCGGCGGCGTGGATCAGGACCCGCTGACCGGCGCGGACGTCGGCGGTGTCGACGAGCGCCTGGTACGCGGTGAGGGCGGCGAGCGGCAGGGCGCCGGCCTGGACGTGGTCGATGCCGGCGGGCTTGGCGGCGAAGGCACGGGCGGGGGCGGTGACGTACTCGGCGTGGGCACCGACGCCGTGCGGGTAGGGCAGCATCCCGAAGACCTCGTCGCCCGGCTTGAAGAGGGTGACGCCGAAGCCGACGGCCTCGACCAGGCCGGAGACGTCCCAGCCGAGGACGAGCGGCAGCCGGTCGAGGAACAGGCGTCCCGCCCGGTGCTTCCAGTCGGTCGGGTTGACTCCGGCCGCGCGGACGGCGACGAGGATCTGGCCGGGGCCCGGGGCGGGCCGCGGCAGCACGACCTCCCTCAAGACGTCGGGAGCTCCGTGGGTGTCCTGGCTGATGGCGCGCATCGTGGTGTCGTTCGTCATGAGCCCCAGCCTGGCCGGAGCCCCCTGGGCCGTACCATGGCGTGATTGCCAATCTTCGACGGGATCGTGCCATGGGTGTCCATCGTGTCGTCGTCCTCGCCCTTGACGGGGTGTACCCCTTCGAACTCGGCATCCCCAGCCGGGTCTTCGGCGCGACCTGGGGCCGTTACGAGGTGCTCACCTGCTCGCTCGACGGCGGACCCGTCGCCACGAACGCGGACTTCTCGGTCACCGTCGAGCACGGCCCGGAGATCCTCGCGACGGCCGACACCGTGCTGGTTCCGTCGATCGAACCCTCCCTGATCACAAGGGAGTCGGCGCCCGGAGTCGGCGAGGCGCTGGCCGCCGTGCCGTCGGGCGCGCGGCTCGTGTCGATCTGCACCGGGGCCTTCGTCCTGGCCGCGGCGGGGCTGCTCGACGGCAGGCCCGCCACCACCCACTGGTCCCTGGCGGACGTCTTCCGGTCCTGGTACCCGCGGGTGGCGCTCGACCCGGACGTGCTGTTCGTGGACGACGGTGACGTGCTCACCTCGGCCGGCGCCGCCTCCGGCGTCGACGTGTGCCTCCACCTCGTACGCAAGGACCACGGCGCCGCCGTCGCCAACCAGGCGGCCCGGGCCTGCGTCGTACCGCCGTGGCGGGACGGCGGCCAGGCGCAGTACATCGAGCACCCGGTGCCCGAGACGGCCACGAACGGCACCTCGGCCACCCGCCAATGGGCCCTGGAGCACCTGCACGAGCCGCTGTCGCTGGCGGAGCTCGCCGAGCACGCCCGGATGAGTCTGCGCACCTTCGCGCGGCGCTTCGGCGAGGAGGTCGGGACGAGCCCCGGCCGCTGGCTGATCCAGCAGCGGCTGTTCCGTGCCCGGCACCTCCTGGAGACCACCGACCTCGCCGTGGACGAGATCGCGGGGCAGGTCGGCTTCGCCGGCGGAACGTCCCTGCGCGAGCATCTGCACGCCGCGATCGGCGTCTCCCCGCTCGCGTACCGGCGCACCTTCCGTGGCGGCACGCAGGCGGAGTCCGCACGGTCGGGCGCCGCACCGGCAGGTGCCGTACGGGCGGGGGCGGCGTCGCCGGCGGACTCCGCACCTGCGGCCTCGGTGGGGGCCGCACCGGCAGGGGCAGCCTCGCCGGCTGACTCCACACCTGCGGCCTCGGCGGCGGCACCGGCGGGGGCCGCAGGTGCAGGGGCCGCACCGGCTGCCGCACCGGCGGGGGCAGCGTCGGCCGAGTGAGCGTCGCCGCGAGTCGGCGGCACCCCGGGGCAGTCGAGCGGTATTCCTGTAGGGCCCATCGGAAGGCCGATGGCAGACATCGGTTTCCTCATTGGCCACACCCGCGACGGAGGTCTTACGTTCGAGTACGTCGCCGCCGCACCGACGACCCGCCTCCTCAGCACCAGGTTCGCGGAGCGCCGGAGCGTGCGGCCCCGGAACCTCGGGCCCGCCGCGGCCCGCCCCTCTTGGAGACACTCATGTCGAAGATCCTTTTCGTGATGACCGGCACCGACCACTGGACCCTCGCCGACGGCACCGAGCACCCCACCGGGTTCTGGGCGGAGGAGGCCGCCGCCCCGTACGAGGCGTTCACGGCCGCCGGCCACGAGATCGTCGTCGCCACCCCGGGCGGTGTGGTGCCGACCGTGGACGAGAGCAGCCTCGCCCCCGAGGTGAACGGCGGACAGGAAGGCGCCGACCGGATCGCCGCCGTCCTGGACTCCTTCACGGAGCTCAAGGATCCGATCCGTCTCGAGGACGTGCGCCTCGACGACTACGCCGCCGTCCTCTACCCCGGTGGGCACGGCCCGATGGAGGACCTGTCCGTGGACGCGACCTCCGGACGGCTGCTCATCGACGCGCTCGCCTCCGGCAGGCCGCTCGCCGTCGTCTGCCACGCTCCCGCCGCGCTTCTCGCGGCCGTGCGGGAGGACGGCACCAACGCCTTCGCCGGCTACCGGGTCGCCGCCTTCTCGAATGCCGAGGAGACCCAGGCCGGTTTGGCCGACAAGGCCGCGTGGCTCCTGGAGACCCGTCTCCTCGAGGCCGGCGTCGACGTCGTGGTCGGCGAGCCGTGGGCCCCCCACGTGGTCGTCGACCGCAACCTGATCACCGGTCAGAACCCGGCCTCCTCCGCCCCGCTGGCGGCCGAGGTACTCAAGAAGCTGGCCTGACGGACGAACACGGCGCCGGCAAGCGCCGGCAGGCGCAGACCGGCTGCGCGGCGCGACGTCCGCGGCGCACCGGCGGCCGGACGCCACGGCGCGGGCCCCGGCCGACCGCATCCACCGAGGCCGCGGGCACGGACCGTGCTCCGCCGGTCAGCTCCCGGCTGATCCTCCCGTCACTCCCGTCACTCCCAGTCGTCCCACGGCGGCTCCTCCTCCGGGTCGAAGGGGTCGAAGGGCGAATCCTCTGCCGGCCCGACCGGCCGGCGCCGGGTGGGCGTGGCGGGAGCGGTGGCAGACGCGGAGGAGGCGCGCGGGCCGGCGGGGGCCGGGACGGCCGCCGGGGCCGGAGCCGAGCCGGCGCTCGGGGCCGGGGTGGAGGCCGCGGCCGGGGCGGCGCTCGGGGCCGGGGCAGGAGTCCCAGCCGGGCCGGAGGTCGCGCCCGCGGCGGAGGCCGCGGCCGGCGCCGCGGCGCCGTACTCGGCCAGTGCGCCGAGGACGCCCTCGCCGTACTTCGTCAGCTTGGCCTCGCCGACGCCGCCGATCGTGCCCAGCTCCGCGACCGTCGTCGGGAGCCGGGTCGCGATCTCGCGCAGGGTCGCGTCGTGGAAGACGACATAGGCCGGGACGCCCTGCTCGCGTGCCGTGGCGGCCCGCCAGGCGCGGAGCGCCTCGAAGACCGGCACGGCGGTGGCCGGCAGGTCGACCGGGACCCGGGCACCCTTGCCGGAGCTCGTCCCGGAAGCCTTGCGGGAGGCGGCGGCCGGCGCCTTCTCCTTACGCAGGGGAACGCTGCGGCGCCCGCCGAGCACCTCGCCGCTGCCGTCCGTGAGCACGAGCGTCCCGTAGTCGCCCTCGACCGCGAGCAGCCCCTGGGCGAGCAGCTGCCGCACGACGCCCCGCCACTCCGCCACGGACAGATCCGCGCCGACGCCGAACACCGAGAGGGCGTCGTGGTCGAACTGGATCACCTTGGCGGTCTTCTTGCCCTGCAGGATGTCGATGATCTGCCCGGCACCGAACTTCTGACGCCGCTCCTTGGCCAGCCGCCACACCGTGGACAGCAGCTTCTGCGCCGCGACCGTCCCGTCCCACGACTCGGCCGGGGTCAGGCACGTGTCGCAGTTCCCGCACGGCTCGGCCGACTGCCCGAAGTACGCGAGCAGCCGCACGCGACGGCACTCGACCGTCTCGCACAGGGCGAGCATCGCGTCCAGGTGCGCGGCCAGCGAGCGCCGGTGGGTCTCGTCGCCCTCGGAGCCGTCGATGAGCTTGCGCTGCTGGACCACGTCCTGGAGCCCGTAGGCGAGCCAGGCCGTGGCCGGTTCGCCGTCGCGTCCGGCGCGACCCGTCTCCTGGTAGTAGCCCTCGACCGACTTCGGCAGGTCCAGGTGGGCCACGAAGCGCACGTCCGGCTTGTCGATGCCCATGCCGAAGGCGATGGTGGCGACGACCACGACCCCGTCCTCGCGCAGGAAGCGCGCCTGGTTCGCCGCCCGTGAGGCCGCGTCCATGCCGGCGTGGTACGGCACGGCGTCGATCCCGTGCTCCACCAGGAAGGCGGCGGTCTTCTCGACGGAGGAACGGGACAGGCAGTAGACGACGCCGGCGTCGCCCTCGTGCTCCGTGCGGATCAGTTCGAGGACCTGCTTGAGCGCGTTGGCCTTGGGCGCGATGCGGTACTGGATGTTGGGCCGGTCGAAGCTGGCGACGAACTGCCGGGCCTCCCGGAGCCCCAGTCGCTCGGCGATCTCCGCACGGGTGGCCTCGGTGGCGGTCGCGGTCAGCGCGATCCGCGGCACCTTGGGCCAGCGCTCGTGCAGCATCGAGAGACCGAGGTAATCGGGCCGGAAGTCGTGGCCCCACTGGGCGACACAGTGCGCCTCGTCGATCGCGAAGACCGACACCGTGCCCCGGTCGAGCAGCCGCTGCGTCCCTTCGCCTCGCAGCCGCTCGGGAGCCAGGTAGAGGACGTCGAGCTCGCCGGCGAGGAAGGCCTGCTCGACGGCCTGCCGCTCGTACGGGTCCTGCGTCGAGTTGAGGAAGCCGGCCCGCACGCCGAGCGCGGTGAGCGCGTCCACCTGGTCCTGCATGAGCGCGATCAGCGGCGAGATCACGATGCCCGTGCCCGGTCTGACCAGCGCCGGGATCTGATAGCAGAGCGACTTGCCGCCGCCGGTCGGCATCAGCACGAGGGCGTCGCCGCCCGACACGACCTGCTCGATGATCGCTTCCTGCTCGCCGCGGAAGGAGTCGTAACCGAAGACGCGGCGGAGCACCTGCAAGGCGTCGGAGATCTCGGAGGAAGCGTCGGTGAGGGTCATTCCAAAAGCCTAGCGGCCTGCACCGACGCTCCGACCCGCCCGCCGAAACCTGTGGATAACTCGGGGCGTGGGGTACGAGCCGGTTCCGGAGGCGGGGCACCTGCCGGTTCGGGCGCGGATCCACGTGCCGGTTTCCCGTCTCCAGGACGGCTTCCCGAACCGGATTCGGGGCCGCCTGCCGAACCGCTTCCGGGGTGGCTCGCCAACCGGTTTCCGGGGCGGCTCGCCAACCGGTTTCCGGGGCGGCTCGCCAACCGGTTTCCGGGGCGGCTTGCCAAACCGGTTCCGGGGCCGGTTCCGGGGCCTCGCTCCCGCTAGGCTTCGCCCAGCACGTGGAGGCGACGGGCGGGGCGGGGGACGTATGACGGCGGAGACCGGGGCGGCACGGACGTGGGGTTCGACCCTCGAATCGGTCGTGGTGTACGCGCAGGGCGCGCTCTGCCGCCGCGTGGCGCGGGGCAGCCTGCCGCCCGGCGGCGGACGGCTGCGGGTGACGGGACTGCCGCGCTCGCTGGACCCCGGCTCGCTGCGGGCCCGGGTCGTCGGCGGCGCCGCCGGCGTACGGGTCACCGAGGCGCGGGTGGAGACGGAGGCCGAGCCCCTCGACGGCGCTTCGCCCGACGTGCTGCGCCGTGAGGTCGACCGGCTGCGTGACGCGTACGCGGCGGCCCAGGCCCGCCGGGACCGGCAGACGACCCTGATCAAGGAGACCGAGGGGCTCCACCCGGTGCCCCCGCCCCGTCGGCGCGAGGACCCGCACCGCCGTACCCCGGTGGACGCGTGGCTGGACCTCGCCGCCTTCGTCGACGAGCGGCTGACCGGGCTGCACGCCCGCCTGGCCGAACTGGAGGAGGCGCTGCGCGAGGTCGAGCACGAGCTCGGCATCGCCGTGGACCGGCTCGCCCGGGCCTCGACGGACGCGCCCTCGGCGCTGGTGCGGACCACGGTCTCGGCGGTCCTGACCCTCGACCTGCCCGCCGAGTTCGCCGCCGAGCCCGGCGCCGAGTCCGCTGCCCGCCGCGCGGACGGCGCGGCGGAGCCGGACGCGGAGGTGGAGCTGGAGTACGGGGTCCCGGGCGCCGTGTGGGTGCCCACGTACCGCCTGAACCACCGTCAGGGAGACGGCACCGGCCACCTGGTACTGCGCGCCTCCGTCGCCCAGCGCACGGGTGAGGACTGGACCGGCGTGCGCCTCGCCCTCGCCACCGCCGATCTCCGGCGCCGTACCGACCTGCCGAAGCTCCGTTCGATGCGGATCGGCCGCCGGCAGCCCGCCGCCGCGCCCTCCGGCTGGCGGGAGCCCCCCGCGGGCCTCGCGGACCTTTTCACCGGGTACGACGCGGCGGGCCCGCGGCCGGTCGCGGCCGCGCCCCTGCCCGTGGCGGCCGGCCACACCTCCCCTGCCATCCCTGCTGCCGTCCCCGCTTCTCTTCCCGCGCCCGTTCCCGCCCCGCTCCCGACGGCCCCGCCCCCGCCGCCGATGACCGGCGTGCCGGCCATGGCGCCGCCGGCCTACGGCTCGCCGCCCCCGCCTCCCGCGCCCGGCGGCGCGTACGGCGGGCCCCCGGAGGTCTACGGGGCGGCGCCGGGCGGTCCGCCGAGCGCCGTCAGCCGCTCCGCGGCGCCCGCGGCCCGCAGGGCCCCGGCCGGCCCCGCCGCTCCCGGCATGGCCGCACCGCCGCAGGCGCAGGCACCGGTTCCCGCGCCGGCCGCGGCCCCCGCGCCCGTAGCGCCGCCCCCGCCCGGACCGCCGCAGCCCAGCGGCGCGGAGCTGGACTACGCCGGGCTCGTCCTGAGCGGCCCGGACGAGCCGGGCGGGCGCCGCGGCCGGCTCTTTCCCGCGTCGCCCTTCGACGCGGTGGCGGCAGAGCACCGTCGCCGGGCCGAGGCGGTGGCCTCCCTGCCGCTGCCGGGCCACGCCGTGCGCCCGCGCGAGTCGGCGGGTTCCTTCGACCACCGCTTCGACGCCGCCGCGCCCGCCGACATCCCGTCCGACGGCACCTGGCACACCGTCACCGTGGCCGAGCTGCGGGTCGGGCTGCGCACCGAATACCTGGCGGTGCCGTCCGTCGAGCCGACCGTGTACGCGACGCTGGTGGTGTCCAACGCCACCGATCAGGCACTGCTCGCGGGACCGGTGGAGGTCACGGTGGACGACGACTTCCTGCTGACCGCCGCGCTGCCCACGCTCGCGCCCGGCGGGGTCCGGCGGGTGGGGCTCGGTCCGGCCGAGGGCATCCGGGTCACCCGGCGTACGAACCTGAACGAGTCGACCGCCGGACTGCGGAACCACATCACCGTTCTTGACCACCGCGTCCACGTGGAGCTGGCGAACCGGCTCGCCCGGCCGGTCACCGTCGAGGTCCGCGAGCGCGTGCCCGTCACCTCGGAGCCGGACGTCCGCATCGAGGAGCGGGCGGACTGGCTGACCCCCGAGGAGGGCGCGGGGCCCGAGCGGCACGTCCCCGGGACGCGTGTCTGGCGGGTGGACCTGCCCGCCGGCGGCACCACCGCCCTCGACGGCGGCTACGAGATCCGTATTCCGGCCGGCAAGGCCCTGACCGGCGGCAACCGCAGGAGCTGACGCGCATCATGTCCACGGATCCCAAGCCGATCGCCCTTCCCGTCACGGCCGTCACCTGCCTGGAGGACCGCGCCCACGTCGAGCGCACCACCGTGCTCGACCTCGCGGCCGGGGTCCAGCGGCTGCGTCTCGGACCGGTCGGCGCACTGGCCGTCGACCGCACCCTGCACGCCGAGCTCACCGCCGACCATCCGGCGGCCGTCCTCGACGTGCGCCTCGTCCGCGCCTGGACGCCGCGCGGGCCGCAGCCGTCCGCCGACGACTCCGCGCTCCGCCGGCGCGTCCATGCACTCGAGGAGGAGCGGTTCGCGCTGGAGCGGCGGCGCGACCGCCTGCGGACCCGGGTCGGTCTGCTCGGCCGGCTCGCCGCCGATCTCCTGCGCGAGGTCGGCGAGGGCGCCGGCCACGGGGAGACCGAAGCGGCCCGCTGGTCGGCCGAGCTGGAGCGGGTCGACGCGGAGCGCGACGCGTACGGCGAGGAGCTGCGCGCCGCCGAGGCCCGCCTGACGACCCTCGGGACCGAGCTCGGCGAGATCTTGCGGGCCATGGAGTCGGCCGAGACGCAGCCCGCCGAGCTGGACGCGTACGTCGAGCTGACGGTCGAGAGCGCGGTCGCCGCGCCGGTCGGCCTGCGCCTGACCCACCTGACGCCGTGCGCGCTGTGGCGTCCGGCGTACCGGGCCGTGCTGGACGGCGACTCCCTGACGCTGGAGACCGACGCCGTGGTCTGGCAGCGCACGGGCGAGGACTGGTCGGACGTACGGCTGACCCTGTCGACCGCCCGGTCGGCCCTGGCCACCGATCCCCCGCGGCTCTCGGAGGACCGCCTGACGCTGACGGACCGGTCCGCCGCGGAGCGCCGCACGGTCGACGTGGAGCTGCGCGAGGAGGAGATCGGGGACCTCGGCCCGGCCTCGGTGCTGGGGCTGCCGGGCGTAGATGACGGCGGCGAGGTGCGGGTCCTGAGCGCCCCCGCGCCGGTGTCCGTGCCGGCGGACGGCCGGGCGCACCGGGTGGCCGTCTCCTCCTTCACCACGCCCGTGAGCAGCGAGTACGCCTGCTCGCCGGAGCTGTCGCCGCTGGTGACCCAGGTGGTGCGGGGCGCCAACCGGTCCGGTCACGCGCTGCTCGCCGGGCCGGTGGACCTGGTCCGCGGGAGCGGCTTCACGGGCCGCGGCACGCTGGACTTCACGGCGCCCGGCGCGCCGGTGGAGCTCGCCTTCGGCAGCAGCGACGACCACCGGGTGGTCCGCCACACGGAGGAGTCCCGCGACACCACCGGCCTCACCCAGCGCACGGTGGTCACCCGCACCGTCCGCCTGCACCTGTCGCGCTTCGCGGCCCCCGGTGAGCAGGGCGACCGGG
Source organism: Streptomyces sp. NPDC053431 (assembly GCF_044544925.1). NCBI lineage: Bacteria > Bacillati > Actinomycetota > Actinomycetes > Kitasatosporales > Streptomycetaceae > Streptomyces > Streptomyces sp. NPDC053431. Next base: position 209,271 of record NZ_JBITXX010000002.1, on the reverse strand, counting down.
TGGTCGTGGTCCGGGAGCGGATCCCGGTCTCCGAGGTCTCGGCGGTCGAGGTGCGCGTCCGTGAAGCGTCCTGCTCGCCGGCCCCCGACGCGGTCGACGCCGAGGGCATCGCCCACTGGTCCGTCCCCCTTCCGCCGGGCGGCCGCCGCACGATCACCCTGGTCTACGAGCTCTCGGCAACGTCGAAGGTCAGCGGCTTGTAGCCGCCCGCGCTCCCGGACCCCCCCCGCATGCCCCCGATGACGGCCGACGACCCGGCCGTCGTCGGGGGCATGCGCGCTTCTGTTCCGGGCCATCGGCCGACGCCGGACCCGCGAGTCGCCAGCCGCCAGCCGCCAGCCGCTCATCGAAAATCGCGAGTCGCGAGTCGCGAGTCGCGTGAACGGTGTCGGCGTTTCGGCCACCCGCGGCCACGGCCACCACCCTCCTACGGCGGGGGTCGATGCATACCGCACGAACGCGTATTCGCCTGCCCATGGGGTTCGTAGTGCGTCCGAAACACATGTGTTCGACAGGTCGGGCAGCGTCGTTGAACCCTGCGACACCCCGATCACCGCCCTCCTCCCCGGCCTGCGAGGTTCTGACATGCCGCCCACGCTCCCCCGCATCCGCACCCTGGTCACCGCCTACCTGGACCGGCACGCCGACGAGCGCGACGCCATGGCCGGGCTGCTGGAGGCCCTGGAGGCCGACGGGAATCCGACCGATCGCTCCGCCCTGCCGGGCCACATCACCTGCAGCGCGGTGGTGATCGACCGGGACCGACGGGTCCTCCACATCCGCCACAAGGCGACGGGAGGCCTGCTGCTCGCCCCGGGCGGGCACGTCGAAGCCGCCGACGACACACTGCTGGGCGCCGCCCTGCGGGAGGTGGAGGAGGAGGCGGGGATCCCGGCCTCCGCCCTCGTCCTGACTCCGGAATTCCGCGACACGCCGATCGACATCGACGTCCACGAGATCGGCTCCAACCCCGCGAAGGGCGAACCGGCACACCGGCATTACGACTTCCGCTTCGTCTTCTACCTCGCCGACGACGCGCCCGGGCTCACGCTCGACGCCGGGGAGATGGCGGGTGCGGTCTGGCTGCCGTTCGAAGACGTGTCGTCCCCCACCCTGCGCGGCAAGCTCGCCGCCTCCGCCTTGGACGGAGTCATCGCGCCGGTGAACGCCTCCGCGATCATCCATGACGGCCAGGGCCGGTACCTGCTGCACCTGCGGGACGCCGACAAGCCGTGGATCTGGGAGCCCGGGCGCTGGTCGCTGCTCGGCGGTGGCCGGGAGCCGCAGGACCGCACCCTGCTGGACACCATCCGCAGGGAACTCCGAGAGGAGGCGGGCCTCGGCGTCGCCGGCCTGGAACCGTACGCGGCCGAGCACGTCACCGGCACCGACGGAACCCGCGTGCCGATCCAGCTGTTCACCGGCCGTTGGAACGGGGACCCGGCCCGGCTACCCCTGACGGAGGGCGTGATGCTCGCCTGGGTGAGCCCGGAGGAATTCCCGCACATGACGATGGCGCCGTCGACCAGGACGCTGCTGGAGCGGCACGCCGCCGACCACCCCGCGCCCGCCGGCGGTCCGGCGTCGGCCGCGGGGACCGCGCCGGCGGGGGCACCGTCCGGGACGGTGCCGCACGTGGTCGGTGTCCACCTCTACCTGGAACGGGACGGCCAGATCCTGTTGGGACTGCGGCACCCGGATTCGGCGTACGCCGGCGGGTCCTGGCATCTGTTGGCGGGCCACTGCGAGGCGGAGGCCGCGACCGCATGCCTGGTGAGGGAGGCGTACGAGGAGGCAGGGCTGGTGATCGACCCTGCCGACGTCGAACTGGTCCACACCGTGCACATGGTGAATCGGCCCGGCGCCCAGCCGCGCATCGGGCTCTTCTTTCGCGCCCACCTCTGGGAGGGCACGCCGGAGCTCCGGGAGCCGGACAAGTGCGTGGCCTGGCAGTGGTGGAGCCCGAAGGACCTGCCGGAACCGATCGTCCCCTACACCCGAGCCGCGATCGAGGGAATCCGATCCGGCCGGGCCTATACGGAACTGGGGTGGGACCGATGACAGCACGTTGACGTATGCGGCCCGCGACCAGTGGGACCAGCACTACGGCGACGGCAAGGGCTTCCGGCGGCTCGGTGAGCGCGAGCGGGAACTGCTCGCCGAGGTCGATCCGCCCTCGACGGCGGCGGCCGGGCGCTCGACGTGGGGTGCGGCCGTCAGCCGGTGCCGATCGCCACCCCGGCGTACGACGCCGCCGTCAGGGCCAGGAGGGCGGCGGGCAGGGCCCGTACGGGCGGGTCGCCGTGGCGCAGGTGGACCACTGCGGCCGCCGTCATCAGCAGCGCCAGCCCGATGGCGGCGGCCACCGCGATGGGGGCGGAAGCCAGTCCGAGCACCAGTCCGGCGGCCCCGGCGACTTCCAGGGTGCCGACGACGCGGTAGAGGCCCGGCGACATGCCGAGGTGGGCTGCCGCCTGGCGCATGAACGGCACCGCGGCGATCTTCGCCGCTCCCAGTGACAGGAAGACCAGGGTCAGGACGACGGCGAGGGTGATCCGCGCGGTTGTCACGTCGACCGGTCCCGGCGTTCGGCGCCCATCTGGGCGAAGTGGTCGATGAGGTCGGGGGCGTCCACGGCTGCGGGGTTGACGACCTGCTCGACCGGGGCGCCCTGGAGGAGGCGTTTGACGGGGACTTCGAGTTTCTTGCCGGTGCGGGTGTGCGGGATGCCGGGGACTTCGAGGATCTCGTCGGGGACGTGGCGGGGTGAGGCGCCGGTCCGGATCGCCTCCTTGATCTTCTCGCGGAGCGGGTCGTCCAGGGTCGCGTCGGCGGCGAGGACCACGAACAGGGGCATCCAGTAGCCGCCGTCGGGTTCTTCAGCGCCGATGACGAGGGCCTCGGTGATCTCCGGGAGGCGTTCGACGACGTCGTGGATGTCGGCGCTGCCCAGGCGTACGCCGTTGCGGTTCAGGGTGCTGTCGGAGCGGCCGTGGACGATCACCGAGCCGTGGGAGGTGAGGGTGATCCAGTCGCCGTGCCGCCAGACGCCGGGGTAGGAGGAGAAGTAGGCGTCGCGGTAGCGGGTGCCGTCGGGGTCGTTCCAGAAGTACAGCGGCATGGACGGCATCGGGCGGGTGACCACCAGTTCCCCGACCTGGTCCACGATCGGGACGCCCTCGGCGTCGTACGCGGCCAGGGCCACGCCAAGGTGGGGTGCTGAGAGCTCCCCCGCCCACACCGGCGTGTTGGGGGCGCTGCCGGCGAATCCGGAGACGACGTCCGTGCCCCCGCTGGTGGACGCGAGCAGGACGTGGTCGCCGACGTGGTGGCGGACCCAGGGGTAGGCGGAGGCCGGCAGAGCGGAGCCGGTGCAGCCGACCACACGGATCGACGACAGGTCGTGGGCCGAGGGGTCGATCCCGTACTTGGCCATGCCCAGCAGGTACTGGGGGCTGGTGCCGAAGACGGTCACCCGGTGCCGCGCGGCCAGCTCCCACAGGACGTCGAGCTTGGCGAAGGGCGCCGGACTGCCGTCGTAGGTGCACGTGGTGGCGCCGGTGAGCAGCGTGGAGGCGACCAGGTTCCACATCATCCAGTGGGTGGTGGTGTACCACAGGAGGCGATCACCGGGACCGAGGTCGGAGTGCAGGCCGAGGGTCTTGAGATGTTCGAGCAGGACGCCGCCGTGGCCGTGGACGATGCCCTTGGGCAGGCCGGTGGTGCCCGAGGAGAACACGACCCACAGCGGGTGGTCGAACGGCACCGGCGTGCAGGTGAGTTCCTCGGTGCGGGTGGCGGCGTCCTCCCACGGCACCACGAGTGACGGGTACGTCTGTGGCGGCCACGGCAGGCCCACGTGGCCCACGAGCACGGTGGCCTTCAATGTCGGCAGCGCGCCTGCGAGTTCGAGGGTGGCGTCGCGACGGTCGTGGGTGCTGCCGTTGAAGAGGTAGCCGTCGGCAGAGATCAGGACGGTCGGTTCGAGCTGGGCGAAGCGGTCGGCGGCGGCCTTGGGGGCGTAGTCCTGCCCGCAGACCGACCACACGGCGCCCAGGCTGGCGGCGGCGAGGAAGGCGACGATCGCGTGCGGCGTGTTGGGCAGGTAGCCCACGACCCGATCCCCCTTGCCGACGCCCAGGTCGCGCAGGGTGGCGGCGACGGATGCGACCTGGGCGCGCAGCCGGCCCGCGGTCACCTCGTAGCCGGAGCCGGTCTCGTCGAGGGCGATGATCGCCACGGTGTCGTCGGTGAGGTTGCGCAGGGCGTGGTGGGTGTAATTGAGGGTGGCGCCGGGGAACCAGCGGGCGCCCGGCATCCGCTCCTCAGCGAGCACCTGCTCGTACGGGGAGTCCGCGTCGATGTCGAAGTAGTCCCACACCGCGCCCCAGAAGCCTTCCAGGTCGGTGACCGACCAGCGGTGCAGGGTGGCGTAGTCGGTGCCGTCCACGCCGGCTTGGCGGGCGAAGTCCATGAGGCGGCTGTCGGCGACGGCCTGCGGATCGGGCGTCGTGAAGGGTTCCGGGTACGGCCTGGTCATCGTGTGGCGCTCCTCGGCAGGCTTTTCTCGACGGTCCGTGGGGAAGGGTGGGGGCTGCGTGTGGTGTGCAGGAGGGACGCCCAGGCGGCGGTGTCCGTGAAGTCGTGCCTCCCGGCCGGGACGACGTCCATGACGACGCGGTCGGGGCGCAGCAGGACGGCGTCCGCCCGGCCGGCGCGCAGCCAGGCGGTGAGGGTGCCGTCGTCACGGAGGTCGGTCACGGGGATCGCCGGGACGCCGAGCCCGTGGGCGAGGGCGCGCAGCGAGGGCCAGGGTTCGGCGGCGGTCAGGACGGTGAAGGCGTCGCCGAGCAGTTCGTCGAGACGGGAGCGCCGGCCGTCGAGTCCCGCCACCCATGGTTGGGGACAGTGGGTGCCTACGAGGCTCCTGCGTATACGGCGCCGGACGAGGGGCCCGGCGGTCAGGGGTGGGCTGAGGTCGCGGCCCGCAGCCGCGGTGAGGCCGGGTATGCGGCAGGCGGCGGCCAGGATCCTGCGGCGCAGTGCGGCGGCGCCGTCCTGGCCGCCGGTCATGGCCCACCCCATGGCGACCGCGAGCCGGATCGCGTGCCGTGCGTGCGGCTTGCGCTCGCTCTCGTAGGTGTCCAGCAGCCGCTCGTCGCCGCCCTGGCCCAGGACGCGGGCCAGCTTCCAGGTGAGGTTGTGGGCATCGCGCAGGCCCGAGCACAGGCCCTGCCCGATGAACGGCGGGGTGAGGTGGGCGGCGTCGCCGAGGAGGAAGACCCGTCCGCTGCGCCACCGGTCGGCCACCCGCGCCCGGAAGGTGTACTGCGTCTCCCGTACGACTTCGAAGTCCCCGTCGTACGAGGGCGACAGCCACGGGGCGATCAGTTCGCGGACCGGTTGCTGCCCGTCCTGCAGCCGGAACTCCCAGCGGTAGCGGTCCTCACCGACGCGCATGAACGTCGCCGGCCGGTGCGGGTCGCAGACCTGGTCGACGCCTTCCCAGCAGCGGACGTCGGCCTTCGTGCGGACGTCGACGACGGTCCAGCGTTCCTCGAAGCGCAGGTCTTCCCATGCGGCGCCGATGGCGGCACGGGTGAGGCTGCCCGCGCCGTCGCAGCCGAGGACCGCCTCGGCCCACAGATGATGCTCACCGTCGTCGTCACGGTAGGTCACCCGCACGGGGCCGGTGGTGTCCGGGCCGACGCCGGTGACCTCGACACCGCCCCGCAGTTCGCACTCCGGGCGGCGGGCGAGGGCGTCGCGCAGCAGTCGCTCCAGTTCGGGCTGGTCGAACATACTGGTCTGCGGGTAGCCGTGATGGCCGCGCTCGGAGCGTCGGAACTCGGCCGTGACCCGGTGCCGGGCGTCCAGCAGCCGAAGTCCGTTCGCGGGGCGGGCGATCGCGGCGAACTCCTCGCCTACGCCTGCGGCCTGGAGGATGCGGCGCACCTCGTCGTCGGTGGCGACGGCGCGCGGGAGCGGGTAGACGTCCTGGTGGCGTTCCAGGATGACGGTGCGAATGCCGCGCCGGGCGAGGAGGAGGGCGGCGGTCACGCCCACCGGCCCGGCGCCGATGATCACGACGGGTGCGGGGTCTGTCTGTGCGGGGTCTGTCTGTGCGGGCCCGGGTGCGGTGTCCCGGGGTCCGGCCTGGTCGGCGGTCATGTGCGGCTCACCTCGGGTCCTTCCCCCAAGCTCTTCGAGGAGGGGGTACCCGCAGCGTCCGTCACGGGCGTGCGCTGCTCGCCGAGGTCGATCCGCCCGTCCGCGGTCGAGATCGTCGCCGTGATCACGTCACCCCTGTGCAGGTAGTGCGGGTTACGGGCCTGGCTCTTGAAGAACGCCTTCCACTTCACGGCGGGCGGCAGCAGCGCGCCGATCTTCTCGACCGCCTTGGGCGGGGCCTTGAGGGCCGTGCCGCCGGGGGTCCCGGTGAGCAGCAGGTCGCCGGGGTCGAGGGTCTGGAAGCGGGCCAGCAAGGTCAGCGCCTGTGCCGGGCGGACGATCATGTCGGCGAGAGTGCGGTCCTGACGCAGCTCGCCGTTGACCGACAGCCGCAGCCGCAGATCGAGGAGGTGGGCGAAGTCCTCGGGCTCCAGCAGCGCCAGGTAGGGCCCGGTCGGTGTGAAGGTCGGGTACGACTTGCTCTCGTAGAACTGCGTCTTGGTCAGCTGCACCTCACGGGCGCTGACGTCGTTGGTGATCACCAGCCCGGCGACGTACGACGGCAGGTCACGCTCCTCGACCACGGTGCCGACGGGCAGGGGTGCGCCCATGACGAGCCCGAGTTCGATCTCGTAGTCGAGGAACTTCACGTGCGACGGCCGGACGATCGCCTCGCCCGGGCCACTCACCGACCCGGACGCCTTGCGGAAGAAGGCGGGCGGGATGTCGCCGGTGAAGCCCGAGTCGCGGGCGTGGCTGCGGTAGTTGACCATCTGTGCGACCACGCGGCAGGGAGTGGTGACCGGCGAGAGGGCGACCAGGTCGGCGACGGGCGTGCCCGCCTCCCCGGAGAGGGCGGCCTCGCGTACGGCCGCCCGGTCGGCGATCAGCTCGGCGGTGGTGGCGGCCTTGGTGTCGACGGGGACGGCCCGGTCGATTGGGGTCTCCCCTGCTCGAGCGGAGTCGAGAGCTTGGGGAAGGAGGACCCACCATCCGTCGGCGGTGCGCAGGACGTTGGTGCTCATGTCAGTACCTTCGTGAAGGGGTCGGGGTTCAGGACTTGGCGGCTTTGAGCAGGCCCAGCAGGCGTGCCGGGTCCATCTCGTTGTCGCCTCGCAGGGCTTCGATGACGTCACGGACCCGCTGCGGGGTGGGGCTCGCGCCGAGGAAGTCACGGGTGGCAGGAGGTCCCCACTGGGCGAGGCCGGTGGTCGACATGGGTGCCCACCCGGGCTCCAGGTCGCAGGAGAACAGGTCGCCGTCGGCGAAGTGCTCCAGCATGAAGCGGTCGGGGTCGCGCCAGTAGTCGAAGAGCTGGCTGCCCTGGATGTGCCGGCCGATGCCCCAGCTGCGCTGGTAGCCGCGCTCGGCCAGGTACTCGCCGCCTGCGGCGATCGAGTCGAGGTCGGTCACCTGGTAGGCCGAGTGGACGTAGCCGTTGCCCGGGCCCAGGTGCATGGCCAGCGTGTGGTGGTCAACGGGCCGGCTGCCCTGGTCACAGCGGATGAACGCCATCGTCGGGCCACGGCCGCGCTGGCCGTCCAGGAACAGGAAGTCGGACACGATCATCCCGAGGGTGTCCAGGTACCAGTCGAGGGCGCGCCCGAACACCCGTGTCTCCAGGACCACATGCCCCAGACGCTGGATGCGGGAGGGTTCACGCGGCGGGCGCTGGACGACGTTCGTACGACGGTGGTCGGTGCCGAAGTTGAGCAGCAGCGGCTGCTGCTCGGGCAGCGCCGGCAGCTCCTCCCCGCAGTGCACGACCCGGACCGGGAAGCCGGAGGGGTCGAGCAGGTCGACCACCTTGCCGCCGCCGGGCACGTCCGCGTCCCGTACGGACGTGCCCGTGGCGCGGGCCAGCCGGTCCAGGTCGGCCCGCTCGGCGGCGCGGAACGCCGGGCCGATGAAACGGGAGGTCCGGCCGCGCCGGATCACCATGCACGGTGAGCCGGCGAAGGTGCCCCGCAGCCAGAGCTCGCTCTCGCTCCGGGCGGCGATCCCGAAGCCGAAGTCCCGGGCGAAGACCTCGGCCCGGTCCAGGTCGGGCTTCTCGAACTCCAGCCAGGCCAGGTCGGCCACCTTGATCACGGGGTTGCGGGACCGCCCGGGATGTTCGCCACGCAGGGCGCCCTGAGCGCTGTGGAGGTCCTGATGGGCCGTCCTGACGTCCGGGCCGCCGACTGCGTTGACGCGGGTTTCGGACATGGTGTCCTCCAAGCGACATTGCCGTAATGAGGAAATCATCAAGTGTGACAGTTCTGTCGTCAAGGCGTTCGCGGCGGGAAATGATGAATCCATCAGGACTGCGACGGTCATCGTCTCCACGGTTAGACTCTGCGTATGCCTAGGTCAGCCCCGCCCAGCAATCGATTCGAGCGGCGTCGCGCCGAGACCCGCGGAGCCCTCGTCCGCGCGGCCCGCCGGATACTCGCCGAGACCGGGGACACCAGCGTCAGCATCCAGGCGATCGCCGAGCGCGCCGACGTCGGCTTCGGATCGTTCTACAACCACTTCGACTCGAAGACGGAGCTGTTCGAGGCCGCGGTGCAGGACGCGCTGGAGGAGTTCGGCCAGACCTTCGACGAGAACCTGGCCGGCATCGACGACCCCGCGGAGCTCGTCGCGACGGGCTTCCGGCTCAGCGCCCGCATGGCCGAGTCGCACCCGGAGCTGATGCAGGTGCTGCGCCGCCGCGGCCTGGGCCACATCCACTCGGACAACGGCCTGTCGCGACGGGCCCGCCGGGACATCGAGGTCGGCATGGCCTCCGGCCGCTTCACCGCCGTCGACCCGGCGGTGGCCCTGTCCGCGCTGGGTGGAACTCTGCTGTCCCTGGTCGAGCTGCGATTCGCCCGCCCCGATGTGGACGGCGACGACGCCGCGGTGAACCTCGCCGAGATGGTCCTGCGCATGCTGGGCGTCCCGCCGGACGACGCCCATGAGGTCGCCCGGCGCCCCCTCCCCGACCTCGCCTGACCCACCCCTGCGTCCACTCCCCCTACCCGGTGGACGACGAGCTCGGACGGTGACCGAGCGGCCGGTGAAGTGGGCTTCGATCCCGTTCTCCGCGACGGTGACCGTGCGCAGGTGCAGCCCTTTAGGGACGTTCTCCAGAGGGACGCACTCTTCCAGGGCCTTGTCGAGCAGCGCTTTCAAGGGCGCGATCAGCTCGTCCTGGACCGTACGGACGTCCGCGAAGGCGATGCGGTTGCCCTTCGCCGCGGAGACGCCCGCACTCACGGTCACGCCGCCGACAGGCGCACTGCATCGCGACAACGAGCCGGCGCCGCCTCCTCGGTACCGAGGGGCTCCCGTACACGGCGGCGCCGCTGCAGTGGGGCTCACCGACGGGTTCGCCACCTCGATCCAGGTCCCGGCGTTGACGCACTCCAGGAGCCCCAACAGGTGTCCCTGCAACGAGGCGAGCCCTCGCGAGAAGGGTCCGACTGCGCCCTGAGGCGTCCGTGACGCTCGCCCGGCCATGTCGGAACCTTTGGCCGATGGGGCGAGGACCCGTTATTTGCACATCGATGGGCAATAAACTAACCTGCACATCAGGGGGCAATTAACTGCTTGCGGTGCCTCGCCGGTCCACGGCGGCGCCCGCCCTTCACACCCCATCCGCGAACCCCGAAGCCTCCGCTTCGCCTTCCCGTCGAGGAGCTTTCGATGCCGCTCTTTGTGAACACACCCGCCGAGAAGATGACCGGGCCCTATCCACGGCGCTGGTGGGCCCTGCTGGTGCTCTGCCTCAGCCTGCTGATCGTCGTCATGGCGAACACGTCGCTCGTCGTGGCTGCGCCGGACCTGACCAAGGACCTGGGGCTGTCCAGCAGTGACCTGCAGTGGGTCATCGACGGCTACACCGTCCCGTATGCCGCGCTGATGCTCGTTCTGGGCGCGATAGGCGACAAATACAGCCGGCGCGGCGCACTCATCCTGGGCCTGCTGGTCTTCGCGGGCGGTTCGGTGATGGGCGGCCTGGTCCACGAGACCAACCTGGTCGTCATCGCCCGCGCGATCATGGGCGTCGGTGCCGCCGTCGTCATGCCGGCCACGCTGTCGCTGCTGGTCGCGATCTTCCCCAGGACCGAGCGCGCCAAGGCCATCACGGCCTGGAGCGCCACGTCCGGTCTCGCCATCGCCGCCGGCCCGGTGGCCGCCGGCTGGCTGCTGGAGGAGCACGCCTGGGGTTCCACCTTCCTCATGAACGTCCCCATCGCGGTCCTCGGCGTCATCGGCGCACTGCTCCTGGTGCCGCCGTCCAAGGCGAAGGGCATGGGCCGGATCGACTACGTCGGCGGTCTGCTCTCGATCGTCTTCATCGGCAGCCTGGTCTACGCGACCATCGAGGGCCCGCACTTCGGTTGGGGCGCCGGCCCGATCACCGCGGCCGTCGTCGCTGCTGTCGGCCTGCCGGCCTTCGTGGCCTGGGAGTTGAAGCATCCGAACCCGATGCTGGACGTGCGCAAGTTCAAGGAGCGCCCCTTCAGCGGCTCGATGCTCGCGGTGCTGTTCTTCTTCTTCGGCACCTTCGGTTCGATCTACTACTCCACCCAGTTCCTGCAGTTCGTTCTCGGCTACAACGCCCTGGAGACCGGCATACGCCTTCTGCCGCTGGCGGGAGCCGTCTTCGTCGGCGCCGCGGTCACCGGCAAGCTGGCCCCGAAGTCGGGGGTGAAGCTGGTCGTGGGCGCCGGCATGGTGATCGGCACGACGGGCGTCTTCCTGCTCACGCAGATCGAGTCGGGCTCGACCTACTCGGACTTCCTGACGCCCCTGCTGATGCTCGGCTTCGCGATCGGCCTGAGCCTCTCCCCGGCCACCGACACCATCATGGGCTCCTTTCCCGAGTCCGAGCTGGGCGTCGGCGGCGGCGCCAACGACACCGCGCTGGAACTCGGCGGCGCATTGGGTATCGCCGTGCTCGGCTCGCTCCTCGCGACGTCCTACAAGGACAAGCTGACCGACATGATCGGCGGCCGCCTCCCGGCCGAGGCGATGGACACCGCCAAGGACTCGGTGGGCGGCGGCCTCGCGGTCGCCGAGCACGTCGCCAAGACCCCGGGCGGCGGCCCCCAGCAGGCCCAGACCCTGATCGAGGCGGTACACGAGTCCTTCGCCCACGCCATCGCCCACACCAGCCTCATCGGCGCGATCGTCATGGGCGCCGGCACTCTGATCGTCATTGCCGTGCTTCCCGGTCGCAAGGCGACGGGGAAGCACGGCGAGGAAGATCCGGTGGCGGCTGAGGCCGAGCCCGTGGGCGCCGCCTGAGCCCCACAGGCCCGGCGCGACCCCTGAGCGCCGACCGGAGGTCGGATACCCGATCCGGCCTCCTCCACCCCCGAACGGGCCGTGCCTGAGCGGCGCACGGCTCCGGACGGTGCCGGGAGGGGACACCCGGCACCGTCCCCAACGTCACCACGGTGTTGGAGGCGGGGCACACGTGCCAAGACCCCGATGCCTTCGCACCGGGGTCTGTCTCGCACCAACAGCCGTGCTGCGACTCAGCTGTCGGCGACGGCTTCCGCCGCGATCGCGGCGGCCACGTCCTCGACCACGACGCGCGCCTGCTTCTCCGGCACACCGGCCGCGATGAGCGTGGCGACGGCCGTACGCGTCCCGTCGTCCTCCAGCGCGCCGGCGTTGACCTCTTCCAGCAGGGCGACCGTCATCGCCTCCAGGCCGGCACCCATGACCGAGGGCGGCAGGTGGGAGTGGAAGACGCCGTCCCGCTGCCCCCGCTCCAGAATGGCCGTGACCCTGAGCCTGGCGGGCTTGAGGATTTCACCGACCCGTTCCATGCCCAGATCCCGCTGGGCCAGCGCCAGGAGCATCCGGTAACGGTCGCCCACCGGCCACATCGCCAACGAGAAGCGCGCGAGCGCCCGCTCGGCCGGCTCGGGTGCCTTCACTCCAGCCGCTGCGGCGGCCTTGAGCGCCTCGGCGGCCTCCTCGGCCAGCGCCTCCAGGAGCGCCGCCCGGCCGGGGAAGTGCCCGAAAAGAGTGCGCCTCACGACGCCGGAGGCACGCGCCAGCTCCTCCAGAGTGGTGTCCGGGTTCCGTCCGAGCTCCTGGCGCGCTGTGGCCAGAATGCGCGCCCGGTTGGACCGTGCATTGCGTCGCTGCGGCACACGGCCAACGGGCTGGGACACGGATGAACCTCGATGATGAAAACCGGACGAAGAAGGGGCACATCCATTCTGACATGTGGGTCCCGGCCCGGTCCGTGGCCGCGTCCGCGGAGCGTCCCCTCTGATCAGGCGGGACGCTCCTTGATGCTCTCCGGCTCTTGGGGGTCGCCCCCCCCGCGCCCGTCAGGGCGCGGCAGCGGGTGCGGGGGCGGCGGGCTGCTGCTCGCGTAGGCGTGCCGCGTCGATGCTGGGGGCCACGCCGAACTGGCGCTTGTACTCCCGGCTGAACTGCGAGGGGCTGTCGTAGCCCACGCGGTGGCCGACGCCGGTCACGTCGTGGGGTCGGTTGGCCATCAGCAGCCGCGCCGCCTGCAACCGGATCTGCTTCTGGAACTGGATCGGGCTCATCGCCGTCACCGACTGGAAGTTCCGGTGGAACGCGGAGACGCTCATCCCGGAGGAACGCGCCAGGTCCTCGACCCGGAAGGCCGCCGCGTAGTTGTCCCGGATCCAGTCGACCGCCCGGGTGATGTGACTCAGGCTGCTGTCCGCGAGGCCGAGTTGGCGGACGGCCTCGCCCTGTTCCCCTGTCATCAGGCGCCACAGGATCTCACGCTTGACCAAAGGGACCAGCACTCGGCGGTCACCCGGCCGGTCCAGGAGGCGGAGCAGGCGGACGATCGCGTCGATCAGCTCCGCCGGGGCCGCGCTGACCATGATCCCCGGCCGAGGTGCCCCCGCCGATCGCGGCAGGTCGCCCGGGCCTGCCCGCAGCATCAACTCCGCGATGACGGCGGGCTCCAGCGTCATCCCGAAACCGAGTTGCGGCCCGCCCGGTGCGACGCGTCCGGTCACCGGCAGATCGGCCGAGGTGACCAGATACTGGCCGACCCCGTACTCGTACACCCGGTCTCCGAGCGCGAGCCGCTTGGCGCCCTGCGCGATGACCGCCAGCATCACGCCGGACATCGCGTACTCCGGCTCGGCGCCCGGGTCGGCCCGGCAGATCCGGACGCCGTCGATGGGTGTGGTCAGGTCAGGCCGCGCATGCCGCTCCAGCAGATCGCGGAGCTCGTCTAGGGACATGCCGCCATCTCAGCACACCCACCGACATGCTCCTCCCAGCGGGGAGAGGATCGTGCAAGGACGCGCGACGATCGTGCGGGGAAGCGGGAGGGGTGCTGCCGGGCGGAGGGGACGCCGACGGGGAGGGACCCGAGAACCGGGTGCGGGGTCCTAGTCTTCGGTGTGCTCGTACTCGGCGATCAGCTGACCCCGGGCCACGGTGTGGAACCGCAGATGGAAGCCGACGAGAGCCGGTGCCGCGTCCGCGTCCGGTCCCAGCTTCTCCTGGTCCACGGCGTAGACCGTGAAAACATAGCGGTGCGGACCGTCCCCCGGCGGCGGGGCGGCCCCGCCGAAGTCCCTGCTGCCGTAGTCGTTACGGGCCTGCACGGCACCCGCCGGCAACCCTTCGAAGGCCCCGGTTCCGGCCCCGGCCGGCAGCTCGGTGACATCCGCCGGAATGTCGAAGACCGTCCAGTGCCAGAATCCGCTGCCGGTCGGCGCGTCGGGGTCGTAGCAGGTGACCGCGTAGCCACGGGTGCCTTCCGGCCCCGCCGACCAGCTCAGCTGCGGCGAGGAGTTCCCCTTCGCGTACACGTGCGCGTCCGGCAGGACCCCACCGTCCATCAGGTCCTCGCTGTTGACCGCCAGGACGGGCACCGGCGGGTGGAAGTCGTGCGGCAGCGGACGTCGGTTCGACGGGTCGCTCATTTCTGATTCCTTCTCCGTGCTCTGGATGACATCGCCCGAACGGGCGTGATCCTCATCCGACCACGCAGGGAGTGCCGGCGACCCGTCGCCGAGAGGATCGTGCAAGGAGTCGGCAGATTCGTGATTCGTGAGGCCCTGTGGCCGGCACCATCGGCCAGGTGCGCGGCCGCGCGGGACAGGTCGGTCGCGCAGGTCAGGTCGTGGGAGTGGGGCCGGGCGGCAGGTGGACCGTCATGATCAGATGGCACGTTTCGGTGCCGGCGCCTCGGTAGGCGTGGGCGGCGTCGCCGTCGAACGTGGCCGTCTGCCCCGCTTCGACGGGGTGTTCGCCGCCGTCGACGACGAGGACCAGGCGACCCGAGGTGACGCTGACGGTCTCCACGACGCCGGCCTGATGGGGGTGGCTCGGGTATTCCTCGCCCGGTTCCAGGCGCCAGCGCCACACCTCGACCGGGGCCGGGCCCGAGGTCGTCAGCATGAGCCGCGCCTCGCTGCCGCGCTCCCCCTTCCACAGCGGCATCACGGCGTCGGCCGTCACGACGCGGACGCGGGCCTCGCTCGGGCCTTCCATGAGGGCCGAGACGGAGATGCCGAGCGTGTCCGCGAGCCTGACCAGGGTGGCGAAGTTCGGGTTGCCCTGGGCCTTCTCCAGGCCGACCAACGCGCCCTTGCTGACCTTGGCGCGCCGGCCGAGCTCGTCCAGGGACAGGCCCGCGCGGTTGCGGGCCGCCCTCACGTTGCGCGCGAGCGTGCGCAGGGCTGCCTCGGTCTCGGCCATCCGGTCACCATCCTCACCAGGGGGATCATTCCATTGCACCGTCCGGTCGTTCTGTTGACACCGGGCGGTCGATTCGTTGTACGGTCTGGTCGTTCCATTGGAAGAGTAACGCCCACATCGAACGGAACCGCGCACATGACCGTCTTCCGCCTCGCCCCCGCCGTCGCGGAGGCCTTCCCCGACGCCCTCGTGGCCCTGGTCACCGCCACCGGCATCCGCGGCCACGAGCCGTGGCCCGCCACCGCCGCCGCCATGGACGACCTGGAGCGGCGGCTCGCCGACGGCACATGGCAGCCCGCCGACGAGACCGACCCGCGCATCGAGGCGTGGCATGCCGCCTACCGCTCCTTCGGTACGAACCCGCGCCGGATCCGCCCCAGCGTCGACGCCCTCGGCCGCCGCTTCACCAAGAAGGGCACGCTGCCGCGCATCAACCCGGCCGTCGACTCCTACAACTCCGTCTCCGTCCGCCACGGCCTGCCGGCCGGCGCCTTCGACCTCGACCGCGTCACCGGCGCGGTCGACATCCGCCCCGCGGACGGCAGCGAGGAGTTCACCCCTCTCGGCGAACCTGGCACGGTCGAGAACCCCAGGCCCGGCGAGATCGTCTACGCCGACGCCGACATCGTGCTGACCCGCCACTGGAACCACCGCGACGCCCACCAGACCTGCGTCACCGAGGACTCCACCCACGTCACCTTCGTCCTCGAGACCCTGCACGCCACGCGCGACGGCAACCTCCTGAAGACCGCCGCCGGAGAACTCCAGGACCTGCTCGCCCCGCACACCGACCGGACCGGCATCCACTACCTCAGCGCCACGCAGCCCGAGGCCGACGTCTGAGCCTCCCTTCCACGCCTCTCCCCAGGCGCCCCCGGGCATGCCCTCGACCGAACCTCCTCCCCCGCCGGTGGAGCTTGCGGGCAGGGCGACGGCGCCCCCGAGGCCCCTCGCGGCCGGAGGAGCGGAAGGGTTGCGCATCCGGCATCCACGACCCCCGCCGGCCCGGGTTCCCGCGCATCGCACGGCGAGGGCATGGGGCCATCCGGCCCTCCCCAAGGCCGCCGGGCCGGGGAGACACTCGGAGGGAGGCCGGAGAAGGCGCTCGGAGAGCGACGGAAGACCGCGCCCGTGGGCCGGTCGGTACGCCGACCCGCTGTCCTGGGGAGGACACGATGACCGTCTCGCGCTACACCGTCAGCGACGTCATGACCCACACCGCCATCGCGATCGGCCGTGACGCGTCCTACAAGGAGATCGTCGCCCTCATGGACCAGTGGAAGGTGAGCGCCCTCCCCGTCCTGGAAGGGGAGGGCCGAGTGGTCGGGGTGGTGTCGGAGGCGGATCTGCTCCCGAAGGAGGAGTTCCGGGGCGTGGACCCGCGTCCGGACGAGTTCGACGAGGCCGCCAAGGCGAGGGCGGTGCGGGCCGGGGAGCTCATGTCGAGTCCGGCCGTGACCGTCCACGCGGACGCTTCTCTCGCGGAGGCGGCGCGGATCATGGCCCGGCGGAGGGTGAAGCGGCTTCCGGTCGTGAACGGGATCGGGATGCTGGAGGGGGTCGTGAGCCGGAGCGATCTGCTCAAGGTGTTCCTGCGGGACGACGAGGAGATCGAGGCGGAGGTCCGTCGTGCCGTGCTCGGGGGCGCGGCGACCCTCACAGGGCTGGACGTCACGGTCGTCGAGGGGGTGGCCGTCCTGCGGGGCGAGCTGTCCGACCGCGCGCTGGTGCCCCTGGTCGCCCGCGCCGTGCGGGCCGTGGAAGGTGTCGTGGACGTACGGATGGAACTCGGTGCCCGGGATGACGCGGCTTGACGGACAATCCTTGTAGGGGTGGGCAGGTATCCACCGACCACAGGGGTCGCCATGACCGATCTGCCGGCAGCCGACACGACGACGACCACGCGGGTCTTCCTCGTGGACGACCACGAGGTCGTCCGGCGGGGCTTGCGCGACCTGATCGACGACGAGCCCGACATGGCGGTGGTCGGGGAGGCCTCGACGGCGGACCAGGCACTGGCCCGAGGGCCTGCCCTGCGGCCCGACGTGGCCGTCCTCGACGTGCGGCTGCCCGACGGGGACGGGATCTCGGTGTGCCGGGAGCTTCGTTCGCGGATGCCTGACCTGGCGTGTCTGATGCTGACCTCGTTCGACGACGAGGAGGCCCTGCTCGACGCGATCATGGCGGGGGCCGCCGGCTACGTGCTGAAGCAGATCAAGGGTTCCGACCTCGTGTCGGCGGTACGGACCGTGGCCACGGGGCAGTCGATGCTCGATCCGGCCACCACCGCCCGGCTCATGCACTCGTTGCGGGACCCCGAGGTGGCGAAGGCGCCGGAGGACGAGCGGCTCGCGGCGCTGTCGGAACGGGAGCGGGCCGTGCTGGAACTGATCGGCGAGGGGCTCACCAACCGGCAGATCGCCAAGCGCCTCTACCTCTCGGAGAAGACGGTCAAGAACCACATCTCGAGGCTGCTCGGCAAGCTCGGCGTGGAACGCCGCGTACAGGCCGCCGTCATCGCGGCACAGGTCCACGAGCGCGACGCCGAGAAGTAGTCTCCTCGGTCGTCCTCCTCACTCGCCACTCGCCCTCCTCGGTCGTCCTCTCCGTCGCCCTCCTCAGTCGTCCCCTCCGTCGCCCTGCTCCGTCGCCCGCCTCAGTCTCAGTCGCCCGCCTCAGTCGTCCTCCGTCGCCCTCCTCAATCGTCGGACGCCAGCGGGATGCGCCACTCCAGCAGCGTTCCCCCCGCCGCGCCCGCCCCGGCCCGGACCGACAGGTCGCCGCCCAGGCGTTCGGCACGCTCCGCGAGGTTGCGCAGTCCGCTGCGGGGGTGGTCCCGGCCGATGCCGACGCCGTCGTCGCGTACCGTCACCGTCAGGACGCCGTCGTCAGCGGCGACGGACACCTCGGCCCGCCGGGCCCGCGCATGGCGAGCCACGTTCGTGAGCGCCTCGCCGACGACCGCGATGACCTCGTCGGCGATGTCGGCCGGCACTTCGGTGTCCAGGAGGCCTTCCATCCGCAGGGCGGGCGCGAAGCCGAGTGCCGAGGCGGCCTGGTCCACCGCCTTGACGATGCGGCTTCTGAGTTTCGGCCTGGTTCCCGGGGCCTCGTGGTCCCGGAGGCCGAAGATCGTGGATCGGATGATCTTGATGGTGGCATCCAGGTCGTCGATCGCCCGGGTCAGCCGGTCCACGGCCTCCGGGTGCTCGACGAACCGGCGGGCGCTCTGCAAGGTCATGCCGGTGGCGAAGAGGCGTTGGATGGCCAGGTCGTGCAGGTCGCGGGCGATCCGGTCGCGGTCCTCCAGGAGGCTCACCTGTTCGGCGTCGCGGCGCCGGTCCGCCAGTTCGAGGGCGAGTGCCGCCTGCCCCGCGAAGGCGGGCAGGGCGATGATCTCGGCGCCCGCGAAGGGCGGCCGCGCGTGGCGCCTCGCGAGGATGAGCACTCCGCTCAGCCGCTCCTTCGTACCGACCGTGACGGCCACCGCCGGCCCGAAGCCCTTCCAGCGCTCGGGCTGCACGGTGATGCGGGGGTCGTGCTCGACATCGGCCGCGGTGACCAGACCGTCCCGCTCCAGAGCCGCGGCGGCGAGGGTTCCCTCGCTGCTGGGCAGCACGACACCCCGGTGGGTCTCGGCCCCCTCGCCGCTGGCCAGCGATCCGCGCAGCTCACCCCCGGGTCCGACCAGGTAGAAGACCCCGATGTCGGCGCCAGCGATGTCCACCGCCCGCTCCAGCATCCCGTCCAGGACCTCGGACTCCTCCACGCCCGACAGGAGCGCGCTGGTGAAGTCGGAGCTCGCGGCCAGCCAGCGCTCACGCAGCCGGCCCTCCTCGTAGAGGCGGGCGTTCTCGATGGCGATGCCGGCGGCGACGGCCAGGGTCGTGACCACGGCCTCGTCCTCGGTGTCGAAGTCCATCCCTCCGCGCTTCTCGGTGAGGTAGAGATTGCCGAAGACCTCGTCGCGGACGCGGATCGGGACACCGAGGAAGGTGTGCATCGGCGGGTGGTGGGGCGGGAAGCCGTACGAGGCCGGGTGCTCGGACAGCTCGGGCAGGCGCAGCGGTTCGGGGTGGCGGATCAGTTCGCCCAGGATGCCGTGTCCGGAGGGCAGTGCGCCGATCCGCTCGCGCACGTCGTCCTCGATGCCGATGGGGAGGAACTCCGCGAGCTTCTGGTCGTCGCCGATGACTCCCAGGGCTCCGTACTCGGCGTCCACGAGGGTCACGGCCGCCTCCACGATGCCGCGCAGCACCTGGGGCAGGTCGAGCTCACGGCCGACGGACATGACCGCTTCGAGCAGCCCGTTGAGCCGGTCCCTGGTGCCCCGCACCTCGTCGATGCGCACCTGGAGCTCGTCGAGCAGCTCGTCCAGCCTCAGCCGCGGCAGCCGCGCGTGGCCGGACTCGGTGTCCTCCCGGCCCATCGAAACCTCCGGTCGCGTCAGGCGCACCCGACCGGCCCGGCACGCCTGATCTCACCGTAGTCCCGATGTCCCGGCCGTTCCTGCTGGGCTCATCCGCCGGAAAGCCGTCCGGACCAGCCGTGCCGCGAGGCGCCCGCGGCCCAGGCCGGCGCGAGGAATCCGGCGGGCGCGCAGACGGCGGCGGTCATGTCGTGCTCCCGTGGCCGGGTCCGTGCCGCGGGATCAGGACCACCGGGCAGTGGGCGTGCTGCAGCAGACTCAGCGTGGTCCGGCCGAGCGTCGGTCCGAGGAACCCGGGCGCCCGGCGGCCTCCGACGACCAGGAGGTCGACGTGGTGGGACGCCTCGACGAGCGTGCCGGGGACGCTGTGGCTCTTCTCGCCCTCGGTGTGCAGCGCCAGTTCCGGGAACTCCTCCCGGAGTCGATCCGCGACCTCGGACAGCGCGCGCACGTGCTCGCGGGCGTTCCCCGGCGCGCCGTTGCGCAGCGGGGGTCGTCCCCCGGCGTACGGGACCGTGCCCCACACGTGCAGAAGCCGCAGCGGCACCTTGCGCAGCAGGGCCTCGCGGGCCGCGGTCCGGGCGCAGCCGAGGTCGTTCCCGTCCCGGACCGCCGCGAGAACGGCACCGAGCTCGGCGGGCTCCTCGGCCGCCCGGACCACGACGACCGGGGTCGTGGCGCGGGCCGTGACCTCCAGCCCGACCGAGCCGAGCAGGAGCGAGGAGAAGCCGCCTCGGCCGCGGTGGCCGACGACGATCGTGCCGCTCAGCGCGGCGGCCTTGCGCAGGCCCTCGACGGGCGAACGACCGCTGAGTTCCGTGACGACCACGAGCTCGGGATGGCGCCCCACGACCTCCCCGGCGGTCCGGTCGAGCAACTCCTGACCGGCTCGCCGGGTCTGCTCGACCTCCGCGGCGGAGAGGAGCCGCGAGGCGGTCTCGCTGTCCGTCGCGTGGACGAGGCAGAGACCGCCGCCGCGCAGCACCGCTTCGTCCGCCGCCCACGTCACCGCCACCCGGGCGGACGGCGATCCGTCCACGCCGACGACGACCCTGCCGAGGCCGGGGCGGTCCGTGGTTCCGTCCATGGCTCCTCCTCGTCCGGTCCGCGGGAGTCCGGTCCGTAGGAATCCGGTCCGTGGGAATCCGGTCCGTGGGAATCCGGTCGGAGGGACTGTTCTCCACCGTGACATCCGTGTCCCCGCGCCTGGAGGGGCCTCTGGGGGCAAGGGAGGGGCCAAAGGTCCCTCTCGCTCACGCGGGGTCCGGTCGGGCCCGACGCTGGACCGTTCGGCCCTCGCAGGTCGCCGGGCGTGCGACGGACGGTGGTGGAAAGCGGAACCAGCCGCCCGGCCGCTCGAACAGGAGGTGCGGCCATGAAGCACCTGAAGGTCGGCAGCCTGATGACCGACAACGTGGTCGCCGCGGTCCCGGACACCTCGTTCAGGGAGGTGGCGAAGCTGCTCACCGAGCACGACATCAGCGGTGTCCCCGTCATCGACGACGACGATCACGTCGTCGGGGTCGTCTCGGAATCCGACCTGCCGGCCCACGGACAGCCGACCGCGCGGGAGCTCATGAGCGCGCCGGCGATCACGGTGTACGCGGAGGAGAGGGCGGCGGACGCGGCCCGGCTGATGGTGCGCCGGGGAGTGGAGCGTCTTCCCGTCGTCGACGAGGAGGAGCGGCTGGTGGGGATCGTGACCCGCCGCGATCTGCTCCGCGTCTTCCTCCGTCCGGATCCGGAGATACGCCGCCGTGTACGGGAGGACGTGCTGGCGGACGCCCTGGGTCTCGGCGCCGACGCGGTCGACGTCCATGTGCTGGACGGTGTGGTGACGCTCGAAGGCCGGGTCCGGCGACAGGGCCAGGCCCGGACGCTCGTCGGACTCGCCGACCGGGTGGACGGTGTGGTCGCCGTCGTGGACCGGCTGTCCGTCGACGAGGCGGCCGCACGACTCGCCTCCCCCGCGCGCAGCGCGCATGACCTCCCGTGAATCACCCGCACAGTCAGGACGAACCGTGTCCACCACCACTCTGCCCCGAACGCTCGTGACGTCCTTGGTCGAAGACGCCGTCACCGCTCCGTCGATGCACAACGCACAGCCGTGGAGGTTCGTCCACCGGGCCGGTGCCGACACCGTCGAGCTGTACGGCGACCCGTCGCGCGAGATGCCACGCGAGGACCCCGACCACCGCGGCCTCCACCTCGGCTGCGGCGCCGCCCTGTTCAACCTGCGGGTCGCCGCCGCGCACCGTGGCCGGCATGCCGTGATCCGGCTGCTCCCCGACCCCGAAGACCCGTGGCATCTCGCCGACGCGCGGCTCGCGCGGGCCGGTGCCGAGGAGGTCGACCCGGCCGCCGGTGCCGAGGAGGTCGACCTGGCCGTGCTCCACCCCGCCCTGCGGGAACGGCACACCAGTCGCCTCCCGTTCACCGAGGAGCGGATTCCCCCCGAGATCCTCGACGAGCTCTGTGCCGCGGCCCTCCTGGAAGGCTGCCGACTGGTCGTGCCGGGAGCGTGGCACACCGACACCGTGCTGGGTCTGGTCCACGCGTCCGAGCTGTACGAAGCCGCGGACGCGTCCGTTCGCGCGGAGATCGCCACCTGGGTGCGGAGTGACGCGGCAGGGGAGGGCGGTGACACCGAGGGGATCCCCGCGTACGCCCTCGGCCCGCGACAGTACGACGTCACCTCGCCGGTCCGGGACTTCGACACCGCCCGCCGAGCTCCCGAACGCTCCTCGGCGCGCTTCGAGAAGAGGCCCTTGATCGCGCTGCTCGGCACGGTCGACGACACCCCCGAGGACTGGCTCAGGGCCGGCCAGGCCATGCAGCGGATACTGCTCCAGGCCACCCTCGACGGGCTGTCCACCTCCCTCATGTCCCAGCTCCTGGAGTGGCCCGAGCTCCGCTCCCAGGCGCGCGATCCCGGTTCGACGATCGGCTTCGTCCACATGGTGATCCGGCTCGGCTACGGGCCCCGGGGACGGGCCACCCCCCGTCGGCCCGTCGCCGACGTGCTCTCCTTCGACTGAGCGCCTGAGCCCTCACCGGCGTTCGACGGGGCCGCTCACCATCGGACCGGCGTTCGACGGGGCCGCTCACCATCGGAACCAGCGCTCTGTGCCGGCCGGCACCGTGAAGCGCCGTTCACCCGGGAGCACGACGACGAGCGGCTCGTTCGGCGAGGGAGGGACGCGGACGGCCAGCCGCCCGGGGAGCATGCGGACCCTCACCCCTCGATGCCCGCGGAGGCAGAGCGTGAAGGCGAACCGAGGGATCTCCGCCAGAGGCACCGGCACCACCCGGAACCCCTCCGGACCGGCCTCCAGGCCGGTGAACCCACGCTCGACGAGGTCGATCGTGCCCGCCATCGCCCCGAGGTGGACACCCTCGCCGGTCGTGCCGCCCTGGACGTCGGCCACGTCCGCGAGGAGCGCCTCCTCGCAGTACCGCCAGGCGTCGGCGCCCTTCTGCCGGGCCAGTACCCAGCCGTGCACGAGGCTGCTGAGCGTCGAGCCGTGACTGGTGCGCCGCAGGTGATACGCGACAGTGGCACGCCACAGCTCGTCGTCCAGCACGTAGCCGAGCCGAGCGAACAGGGCGGACAGCTCCTCGGGCCGGAAGAGATAGCCGAGCATGAGGGTGTCGGCCTGCTTGGACGCCTGATACCGGTTGACCGTGTCGCCCTCGGCCTCCAGGATCCGGTCCAGCCTGCGGATGTCCCCGTACCGGGCGCGGTACGCCTCCCAGTCGAGTTCCGCCAGCTCTCCGTAGCCCTCGAACTGGCTGATCACGCCCTGATGGAAGGGCACGTACAGGCGGCGGGACACATCCTCCCAGCGGTCGAGTTCCCGGTCGTCGAGCGCCAGCCGCTCGGCCAGTTCGGCGCGCCGGGCGTCGGGCAGTTCGCCCAGCAGATCGAGGCCGCGGGCCAGCACCCAGGCGGCGGTCGCGTTGGTGTAGGCGTTGTCGTCGATGCCGGGGGTCGTGGCATCGGGATAGGCGTCGTGGTATTCGTCCGGGCCCACGACACCGCGGATCCGGTAACGCCGCGCCTCGGGGTCGAAGGCGGCCGCCCAGGCCCAGTAGCGGGCGATCTCCAGGAGGATCTCGGCGCCGGCGGAGTGCAGGAAGCCGCGGTCGCCGGTGGTCTCGGCGTACCGCCACACGTTGTAGGCGACGGCCGAGCCCACGTGCCGCTGGAGCCTGGAGAAGTCGGGCAGCCAGCGCCCGGAACGCGGATTGAGGTGCAGCTCCTGCGTCTCCTCCCGGCCCGAACTCGCGCTCTGCCACGGGTAGACGGCCCCGACGCCGCCGGCCCGGCGGGCCGCCTCGCGGGCGGCCGGGAGCCTACGGTGCCGGTACATGATCAGGGACCGGGCCACTTCGGGGAAGTGGAGGTCCAGGTAGGGCAGCACGAACAGCTCGTCCCAGAAGACGTGGCCCCGGTAGGCCTCGCCGTGCAGACCCCGGGCGGGGACGCCCACGTCGAGGTCGGCCGTGTGCGGGGAAAGCGTCTGCAGCAGGTGGAACAGATGGAGCCGCAGGATGCGGCCCGCCTCTCCGGGCACGCGCAGCTCCCCCTGCTCCCAGAGGCGCTGCCAGGCCGCCTGGTGGGTGGTGAGCAGTCGGGGGAAGGCGGGGGCCAGGGCGAGGTCGTCCCGGGCCGCCGCGAGCGGGTCGGCGGCCGGCCGGTCCATCGAGGCGCGCAGCGCCAGCGTCTTCACCACCGTGGCCGAACGGCCGTGGCCCAGGGGCAGCAGGTAGGTCTGGACGGTGCCGGTGGTCGTGGCCGCCTCCCGCGCGGGACGGGCGGGGCGGGTGACGGTACGGACGGCCAGGGCGATCCGGAAGCCCGGATCGGCCGTCCCGCACGTGAGCCAGGCGACGCCGTCGGGGGCGAACCCGGTCCGGTGGTCTCCGAGGTGGTTCTTCTCCAGGTGCCGGTAGCGCTCCACCCCGGAGTTGGTGACGTCGCCGTCGAGGACGCACTTCACCTCGACGGCACCGCTCCAGCCGTAGGCGCGGAACATGGTGCGCTGGGCCGCGAGGTGCGCGTCTCCCATGTGCACGATCCGGGTGTGGCCGACGCGAAGTCCGCGTCCGTGGGCGTCCCGGAAGAGCATGCTTCGGGTGAGCACGCCCCCGCGCAGGTCGAGCTGTACGTCGTGGTGACGCAGCTCCTCGGCGTCGGGCGTCAGCCAGGGGCCGGGCGGCCCGTCGTCCGGCAGGCAGCGGTAGTTCAGCGCCGTCCAGTTCGGGAGGTTGACGAGGTCCTCGTTCTCGACCCGCTCACCGGCGACGGCGGACGTGGTCCGGTCGTAGCAGCCGGCCAGGTAGGTGCCCGGGTAGTGGCCGGCGCCGGCGCCGCACTCGGGGGCGGACCCCCGGGTGGCGAACCGGCCGTTGCCGAGCGTGCAGAGTGCCTCGACGAGCTGCTCGCGTTCCGGCGCGTAGCGGTCGTACCTCCACGTCCAGGCGGTGTTCATCCGCGCTCGCCCCACGCGCCGCAGGCCGGCGCCACGCGATCGGCGGCTACCGGGTCGGCGCCCTGCGGGAGCAGGGCGGCGGTGCCCTGCCCGTCGCGGGCGCGGTCGAGGCCGACGACGAGCCCGAAGCCGCCTCGACGTCTCATGCGCGGATCCTCCTCGCCTGCGGTCCCTTCCAGGGTTTCGCGAACCTCGGGAGCCGCAACCGGGACCGGTTCGCCCGGTATGCCGCGACGCCGACGCCGGACAGGCGATTCGACCCGGCCGCTTCCCCCGCTCGGGTGTGCCCGTCCTGGTCCGCCGACCAGGGTCCTTCGGACCCCTGGTATGCCCTGCGCGGCCCTGCCACGGGCGCACACACCGCGGGAACCTGTGAGAGAAGGGCCGGAGGACATCACGGCCGGCACGTCGACGCGGAGCCCCTGTCCTACGCCCCGATGAGGAGAGAGCCATGACCACGCAGCAGTTCACCGTCGCCGACGTCATGACCAAGAAGGTCGTCGCCGTCCTGCCCGGCGCGGACTTCAAGGAGATCGTCACCACGATGCAGCGGTGGAACGTCACCGCCGTTCCCGTGGTCGAGGGCGAGGGCCGGGTCGTCGGGGTGGTCTCCGAGGCGGACCTGCTCCTCAAGGAGGAGTTCCACGACCACCGCCTGGGGCTCGTCGAACAGCTGCACCGACGTGACGCCACGGCCAAGGCGGGCTCACGACGGGCCCAGGACCTGATGACCTCGCCGGCCGTCACCGTCGCGCCGGGGGCGTCGCTGCCGCAGGCGGCGCGCCTCATGGCCACCCACCGGGTGAAGCGGCTCCCGGTCGTCGAAGCGGACGGCACGATCCAGGGGATCGTCAGCCGGTCCGACCTCCTGAAGGTCTTCCTGCGCCCGGACGAGGAGCTGGCCGCCGAGATCCGCCGCGAGGTCGTCGAGTCCCTGTTCCCGCTCTCGCGGCAGCGCGTCGACGTCCGGGTGGACGCCGGCGTGGTGACCCTGACCGGACAGGTCCGGGACGGCGCCCTCGTCCCCCTCGCGGAGCGGCTGACCCGGGCCGTCGAGGGCGTGGTGGACGTACGGTGCGAGCTCACCGCGGAGGGGGCGTGAACGCCTGGACGACGTGGGGTGCGGGCGCTGCGTCGACGTGCGGTCCGCCCGGCCGCCGTGCCACCGCACCGCTCGTACGGTCATTCGTCGCCGGTCCCGCCGGTGCCCCGCCGGAGCCGGCCGGACCAGACGGGTTCCACCTGTTCCCACTCCCGTTCCCAGGCGGCGAGCCGACGGCCTTCGGAGCGCCGTCGTACGAGGGCGAGGACACCCGCGCCCGACGCCGCTGCCGCGCTCGCCACCGTCGTGCTGCCCGCGATCGCGGTCAGCGCGCGGTCCGCGGTGCTTCCCGGTGGGCGGGCGGGGCTGCCGTGGTCGTCCACCCATATGATCAGCGTGTGCCCCTGAGGCGTCCGGGGCGGGACCTGGACGGTCCCCGACCTGCGGACGTTGTCGGGGTACGCCCAGACCGCCGGTGCGACGGGCTGCGGCTTGGCCCCTGGCCGCACCGCGACGGGTGAATCGTGGGCGCGCCCCGTCGTGGTCGCCTGCACCCGGTGACGGTGGGCGGCGAGCTCGCGGTCGGCCCTGGCTCCGGCATTCCACAGGACTCCGGCGGCCACGGCACCGCAGAGCACGGCGATCGCCAGAACGAGGACGAGCGGGGCACGCGCGCGCCGGTCCGTTCCGGACGCCGCCGGACGGCGGCCTGATGCGTCCTGCCGGCTCATGTCGCACCTCCGGGGTGGGAGGGCCGGATACCTCAACAGCGCCGCTCGGCGTGTGGCGCAGAGCTCGCTGCCGATGTGGTGGGCCCAGGCCTGGATCCGTACCGGGTTTCGGAACCCGGTTCGGCCCCTACCTCCACTCTCACCCTTGTGCCGGAGTTCGCCCGGTCGGCGGCAGATCTCCTCGGTCGGCCGGTCTCATGGGGGCGAACGGTCCCTGATGGGGACCGTTCGGCACTGCTGCCGGGACGGTCCGCGCGTCAGGGTGGGAGCCACGGGATCCGCCCGTCCCGTGATGGAGGAGCGTCATGGAGCACCGCTCTGTCTTCGACGTGGGGACGCTCGACGTGGTGACCGCCGCTCCCACCGCCGAGCTCCCCGCTCGGGAGGGCCGCCGGGCCGGCGTCCGGGAGTCACCGCGATGAACGCCTGGTGGGTGGCCCCCGTGATGGCCGAATACGAGAGCGCCCGGGCCACGTTCTCCTGGCGCCGCGAGCGGTCCCGGCTCGCCGGGCTGCCGGGTGGCGGCGTCAACATCGGGTACGAGGCGGTCGACCGGCACCTGCGGGAGGGGCACGGCGAACGGGACGCGCTGCGCTGCGTCGCTCGCGACGGTTCCCTGCGGACGGTCAGCTTCGCCGGGCTGGCCGGCGACAGCTCCCGGTTCGCCCACGTCCTGGAGCAGCTCGGTGTCGGCCGGGGAGAGCGGGTCTTCATCCTGCTCGGCCGCCGCTACGAGCTGTACGCCATCGTCCTCGGGGCCCTGCGGGCCGGACGTGTCGTGTGTCCTCTCCTCACCGCGCTCGGCCCCGGACCCGTCGCGTCGCACATGAAGCTGGGCAACGCCCGGGCCCTGGTCACGACGCGGGAGCTGTACGAACGCGAGGTGGCACCCGTGCGGTCCCGGCTCCCGCACCTGCGGCACGTGCTGCTGCTCGACCCCGGAGGCGCCCCGCCACGGGGCACCCTCTCCTTCCACGCGCTGACGGACGGCGCGCCAAGCGCGTACACGGTGGGACCGACCGATCCGGCGGAGCCGGCGCTGCTCCACTTCACCCGCGGCACGACCGGCCCGCCCAAGTGCGCGGTGCACGTGCACGAGGCGGTCCTCGCCCATCACGTCACCGCCGCCTACGCCCTGGACCTGCACGAGGGAGACGTCTTCTGGTGCACCGCCGACCCAGGCTGGGTCACCGGAACGTCGTACGGAATCGTCGCGCCGCTCACCCACGGCGTGACGACGATCGTCGACGAGGGCGGCTTCGCCCCCGACCGCTGGTACGGCATCCTCGCCGACCAGCACGTGACCGTCTGGTACACGACACCCGGCGCCCTGCGCGGGCTCATGCGGGCGGCGCCGCGCGGCGGCGTCCGGCCGGCCGCGCGTCACGACCTCTCGTCGCTCCGCTCCCTCGCGAGCGTCGGCGAACCGCTCAGTCCAGAGGCCGTGCACTGGGGTCGGGAAGCGCTCGGAACACCGGTCCACGACACCTGGTGGCAGACCGAGACCGGCGCCGTCATGCTCGCCAACTTCCCGGCCGATCCCGTACGCCCCGGCTCGATGGGACGGCCGATGCCCGGCGTCGAAGCCGCCGTGCTCGCCTGCGGCGAGGACGGCCGGGCCGTGGTCGACGACGGACGCGTACGGGTCCTGCGGGAACCCGACGCGCAGGGTGAGCTCGCCCTTCGGGCGGGCTGGCCGTCGATGTTCCGCGGGTACCTGCACGAGCCCCGGCGTCACGAGTCGTGCTTCGCCGACGGCTGGTACCTGACGGGCGACCTGGTCAGCCGCGACGCCGACGACTGGTTCTGGTTCGTGGGCCGCGCGGATTCTGGTTCCGCGGCTTCTGGTCCGTGGGCCGCGCGGACGACGTCATCCGGTCCGCCGGGCGTCTCGGGCGCGGCGGGGCCTTGACGCGCGGGCCGTCCCGCGGATCGGTCCAGCGTGCGGAAGACCAACACGACGGCGGTGATGAGGAGACCCCAGAAGAGGATCATCCCCGCGGACATGGCGAACCAGCCCCACCCGTTCATGCCGTTGCCGTACCAGAACATCATGGCCACTCACGCTCCCGACGGCCGGACCGGCGACCCTGCAGGAGTCCCTGCTCCCGATCGGGCCGGACACTCCCCACCCTCCCCTGGGCGGCAGACGACGCATAGGGCCGACCGGGCCCCTGCGCGGGCCGGTCGGGCACGGAGAGGGCCGCCCGTCACGACGTACACGGCACATCGCCGTCACCGCACCGCTCGCCTGGGCGCCGCCCCTCGACGACCGTCGGGACGCGCGCGTGCCGACGAGGACGCATGACCTCACCCTGCGGCTCCGGACAGCCTTGCCCGGCGGCCCCGGACAGCCCGGCCCCGCGGCCTCGCCCTCCGGCTCCCGATAGGGCCGGTTGTCCCCCCGCCCGGGTCCGGATGGCCGTAGCGGCGGCTTCCTTCCGGGTTTCGGATGGAAGGCATGAACAGTGACCGGCCCCTTCTGGTCGCCGCGGGAGTCCGCAAGATCTACCGGACGGGCTCGGTGGCGGTCACCGCCCTGGACGACCTGGACCTCGTCGTACGCCACGGAGAGCTCGTCGGAGTCATGGGCCCGTCCGGATCCGGCAAGACGACCCTGCTCAACTGCCTGTCCGGGCTCGACGACATCGACGGTGGCCGGGTGGAGATCGACGGTCGCGACCTGTTCGCGATGTCGGACGCCGCGCGCACGGAGCACCGGGCCCGCACGATGGGCTTCGTCTTCCAGTCGTTCAACCTCATCCCGGTCTTCTCCGCGGCGGAGAACGTGGAACTCCCCCTGCTGCTCGTCGGCACCCCGCCGCGTGAGGCGCGGCGCCGGGCGCTGGCCATGCTCGACCGGGTGGGCCTCGCGCCCCGCGTCGACCACCGGCCCAGTGAACTGTCCGGCGGTGAACAGCAGCGGGTGACCATCGCCCGGGCCCTGGCGGGCCGGCCCGCCGTCGTGTGGGCGGACGAACCGACCGGAAACCTCGACAGCGCTATGGCCGACCAGGTCATGGACCTGCTGTGCGCGCTCAACCGCGACGAGGGCCAGACGATCGTCCTGGTCACCCATGACGCCGCCATCGGCGCACGCGTTCCCCGGCTCATCCGGATGCGTGACGGGCGGTTGGTGGAGGACCTGCGCCGGCGCGTCCCTGACCCCGGCCGGGTCACCGGCGTCTCCCGGGGCCGATGATGTATCCGAACCTCCTGGCCCCGCTGCTCATCGCGCTGGCGCTCGCTCTCGCGGTGCTCCTGTTCGTCGCCGTCCGGCAGCCGGTCTCGCGTCGGCTGGCCTTCCGGCAGCTCGCCCGGCGGCGCACCGAGGCCGCGCTCGTCATCGGCGGATCCGTGCTCGGAACGGCCATCATCATCGGGGCCCTGGTCGTCGGCGACACCCTGAACTTCTCGGTGCGGCAGGAGGCTTACCGCACCCTGGGCCCGGTGGACGAGCGCGTCGTCGCCCCGCCCGGCCCGGCCGGACGTACCGTCACCGAACGGCTGGCCTCCCTGACGGGCGACCCCGACGTCGACGGCGTGCTGAGTGCTCAGGCCACCCAGGCGTCGGCCGTCTCGCGCCCCGGCGGCCGCACCGTCGCCGAACCACGCGTCCTGGCCTGGCAGATGGACTTCGACGACGCCGCCCGGTTCGGCGCACCGAACGGGAGCTCCGGTCTCGCCGGGCCGAACCCCGAGCCCGGCGAGGTCGTGATCAACGCGGCGCTGGCGCAGTCCCTGCGGGCGGGAGCCGGTGACCCCGTCACGCTCTACCTGTTCGGCACTCCGCAGACCTACCGCGTGGAACGCGTGGTGCCGGAGCAGGGCCTGGCCGGCGTGGGCCTGGGCGGCAGGCTGAACCGCGACGCGTTCCTGGCGCCGGGAACCCTGGACGCCGCGGCGCGCGCCGCCGGGACGGAGCCCCGGTCGGTCACGTTCGTGTCCAACCGTGGCGGCGTGGAGCGGGGCGAGACCCTGACCCCGCGCGTGACCGAGGACATCCGCGAGGCGCTGGGCCCGCTCGCCGGCCAGGCGGCGGTCGACACCCCGAAGCACACGGTGCTGCGGGACGCCCGGCAGGCCGGGGACTCGCTCGGCGCGCTGTTCCTGATGATCGGCAGCTTCAGCATCATCGCGGGCGCCCTGCTGCTGGTGAACATCTTCGTCATGCTCGGCGAGGAGCGGAAGACCCAGATGGGCATGGTGCGGGCCATCGGCATGAAGCGTTCACGCCTGGTCGGCTCCTTCACCCTCGAAGGGGCGGTGTACGCGCTGCTGTCGGCCCTGCCAGGGGTGGCCATCGGGGTCGCCGTGGGCTGGGGCGTCGCCGTGGTGGCCGCGGAGATCTTCAGCGGCTGGTCGGTCGGCGGCAGCAGCATCCGGATCGCGTTCGCCGTCACGCCGACCAGCATCCTCAACGGGGTGGCCATGGGCCTGCTCATCGCGTTCGCCGCGATCCTGGCCACCAGTGTGCGCATCAGCAGGTTCAACATCATCGCCGCCATCCGCGACCTGCCGTCGACGCCCGGCCGGCGCCCGCGCCGCAGGCTGCTCGTCGTGTGCAGCGTCCTGTCGATCCTGTTCGCGCTCGCGGCCGTGCCGGCGATCGCTCGCAGCCAGGCCGACGCCACCTACCTCATGCCGGCGCTCGCGCTCGCGTTCGCCACCCCTGCCCTGATGCGCGTGATGCCCCGGCACGCCGCCACCACGCTCGTGGCGGGCGCGGTGCTCGCGTGGACCCTTCTGGCACCGGTCCTGCGCCCCCGGATCTTCGACACGCCCTCCATGTCCGTGTACGTCATCCAGGGAGCCCTCGCCGCGTTCTCCGCGGTCGTGCTCGTCAGCGACAACCAGAAGGCCCTGCTCCGCCCCGTGCGGCGTCTGCTCGAGCGGCCCTCGGAGTCGGGGCTGGCGGCGCGCCTCGCGGTCGCCTACCCCCTGGCGAAACGTTTCCGTACGGGCGCCACGCTCGTGATGTACACGCTGATCGTGTTCGTCCTCGTCCTGCTGACGGAGATCTCCGGGATCCTGCGCGCCGGCGTCGACGGAGTCGTCACCGACGCCACGGCCGGGTACTCGCTGCGGCTCGACTACAACCCCCAGGTCGCGGGCGACCGGCTCGTCGCCGAGCTGCGCAACGGCCCGTCGGCCGCCCGGATCTCCGCCGTCACACCGCTGCTCAACGCCGCCGGCCGGGCCACCGACCCCGGGCACCGCAGCACCCAGCCGCTGGACGTCGCGGCCGTGGGGGTGCCGGACGGCGCGATCACCGGCATCACCTTCCGGGAGCGGCTGCCCGGGCTCGCGGACGACGCGGCGGTCTGGCACGCGCTCGCCACCGACCCTCGGTACGTCGTCCTGGACGGCTTCTTCGGCAGCACCGGCGGCCCGGCCGGCGACTACTACGACCCGGGCGACACCCTCACCGTCACCGACCCGCGGACCGGCCGCAGCGAGCAGAAGGTCATCGCCGGGGTGCTCGACAACGGCATGGTCTTCTACCCCGGTACCGGCGCCAGTTCGACGACCTACCCCGTCGTCATGGGAGAGCGGAGCATCCGCGAGCTCTACGGCGACCAGGCGCAGAACGCCTCCGCCCTCGTCAGCACCCGCCCCGGCACCTCCGCGGACGACCTGGCCGCCCAGGTGCAGGGCGAGCAGCTCCGGTCCAGCCTGGTGGCCACCCCGATCGCATCCGAGATCCGCCACCAGTTCGACTCCAGCACCGCCTTCTTCCGCCTCATGCAGGGCTTCCTCGCCCTGGGCCTCGGCGTGGGCATCACCGGCCTCGGCGTCGTCATGGTCCGGGCCGTACGCGAACGCCGCCGCACCATCGGCATCCTGCGGGCCCTCGGCTTCCGGGCGCGCACCGTGCAGCGGTCCTTCCTCTGGGAGAGCGCCTTCGTCGCCTCGGAGGGGATCGTGCTCGGTTCCCTCCTCGGCGTCCTCACGACCTGGCTCATGTACCGCAACAGCGCCGCCTTCGAAGGCCTCGAGGGCGGGTTCCCGCTGGAGTGGACCAGCATCTGCGCCCTGGCCGCGGCCACCTTCGCCGCATCCCTCCTGGCCACCGTGGGCCCGGCCCGCCGGGCCGCCGCCATCCGCCCGGCCCGCGCGGTCCGCGTCGCGGACTGAACCGACGGCTCCCGGCCCCCGCGGATCGCCACCCCGCCGCCGTCAGCCCCACCGGGTCCGAGGCCCTCGACCGGGACCCGCACGTACGACGGTGCTCCCGTACCCCGGTCGGCCGGGGTACGGGAGCACCGTGTGCTGTCAGCGGGTGCGCCGGGGTCAGTAGGCGCCGAAGACGTTGTCGATGGAGCCGTAGCGGTCGGCCGCGTAGTTGCAGGCCGCCGTGATGTTGGCGACCGGGTCGTACGGGTCGTTGGCCGTGCCCGGGACGTGGTAGGCCTGGAAGGTCGGGTCGATCACCTGGAGCAGGCCCTTGGAGGGGGTGCCGGCCAAAGCGTTGGAGTCCCAGTTGTTGATGGCCAGCGGGTTGCCCGACGACTCGCGCATGATGTTGCGGTAGATGCCGTCGTAGCTGCCGGGGATGCCCTGCTTGGCCATGATGTCCAGGGCCTCGCGGATCCAGCCGTCGAGGTTGTCGGGGTACGAGGTCGCCTTCGCCGGGGCCGCGGCCTGGACCACGGTGCCCGCGCTCGCGCCCGTCTTGGTGCTCGCCGCCGTCCCGGTACGGGCGGTCGGGGGCTTCGCCCCCGAGAGCGCCGCGCCCCGGGCGTCGACGGTCAGCCGCAGGCCGGGGCGGATGAGACCCGGGTCGGCGCCGACGGCGCGCCGGTTGTCCTGGTAGACCTTCTTCCAGCCGCCCTTCACCGAATACTTGCGGGCGATCTTCGAAAGGGAGTCGCCGGCGACCACGGAATAACGGACCGTGGCGGGCGCCTTCGCCAGCTGCGTGGCTTGCGCCACCTGCGCCACGCGAACCGTCGCCTTTTCGACTGCGACGGTGTGCGCCGCCTGCGGCGTGACCGCGCCCGCGGTCGTCGCGCCGGCCAGGGGCAGGGCCAGCGCGGCGCTGCCGGTGAGACCGGCGGCGGCGATGCCGCGGGTGAGCGGAGACTTCTTGGTGCGACGGTGCTTGCCGTTTCCACGCATGGCGGGGTCCTCTCCTCCGCCTGCGAGGTGAGCTGTCGGGTTCGGGCAGGAGATGCCCGGCCGCGCTGGAGGCACGGCTTCACCCCGAGCCGTCCCCGGAGTCCGGGACCGGCGGCAAACCTGGGTCCCCCGCTCCTGCCGGAAGTGGTCGTGTGTGCGGTTCCCGGTCGGCGGCAGGATTCGGCGTTTCCGTCCGGTTGCCGGGTGACCGTAAGCGAATTCATCCGGCGAGAACAAGACGGAAATTAATCAAAGCAAATGGATCATTCGAGGAAATATAAAGGATCATTCCTCTCATTCATCCGCGCCGCGCCAACGCCTCTTCACCGGCTCGCATCTGACGTCGCGCCAGCATTCCCCGGCCCGGAATAGCCGTGACCCATCTCACTCAGCCCCACCCTCATGCCCTTACGGCACAGAAATAGCTCCAATGCCGGAATTCCTTCAGCATTCCGGCATTGGAGCTTAATAGAGTGACATCTACCTCTTTGTCCGAATGTGCACGCGCGGTGCTCAGTGGGCCGGCTCGCGGCCCCGCTCCTCGTCCTGCTCCAGGGCCGCCTCCCCCTCGGTGTCGAGGTGCGGGAGGATGCGGTCGAGCCAGTGGGGGGTCCACCAGGCGTGCCGGCCCAGCAGGGTCATCACGGCGGGCACGAGCAGGAGCCGGACGACGGTCGCGTCGATGAGCACGCTCACCGCGAGTCCCAGGCCGAGCATCTTGATGACGATGTTGTCGGACACGATGAAGGCCGCGAAGACGCTCACCATGATCAGCGCGGCACAGGTGATGACCCTCGCGGTGATCTCCAGGGCGTGGGCCACACTCGCCTCGGCGTCGCCGGTGCGCAGCCACGCCTCGCGGACCCGGGACAGCAGGAAGATCTCGTAGTCCATGCTGAGGCCGAAGACGATGGCGAACATCATCATCGGCACGTAGCTCTCGATGGGCACCTTGCCGGAGACGCCGAGGGCGGGGCCGCCCCAGCCCCACTGGAAGACGGCCACGACGACGCCGTAGGAGGCGGCGATGGACAGCACGTTGAGGACGGCGGCCTTGAGGGCCACGAGGAGCCCTCGGAAGACGATCAGGATGACCAGGAAGGCGAGCGCCACGACGACCGCGATGATCAGCGGCAGCCGGCTGGAGACGATGTCCAGGAAGTCGACCTGGGCGGCCGTGGTCCCGGTGACGTAGGTCTTCGCGTCCGTGCCGGACACCGCCTGCGGCAGCACGTCGTCGACGAGGTGGTTGGTGAGCTGGGTGGTCTTCTCGTCCTGCGGGGAGGCGACCGAGTAGGCGGTGCCGATCAGCACGTCACCGTCGGGAGTGGGCTGCAAGGGGGTGATGGAGGCCGCGTCGGGCACGTTCGTGAGCGACTGCTGGAGCTTGCTCGCGAGCGCCGATCGATCGCCGGCCGGGACCGCGGTCTGGTCCACCACGACGGTCAGGGGCCCGTTGGCCCCGGGCCCGAAGGCCGTGGAGATCAGGTCGTAGGCGCGCCGGTCGGTGAACGACTTGGGGTCGGCGCCGTCGCCGATGTGGCCGAGCTGGATGAAGAACAGCGGGATGGCCAGGATCACCAGGGTGACGACCCCGCCGACCAGGAAGTACCAGGGCCGCCGCTCCACCCGCTGGGCGTACCGGTGCCAGGTGCCGTGCGCGGGGGCGCTGGGCTCGGCGTCGGTCTCCGCGACGGGTTTGCGCACGTGGTAGCGGTCGATGCGGCGTCCGACGAGTCCGAGCATGGCCGGGACGAGGGTGAGCGCGGCGACGACCGCGGTGACGACCGTGAAGGCGGCCGCCAGGCCGAGTTTGCCGATGAAGGTGACGCCGGAGACCCACAGGCCGGACAGGGCGATGATGACGGTGCAGCCGGAGACGAGGACCGCCCGGCCGCTCGTGGTCGTCGCCAGGCCCGCGGAGTCGTCGGGATCGTGCCCGTTCATGATGTTCTGGCGGTGACGGGTGATCAGGAACAGCGCGTAGTCGATGCCGACGCCCAGACCGATCATGGTGGCCAGGGTCGGCGAGACGGTGCCGAAGGTGAAGGCCGCCGCCGTCAGGCCGAGCAGCGCGAGCCCGCAGATCGCGCCGATGAGCGCGGTGACCAGCGGCATCACCGCGGCGATGACGCTGCCGAAGCCGATCAGGAGCACCACGATCGCGACGGCGAAGCCGATCGCCTCGCTGGTGCGGTCGTCGGCCGCCGGCCGGGCCAGTTCGCCGAGCGGGCCGCCGTACTCGACGTCGACGCCCGCGGCGCGCAGGGGTTGCACGGCGGTGTCGACGCCGTTCAGGTAGTCGGTGCCCAGAGTGGACGGCGGGACGCTGAAGCGGATGGTGATGTAGGCGGTCTTGCCGTCCGTGGACAGCGGGCCCGTGTTGGGCACATTGGCGGGCGGTGTCGGCGGCGTCGTGCCCGGCGGCGGCAGCGGGTTCTGCACGTTGAGCACGTCGGGCAGTTTCTGCAACGCCGCGACCGCCGAGTTCACCTGGGAGGCGTCCTGAGTGAGCGGCTTCGAGGGGTCGTTGAGGACCACCTGGGCCCCGTAGCCGCCGGCGGCCGGGTCGTGCGCCTGCAGCACGTCGAGTCCCTCGGAGGACTGCACGCCGGGCAGGGCGAAGTTGTCGGAGAACTGGCCGCCCACCGCGCGGTCGGCGATCTGGAGTCCGGCGACGGCGGCGAGCCACAGCGCGATGGTGATGACGAAGTGCCGGGCGCACCAGTGCCCCAGCCGGTAGAGACTGCTCTTCTGCGCCGCTGGACTGCTCGTGGCCTTGCGCGCTGACGATCCGCTGCCCTGGGCCGGGCTTGCTGCGTTCATGGCACCGCCGAGTCCGGATAGGAATGTCCCCGAGCGGATGAAACGGTTCCGACGACGTGCGGGTGTGCCGGTCCTGAATCAATTGTTCGCCCTTCATCCGGCGGCGGCATCTCGACCACTTCCGACCAGGCCACCGCCCGCCCGCGTCCCCCGATGTCGCCAAGCCGCCCCGTCGCTGATAGTGGAATCATGAAGCGCTACCCGCTCATCGCCGATCACGGCCTGGTGGGAGACCTGCAGACCGCCGCCCTCGTCTCGGACGAGGGCGTGGTCGACTGGTTCGCGGCGCCCCGCTTCGACTCCCCCGGCGTCTTCGCCGCGCTGCTCGACCACGACCGGGGCGGCTACTTCCGGCTGTCGGTCGACGGCCCGGACGTGACGGTCAAACAGCTCTACTACCCCGACACGGCGTTGCTGGTGACCCGCTTCCTGTCCGCCGACGGCGTGGGCGAGTTGATCGACTGGATGCCTCCCGACCGCACCGGCCGCCCCACGGACGACCACGCCATCCTGCGCGTGATGCGGTGCACCCGCGGGACCGTCACCTTCACCCTGGAGTGCCGGCCCCGTTTCGGCTTCGGCAGCAATCCGCACGACACCCACGTCGACGGACGCACGGCGACGTTCCGGGCGCCCGGGGTCACCGCCTTCCTCCAGACCAACGTGCCGCTGGAGCAGAACGGACGGTACGACGTCCACGGACGCCTCACCCTGACCGAAGGGAACATGGCGGGCGCCTCGTTCACCGTGACGGGCCCGGACGCCCCCGTCCCGCCGCTGCCCGACGCCCAGGAGGTGGAGGCGGCCCTGTGGGACGCCGTCGACTTCTGGCAGAAGTGGGTGCGCAGGGCACGGTACCGGGGCCGCTGGCCGGACATGGTGCACCGCTCGGCCATCACCCTGAAGCTCCTCACCTACCTTCCCACCGGCGCCCCGATCGCCGCGGCCACCCTCGGGCTGCCCGAGTTCGTCGGCGGCGAGCGCAACTGGGACTACCGCTACACGTGGATCCGGGACGGCGCCCTCGCCGTACGGGCCCTGCTGGACCTCGGGTTCGTCGAGGAGGCGGCCGCGTTCACCGGTTGGCTCACCGAGCGCGTCACCGAACGGGCCGGCGCGCCCTCCGCAGGGGGCCGGCCGCTGCAGATCATGTACCGGGTGGACGGGGACCCCTGGCTCCCCGAGGAGATCCTGTCCGACTTCGAGGGCTACCGGGGCTCGGCGCCGGTGCGGGTGGGCAACGGGGCGGCGGACCAGCTCCAGCTCGACATCTACGGGGAGGCCCTGTACGCCCTCGCGCAGGGCCGCGGCCTCGACCCGCAGCCCACGTACCGGGGCTGGAAGGCCGTGGCCGCCCTGCTCGACTGGCTGGCCACGTCCTGGGACAGCCCCGACGAGGGGATCTGGGAGACCCGGGGCGGCCAGCGGGACTTCACCTTCAGCCGGGTGATGTCCTGGGTGGCCTTCGACCGCGGGCTGCGGCTCGCCGAGGAGTTCGGCCGCCCGGCGGCCCTGGACACCTGGCGCACCGCGCGCGACGAGATCTTCACCCAGATCATGCACCGCGGCTGGAGCGAGAGGCGCCGCGCCCTGGTGCAGTACTTCGGCGGTGACGTCCTCGACGCCTCGCTGCTCCTGATCCCCCGCGCGGGCCTACTCAACCCGACCGACCCGGCCTGGTTGAGCACGCTCGACGCCATCGAGAGGGGCCTGGTGCACGACAGCCTGGTGCACCGCTACGACCCGGGCGCGTCCCCGGACGGCCTGCGGGGCGCGGAGGGCACGTTCAGCCTGTGCACCTTCCTGTACGTGGACGCGCTGGCCCGGGCCGGGCGGGTGCGGCAGGCCCGGTTCACCTTCGAGAAGATGCTCACGTACGCCAACCACGTCGGGCTG
Organism: Streptomyces sp. NPDC053431; assembly: GCF_044544925.1. Lineage (NCBI taxonomy): Bacteria > Bacillati > Actinomycetota > Actinomycetes > Kitasatosporales > Streptomycetaceae > Streptomyces > Streptomyces sp. NPDC053431. The sequence continues at coordinate 170,865 of NZ_JBITXX010000002.1, read as the reverse complement.
TTCGCGGAGGAGATCGGCCCGAGCGGGGAGCAACTGGGGAACTTCCCCCAGGCGTTCACCCATCTCTCGCTCATCATGGCGGCCACGACCCTGGACGAGGTCCTGGACAGGATGAGCCCGGCGTGAGCCCCGTCAGTCCGCCGGGTGACTCGACACGACCTTTCCGCTGTCGTCGGCGGCGAGGTAGCCGGTCGCGCTGTACTCGTTGGTGAGGTAGAAGCGCATCGTGGGACGGTCGTCGTTGAAGGTCCAGCGCTCGACGACGACGTAGCGCATGTTGGGGTTCTCCACCTTCAGCTCCTTCTCGCCGCGCTTCATCAGCGCGGGGAGCGTGTCCCACGGCATCGCCGCGACGTCCATCGGCTGCTCGTCGGGGAAGCTCGCGTTGATGGTGCCGCCGGGTCCGGCCTTGCGGGCCACGCCGCCGCGGTACTCCCACGAGTCGTAGGACTTCGCGCCCGGCCGGGTCGGGATGGCCGCGAGCGCGTAGTCCTCGTAGATCGTCAGCTCCTTCATGGTCGTGCTCCCGCTGGCCTTGCGGAACGCCTCGATGACGGTGCGGGCCCCGGCCGTCGTCAGGAGGGAACCGCCGGCCGCGGGGACGGTCGTGGGTGTCCTCGCGGCGGTGGCGCCGGTCGACCCGCCCGGCGTACGGCTGCTGTTCGACGGCGTCGATCCGCCCTTCGCCCCGTCGCCCTTGTCGCCGCCGTCCGGGATGAGGTTGACGGCGCCGACGACGACCGCCGTCGCCACCGCGAGGGAGCCCACGAGGACGGCGGCCCGTCGGCCCGGGCGGGCCCCGGTCGGGCGCGGCGCGCCGCTGGGGACGGTCGGCGCCGCTACGGGCGCGCCGCCGGGCACCGTCGGGGCCGGTACGGGCGGGCCGAAGCCGCCGGGCGCGGGGGCACCGTGGGGTGCGAGCGGCTGCCCGTAGCCGGCGGGCGACCCGTAGGCGGGGTGGGCGTACGGAGGGGTGTAGATGCCCGGGGCGGGCGGTACGGCGCCGCCGGGCGTGGCGGGAGCGGCCTGGCCCTGGCCGGTCCCGGAGCGGGTCTCCGCCTCGGCGAGCAGCTGCTCCAGCTGGGCGCCGTCCGGCCGCAGGGCCGGGTCGCGGACGAGGATCCGGTCGAGCACGGGGGTGAGCGCGCCGGAACGCACCGGCGCGGGAATCGGGTCGTCCAGCACGGCGACCACCGTGGCCAGGCTCGTGGCGCGGCGCAGCGGGTGGTGGCCCTCGGTCGCCACGTACAGGAGCATGCCGAGCGACCACAGGTCGGAGGCCGGGTTGCCCTCCTCGCCCCGCACGCGCTCGGGGGCGATGAACTCGGCGGAGCCGATCAGGTCACCGCTGGAGGTGAGCCGGGACGTCGCCTCGTCGAACGCGGCGATGCCGAAGTCCGTGAGCACGGCGCTGCCGTCGGGCCGGAGCAGGACGTTGGCCGGTTTCACGTCACGGTGCTGGATGCCCGCGGCGTGTGCCGCCCGGAGGGCGGACAGCACCTGGCGGCCCAGGGTGACGGCCTCGGCGACCGGCATCGGTCCCTCGGCCAGACGGTCGTAGAGGGAACGGCCCTCGACGAGCTCCATGACGATCCACGGATGCGAGCCGTCCGGGGGCTCGACGATGTGGTGGATGGTCACGACGTGCGGGTTGGAGAGGCGCGCCAGGGCCCGGGCCTCGCGGACGGCCCGCTCGCGCAGCTGCGCGGCGAAGCCGGGGTTCGCCTCCTCGACCGCCGGGTCGGGCGGGCGGACCTCTTTGAGCGCGACATCGCGGTGCAGTGCGATGTCGCGGGCTCGCCAGACGGTGCCCATGCCGCCGCTGCCCAGGCGGGAGACCAGCCTGAAGCGTCCGTCGACCAGGGGTCTGCCGTCGTCGTCACTCGTGTTCATGGGCGGTCATCGTAGGCGGTGCCGGTGACAGGCCGGTGCCCGGCCGTGCCCTACGGCGGCGGGGGGGGCGGGGCCCGGGGGGGGGGCGCGCCGGCGGGGGCCCCCCCCCCGCCACCCGCCGCGGGGGCCGGCCGCCGACCCTCGCCGCCCGCCCGCCCCC
>NZ_JBITXX010000002.1:105360-168802 GCF_044544925.1 Streptomyces sp. NPDC053431 | reverse complement strand
CTACGGGGGGGTGGGGCCCGGCCCGGGGTCGGGCGCCCGGGCCGGGGCGCCTCGCCTCATGCACGGCCGAGTGCCTAGGCCGGCATCTCGTACGCACCGGACAGGCCCTCGACGCGCTGCCAGACGCGCCCGGTGCGGGCCTCGTCGACGACCGGGCGGCGGACGGCGCCGAGCGCCCACTCCTGCTGCGGCGCGGTCGCGGAGTCCTTGCCGTGGAGTTCGACGGCGTGCGCCGAGAAGTCGCGGACGAGGACGGCGAACAGCTCGTCGAGGACGTCCTCGTCGAGACCGGTCAGGCCGGCCTGCTCCAGGACGAGCTGGCCGTGCACGACGAGCGCGAAGAGCTGGCCGACGGCGAGGAGCAGGTCGAGGTCCCGGCTCTGCTCCTCGTCGGGGGCGGCGGTGGTGACGAACGCGCAGAGGGCGTCGGCCTGCTCGCGGAAGCGGGCGACGTTGGGCAGGTGCGCGTACGCGTCGAAGGCCGGCCGCCAGTCGTGGAAGCGCACCGAGCCCAGGCCGCGGGCCGGTCCCTGCTGGAAGAGGAAGGTGTCGTCGGCCGCGTCGAGGCGGGTCGGGACGGGCTCGTAGGCGACCGGGTCGAGCAGGTGGTTGCGCATGAACTTCAGGATCAGGGCGAGGTTGACGTGGACCGTGCCCTCCAGCTTCGGCAGTCCGCGGATCTCCACGGCGGCCTGCGCGAAGTAGTTGTCCTTCTCGAAGCCCTTGGCGGCGATCACGTCCCACATGAGGTCGATGACCTTCTCGCCCTCGGTGGTCACCTTCATCTTCGTCATGGGGTTGAAGAGCAGGTAGCGGCGGTCGTCCGGGCCGGCGGAGCGGAAGTAGTCGACGGCGCGGTCGCTGAACAGCTTCATGCCGACGAGCCGGACGTACGCGTCGGTCAGCTCGCGCCGCACGTGCGGGAACGCGGTGACCGGACGGCCGTAGAGGATCCGGTTGTGGGCGTGGGTGACGGCCTCGTACATCGCGTGCTCGCAGATGCCGATGGAGGCGGTGCAGAGGTTGAACTTGCCGACGTTGACGGTGTTGAGGGCGGCGTCGAAGGCGGCGCGGCCGGTGTGCAGGACGTCCCCGGCCGCGACGGGGTAGTCCTCGAGGCGGAACTCGCTGACGAACTTCGAGGAGTCGACGACGTTCTTGACGAGGTGGTAGTTCGGGTGGCGGCTGTCGGCGGCGAAGAAGACGTAGCCCTCGGGGCCCTCGACGTCGGTGCGGCGGCCGAAGACGGAGACGAGGCCGGCCGCGTTGCCGTTGCCGATGTAGTACTTGGAGCCGGTGGCGCGGAAGCCGCCGTCGCCGTCCGGCTCCAGGAGCATGTCGGTGGAGTAGATGTCGGCGCCGTGGGTCTTCTCGGACAGGCCGAACGCGAACACCTCGCCCTGGGCGAGGAGTTCGGCGGCGCGGGCGCGGGCGGCGGCGTTGCCGCTCTGCCACACCGGGCCGAGGCCGAGGATGGTGACCTGCCAGGCGTACCAGTAGTCGAGGCCGTAGAAGCCGAGGATCTCGTTGAGGGCGGCGATGCGGGCGGTGTCCCAGCGCTTGTCGCCCCGCTCCTCCCCGTCGGCGGCGGAGCCCGGGGTGAGGAAGGTCGCGAAGAGGCCTTCCTTGGCGGCGAAGGCGAGGAAGTCGCCGAGCCAGGCGCGGGTGCGGTAGTCCTCGATCAGCTGCCGCTTGCCGCGCTCCTCGAACCAGTCGACGGTGGCCCGCAGCAGTCGGCGGGTCTCCGGGTCGAAGTGCGCGGGGTCGTAGGTCCGCGGGTTGAAGAGCAGCGCGTCGGCCATGGTTGCCGCCTTTCGGCTGGGAGGTGGTCGGCTGGAGGTGCGGTGGTGCTGGAGGGGCGCGGTGGGGCCGGCCGCCGGGTCAGCGCCCGGCGTCGAAGCGGCCGAGGGTGGCGAGGACGTCGTCGAGCCAGGCGATCATCATGCGTTCGTACGCGATGCCGCCGCGCAGCACGACGTGCTGGAGCTCGCGCTCGGCGTCGAGGGCGCCGCCCGGGGCCGCCGGCATCCGGGCCTGGGGCCCGGTGAAGTCACGGATCTCGCCGGACAGGTAGTGGGCGAGGCGTTCCGCGTGCGCCTGGCGGTGCCGCTCGACCTCGCGGACGAGGGCGGCGGGGTCGTCGAAGGCGGCGCCGCGGATCTTGACCGCGAGGTCGTGCCGGACGCTCTCGGGCTCGATGGGCTCGTTCAGCCAGGAGGAGAGCGCCGCCCGCCCGAGGTCGGCGACGGAGTACTCCTTCTTGTCGGGCCGCCCCTGCTGGGGCACTTCCCGGGCCTCCACCCAGCCGTCGTTCTCCATGCGCTTGAGCACGCGGTAGATCTGCTGGTGGGTGGCGGTCCAGAAGTAGCCGATGGACCGCTCGAACCGCCGGGCCAGCTCGTAACCGGATCCCGGCTTCTCCAGCAGCGAGACGAGGATCGCGTGTTCGAGCGCCATGCCGTCGATCCTGCTATGCAACGAGTTGCATAGCAAGGCGCACCCGCCCGTATGAGACGCGGCTCACCCCGCGCGCGGCGCCGGGGCGGCCCCCGGGCGGGCGGGATATCAGTGGCGCAGACGGCGGTCGGCCACGACCGCCGGTGTCCGGAAAGACGGGAGCCCCATGGCCGTCCAGCCCATTCCCGAGGGATATCCGCGCGTCACGCCGTACCTCTGCGTCGACGGCGCCGCGGACGCGATCGACTTCTACGTCTCCGTGTTCGGCGCTGCCGAGCGCCTGCGGATGCCCGCCCCCGGCGGCCGGATCGGCCACGCCGAACTGGAGCTGGGCGACGCGGTCCTCATGCTCGCCGACGAGTTCCCGGAGATGGAGTTCCGCTCGCCGAAGGCGGTGGGCGGCACCCCCGTCACGCTGCACGTGTACGTCGAGGACGTCGACGCGGTCTTCGCCGAGGCGCTCGCCCGGGGAGCCAAGGAGCTGCGGGCGGTCAGGAACGAGTTCTACGGCGACCGGACCGGGCAGCTGGAGGACCCCTTCGGTCACCGGTGGAACCTCGCCACGCACGTCGAGGACGTCCCGGAGGCGGAGCTGGAGAAGCGGGCCCAGGAGGCCTTGCGATCCATGGAGGCGTCGGGGAACGGCGGTTGACGCGTCCGGCGCGGCCCCCGGGCCGCGCGGGGAGACCCCGGCGCACGGCGGTCGACGCCGTCCGGCACGGCCGACGGCCCGCGCGGGGAGACCTCGGCGAACGGCCGTTGACGCGTCCGGCACGGCCGGTGGCCCGCGCGGGGAGACGTAGGCGAACGGCGGTCGACGGGTCCGGCACGGCCGACGACCTCGCGCCGGGAGGCGTCGGCGAACGGCGGTCGACGCCGGCCCTCACGCCCCGGCGGCCCGCCTGTCAGGACCAGGCGAGGGAGGCTCGCGCGCGCCAGTAGGCGTCGGCGGGCTCGGCCAGGCCGGCGAGGGCGGCCAGGTCGACGGGGTCGAGTGTGAGGCCGGCCGCCGTGAGGTTGGAGGCCAGCTGCTGCCGCGTCGCGGCGCCCGAGAGCACCATGTCCGCCCATGGCTGAGCGGCCGCCGCGGCCAGGGCGACGGCGTCGCAGGAGGCGCCGGTACGGGCGGCGACGGCGCGCAGCGCGGCGGTGTCGGGGCCGGTGGCGTTGCGGTCGGCGAGCCGGCCGTTGGCCATGGCCTCCTTCACCACCACCCACAAGCCGGCGTCGTGGGCCTCGGCGAGCGCCGGGGCCGCCGAGGGTTCGAGCGGGTTCCAGGTGGACTGCACGGCCGTGAACAGCGGCTTCCCCGCCACCGTCACGTCCAGGGCGGCGCGTACGGTGTCGCCCTGCGCCGGGCCGCTGGTGGACAGGCCGACCCGGACGCCCTCGGCGGCCAGGACCGCCAGCCGGGCGTGCAGCGCGGGGTCGGAGAGGGCCGGGCTGTCCGGGGTGACCGAGTGGACCAGGTACACGTCCGGGCTGCGGCCGAACAGCGCCCGGGTCTCCTGGACCTGACGGTCGAACACGGCGGGCGTGTGCTCCTTGACCTCGTGCGCGGTCACGCCGGAGACGTGCCAGTCGGCCGTGTAGGTGTAGCCCCACTTGCTTCCGACGGTCACCTGTCCGGCCGCCTCGGGCCGGGCGTCGAGCCAGCCGGCGAGGAACTCCTCCGCGCGGCCGTACGAGCGCGCCGTGTCGAAATACCGGACGCCCGCGGCGTAGGCGGCGTCGAGCAGGGCGTGCGTGCGCTCGCGCAGGGCCCGGACGCTGCGGTCGGCCGGCAGGTCGAGGTCACGTCCGAGGGTGATGTAGCCGGGCCGCCCGACGGCGGCCGTCCCCAGGCCGAACCGCGCGAGCGACGGGCCTGCGGATCCGGTGGCGTGCTCGGCCGGCGTCATCTTCTGCCTTCCCTTCGACGGACGTGACGGTGACCCGCCGGGCGGCGGGCGCGACGGCCCGCCGGCCCCCGGCGGACCTTCGCCCCGACCATAACGTCCGTGCGGACACCCGCCGACCGGCCCCGTGACCGGCGGTGTCGCGCCACGTGATCGTCCGAAACAGGTGCGGCCGAAAGGTGCCACCCGGTCGTTGGGCCCGGTGACATCGAGACGTCACATGAGTTCGACCGAGGAGAGGTGAGTGCCGTGTCCGCTTCCGGCTCCGCTTCGGCGCAGCACCGCACGGACGACCTCGGCACGGCCGTTCCCGGCCGTCCGGGAGGGACGACCTGCGTGAGCGAGACCTGGCTGCCGACCGAGGAGTACGCGGCGTCGCTGCCGAAGGCGACCGTGTTCGGCTGTGTCTTCTTCACCGACGAGCGGGACAGGCCCGTGCAGTTGCGTTCCGTCTACAGCCCGGAGCACCCCTGGCAGTGGGCGGGCGGCACGGCGGAGGCCGGGGAGCGGCCGTGGGAGACGGCCGTCCGGGAGACGGCTGAGGAGACGGGGCTCGTGGTGTCCGGGCCGCCACGGATGCTGGCGGCGGTGTTCGGGCTGCCGGGGGCCGGGTGGCCGCACGCCTCGGCGGGGTACGTGTTCGACGGCGGGCGGCTGACCGACCGCCAGATCGCCGGGATCACGCTCTGCCCGGAGGAGCACGACGAGGTGCGCGTCCTGCCGGTGGAGGGGTGGCGGGACCTCATGCCGGTACGGGACTTCGACCGGCTGACGGCCGTGATGGACGCCCGCCGCACGGGCACGGCGGCCTACTTCGACACGTGGGACTGGGACGCCTAGCGTCGCCGGGTCCTCGACCGCCCACCGTCACCTTCCTCCTCACCGCTTTCCTCCTCCCTCCCCACCTCGGACTGACGTCACATCAGGGACCGGTCATATCCGTGGCGTCACGCAACCTCCGCGTCTCCCCCACCGTCCTCCGGGGACGAGAGGGGCGCCAGGGACCAGGGGGGTCCGATGCCGGGTCTCCCGGTGGTGCTCCGACGGATTCGGATCGTGAGGAAGACGTTTTGATACGTGTCACACGCGGCGTGACCACCGCCGTGGCCTTACTCGCGTTGGCGTCGGCGGCGCCCGGACCGGCGTACGCCGAGCCGTCGGCGGGATCGCCTTCGGCGACTCCCTCGGGGGCCCGGGAGGGGAATCCCGGGATGCCCCCCGGCTGGCGGATCACCGGAACCGGGGCCGGCCGGCAGCTGGAGTGGACGGCGGACGAGCGGGTCCCCATGGGGGACGCCCGGGTCGAGTTCCGGGCGGACGGAAGACTGTTGGGACATCCCGTGCCGCAACCGGACGGGCGGTCCTTCCGCCTGCCGCTCGGCGAGGAGCGGTTCCCGGAGGGCACGCGGTTCCGCGTGACGGCCGGCGGCCGCGACCTGGACGGGACGGGCCCCGCCCGCTCGGCACGCGTGAGCCCGCAGGCTCCGCCGGCCCTCCGGGCCGAGGCCCCGTTGCCGGCGAACCCGGTGGATCCCGGGAAGCCCGGCCCCTACCGGACGGTGAGCGGCGAGTACGCCCTCCAGTCGGTGCGGCTGCCCGGGTTCCCGGAGCCCGTCGAGATGCGCGCCGCCGTGGTGGGTCCGGCGGACGCGCCGGGGAAGCGGCCGGTGGCCCTCTTCCTGCACGGCCGGCACGGCACCTGCTACACGCCCGGCACCGAGGACGTGAACGGCGCGTGGCCCTGCCCGGCCGGCATGAAGCCGATACCGAGCCACCAGGGCTATCTGCGGGCCCAGCGGCTCCTGGCCTCCCAGGGCTACGTGACGCTGTCCATATCCGCCAACGGCATCAACGGCCAGGACTTCCAGGCCGAGGACGGCGGCGCCCAGGCCCGCTCGTCCCTGGTCCGGCTGCACCTGGCGCGCTGGGCGGACTGGGCCGCGAAGCCCGCGAAGGCCCCGGCCGCCGTGCGCGGGATCGCGGCCGCGGACCTCTCGCGCGTCCTGCTCGTCGGGCACTCGCGCGGCGGTGAGGGCGTCAACCGCGCCGCGGTCGACAGCCTTGACGCCCCGCCCGCCGATCAGGACGGCTACCGCGGGCCCGTGCGCTGGAAGATCCGCGGCAACGTCCTCATCGGCCCCACCCTCTTCGGCCAGAACCCGGCGCCCGACGTGCCGTCCGCGACGATCCTGCCGGGTTGCGACGGCGACGTGTCCGACCTCCAGGGCCAGATCTACGCCGACGGCACCCGTGGCGTCAGCCAGGGCGCCGCGCTGCACAGCTCGGTGTACATGGTCGGGGCCAACCACAACTACTTCAACAGCGAGTGGACCCCGGGCCAGGCGAAGGCGCCCGCCATGGACGACTTCTCGTCCGAGGACGGCACCGACCCCGTCTGCTCCCCCGGTACGCCGACCCGCCTGACCGCCGCGCAGCAGCAGACCGCCGGCGCCACCTACATCGCGGCGGCCGCCCGGCTGTTCGTCGACGGTGACGACCGGATCCGTCCGCTGCTCGACGGCACCGGCCGCCGCGCCCCCTCGGCCGACCCGGCCCGGGTCGTCACGCACGCCGTCGGCGCCCACCGCGCCCCCGCCTTCCTGCCCGGCTCCTCGCTCACCGTGTCCGGCGCGGGCCGGCTGTGCGCGCAGATCGACCCCGACCCGGCCAAGGCGTGCCTGCCGCCCGACGAGCCGGGCCGCTCGCCGCACTTCGCGTACTGGGAGGCCTCCGCCGAGCCGGGCCGTGACGCCGTCGCGCTGCACTGGACCCGCGCCGGCACCCCGGCCGCGGTCCGGTCCGTACGGCCGGTGTCCCTGGCGGGCGCCGAGTCCCTGGCCATGCGTCTCGTCGTGCCGCCCAACAGCGCCGGCACCGTCCTCGACGTCGCCGTGACCGACGCGTCGGGCCGCCGCGCGGGGCTCGGCCGGGTCCGCGTCGACGGTCTGCCGGGGACCGAGCGCACCGCCTCGTACTGGGCGCGCGAGATCCGCGTGCCGCTGGCCGCCGCCGCCCGGGCGGGGCTGGACCTCAAGCGGATCGGCGCGCTCGAACTGACGCCCCGCACCGCGGGCGGCCGCGCGTGGCTCGTCGACGCCTGGGGCTGGCGTCCCGGCACACCGGTGGTGCGTCCGGCCGCGCTGGCGCGCGTGGACGTCGGCCGGCTGACGGTCGACGAGGGCGATTCCGGGGTCCGCACCTACCGCGTTCCGGTGCGCGTCTCCGGCAAGGGCAGCGGACAGGTGCGTCTGTTCGTGCCCCGGCCCGGCACCGACGAGGTCACCTCGCGCCTGGTCACGGTCCGGCCGGGCCGCCAGGACATCGACGTGCCGGTCGAGGTGAAGGGCAACGCCCGGTACGGGTACGACGAGACGCACGACGCCTTCGTCAAGGCGGTGCGCGGCGCCGTGGTCGGCGCGCACCGCGGCGGGGTGACCGCGCGGAACGACGACCCGATGCCCAAGGTGACCCTGACGCCCGTGGCGGACGACGTGGCCGAGGGCGAGGCCCTGACCTGGCGGGTGGACCTGTCCACCGCGGCCGACGCCGACATCATGGGCGGAGTGGTGTTCCTGCCGGTCACCGGTGGCACGGAGCTGTCGACCGCGGACGTCGACCGACGCTGGGTCGAGGACAACTTCTCCGTCGTGCCGGATCCGCCCCGGCCGCTCTCCCAGCCGGTCATCGACGACGCGTACGCGTTCTTCTCGGTGCCGGCGGGCGCGACGAGCACGGAGGTGCGGGTGCCCACCGTCAAGGACGACGTCGCCGAGCCGGTGGAGTCGCTGCGGGCGGCGCCGTTCAGCTACGACGGGAACTGGGAGCGGGTCCAGGGCCCCGAGTTCACGGGCACGGTGCGGAACGCGCCGTGACATCCGTGTGCGCCGTGACGCCGGTGCGCGCCGGTAGGCCGGTGCGCCGTGACGCGGTGCCCACCGCGATGACGGTGTCCGCCCCGACCGCCCTCGGCGCATGACGGCGTGAGGGCGTCGCCGTACGGCCGGCGGCCACCGGGCCCGATCGGGTCCGGGGGCCGCCGGAGGCAACTCCGCGGGCCGTCCCGGCGTCCTTCCGGACGACCCCGCGCCGGACGGTCCGGCGCCCGGAGCACACAGCGGACAGGACAGACGATGAGCGACAAGGCCCGGACCCTCTTCGACGCGCTCGACCTCGACCAGGACGGCACCCTGACGCGCGCCGAGGTCATCGCCGCCCTCCGCTCCAAGGGTCCGACCCTCGCCGCTCAGGGCGTCATCCCGGTCTGGGGCGTGGGCGACGCCGACGACTCGTCGGCCCTGTTCGACGAGGCCGACCAGAACGGCGACCGCGTCCTGAGCTTCGAGGAGTTCGCCGCCATCGTGGACCGCCGCTTCGGCTGGTGAGCGGAGGGCGTCGGCGGACTCGGACCCCGTCCTGCCCGGCGAGCGGTGGCGGCGGTGGTCCCGACGTATTCTCGGCGGGCACGCGCGGCGAGGGACGGAAGTGGACGTGAAGAGGTCGAACCAGGCGACGGACGTCGACGGCGGGGGCACGGCGGCGACGGGCGGGGGCGGGGACGACGGCACGGGGGCGGGCGGCGGCGCGCGTACGGGCGGTGGTGCCCTCTCACTCAGCGCGCAGGCCCGCGAGGCCGTCCTGCAGCGGATCGTCGACCGGCGGTACGCGCAGGGCGCGCGGCTGGTCGAGCGGGAGGTCGCCGAGGAGCTGCACATGTCCCGCGTCCCGGTGCGCGAGGCGCTGCGGGCACTCGTGGCGGAGGGGCTGCTCGAGCTGCTTCCGCACAGCGGCGTCCGGGTCCGGCGCCTGGAGCGCGCCGACGTGGAGCATCTGTACGAGGTGTGGGAGCCCCTCACGGTCCAGGCGTCGCGCCTGGCGGCGCGGGCGGCCGGGGACGCGGCGGGACTCGCCCGGCTGGAGGCGAGCCTGCGGCAGGCGGAGTCGGCGGCGGCGGAGGACGAGGGGACGCGTGAGGTGGCCGCGCACACGGCGTTCCACGAGGGTGTCGTCGCGATGGCGGGCAATCCGCTGCTCGCGCGCACGATGGAGCAGCTGAGCTGGCAGCTGCGCCTGCTCTTCGGACTGCGTGCCGAGCCCGCGCACATGCGGGCCCAGCACGCCGAGATGCACCGGCACATCGCGGCCGGCGACGCGGAGGCGGCGGCCGCGAGCACGCTGCTGCACGTGCGCGACAGCAGGGCGGTGGCGCTGCGCACGCTCTTCGGCGAGGTCTGAGCCGCCCCGACGGGGCCGGCGCCCGGCGCGCCGGCCGACTTCGTCCTCGTGCGGGGCGGGTGCCTGCCCCACGTCGTGGTGGACATGCGCGGCGGGACATGGTGGTGCACGGCGGGCTCGTGGTGGCCCGCGACGGCGAGTTCCTCTCCTGAGGAGACCCGGACCGGTCTCCGACCGGACCCTGACCGGGTCGAACTCCCGGTCAGGGTCCGGTCGGACCGGCACGCACCGCGGCGGTCGGCTCCGCCTGTCCTACGCCTCCGTGGCCCGCCGTCCTAACGCCTCCGCGGCCTGCCGCCCTGCGCTTCCCCGGGCTGCCGCCCTACGCCGCCGTGGGGTGGGGCGGCCGGTGTGGCGCCTTCGCGGGGCCGACGACGGTGAGCGGGATGCCGAGCGTCTCGCAGAGCCGCCGGGCCCGGGACAGCGCGCTGAGCGAGGCGGGCGACGGGTCGGCGGTGGGGAGCTGCACCCGCACCAGGCGTGGCCGGTGGGTGTGCAGCAGGGCCTCGGTCTCCAGGAACGCCGCGGCCCGGCTGGTGACGTCGAGGTCGCGCAGGAGCGACACGTGCAGAACGCCGTCCTCGAAGGCGTGACTGATGAGCATGACGATCTCCTTCCGGCCGCGTGACGGGCCCCGCCGCGGGGCGGGGCCGCTCGGGACAGGCGGCTCACCAAGTATCGGGAGAAACGTGCTGCATGCATCCTTCCACGGGGCGTGTCGGGAGGATCTCCCGACAGGTCGCGGGCGGGCTGGTGAGGGGGCCCTCGACGGTCCGCCGACGGCCCCGGCGACGCCTCGACGGGCGCGTACGAACAAGGCTGGCAGACGCCCCTCGTGATCGCACTCCCACACCCGGTGAGCCCGGGAGCCGGGCCCGGGAGCGCCCTTTCGCAGCGGTCATGCCAATCTTGATCTCCGCGCGTCCGGATCCCGCCGGCGACGCGTGGGGACGCAGGAGAGGGCAGAGGGACGCGTGGGGGAGAGAGCGATCGCCGGAGGGTGTGCCGACATGCCTCCGGACACCTACCTGGCGGGGTACGCCGAGGTCCTGGCGGACGTGTGCGCGACCGGGAGGCGACTGACCCGGCCCGAACTGGAGGAGCTGCGGGCACGCGGGGAACGGGCCGCCGAGGCCGGGATCGGACTGCGGCCCCTGGTCCGCGCGCACCTGTCGGCCGCTCGGGAGACGCACCGCGCGCTGCCCCGCGCCGCGCACGAGCACCTGCTCGCGGCCGTGGAGCAGGCGGTGGACGCCTTCGCCGAGGGCCACGAGCGCGCCCAGCGACTGGCGGTGCGTCAGGAGGAGGCGGCACGGCGGGAGTTCATCGACGACCTGCTCCACGGGCGCAGCGATCTGGGCCGGCTCGCGGAGCGGGCCGCGCGGTTCGGTCTGCTGCTGTCCGGGGCGTACGCCGTCGCCGTCGCGCAGGGCCCGGAGCCTTACACGGACGGCTCCCCCGTCTCCCGGGCGGTCGACGCCTCGCTGGCCGCCCGCTTCGGCGCCCGGCGCATCCTGCTCACCGCCAAGGACGGGCGGCTGATCTGCGTGGCGCCGGCGGACCAGCCCGAGGTGCTGGCGCACTTCGCGCGGCAGGCGCGGGCCGAGGGCGGGGGCGGGCAGGTCGCCGTCGGGCGCTCCCATCCGGGCGCGGGCGGTGTGGTCCCCTCGTACGAGGAGGCCCTCAACGCCCTCGATCTCGCCGCCCGCCTGGATCTGACCGATCCCGTGCTGCACGCCTCGGACCTGCTCGTCTATCCCGTCCTGACCCGGGACCGGCAGGCGATGGCCGATCTGGTGCTCAGCGTCCTCGGCCCGCTCCGGCAGGCCCGGGGCGGGGCGCGCCCGCTCCTCGACACCCTCACCGCCTACTTCGACGCCAACTGCGTGGCGGCGGAGGCCGCCCGGCGGCTGACGCTGAGCGTCCGGGCCGTGACGTACCGCCTCGACCGGATCGCCGGGCTCACCGGTGCCGATCCGGGCGACCCCGCCCAGCGTTTCGCCCTGCAGACCGCCGTCGTCGGCGCCCGCCTCCTGGGCTGGCCCGAGCAGGAGGTGTGACCGGCGCGGGAGACGCGGCGTCCGGCAGCGGAGGGTGACCGTGACGGCCCACCAGGCCGTCCACGGGGCGGCGGCGCCGTCCGACCTCGGCGGACACCCCGTCGGGACGATTACGGAACGCGCTCGGGGGTAGCCGCGCTGCCGACGGGAACCGTGCCGACCGAGGGAGGTGAACCGCGATGGTGCACGAGACGATCGAGGTGGACGCCCCACTGCGGCAGGTCTACGACCAGTGGACGCAGTTCGAGGAGTTCCCCCGCTTCATGGACGGGGTCGAGGAGGTCAGGCAGGTCGACGACCGGGTCTGTCACTGGCGGACGAAGGTCGCCGGTGTGACCCGCGAGTTCGACACCGAGATCGTCGACCAGCTCCCCGACGAGCGGATCTCCTGGCGCACGGTGAGCGGCGACGTCCGGCAGAAGGGCGTGGTCACCTTCCGGCGCGTCGACGACGCCCACACCCGGGTGAGCCTGGCCATGGACGTCGAGCCCGAGTCGCTCGCCGACAAGGCCGGGGCGGCGATGGGCATGGTCGACAGCCGCGTCCAGGGGGACCTGTACCGGTTCAAGCAGTTCATGGAGGACCGCGACCGGGCCACCGGTGGCTGGCGCGGCAGGCTCCGCCCTGGCGACGCCCCGCCCGAGACCCCGCCCGCGCCCTCGACGCCTTCGGTGTCCGCGGACACCCCGTCCCCTGACCCCATGGCCCCCGGGCCGACGCCCCCGGGCCACATGTAGTCCCGCACCACCACCACGACCGGCCAGATCCAAGGAGGCCGTCATGCTCGCGATTCTGCTCGTTCTACTGGTGATTCTGCTGCTGTTCGGCGGAGGCTTCGCCCTCCACCTGCTCTGGTGGATCGCCATCGCCCTGCTCGTCGTCTGGCTGCTCGGCTTCCTGTTCCGCAGTGGCTCCGGTTCCCGCTGGTACCGATGGTGAGCCACGCGAAACCAGCCGCGCACGTGATGTCCGGAGGGGCGTGGTCATGATCCGGCCGGCCGATCTCCTGTCGTACCTGGAAGGTCTCTTCCCGGTCCGCGAGGAGCGCGACCGGCCGGGGGCGTTCGCGGGGCGCACGGTGGTCGTCACGGGGGCGAGCGCCGGGGTCGGCCGGGCCACCGCCCGCGCGTTCGGAGCGTGCGGGGCACGGGTGGCCCTGCTGGCCCGGGGCCGGGTCGGCCTGGAGGCCGCGGCCGAGGAGGTCGTGGCCGCCGGCGGCGAGGCCCTGGTCGTCCCCGTGGACATGGCCGTGACGTCCCAGGTGGAGGAGGCCGCCGACCGCGTCGAGCGCGCTCTCGGGCCGGTCGACGTCTGGGTGAACGCGGCCTTCACCTCCGTGTTCGCGCCCTTCGCCGAGGTCGAGGCGGACGAGTACGAGCGGGTCACGGACGTGACCTATCTCGGCTTCGTGAACGGCACCCGGGCTGCCCTGCGGCGCATGCTTCCCCGCGACTCCGGCGCGGTGGTCCAGGTCGGTTCGGCGCTCGGAGAGGCGTCCGTGCCGTTGCAGGCGGCCTACTGCGGGGCGAAGCACGCGATCAACGGCTTCACGGGCTCGGTCCGGCTCGAACTGCTCCATCAGCACAGCCACGTGGCGATCACCCTGGTCCAGCTGCCGGCCGTCAACACCCCGCAGTTCTCCTGGGTGCTGTCCCGGCTGCCTCGTCGGCCGCGCCCGATGGCGCCGGTCTTCCAGCCGGAGATCGCGGCCCGCGCCGTGCTGCACGCGGCCCGGCGGCCACGGCGCAAGGAGTACCGGGTGGGCCTCTCCACCACGGCGGCGGTGCTCATGCGTCGGCTCGCGCCCGGCCTCCTGGACCGGTACCTGGCCCGGACCGCGTACGACGCCCAGCAGACGGACGAGCCGGCCGCTCCGGCCGCCCCGCACAATCTCTGGGAGCCGCTCGACGGACCCGGCGGAGAGGATCACGGCGCTCACGGGTCCTTCGACGACGAGGCCGCCGTACACTCGCCGTATACCGCTCTCGCCCGCCACCCGGCCGCCGTGGGGGCTGCCGCGGGTGCGGCGGTGGGAGTGTCGGCGCTCGCGGCCCGCGTCCTGCGCGGCCGGTCCGGCCCCGGCGCACCGCCCCCGTCGAAAGGCGGTGACCCCTCGTGAACGACCATGGCGCGAAGGATTTCGAACTGCTGGACGTGTCCCTGCACACGGAGGAGCTGGGGCGGGTCGCAGTGCCCCTGGACCACGGCGGGGGGCACGGCACCGGGAAGAGAGAGCCGTTGGTGCTCCCCGAGGGCGCCGTGGTCAGTGTCGGTCTCACCTTCCGGCTCGAGCGGGAGATCGACGGCCTTGCCTTCGAGGACACCCGCATGTGGGACGGCGTCGTGCTCGCGAGCACCCGGACGGTCCTCGGCGGGTTCCGCCCGGGCGGCCCGTACGAGGTGCGGCTGCCCCAGGAGCGGATGCCGGTGGGGCGGGCGCACTGCGGCGTCTACGAGGTGACGGGCCGGTTCACCGACGGGGAGGGCCGGGAGCTGGCGGTGGAGCAGCACGACCTGCGGATCGAGCACCAGACGGCCCCGCCGCACGAGCCGATGACGCCCGAGCCCATGCCGCGCGACCCCATGACGCACCGGCCCGTGATGCCCGCCCCCCTGTCGCCCACGCCCGGGACGGGCCCGGACCCGCTGACCCCCGGTGCGGCGGCCTGACGGAGCGGGGCGGGGAAGAAGGGCAACGTGGCGGACCGCGGCCGAAGGCCGCGGTCCTGTGTACGGGCCACCTTGGGGGCGGCCGCGTTTCGGTGGGCCGGTCAGGTGTCCTGGGGTGTTTCCGTGGGCGGGCCGTCCGCGTCCGCTTCCGCCAGCAGGCCGGTGCGGAGCTCGTCGAGTATGCGCGTGAGCAGGCGGGAGATGTGCATCTGGGAGAGGCCGAGGCGCTCGCCGATCTCGGCCTGGGTGAGGTCCTCGCCGAAGCGCAGGGTCAGGATGCGCCGGTCGCGTTCGTCGAGTCGGGCGATCAGCGGCTTCAGGGAGGTGAGGTCCTCGATGAGCTCGTACGAGGGTTCCGGCGCGGCGAGCCGGCGCGGACCGATCCTCGGGCCGTCGCCCTCGTCGGTGACGGAGACGTCCAGCGAGCGGGCGGTGTAGCCGCGGGCGGCCAGTTCGCCCTCGGCGACCCGGTCCTCCGGCAGGTTCAGGTGCTCGGCCACCTCGGCGCGGGTCGGCCGGTGGCCGAGCCGCTGTTCCAGGGTGTCGCCCGCCTTGGCCAGGTCGATGCGGAGCTCCTGGAGCCGCCGGGGGACCCGTACGGCCCAGCTGGTGTCGCGGAAGAACCGCTTCATCTCGCCGACGACGGTCGGCAGCGCGAAGGCCGAGAACTCGATGCCCCGGTCCGGGTCGAAGCGGTCGATCGCCTTGATGAGGCCGATCGTGCCGACCTGGATGATGTCCTCGCGCTGCTCGGGCCGGTTCCTGAAGCGGCGCGAGGCGAACCGTACGAGGCTCAGGTTGAGCTCCACGAGGGTGTTGCGGACGTAGGCGTGCTCCGGTGTGCCGGGCTCCAGTTCCCGCAGCCGGGACAGGAGCGCGGCGGACAGCGTCTGGGCGTCGTCCGTGGAGACCTGGGTCGGCCGGTCGATCTCGGGCAGGCCGTGGAGGGCCTCGCGGCGGATCGTGGCCCCCGGGGAGGAGGAGGCGGTGGAACGGGCGGTGCGGGAGGACATGTGGCTCCTTCGACGGGGGTGGTGGGCCTACGCCGCGCCGGGAGGCGCGGCGGGGGTCCGTCGGTCGAGCGTCCTGAGGGGTTGATTCCCGGTTTGGGTAGGTTTGACACAGGTTGCCGCATGAACCTGGGCGGCGGGGGCAGGCGGCGGTTGGCAGGACATCTCACCCTTGGAAGGAGAGGACAGATGCCGCGTGGATCGAACGCCAAGCGCGAACGGCAGTACGAGCACATCAAGGAGAGCGCCCAGGACCGGGGCGAGAGCGAGAAGCGCGCGAAGGAGATCGCGGCCCGCACGGTGAACAAGGAACGGGCCCGGTCCGGCGAGTCCAAGACCGCCAGCAAGAGCTCCACCCAGGACATGTCCTCCTCCCGCCGCGGCGGCAAGCGCTCGCACAGCGGCTCCGAAGGACCCACCTACGACCAGCTCTACGCGGAGGCCCAGCGGCGCAATCTGCACGGCCGGTCCCAGATGAACAAGGCGGAACTGAAGCGGGAGCTTGGCCACTGAGGCCTCCGCCACCACCCACGGCGACCGAAAGGACGAGCGATCGTGACGCTCGACGGGACGAACGTCCTCTTCTTGACGTCCAACTACGGCATCGAGCAGGACGAGCTGAAGAAACCGATGGCACAGTTGCGCGCGGCGGGCGCCCGCGTGACGGTCGCCGCACGGCGCGACGAGCCCGTCCTCACGGTGGTCTCCGACCGCCGGCCCGGGCTCGTCGTCGAACCGGACACGACGCTCGACGAGGCCGCGCCCGAGGAGTACGACGCCGTCGTCGTGCCCGGCGGCACGGTGAACGCCGACCGACTGCGCACCGACGGCAAGGCCCAGCGCCTGATCGCCGCCTTCGCCGAAGCCGGCAAGCCGGTCGCCGCGGTCTGCCACGGCCCCTGGCTCCTCCTGGAGAGCGGAGTGGTCCGGGGCCGTGAGCTCACCTCGTACCCGTCGCTGCGTACGGATCTGGAGAACGCGGGGGCGAACTGGCAGGACCGGCAGGTCGTCGTCGACACGTCCGGGGGCCATCCCCTGATCACCTCCCGGCGGCCGGCCGATCTCGACGCGTTCACACAGGCGATCGTCGACGCTCTGGAGGAGAGCACACGGGCGGGCGCCGGGCCTCGGACCGCCACGGGCTGAATCCGGTGTGGGCGGGGGGGGGGGGGGGGCGGGGGGGGGGGCCCCCCCCCCCCCCCCCGGGGGGGCCCCCCCCCCGGGGGGGGGGGGGGGGCCCCCCCCCCACGGCTCACCGTCCGACCGCCTGAGCGACGGCCCACGACCTGGCCGGCGCGTCAGGTCTGCGGGGGGCCCTGGGGCGGCTGGTCCGGGTCGCCCAGTTGCTGCTTGAGCTTGTCCTGGGCGGTGTCGACCTGGCGGGCGTACTTGCTCTGCGTCTTGTCGTCGACGTAGTCGCCCGCCTTGTCGACTCCCTGGCCCGCCTGGGTCTCGTGGCCCTTGAGCATCTGCTTGAGCTTGTCCATCACGGACATCGCGGCCCTCCTAGAGTGGCCCCCCTGTCCCGTTCAGGATCGCGGACCCCGCCTCGGGTCGCATCCGCAGGCTCGGCGGCGCCGACCGGAGAGCGAGGAGGGCGTCCGCCTGCGGGGCTACGGCGGCGCCGCGGGTTCCGACCGTGGTCTGACGCGGGTCGCGTGGCCGCCCCCGTAGCGTCCTGGACATGATCAAACCGACTCGGGCGGCCGCGGCCGCCCTTCTCGCCTGCGCGGTCGCGTTACCCGCCACCGCCCTGCCCGCGACGGCGGCGACCCCCTCACCGTCCGTCTCCGCCCCCGTCTCCTCCCCCGCCTCCGTCGGGCGGCTCGAGCTTCCCGCCCCGACCGGGAGGTTCGGCGTGGGGACCTCCGTCCTCCACCTCGTCGACCGTTCCCGGCCCGACCCCTGGGTGCCCGAGGCCGACGGACGCGAGCTCATGGTGACCCTGCACTATCCGGCCGCCCGCAAGGGCCGTGGGCAGGCCGCTCCGTACGCGACCGAGGAGGAGGCCCGGCTGGTCCTGAGCGGGGTCGGCGTGACCGACCCGGCCTCGGTGCGCGCGCTGGCCGCCATGGGCACGTACAGCGCGTTGGACGTGCGGCCGGCGCCCGGACGCCGTCCGCTGGTGCTGCTGTCCCCGGGCTTCGGCGTGCCGCGGTTCACGCTCACGTCGCTCGCCGTCGAACTCGCCTCGCGCGGCTATGTGGTCGCGTCCGTGGACCACGCCTACGAGACCTCTGGCACCGCCGTGCCGGGCGGCCGGATCCTCACGTGCGTGGCCTGCCAGGCGCTCGAGGAGGGGCGCGCGAAGGGCAGTGACGTCACGGCGGCGCGGGCGGCGGACGTCCGGTTCGTCCTCGACCGGCTGACCGGTCCGCGCCCGGCCTGGGCGTACGCGCGGACGATCGACCGGACCCGGATCGGCATGGCCGGGCACTCGATCGGCGGTGCGAGCGCCGCCACGGCGATGCTCGCGGACCGGCGGATCGACGCCGGGGCGAACATGGACGGCTCCTTCTGGGACACCGTGCCGGCCGGGGGCCTCGGCGGGCGCCCGTTCCTGCTCCTGGGGACGGACGACGAGACCCACCGCCCGGGCGGCGTGGACGCCACCTGGGACAGCACGTGGCGGGCGCTCGACGGCTGGAAGCGCTGGCTGACGGTGGCGGGCTCGGACCACTTCACGTTCTCGGACGCCC
Source organism: Streptomyces sp. NPDC053431 (assembly GCF_044544925.1). NCBI lineage: Bacteria > Bacillati > Actinomycetota > Actinomycetes > Kitasatosporales > Streptomycetaceae > Streptomyces > Streptomyces sp. NPDC053431. The sequence goes on along the minus strand of NZ_JBITXX010000002.1, from coordinate 150,776 downwards.
CGGTGATCCAGCGTCACTTCGGACTGCCCGCCGGGCCCATCCCGGCCGACCGGGCACTCGCCGTGACGCGCGCCTACCTCGCCGCGTTCTTCGACGAGCACCTGAAGGGGGTCCCCCAGCCGCTGCTGACGGGGCCGAGCCCCGCGCATCCGGAGGTGCGGTTCCAGCAGCCGTAGCCGGCACGAGGGTCGCGGGTCGCGTCCGCGAGCGGGATCAGGCGCGCCCCGCGGCCTTCTGGCTGCGGCGGGACAGGGAGTCGACGACCACCGCGGCGAGCAGCACCGCGCCGGTGATCATGAACTGAACGGCGTTGCTGACGCCCATGATGTTCATGCCGGACTGGATGGAGCCGATCACGAGGGCGCCGAGCAGGGCGGACCAGACCGAGCCGCGGCCGCCGAACAGGCTCGTGCCGCCGATGACGGCCGCGGCGATGACGTTCATCAGGAGGTTGCCGCCGCCGGAGGTCTGACTGGCGGACTGGATCTGGCCGGCCAGGAAGATGCCGCCCACCGCGGCCATGGTGCCGGCGATGGTGAAGACGCTCATCCGCACGAAGGCGACGCTGATGCCGGCCCGTCGGGCGCCCTCGATGTTGCCGCCGACCGCGAAGATCTGGCGGCCGTAGCGGGTACGGCGCAGCACGAAGTCGAGGACGACCAGCAGGATCAGGAAGATCAGCAGGGCGAGCGGCAGGCCCTGGTACTGGTTGAGGATGTACGCCGCGGCGAAGGCGATGGCGCCGATGACGACCGTGCGCAGCACGATCTCGGCGACCGGCCGGAACGGCACGTGGGCCGCCTGCCGGCGCCGGGCGTCCTGGAGGGAGGCGAGCAGGAAGAGTCCGACGCCCACGGCGGCGGCGACGTAGGCCGTGGCCGGGCTGTGGAAGATCGTCGAGTAGAGCTTGGAGACGATGCTCTCGCTGGGGATGTTGACGGTTCCGGTGCTGCCGAGCACCTGGAGCATGAGGCCGTTCCAGAAGAGGTTGCCGGCCAGGGTGACCACGAAGGCGGGTACGCCGACCTTGGCGAAGAAGAAGCCCTGGATGAGGCCGACCGCGGCTCCCCCGGCGACGGCGACCAGCAGCGCCAGCCATTCGTTCATGCCGTTCAGGACGTTGAGCACGGCGAAGATGGCCGCGCACAGGCCGCTGACGGAGCCGACGGAGAGGTCGATCTCACCGAGCAGCAGGACGAAGACGATGCCGACGGCGATCATTCCGGTGCCGACGATCTGCTGGCTGAGGTCGGAGAGGTTCTGGGCGGAGAGGAAGGTGCTGTCGAGGCTGCCGAAGACGGTCCAGATGATGATGATGGCGACGACGACGGGCAGGGAGCCCAGCTCGCCGCTGCGCAGCTTGCGCCGGAACTCGCCGAGGTAGCCGCGGAAGCCCTGCTCGCGGACGATCAGCCGGCTGTCGACGGCGGGTACGGACTCGGGTGCGGCCTGCTGGCCGGAGGGGCCTCCGAGGTCCTCGGGGCCACCGGTCTTCCGGTCACCGCTCATCGCTCCTCCTCCCCGCGGGCCTGCCGCTGTTCGCGGATGCGGGCCTGCCGCCGGGTCACGGCGCTCTCGGTGGCTCCGGTGATGGCGGAGATGATCTCCTCGGTGCTGGTGGCGCGTTTGTCGAAGACGCCGTTGTTGCGTCCCAGCCGCAGCACCGCGATGGTGTCCGCGACGGCCATCACGTCCACCATGTTGTGGCTGATGAGGATGGTCCCCAGGCCGTGCTCGCGGAGGCGTTCGACGAGGTCGAGGACCTCGGCGGTCTGCTCGACGCCCAGCGCGGCGGTGGGCTCGTCCAGGATGACGACCTTGGGGTCGCCGATGAGGGAACGGGCGATGGCCACCGTCTGGCGCTGGCCGCCGGACAGGGACGCGACCGGGATGCGGACGCTGGGGATACGGATGGACAGGGTCTCCAGGAGCTCGCGGGAGCGCTGCTCCATGCGGACCTCGTCGAGCACGCCGAAGCGGCGCAGTTCGCGGCCGAGGAAGAGATTGCCGACCACGTCGAGGTTGTCGCACAGCGCGAGGTCCTGGTAGACGGTGGCGATGCCGAGGTGCTGGGCGTCGTGGGGCCGGTTGATGGAGACCGGCCTCCCCTGCCACTCGATGACGCCGTCGTCGGGTGGGTTCACCCCGGCGATCGCCTTGACGGCGGTCGACTTGCCGGCGCCGTTGTCGCCGACCAGGGCGACGACCTCACCGGCGTGCACCTCCAGGTCGAGGTCCGACAGGGCCTGGACCGCGCCGAACCGTTTGGAGATCCCCCGAAGCGTCAGCACAGGTGCTTCCGGCACCGCAACCGCCTCCGACCCATACCGGGGCCCTTACGGGCCGGTTACTGGAGCCCGGCCTGCTTGCACGCGGCCGCGTACGTCGGCGTGCAGATCTCGTCGACCGTGTAGAGGCCGTCCTTGACGACGGTGTCCTTGATGTTGGTCTTGTCGACCACGATCGGGGTCAGCAGGTTGGCCGGCACCTTGTCGCCGCTGCCGTTGGTGACGGTCAGGGGGACGAGGTTCTTCGGGAGCGCCTTGCCCTGGGCCAGGTCGACGGCCATCGTCGCGGCGATGTCGGCCTCGGGCTTGTACGGCTTCATGATCGTGATCGTCTGGTCACCGATCAGGATGCGCTGGACGGCGTCGAGTTGGGCGTCCTGTCCGGTCAGCGGCACGTTCATGCCGGCCGCCTTGAGGGCGGTGGAGATTCCCGCGGCCAGACCGTCGTTGGCGGAGTAGACCCCCACGATCTTGTCCTTGCCGAGCGCGCTGATGGCTCCGGACATCTGCTGGTTGGCGTTGTTCGGGTCCCAGTTGGGCGTGTCGTACTCCTTGCCGATCTTCACCTTGCCGTCGAGCACGGAGTGCGCGCCGGCCTTGAAGTCGGCGGCGTTCGGGTCGGTGGGCGAGCCGTTGTGCATCACGATCACGCCGGACTTGGCCTTGTCGCCGAGCGCGGCGAGCAGCGCCTTGCCCTGCAACTCGCCGACCTTGTGGTTGTCGTACGAGACGTAGGAGTCGACCGGGCCCTGGGCGAGGCGGTCGTAGGCGACGACCTTCACGCCCGCCTTGTTGGCCTTCTCCACGGAGGACTGGATCGACTTGGAGTCCACGGCGTCCAGGATGAGCACCTTGTCACCCTTGGCGAGCGCGGTGTTCACCTGCTGTTGCTGGGTGGTAGCGCTCTCGGCGGCGTTGTAGTAGTCGACCTGCGCGCCGGGCGCCAGCTCCTGGATCTTCTGCTCGATGTAGGGCTTGTCGAACTTCTCGTACCGGGTGGTCTTGCTCTCGGGCAGCAGCAGGCCGATCTTGATGTCCTGGCGCTCCGCCGAGCCCGACGCCGACTGGGCGACGCCGCTCGTGGCCACCACGCTCAAGGACAGGATCGCGGTTCCCGCGACGGCGATCGCCGCGCGCACTGTACGGGTCATGTCAGGCTCCTTCCGGGCGCCCTCGATTCCTCCGTCGCGGGGCTACGAGGCTTGCGAACCTGCCTGACCGCGGGAGCGTCGGCGCACCTATGGCCTATGTATCGACACTAGCTCCAGCCCCTGCGGTGGTCCATTCGCGGACCGTTCGCGGCGCCGTGCCCCCCGTGGGCCCGGCGCCGCGAAGTGTCGGGTGCGTCAGCCGGCGTGGCGGGCCATCCAGGCCTCCACCTCGTCGGAGGAACGGGGCAGACCGGCGGACAGGTTCTCGTGGCCGTCCTCGGTCACGAGCAGGTCGTCCTCGATGCGGACGCCGATGCCGCGCCACTCCTCGGGGACGGTGAGGTCGTCCGGCTGGAAGTACAGGCCGGGCTCGACGGTGAGCACCATGCCGGGCTCCAGCACGCCGTCCACGTACTCCTCGTTGCGGGCCTGCGCGCAGTCGTGGACGTCGAGGCCGAGCATGTGGCCGGTGCCGGCCATGGTGAAGCGGCGCTGGAGGCCGAGTTCGTAGGCGCGCTCGGCGGGGCCCTCGATGAAGCCCCATTCGACGAGGCGGGCCGCGAGGTGGCGCTGGGCCGCCTCGTGGAAGTCGCGGTAGGCGGCACCGGGCTTCACGGCGGCCATGCCGGCCTCCTGGGCCTCGTACACCGCGTCGTAGACCTCGCGCTGCACGGGCGTGAAGGTGCCGCTGATGGGGAGGGTGCGGGTGACGTCGGCGGTGTAGAGGCTGTTCGTCTCGACGCCGGCGTCGAAGAGGAGCAGGTCGCCGGGGCGCACGGGGCCGTCGTTGTCGGTCCAGTGCATGATCGTGGCGTGCTCGCCGGCGGCACAGATGGAGCCGTAGCCGACGGAGTTGCCCTCCAGGCGGGCACGGCGGAAGAAGGTGCCCTCGATCCAGCGCTCCGAGGTGTCGACGGCGCGGGAGAGTTCGGCGACGGCGTCGGCGAAGCCGCGCACGGTGGAGTCGACGGCCTTGCGCAGCTCGCCGATCTCCCAGGCGTCCTTGACGAGCCGCAGCTCGCTCAGCGCCTCCTCGAGGTCGGCGTCGCGCTCCTCGTCGGTGCTGACGGCGGCCTCAAGGGCCGGGTCGACGCCGCGGACGATGCGGGTGGGCACGGTGGCGGCGGCGAGGTCCTGGGCCGCGGTGCGGACGTCGCGGCAGGGCAGGCCGAGGACGCGCTCGGACTCGGCGAGGGAGCGGCGCCGGCCCATCCACAGTTCGGCGTGGTAGCCGCTCCAGAACTCGTCGTCCTCGCGGCTGTCGCGGGGCAGCTGGTAGCAGTAGGCGTCGTGGCCGCCGTCCGCGCGCGGCTCCAGGACGAGGGCGCAGTCCCGGGCCTGGTCGCCGGTGAGGTGCACATAGCCGGAGTACGGCCGGAACGGGTAGGTGTCGTCGTTGGAGCGGGCCTTGAGGTTCCCCGAGGGGATCACCAGGCGCTCGCCGGGGAAGCGCGCGGAGAGCGCGGCGCGGCGGCGGGCCGCGTAGGGGGCCTGCTCGTCGGGCGTGAGATCGTGCCGTTCGGTGTCCGCCCAGCCGGTGCGCATGAGCGCGGACAGTTCCGCGGAGATCCCCGCGTACAGACCGTTCTTTCGGCCCTTGGCCACGTCGTACCCCTTCGTGTTCGTCCGGGTCGGTTCCCGTCGCGTCGGCAGGGACGCTAGCCGGGGGAAGGGGCGCCGGGTGCCGAGGAGTGCCAGTGGCACTGATCGGACACGCGGCGGGCCGGGCGGTGCCGACAATGGGCGTATGACGAACGAGAGACTGGGCGAGGCACTGCGGCTCCTGGGCATCGAGGGGGCAGCGGGCCGGGTCTATCTGGCGCTGCTCGACGGGGCGCCCGCCCCGCTCGGCTCGATCGGCGAGGCGGCGGGCGTGTCCGGTGCCGCGCTCGCGGCGGCGTACGGGGAGCTGGTCGACGCCGGTCTGGCCAGCGCGGCCGACGGTGACGGGGACGTGGTGGCGCCGGTGCCGCCGGCGGCGGGTCTGGAGATCCTGGCCCGGCACCGGGCGGCGGAGCTGGAGGAGTCCAGGATCGCGGTCGGCGGCGCCTTCGAGTCGTTCCGCCGGCACCGGCTCGCCGCGTACAACGACGGTCTCGTGGAGGTCGTCACCGGGGACGCGATCGGGCGCCGGATGCGGCACGCCTGGGCGAGCGCGCGCGAGCAGATCCGGCAGTTCGAGTCGCCGCCGTACGTGCCCCTGGTCGGCGCGACCGAGGACGCGCTGGCGACGCTCGCGCGCGGGGTGAGGCAGCGGGTCGTGTACTCCCGGGAGTCGCTGGAGCACCCCGGGCATCTGAAGGACGTCATCGAGCCGTGCATCGAGGCGGGCGAGCAGGCCCGGGTGCTGCCGTCGGTGCCGGTGAAGCTGCTGATCATCGACGACGCGTACGCGCTGGTGTCGCTGTCGATCCAGGAGGCGGACGTGGTGAACACGATGCTGGTGGTGCAGCCCTGCGGGCTGCTCTCGGCGCTCGTGGCCCTCTTCGAGCAGTCCTGGAACAACGCCCTGCCGTTCCACGGCCGCGCCACCCGCCCGGCCGGGCTCGCCCCCGCCGACCGGCGGCTGTTGCGGCTGCTCGCGGGGGGTGCGAGCGACGAGGTCATCGCCCGCGAACTCGGCGTCAGCCGCCGCACCCTGTTCCGCCGTCTGCAGATCCTGATGGCGCGTCTGGGGGCCGCGAACCGCTTCCAGATGGCCCTCCAGGCGCAGCGCTCCGGGTGGCTGTGAACCCTTCGGGGAAACGCGGCACCGCCTGCCGGAAACCTGCACATTGTGTGCGTGCTGCGAACCGGCCCTCCCCCGCGGCTGCGCGCGCCGGCCTCGCGGGGCCGCCCTTCTGCCGGAGTGCGCCCGTTTTCTCCCCGGGGCCTCGGGAGGCGCCGGAATCTGTTACTCCGCCCTGCGGAGAAGCTGTCGCCATTCGGTGAAACATGCTGCACGCCGGGGTGCCCGAGGTCCACGAACGGCGCTGATCAGGCGTCAACCGAATTCGCTCGGGCACCCGTTCGCGTGCTTTGATCTGCGGCGCCGCGGTAATTCGGATTCCCCCCACTGAGATGAAAGGTGCGCTTCATGCGTAACGACCTCGAGACCCGTGTGATCGACGACGCCGAGCTGGACGCCGTTTCCGGCGGTGTCGTCAGCGTCAGCGGCGGTCTCGTCGGCGCCGTGACCGGCGACGTCAACACCGTCCTCGGCGCCGTCGGCTCCCTGCAGACCGTGGCCACCGCCGAGGGCCTCGTGAACGGCGTCCCCGGCCTGGCCCAGGGCATCACCGGCGTGCACGTGAACGCCGGCCTCGGCGTCGCCGGCCTCTGAGCGACCCCGCGGTCGTGAACCCCGGGGCTTTCCCGCTCCGGGGTTCACACCCCTTCCGAGGCGCCCGGCCTTGGCGGCTCAGGAAATGCAGTCGAAGGAATAGTCCATGCAGTTTCGCCAAAAGGCGCTTTCCAAGCTGCAATCGCCCGAGGAACTCGATCTCCCGGTGCGCTTCGCACGCCCGCAGGGGCGGCTCGTGCTGGCCGTGACGGTCCTCGTGACGGCCGTCGCCGCGTTCTGGGCCTTCACCGGCACCGTGACCTCCGAACTCGGCGCGCCCGGCATCCTCGTCCACGCCGAGGGCCGCTATCTGCTGCAGAGCCCCGTCGCCGGCCAGGTGACCGGAGTCCTCGTCGCGGAGGGCCGGCCGGTCTCCGCCGGGCAGCCGCTCGTCGTCGTCCGCACCGAGCAGGGCGACCGCCCCGTGCGCGCCGTGGCCGCCGGCCGCGTGACCGCGCTCTTCGCCCGGACGGGCACCGTCGTGACGACCGGCGCCGACGTGGCGACCGTCGAACGCGTCACCGGCCCCGACGACCCGCTGGTCGCCGTCCTGTACGTGCCGGCCGGCGGCGACGCCTCCTCGATCCAGGTGGGCGCGTCCGTCGACCTGAACGTCCGGTCCGTCGCCCGCGACCGGTACGGCGTGCTGCGCGGCCGGGTCACCGCGGTGGGCCGCGCCCCCCAGACGCGGGCGCAGATCGGCGGCTTCCTCGGTGACGACGGGCTCGCCGCGGAGTTCACCCGGCAGGGCAGTCCGGTGGCGGTCCTGGTGGCCCTGAAGCGCTCCTCCGCCACCGAGTCCGGCTACGCGTGGTCGTCCGCGGACGGCCCCCCGTACCCGGTCGACTCCGGGACCCCGGTCTCCGGCTCCGTCCACCTCTCCTCGCAACGCCCCGTCGACTGGCTGCTTCCGTGAACCCCCGCAAGAAGACCACCCGCGCCGCCCGGACCCGCCCGGCCCCGCGCCGCCGCCCGGCCCCGCGCGGCCGCGCGATCCCGCGCCGCCGGCCGCGGACCGTGCGCACCCCCACCGTGCTCCAGATGGAGGCGGTCGAGTGCGGTGCCGCCGCGCTCGCCATGGTGCTCGGCCACTACGGGCGCTTCGTGCCGCTGGAGGAGCTGCGCATCGCGTGCGGCGTCTCGCGGGACGGCTCGCGCGCGAGCAACCTGCTGAAGGCGGCGCGGAGTTACGGCCTCCAGGCCAAGGGCATGCAGATGGACCTGGCGGCGCTCGCCGAGGTCGCCGCCCCGGCCGTGCTGTTCTGGGAGTTCAACCACTACGTCGTCTACGACGGGATGGGCCGGCGTCTCGGCCGCCGTGGCGTGTGGGTCAACGACCCGGGCAAGGGCCGCCGGTTCGTGCCCATGGAGGAGTTCGACCCGGCCTTCACCGGCATCGTGCTCGTCTTCGAGCCGGGCCCCTCCTTCCGGCGCGGCGGCCGCAGGCCGGGCGTCCTCGGCGCCGTCCCGGGCCGGCTGCGCGGGACCTCCGGCACCATGGCCGCGGCCGTGCTCTCCAGCCTGCTGCTGGTGGCGGTCGGGGCGTGGGTGCCGGCCCTCAGCCGGACGTACATCGACATGTTCCTCATCGGCGGGCGGTCCTCGCTCCTCGGCACGCTGTTCGCCGCGATGGCCACCGCGCTCGTGCTCACGGCGGCGCTCACCGGTCTGCAGCAGGCCAACCTGCTGCGCGGCCGGATCGTCTCCTCCACCCTGGGCGGCGCCCGCTTCCTGCGACATCTGCTGCGGCTGCCCGTCGCCTTCTACGCGCAGCGCAGCCCGGCCGACCTGGTCCAGCGGCTGCGGTCCAACGACGCGATCGCCGAGACCCTGGCGCGCGACCTGTCGGCCGCCGGCGTCGACGCCGTCGTGGTGCTGCTGTACGCGGTGCTGCTGTGGACGTACGACCCGCAGCTGACGGTCGTGGGCATCGGCGTCGCGCTGCTGAACGTCGTCGCCATGCGGATCACGATCCACGTCCGGGCCACCGGCACGCGCAAACTGCGCGCCGAGAGCGCCCGGCTGACGAACACCTCGTACAGCGGTCTGCAGCTCATCGAGAACATCAAGGCCACCGGCGGCGAGAGCGGCTTCTTCCGCCGCTGGTCGGGGCAGCACGCGGTCACCCTCGACGTGCAGCAGCGGCTCGGCGTGCCCAGCGCGTGGCTGGCGGTCGTCGCGCCCACCCTGGCCGCGCTGAACAGCGCGCTCATCCTCATGATCGGCGGACTGCGGGCGGTCGAGGGGCACCTGACGGTCGGACTGCTCGTCGCCTTCCAGGCCCTGGTGACCGGTTTCACCGCGCCCATCACCCGGCTCAACGGCGTCGCCGGCCGGATCCAGGACTTCGCCGCCGACGTCACCCGGCTCAAGGACGTCGAGAACTTCCCGGTCGACCCCGTCCACACCCGGCGCGACCCCGGGGGCGCCCGGCGCCTCACCGGCCATGTGGAGCTGGACCGCGTCACCTTCGGTTACAGCCCGCTCGACGCGCCGCTCCTGACGGACTTCTCGCTCGCGGTCGGCCCCGGGCAGCAGGTGGCCCTCGTCGGCGGCTCCGGCAGCGGCAAGTCGACGGTCTCCCGGCTCATCGCGGGCCTGTACGCGCCGTGGGAGGGCGCCGTACGGGTCGACGGGATGCGCGTGGAGGACATCCCGCGCGGCGCCCTCGCCGCGTCCGTCTCCTTCGTCGACCAGGACGTCTTCCTCTTCGAGGGCACCGTCCGCGACAACATCGCGCTGTGGGACCCCTCCGTCCCGGACGAGGCGGTCGTCGCCGCGCTCGCCGACGCCGCCGTCCTGGACGTCGTCTCCCGGCGCCCCGGCGGCATCCACAGCCGGGTCGAACAGGACGGTCGGAACTTCTCGGGCGGCCAGCGCCAGCGCCTCGAACTCGCCCGGGCGCTGGTCCGCGACCCCAGCGTGCTCGTCCTCGACGAGGTCACCAGCGCCCTGGACGCGGTGACCGAGCGCGAGGTCATCGACAACCTGCGGCGGCGCGGCTGCGCGTGCGTGGTCATCGCGCACCGGCTGAGCACCGTCCGCGACAGCGACGAGATCCTGGTCCTCGACCGGGGCACGGTCGTCGAACGCGGCCGGCACGAACACCTGGTGGCCGCGGGCGGCCCGTACGCCGAACTGGTCAAGGAGCACTGAGGTGACCACCCCGCACCCCGCCCTGCCGCCCCAGGACCGCTCCGGCCCCTACGCCCCGGCCGGCCCGTACGACCAGCCCGCGGCGCACCACCCGACGGCCCCGTACGTCCATGCGACGACGCAGCACCCGACGGTCCCCCATGGCCAGGCCGCGGCTCAGCACGCGACGGTCGCCCAGGACCAGGCCGTGGCACACCACCAGACGGCCGCTCACGACCAGGTCACGGCCCACCGTCCGACGGCCGCCCATGACCAGGCCGTGGTCGGGCAGACGGCCGTCTCCCATGACCAGGCCGTGGCCTGGCAGACGGCCGTCGCCCATGACCCGGTGGTCGCCGCGCTCGGCGGGCTCGGTACGGCGGTCGACGGCTCGGGACTGCGGAGCCTGTCGCTGGAGGGGCCGTCCGTGCTGTGGCTCGTCGTGCACGGCACTCTCGACCTCTTCGCCGTCGCCGCCGACCGGCTCGGCGCCTGGCACTTCCTGGGCCGCGTCGAGGCCGGCGCGCTGCTCCTCGGCCCGGCCGAGGGCGCCGGCCACACCCTGGTCGGCCGCCCGTCGCGCGAGTGTCTGCTGCGCCGCGTGGAGCTGCGGGAGCTGCACCGGTCGGGGTACGAGGAGCAGGGGCAGCCGGGCCGGTGGCAGACGGACGGCCGGCCGACCGGGCCGTGGCCGGAGGGCGGGTGGGCGACCAGCCGGTGGGGGAACGGGGACGACAGCCTGTGGTCCGAGGGCGGCTGGTCCGAGGGCGGCTGGTCCGACGGGCAGTGGGCCGACGGACAGTGGTCCGACGGCCGGTGGTACGGGCCGGGGGCCGCCGAGCCAGCCGCCCTGAGCCCGCTGGAGAGCGCCTTCGCGCTGGGCGTCGGCCGCGGCCTGCGGGTGCTGTACGAGGCCCCGCTCGGCGGGGCGTCCGACGCCTCGCCGCACGGGGCGGACGACGACATCGTGTGGATGCGGATCGAGCCCGGCAGCGTCCGGTACGGAGCCGCCTACGAGGCGGAGGCGGCGGGCACGCTGCTCGTCGACGCGGCGATGTGGCAGGGCATGGTCGAGCAGCAGTACCGGCTGCTGTACGCCCTGGACCACTGGATCGAGGAGCGCGAGCGCGCTCACGAGGACCGTACGGCCGCGGGTCTCGCGGCGGGCCGGGCGGCCGGCAGCGAGGCGGACCGCGCGCTGCTCGACGCCATCGGGCGTTCGGGGCGGGGCGCCCGGCGGGGCGGCGGCGTCGACGCGACGCTCGCCGTGTGCCGGCTGGTCGCGGCGGACGCCCGTATCGCGCTGTCCGAGACCGTGGGGTCGGGGGCGGACGACGAGCGGACCGACCCGGTCGAGGGCATCGCGCTCGCCTCGCGCGTGCGCACCCGGGCCGTCGGGCTGCGGGGCCGCTGGTGGCGGGAGAACTGCGGTCCGCTCGTGGGCCGGCGCGAGGAGGACGGGACGCCGGTGGCGCTGCTGTGGCGGCGCGGCGGTTACGTGGCGGTCGACCCGGCCGGCCGGCGGGAGCGGATCGACGGCGGGAACGAGGCGGAGTTCGAGCGGCGGGCCGTGATGTTCTACCGCCCGCTGCCCGAGGGCCGGATGAGCCTGCCGCGGCTGGTGCGGTTCTGTGTCCGGGGCAACCGCCTGGAGCTGCGCGACCTGTTGCTGGGCGGGCTGGTGTCCATGGTTCTGGGGGCGACGGTTCCCGTGGCGACGGGGCGGATCCTCGGCGAGTTCGTGCCGGCCGCGGAGAACGACCTGATCGTGCGGACGGCGCTCGCGCTGGTCGGGGCCGCCGTGGTGGGCGCCGCGTTCCTGCTGTTGCAGAACGTGGCCCTGCTGCGCATGGAGGGCCGGATCGAGGCCACCCTGCAGCCGGCCGTCTGGGACCGGCTGCTGCGACTCCCGGCGACGTTCTTCGCCGGCCGGTCGACGGGCGAGCTGGCCAACGCGGCCATGGGGATCAGCGCGGTCCGGCGGATGCTGTCGGGGGTGGCGCCGGTCTGCCTGCAGGCGGTCACGGTCGGCGTGATGAACCTGGTCCTGCTGCTGGTGCACAGTGTGCCGCTGGCGCTCGTGGCGTTCGCGATGCTCCTGGTGGTGGGCGCGGTGTTCCTGGGTCTGGGCCTGTGGCAGTTGCGCCACCAGCGCCGGCTCGTCGAGCTCGGCAACCGCCTCGACAACCAGGCGTACCAGACCCTGCGGGGGCTGCCGAAGCTGCGCGTCGCGGCGGCGGAGAGCTTCGCGTACGCCGCGTGGGCGCGGGAGTTCGCCCGGACCCGGGTGCTGCAGCAGCGCGTGGGGCGGATCCAGAACGCCCTCGCGGTGCTGAGCGCGGTGTGTCTGCCGCTGTGCACGCTGGTGATGTTCGCGCTGCTGGCCGGTCCGGCCCGCGGCAGCATGTCGGCGGCCGAGTTCCTCACGTTCAGCACCGCCCTGACGATGCTGTTGTCCTCGGTCACCCAGCTGACGGGCGCGCTGCTGTCGGTGGCGGCGGTCCTGCCGGTCTTCGAACAGGTCGAGCCGATCCTGAGCGCGGCGCCCGAGGTGCGCGGCGGCGCGGCCCGGCCCGGCGTGCTGACCGGCGCGGTCGAGGCCCGGCAGCTGTCGTACCGCTACGCGGAGGACGGCCCGCTGGTGCTCGACGGGGTGGACCTGCGGGTGGCACCCGGGGAGTTCGTCGCGATCGTCGGCGCCAGCGGCTGCGGCAAGTCGACGCTGCTGCGGCTGCTCATCGGCTTCGACCGGCCGACCGAGGGCAGCGTGCTCTACGACGGCCAGGATCTCGCCGCCCTCGACCAGGCGGCGGTCCGCCGTCAGTGCGGGGTCGTCCTGCAGAACGCCCAGCCGCTCTCGGGCTCGATCCTCGACTGCGTGCGCGGCGCGGAGGACTTCACCCTGGAGGAGGTCGCGGAGGCCCTCACGCTCGCCGGCCTCGCCGAGGACGTCCAGGCCATGCCGATGGGCCTGCACACCATGCTCTCGGACGGCGGCGGCACCATCTCCGGCGGCCAGCGCCAGCGCCTGATGATCGCCCGCGCCCTGATCCGCAAACCGCGCGTCCTCTTCCTCGACGAGGCCACGAGCGCCCTCGACAACGAGGCCCAGCGCGTGGTCATCGAGTCCACCCGAGCCCTCCGCGCGACCCGCGTCGTCATCGCCCACCGCCTCTCCACGATCATGGACGCGGACCGCGTGATCGCGATGGCGGACGGCCGCGTCGTCCAACAGGGCCCCCCGGCCGACCTCCTCGCCGACCCGAACGGCCTCTTCCACGAACTGGTGCGGCGCCAACTGCGGTGAGGGGCTGGGTGGCGGACCCTCTATGCTGCTCCCTGCGATCGAAGGTGCTCGTGGCGAGGGGGGTGCGCGGTGCCTCGAGGTCATTTCATCGGTGTCGCCAACGGTTTCTACCCAGACTATCCGCCGGGACTCGGCCGCTACCTCCCGGCGGTGCGACCGGACATGGACCTCGTCGCCGAACGGTTCAAGGCCGCCGGATTCCTCACGGAGCTGCACAAGGACCTCAGTAGCGACGAGATCTTCGCCCTGCTCGAGAGCCGCGTGCGGAAGGGCGACTTCGCCGCGGAGGACCGGGTCGTGTTCTGGTTCAGCGGCCATGGGGTGCACGACGCCGCGGGCCTGGGTCTGGCCGGCGTGGACCATGCGTCCGGCCTGGTCATCTCGGCAGGATGCGTGCCGTCAGCGCACCTCTACCGTGCGCTGGAGGGGCATGCGGCGTTGCACCGGATGCTCGTCGTCCTCGACTGCTGCTTCGCGGGGGCCGCGGCCGGGGACCTCCAACTGGCGCGGATGCGGCAGGACCCGTGGGGCCCGGCCGAGGGGCGGAACACCGCGCAGATCGCTCTGCTGGCCGCCGGCCGCGGCTACCAGTCCGTCCGCGACGGCGTGTTCGTCACGCGCCTGCTGTCCGCCTGGGACGCGCTGGAACGGGATCCGAGGTACGCGTCCTTCGCGTACCTCCCGCTGGGCGAGATCGCCGCGGGCATCGAGACAGGGCTCGGCGAGGAAGACGGCTGGGTCGACCGCCACGACAACTCCCACGGTGTCGACTAGTTCCCGAACGCCGGCTACGCGGGCTCCGCGGCGCTCACCCTGCCCGTACCGGCGGCGGAGTTCGACGCGGCCGTGGACCGTGCCTACGGACTGGTCCGCACGCTCGGCCTGTCGCCGCAGCAGATCGACGACTTCGTACGGGAGGCCCTGTACAACCACTTCGGGCCGAAGAGCCTCGGCCGAAGCGTCGCGAACGGTACGGACGAGGACCTGTTCGTCGGCCGGGAGCGGGCCGTGTCCACCCTGTCGGACTGGCTGGCCGGGGACGGCCCGGGGCTGGCGGTCGTCACCGGACAGGCGGGCGGCGGCAAGTCGGCCGTGCTCGGGCGGGTCATCCGGCAGTGGTCTGCGTCATCGTCCGAGCAGCCGCTCACCGTGGTGTGGGCGCGCGGCGCCACCGCGGGCGACATCACGCGGATGCTGGCCCACGCCTGCGGGTTGTCGCTGGGCGCACCGGACGGTCCGTCGGCCGCGCCGACCTTCGGCGAGCTGCTCGCAGGGGTCGCCGCCCACACCAGGGACGGCCGGATTTTACGCGTCGTGGTGGACGCCCTTGACGAGGCCGGGCTGCGGCACGAGGCGCGCCACGTGCCGGAGCAGGCTCTGGCCGTACGCCGGGAGGCGCGGGCCATCGCGGATCTGCTGCGCGACCTGGCGAAGGAGCCGGGGGTGCGGATCGTCGTGGCCACGCGCCGGGGCCTGCTGGACAGCCTGGCCACCCGGGACGTGCTCGTCGACCTCGACTGCCCCGCCTACGCGGTCACGCCGGAGGAGACGGCGTCGTACGTCGAGCGGATCCTGCGTCAGGGGGCCGCGTACCGGCACGACGCGGGCGCCCTCCGGGAGGTGGTGGAGGCGATCACCGAACTCGCTCACACCGTGGACGGTCCGGCGGGGGGCTCCCCCGGCGGTGCGGCCAACTTCCTCTTCGCCAGGACGGCCGCGCACGCGCGGACCAACGACGCGAGGCCGCTGACCAGATACGCCGACTGGCGCGAGCGGCTACCCCTGAGCGGCGGCGAGGCGTTCGTCGCCGACATCACCGCCCGGCTGGGCGAGCGGGACGCGAAGGTACTGCTGTCCCTCGCGTACGCCGAAGGGACCGGCCTGCCCGTCGACGAGACCTGGCAGGCCGTCGCCCGGGCGCTGACGGGACGGGCCGTGTCGATGGCGGATGTGCGACGAGTCCGGTCCATGTCCGGCGACTATCTCCTGCTGTCCACCGCGACGGGACGGGAGACCGTCCAGCTCTTCCACCAGTCCCTCGTGGACCACGTCTGCGCCGGCGTGCTCGGGGACTTCGCCGAGAACCAGCGCCGGATCGTCGACGCGCTGACTCCCGCCGGTGCGCGGCGCAAGGGCGGGCGGCGCTCGGCCCGCGAGGGGGCCGGGGACGCGGTGTCGGCTTGGGCCCAGGTGTCCTCGTACACCCGTCACCACCTCCCGGCGCACGCCGCGCAGTGCGGCCACGGGCGGCTCGAAAGGCTGTTCCAGGACCCCGGCTTCCTCCTCGCCTGCGACCCGCTCGCACTCCTGACGACCGGCCGGACGCTGGAGTCCGGCCCAGGTTCGGCAGCTCTGGACGCGTACCGGCTCAGCCTGCACTCGTGGGCGGCCCCGGACGACGAGCGCCTGCGGCGGCTGCACGCCAACTCCCGCCGCAGCGGCGCCGACGCCCTGGCCGGGGCCGTCGAACGCGCCCTCCCGGACGACCGTCGGTGGACGGTCGCGAAGGCCCTGTGGGCCGGGGACGAGCAGCGCTCCATGCTGCACTCGGGGCAGGTCCGCGACATCGCCGTCGGCCACGCGCGGCAGGGCCCGGTCATCGCGTCGGCCGGCCAGTGGGGCAGCGTCCACATCTGGGATCCGCTGCGGGGCCGCGAGGTGCGGTCCGTCCCGGCCACCACGCGGACCGTCGCGGACGTGGAACTCGCCACCCTGGGCGATCGCGAGACAGTGGTCGTCCGCGACACCGAGGGCACCGTGATCGTGTGCGATCTGGAAACGGGAGAGGAGATCGCCCGCACGGCGGCACCGGTCGATTCGCGTGACGAGGTGAAGGCCATGACCGTCGTCCGGGTCTCCGGGCGCACGGTGCTCGCGCTCACCACGGACGGCAAGAAGATCAAGCTCTGGGATCCCACCGGCCACGAGGCCCCCCGGCCCCTGAGGCGAGGGCGGTTCACGCCCGCGCGCGCCTCGAACCCGTACGTCCTGACGGGTGGAACGCTGGCGGGCGCCGACGTCCTCGTCGCCGCGGACGTTCTGCAGGGCCCCCGGCTCTGGGACCCGGGGACAGGTGAGCTGCTGCGCACCCTCCGTGGATCGGAAGGAACCCTCTTCGCCCTGGCGGCCACCCGGAACGGGCCGCGCGACCTGGTCGCGGCCAGGAACAGCAAGGGAACGGTGTACGTCTGGGACGCGTCGAGCGGCGACCTGCTGGCGGACATCCCGGATTCCACCGCGACGTACCTGGTGCAGGCACTGTGGGTCGGACGGCTCGACGGCGTGGATGTGGTCGTCATGGGCGGCCGGGACGGCCTGGTGCGGGTCCTCGGCATCGACGACGGCATCGAGCTGCGGCGGTTCCGGGCCCGGGCGTCCCTGGTCACCTGTGTGCTCGTCACGGAGCTCGAAGGCCGCCCCCATGTGATCGCCGGTGACGCGGAGGGCGCCGTCCTGGTGTGGGACGCCGAGCACCGGACGGCGGCGGATCCTGTCCTTGACTCCCCGCCGCTGGGCCGACCGCTGGGCGCTTTTCTGGGCCCGGTCGGCGGGAACGGCCGGGCGGCTCTGTTCGCGGACCGGGGCACCTTGCGGACGTGGGACCTCGCCTCCCGCACGGACGTGATCGCGTCCCAGGGAAAGATCAGCAGACAGATCGAGAGCGTGACCCTCGGGACGTTCTCCGGGCGGACGTGGGCGGTGATCGGCTGTTCCGACGGGCTGGTGCAGTTCTGGGACCCGAGTACCGGGGACGTGAGCAGTCTGAACGGGCTGGGCACCCGGGTCCTCAGCATGGCGGCGGGCGATCTGTGGGGAGCCGAGTCGCTGGTGATGGGCGGTGCCGACGGCTCGGTCAGTCTGTGGGCGCCGTGTGAACCCGATCGCGCCGTGCTCCCCCCGCTGCGGTACCTCAGCCCGCCCGACGGATCACCCGTGCGGCACGTCACCATCGGCGCGCCGACGGGTGAACAGCGGGTGTTCAGCGTCGCGGGCGACCGCACGCTCGGAATCTGGGAGCCCGACGGCGGCGGACGGACCATGGAATTGACTCCGTCGTCCGCGTCCGGGGAGCCGGACGTGCGCTGGCTGCTCGGACCGCTTGTCCCGGCCGTGTCCAGCGACCGGGAGGTCCTCGTGTGCGGCATGAGCCACTGGGTGAGCGTGGTCGGTCTGCCCGGCCTCGACCTTCTGCATTCCAGCGTCGCCGGATACGCGCAGGCCATGGTGCTGACGGCGTGCTCGGTCGGCGGAAGGCTCGTCGTCGCCTACGGCGGGGAGAGGGGTGCGCTCCACGTGTGGCTCCCGGAGGAGGACCACCACGAGCGTCTGATCGGGCACACGAGTGACGTCACGGCACTCGACCTGCGTCACGAGGGCGGACGCCTGTCCCTCCTGTCGGCGGCAGCGGACCGTACCCTGCTTCTTTGGCGCGGGCGGCTGTGAGAGGGCTCAGCCCACCCCGCGGGTGCGGAACTGGACGCTGATGCGGGGGCCGACCGCGCGGGTGGTCTTGGGGACGGCGTGTTCCCAGGTGCGCTGGCAGGAGCCGCCCATGACCAGGAGGTCGCCGTGGCCGGACGGGAGGCGGAGGGCCACGGGGCCGCCGCCGCGGGGGCGGAAGGCGAGGTCGCGGGGGTCGCCGAGGGAGAGGATCGCGACCATCGTGTCCTGGGTGGCGGAGCGGCCGGTGCGGTCGCCGTGCCAGGCGACGCTGTCGCGGCCGTCGCGGTAGAGGCAGAGGCCGGCCGTGACGAAGGGCTCGCGGAGCTCGGCGGCGTAGTGGGCGGCGAGCGCTTCGCGGGCCTCGACGAGCGCGGGGTGCGGGAGCGGGGCGCCCTCGCGGTAGTACGCGAGGAGGCGGGGGACGGCGACGACGTTGTCGTACATCCGGCGCTCCTCGGCCTGCCAGGGCACGCCCTCGACCAGCTCCTCGAACAGCGCGTCGGCGCCGTGCAGCCAGCCGGGGAGGTGGTCGACCCAGGCGCCCGCGCCCAGCTCGGTGCGCCGGACGCCGTCGAGGGGACCGGGGCCGATGTCGGTGCCCTGGTCGAAGAGGGAGCCCTGGAATCCGGGGAGGTGCGGGGTGCCGGGTCGTGCCGCTGTCATGGGGACCAGCCTACCTCGGCAATCGAACGTATGCGCTAATCAGGGGGGAGCAGGTGCCGGTAGCTCCGGGGGTGGGCCGCCAGGAAGGCCTCGAAGGACTGCGGCGGGTGGCCGGTGAGGGTGCGCACGTCGTCGGAGACGTCGTCCATCTCGCCCACGGCCACCGCCTCGTACGAGGTGATCCAGCCCTCGACCTCCCAGTCGGGCGCGTCGTAGACGGCGCGCGAGGCGTAGGCCTCGTCCCGCGTCTCCAGGACGTAGCTGACCGTGCGCCCACTGGCCCGGCTCAGCGCGGCGGCGATCTCGACGAAGCTCAGCGCCTCGGGGCCGGTCATGTCGTACGTCGCGCTGTCGTGCTCGTGGCCGGCGGCGAGCAGCACCGCCGTGGCCGCGTCGGCGATGTCGTCGTGGGCGACGGCCGCCACCCGGCCGTCGCCGGCCGGACCGCGCAGCACCCCCTCGGGGGAGGTCATCGCGGCCAGGTCCGCCTGGTAGGTGCTGTCGCGCAGGAAGGTGAAGGCCACGCCGGTGGAGCGGATGTGCTGCTCGGTGTGCCAGTGGTCGCGGGCGTAGGTGAAGGTCGCGTGCGGTGCGGCGTTGAGGTACGAGAGGTAGACGATCCGCCGCACCCCGGCGGCGACGGCGGCGTCCACCGCGGTCGCGTGGGTCCTGACCCGGCCCGGCCCCTCGTGGGCGGAGACGAGGAACAGGGTGTCCGCGCCGTCCAGCGCGGCGCGCATCGCCTCGGCGTCCTCGTAGGACGCCGTCCGGGTGTCCTCGGCGGGCAGGGCGGCCAGCTTCTCGGGCAGGGCGGCCAGCTTCTCCTGGTCGCGCCCGAGCGCCCGTACCGGCGCCCCCGCCTCGGCGAGGTGGCGCACCACCCGCCGGCCGATCCGCCCCGTGGCCCCGGTGACGGCGACCAGTCCGCTCATGCCGTGCTCATTTCTCGTCGAAGAGGAGGTCCTCCGAGGCGTGGGTCATCATGACCGTCCCGCCGTTGACGACCCTGACGACGTGCTGCAGGCCGACCAGCTCGTCCGACGGAGCGGGAGCCAGGATGCGGAACCCGTCCATGGCCCCGCCCAGATACGCCGGGAAGCAGTCCAGCGTGGTGTGCCCGAGGGACAGGTACTCCTTCAGACGGCGGAAGAGCTTCGGCAGGATGATCGCCTCCTCGGTGATCGACTCCATGCCGATGACCTTGGTTCCCCTGAGGGTCATGTCGACGGTCTCACCGTTCGCGTCCCGTCGCCACAGGCCCTGCCCCGGCGCCGCCCTCGCCTGCAGGGCGGCCGCGGTCAGCTCCTCGCGCAGTTCCTTGGGCAGGCCCGCGTAGAACATCGGGTACACCAGGCCCTGGGCCAGCAGGTAGTGGTTGGCCGTCTCCCGCAGCAGCCCCCTGGACACGTTCAGCTCGTAGCCGCTGGGCCCCGGCGGGGCGCCCCGGCCGACGAACGCCACGCAGCGGCCGTAGGTGTCGGTGCCGCCGGTGAGGATGTAGCCCGGTACGGTCTCGGGGATGGCGAGGATGTTCTCGACCCCGGGCTTGTCGGGATCGGGGACGCGCCGGATGTCGCGGAAGCCGAGCCACCTCAGCAGCGCGTTGGTCGCGGCGTCACCCAACTCCCGCGGCTGGCGTGCCGTTTCCCCGTAGACCCCGTCGTAGTGCGTCTCCAGCGCGTCGACGCCTTCGAGTCGCACGCCGACCCGGCCGTCCCACGCGGGCTGCGGCTTCTCGCAGCCGCGGACGAGTCGCCACTCGCCGACGTAGTCGGGGGTGAAGGGGAGCGTGTCGCCGTCGGGGCTGGTGCGGCCGGACAGATGGAACGATCCCTTGATCAGCAGCATGGGCATGATGCCCCCAAGGTCGCAGCATGGGAAGGGAACCGGCTCCCTTCCCATGCTGCGACGCCCCCGGCGCGACCGCCATCGGAACCGTTGCACGGCCCCGGTCGCGACCGGGGCCGTGCCGGGTGCGCCGTTCTCACCCGCCGTGCCGGGTCCGCGGCGTCACAGCGCCCGGTCGGGTGACAGCGTGTACGTTCGGGACGCGGTGTAGAAGTCCAGTGCGGCACGGCCCTGTTCGCGGGGGCCGTAGCTGGAGGCCTTGGCGCCGCCGAACGGCAGGTGGAAGTCGACACCGGTGGTGGGGGCGTTGACGCGGATCATGCCGGTGTCGAGGCGGTCCAGGCCGTGCAGGGCCGCGCTCAGGTCGGCGGTGTGGACGGAGGTGACGAGGCCGTACCGGGCCGCGTTGGTGATCCGTACGGCGTGGTCGAGGTCGCGGGCGGGGAGCAGGGCCGCGACGGGGCCGAAGACCTCTTCGCGCAGCAGGCGGTGGCCCGCGGTGACCTTCTCGACGAGGGTCGGCGCCGCGTACCAGCCGGGGGCGTCGGGCACGGTGCCCCCGGCCAGGACGGACAGGCCCTGCCACGCGGCGGCGGTGTCGTCGCGGGCGGCCTCGGTGATGAGCGGCCCGCATACGGTCGCCCCTTCGGCGGGGTCGCCGACGGGTACGGCCCGCAGCGCCTCGGCGAGGGCCTCGCGCAGCGGGTCGAGGGCGGCGCCGACGGCCACGACGCGGCTGGTGGCGGTGCATTTCTGTCCGGCGTAGCCGGCGACCGAGGCGGCGATGTGCGCCGCGGCCCGGGCGATGTCGGCGTCGGGAAGCACGACGGCCGCGTTGAGGCCGCCCATCTCGGCCTGGACGGGGATGCCCCGGGCGGTGGCGGAGCGGACGACGGTGCGGCCGACGCCGGAGGAGCCGGTGAAGGAGACGACGTCGGCGGCGGAGACGAGCGCGCCGCCCTCGGTGGCGCCGCCGGGGACGACGGTGAACACGTCCTCGGGCAGGGCCCGGCTGACGATCTCGGCGAGCCGCTGGGCGCAGGCGGTGGCCTCGGGGGCCGGCTTGAGGACGACGGCGTTGCCGGTGGCGAGCGCCGGGGCGGCCTTCCAACTGGGGATGGCGAAGGGGAAGTTCCAGGGGGTGACGAGGCCGGCGACGCCGTGCGGGCGGCGGCGGGTGAGCAGCAGGCCGGGGCCGGCCGCGGTGTCGTGGACGGCGCCGGTGGGCTCGTAGGGGGCCTGGGCGTAGTAGCGCCAGATGGCGGCCGTGCGGGCCACCTCGGCGCGCGCCTCGGCCAGCGGCTTGCCGACCTCACGCACGGCGAGCGCGGCGAGTTCGGTGGCGGCGGCCTCGACGGCGGCGGCCACCGCGCCCAGGGCGGCGGAGCGGGCCGCGGCCCCGCCGGCGGCCCAGTCGGCCTGCGCGGTGCGGGCCCGTTCGACGGCGTCGGCCACGGCGAAGGCGCCGGGGGCCGGGATGTCGACGAGGACGTCGGCCGGGTCGGCGGGGTTGCGGGAGATGACGGTCATGCGGCGAACCTTCTCTGTGGTGTCCGAGGGCTTGCGCAGTACAATTTCACATTACTATGTTACGGGTCACATTTTCAGTCCCGTCCGCGTCCGTCGACGGCGTCCCGACGCCATGGACACCCACGTGCGACTGACCGAACTCTGCTCCCGGAAGTGACTCCTGATGGACAAGCACCCCAGAAACGCCCTCGCCGTCGCCGTGCTCACGGCCCTCACCCTCGGCGCCACCGGCTGCTCCGGCGCGGCCGGCGGCGCCGCGGGCGGCAGTCATGCCGGCGCCAACCCCGCCACCGGCAACAACGGCACGATCGTGGGCGGCACCCCGGTGAAGGGCGGCACCCTGACCGTGCTGTCCAACCAGGACTTCACCCACCTCGACCCGGCCCGCAACTGGGTGATGGGCGACATGGACTTCGGCACCCGCCTGCTCTACCGCACCCTGCTCACCTACAAGGCCGAACCGGGCGTCAAGGGAACCGAGTTGGCCCCCGACCTCGCCGAGGACCTCGGAACCCCGTCCCACGGGGCCAGGACCTGGACCTTCCGCCTGAAGAAGGGCCTGAAGTACGAGGACGGCTCCCCCGTCACCGCGCAGGACGTCAAGTACAACGTGGAGCGGTCCTTCTCCCCCGACCTGCCCGGCGGCCCGGACTACGCCGCCCGCTACCTCACCGGCGCCGAGGGCTACCAGGGCCCGGCCGCCGGCAAGCACCTCGACTCGATCAGGACGCCCGACGAGCGGACCATCGTCTTCGAACTCCGCAAACCCTTCGCCGAGTTCCCCTACGCGACGGTGCTCCCCACCTTCGCGCCGGTGCCCGCCTCCCAGGACAAGGGCCCGCAGTACGACAACCGGCCCTTCTCCTCGGGGCCGTACCGGATCGAGTCGTACGCACGCGACAAGCAGCTCACCCTGGTCCGCAACCCGCACTGGGACCCGTCCACCGACACCGTGCGCAAGGCCTACCCCGACCGGATCGTCGTGACGATGGGCCTCAAGGCCAACCAGATCGACGACCGGCTCGTGGCGGCCGGCGGCGCCGACGCCTCCGCCGTCCCGTGGGACAAGCTCCGCCCCGAGAGCACCCCCAAGGTCCTCACCAGGCCGGACGTCCGGGCCCGGCTCCTCGCCGAGTCCACCAGCTGCACGGAGATGGTGCAGATGCACACCGGCCGCGCCCCCTTCGACGACATACGGGTGCGCAAGGCCGTGCAGTACGCCCTCGACCGCGAGGCCGTCCTCACCGCCTCCGGCGGCCCCGCGCTCAACGACCCGGCCTCCGCGCTCATGCCCGGCTCCCTGTTCGCCGGCGGCAAGCAGCCCGACACCCTGGGGATCCCGCTCACCGGCGACGTGGCGAAGGCGAAGCGGCTCCTCGAGGAGGCCGGCAAGCCCGGCGGCTTCAGCACCCGGATCACCGTCTCCAACGGGGACAAGGGCGTCGCCGAGGCGATCCAGCAGTCGCTCGGCCGCGCCGGGATCAAGGTCGTCATCGAGACCGTCGACCCGTCGGCCTTCTACGACACCATCGGCGACACCAAGAACCGCACCGACCTCGTCTACACCGGCTGGTGTCCCGACTACCCCTCCGGCTCGACCTTCCTCCCCTTCGTCTTCGACGGCCGCTACATCAAGGAGAAGGGCAACTCCGGGAACCACTCCCTCTTCCGCGACCCGGCCACGATGAAGCGGATGGACGAGATCGCCGCCATGACCGACGCCGCCCAGGCGAACAAGGCCTGGCAGGAGCTCGACGGGCAGATCCTCGCCAAGGCCCCCACCGCGCCCGCCGTCGTCGAGCGCAAGCCGCTGCTCGTCGGCACCAACATCGCCGGCGCCTTCGGCCACGCCTCGTACGGCGGGCAGCTCGACTACGCGACGGTCGGCCTCAAGGACCCCGCCAAGAGCGGAAGCTGATCCGCCGTCATGACCACCGCCACCACCGTCTCCGCACCGGCCGCCCCGCGGCCCCCGACGCCGGCCGGGCCCTGGCGGCTCGCCCGGGCCGAGCTGCGCCGCCGCACCTCCGCCCTGGTCGCGCTCGCCGTCGTCGTCCTCTTCGCCCTCATGGCGCTGACCGCGCCGCTGCTCAGCACCCTGGGCGGCTGGGCCCCCGACGAGTTCGACAAGTCGGCCGTCGACCCCTACCTGGGCGGACTGCCGCTCGGCCCGCTCGGCGGGATGTCCGCCGAGCACTGGCTCGGCGTCGAACCGGTCACCGGCCGCGACCTGTTCGCCCGGGTCGTGCACGGCGCCCAGGTCTCCCTGCTCATCGCCTTCGCCGCGACCGCGATCGTGGTCGTCGCCGGGGTCGCGGCGGGCGTCGCCGCCGGCTACTTCGGGGGCCGCGTCGACACCGTCCTGTCCCGGCTCATGGACCTCACCATGTCCTTCCCCTCCCTCATCTTCATGATCGCGATGATGTCGGTGGCGAAGGACGTCAACCGGATCGTGCTCATGACCCTGGTCATCGGCGCGTTCGGCTGGCCCGGCATCGCCCGGATCGTGCGCGGACAGACGCTCTCGCTCAAGCACCGCGAGTACGTGGACGCGGCCCGCGTCAGCGGCGCCTCGGACTGGCGCATCCTCACCCGGGACGTCCTGCCCGGGGTGGCCGGCCCGGTCATCGCGTACACCACCCTGATCGTCCCCGGGATGATCGCCACCGAGGCCGCGCTCAGCTACCTCGGCGTCGGGGTGCGCCCGCCGACCCCGTCCTGGGGGCAGATGATCGCCGAGAGCGTCGCCTTCTACGACACCGACCCGATGTACTTCGTGGTGCCGAGCCTCTGCCTCTTCCTCACCGTCCTCGCGTTCACGCTGCTCGGGGACGCGCTGCGGGACGTGTTCGACCCGCGGGGAGGCCGCGCGTGATCGCCTACCTGGGACGCCGGATCCTCGGCGTGCTCGGCGTCCTCGTCGCCGTCGCCGCCATCACCTTCGTCATCTTCTACGTGCTGCCCTCCGACCCGGCCGCCGCCGCCTGCGGCAAGTCGTGCAGCACCGAACGGCTCGCCGCGATCCGCGCGCACATGGGTCTCGACCAGCCGCTGTGGCGCCAGTTCGGCGACTTCGTGACCGGCATCTTCACCGGCCGCACGGTGGGCAGCGGTCCGTACGCGCTGGAGTGCGACTTCCCCTGTCTGGGCTACTCGTACGAGAACAGCCAGCCCGTGTGGGACCTGCTCGTCGACCGGCTGCCGGTGTCCGCCTCGCTCGCCGTGGGCGCGGCGGCGATCTGGCTGGCGCTCGGGCTGGGCGCCGGGGTCACGGCGGCCCTGCGCAAGGACACGCTCACCGACCGGGCGCTGATGGTCGGCGCGGTCGCCGCCGCCTCGCTGCCCGTCTACTTCACCTCGGTGATGCTGATCTACGGGCTGATCCGGGTGGCCGGTCTGCTGCCCTATCCGCAGTACGTGCCGTTCGGCACCGACCCGGTGTCCTGGGCGTCGAACCTGCTGCTGCCGTGGCTGGCGCTCGCGGTCCTGTACGCGGCCATGTACGCCCGGCAGAGCCGGAGTTCGATGATCGAGTCGATGGCGGAGCCGTACATCCGCACCGCCCGCGCCAAGGGCCTGCCGCGGCGGACCGTGGTGGTCAAGCACGGGCTGCGGGCCGGGATGACGCCGATCCTCACCATCTTCGGCATGGACCTCGGCGGTCTCCTCGCGGGCGCCGTGATCACCGAGTCCATCTTCGGCCTCCCGGGCGTCGGGCGGCTCTTCTACGGGGCGCTCGCCACCGGCGACCAGCCGGTGATCCTCGGCGTGACGCTGCTCGCGGCCGCCTTCATCGTCGTCGCCAACCTGGTCGTCGACCTGCTCTACGCCGTCGTCGACCCGCGAGTGAGGTACTGATGCCCGACGCTAGGCCGACCGGCACCGAACCGCTGCCCACCGAACCGCTGCTCTCCGTACGGGACCTGACGGTGGTCTTCCCCACCCGGCGTGGCCCAGTGCGTGCCGTGGACGCGCTCTCCTTCGACGTGCCGCGGGGCCGCACCCTCGGCATCGTCGGCGAGTCCGGCTCCGGGAAGTCCGTCACCTCGCTCGCGGTGATGGGACTGCACACCGGGGCCGAGGTGACCGGCTCCGTGACGCTCGACGGGCGGGAGCTGGTCGGGCTGCCGGAGCGGGAGCTGAACCGGCTGCGCGGCCGGCGGATGGCGATGATCTTCCAGGACCCGCTGTCCAGCCTGCACCCGTACTACACCGTCGGCGAGCAGATCGCCGAGCACCACCGGGTGCACTTCGGCTCCCGCCGGGCGGTCGCCCGGCGGCTGGCGGTGGACGCGCTCGCCGAGGTCGGCATCCCCGAACCCCGGCGGCGGGCCGGCGAGTACCCGCACCAGTTCTCGGGCGGCATGAGGCAGCGCGTGATGATCGCGACGGCGCTGGTCTGCGAACCGGAGCTGCTCATCGCCGACGAGCCGACGACGGCGCTCGACGTGACCGTCCAGGCGCAGATCCTGGAGCTGATCGCCCGGGTGCAGCAGGACCGCGGCCTCGGCGTCGTCATGATCACCCATGATCTCGGGGTGGTGGCGCGGGTGGCCCACGAGGTCCTGGTGATGTACGGCGGTCGCGCCGCCGAACGGGCACCGGTGGACGAGCTGTTCGCCGCGCCCACCCACCCGTACACCCGAGGGCTGCTCGACTCGCTGCCCCGGCTCGACGACCGGGACGACGTCCCGCTGCGGGCCATCCCCGGCTCCCCGCCCTCGCTGCTCGACCCCGCGCCGGGCTGCGCGTTCGCGCCCCGCTGTCCGCGTCCGGCCCTGGGCACGGGGGCGGAGCGGGAGCGGTGCGCGGGTGAACGCCCGGTCCTCACCGGCCCCGCCGCCCATCCGGTGGCCTGCCACTTCCCCGCGTACGAAGGCGCTCCCCGATGACCACACCGCGTACCCCGACCACACCGCGCACCACGGGCACACCGACCACACCGGGCACCACGAGCACCCCGGGCACACCGACCCCACGGAGCACCTCTCCGCTCCTGTCCGTACGGGACCTCACGATGACGTTCCCGGGGCGCGGCCGTCGCGGGGCCCGGGTGCGGGCCGTCGACGGCGTCTCCTTCGACATCGCGCGGGGCGAGACCCTGGGCCTGGTCGGCGAGTCCGGCTGCGGCAAGTCGACGACCGGCCGGATGATCGTCCGGCTGCTCGAGCCGACCTCCGGCTCCGTCACGTACGACGGACGCGAGATCGGCCGGCTCCCCCAGCGGGCGCTGAAGCCGCTGCGGCGTGAGATCCAGATGGTGTTCCAGGACCCGCACTCCACGCTCAACCCGCGCCGGACGGTCGCCCGGATCATCGCGGATCCCCTGCTGATCCAGGGGAGTTCGGCGACCGCGGCGCGTGAGCGGGCGGCCGAGCTGATGGAGCTGGTGGGCCTGATCCCCGAGCATCTGGACCGCTATCCGCACGAGTTCTCCGGCGGCCAGGCGCAACGCATCGGCATCGCACGGGCCTTGGCGACCGGACCGCGCCTGGTCGTCGCCGACGAGCCGGTCTCGGCGCTCGACGTGTCGGTGCAGGCGCAGATCGTCAATCTGATGGAACGCCTCCAGGACGAGCTCGGACTCGCCTATCTCTTCATCGCCCACGACCTGTCGGTGGTGAAGCGGGTGTGCGACCGGGTCGCGGTGATGTACCTGGGCCGGATCGTGGAGATCGGGCCGAAGGAACGGGTCTACGGGGCGCCCGCGCACCCGTACACGCGGGCGCTGCTCTCGGCCGTACCGCTGCCGGATCCGGCGGCCGAGCGGGCGCGGGAGCGGATCACCCTGCTCGGCGATCCCCCGAGCCCGGCCGCGCCGCCGCCGGGCTGCACCTTCCATCCACGCTGCCCGAAGGCCCGGGAGATCTGCCGGACGGAACCTCCCCTGCTGCGGATCACCGCGGCAGGGGAGGCGAGGGAGGTGGCCTGCCACTTCCCGGAGACGGACTGACGGGACCTTCCTGGCTAGCCGGTGAAACCGGCGGTGATCCTCGTGAACTGCCAGTCGGTCTGGCTGATGCCGGAACAGTTCTCGACGACCCCGCCGCCGGGGCAGCCGCGGTCGCGGTTGACGGACCAGAAGGCGAGCCGGGCGATGTGGTGGGTGTTCGCCCAGTCGCGGATCTGCGTCCAGGTGGCCGGGGTGGTGGTCTCCTGCTGGTCGGAGAGGCCGTTCATCCCGGAGATGCCGACGTGGGCGTACGCGGTGGCGTCGTCCCAGCCGTAGACCGCCTTCAGCTTGTTCTTCAGGCCGTTGGCCGCGTTGACGGTGCTGCCGTACATGTCGGCGCCGCCGCCGAAGTCGAAGGGCATGATGGTGAACACGTCGATGTTCGCGTTCAGCGCCTTGGACTGCTCGATGAGCCGGTTGCCCCAGGAGGTCGGGCCGGTGGTCGAGGTGCCGAAGGTGAGGATGGTCCGCAGGCCGGGGTTGTTGGCCTTGACGGTCTTCAGGGCGTTCAGGATGCGGTCCTGGACGACGGCGTTCTCGAACTCGTCGGTGTTCTCGATGTCGACGTCGATCGACTTGAGGCCGTAGGCGTCGATGACCTTCTGGTAAGCCCCGGCGAGGGCCTCCGGCGTCGAGCAGTTGGGGCCGAGCTTGTTGCCCTGCCAGCCGCCGATGGAGGGGACGACGTCGCCGCCCGCGTTGCGGATGGCGGTGATGGTGGACTGGTCGACGCCGCCGGTGAGCGGCCGCTGGCCGTCCCAGGCGGGGTTGCAGCCGCCGGACGAGAGGATGAACGCCATGGTGAAGGTCTTGATGCCGGTGGCGCTCATCACCGAGGTGGCGGACGGCGGGTCGCCCCAGCCGAGGTAGAGGTAGGGGGCGGCCTGCTTGAAGCCGGTGCCGCCGCCTCCGCCGGCCTCGGTGGTGACGGTGACGGCGTTGGAGGCCGGGGAGACGTTGCCGGCGGCGTCCCGGGCCTTCACCGTGAAGGTGTACGCGGTGCTCGCGGCGAGGCCGCCGACGGTGGCGCCGGTCCCGGTCACGGTGGTGACCTTCGTGGCGCCCTGGTAGACGTCGTAGCCCGTCACGCCGACGTTGTCGCTCGCGGCGCCCCAGGACAGGCTCACGCTGGACGCGGTCCGGCCGGTGGACTGCAGGTTGGCCGGGGCGGACGGCGCCTGGGTGTCGCCGCCACCGCCGCCGGGTCCGTCGAGGCTGATGTCGTCGGCGTAGTACGTGCCCTGCCCGTACCAGCCGTGGGTGTAGACGGTCGCGCTGGTCTGCGACGCGCCCGTGGTGAAGCTGACCGACAGCTGCTGGTACGAGGCGGCGGACGGCGTCCAGGCCGAGCCGCCGCCGTCCACGCCCAGGTAGACGTAGGCGCCGCGGACCCAGCCGGACAGCGTGTAGGTGGTGTTGGGCTGGACGGAGACCGTCTGGGCGCACTTGGCGTTGTCCGACGCGCTCGCCGCGCCGGCCAGCGCCTTGGCGCCGCCGTGGACGGGGCTGGACACGACCGAGCCGAGCCCGCCGGTGCAGGTCCAGCCGGACAGGGTGCCGGACTCGAAGCCCGGGTTGGTCAGCAGATTGGCGGCCTGTGCCGGGGTGGGTACGGCGACGAGGGCAGCCGCGCCGAGCAGCGCCGCGCTCAGCGACGCCGCGAGGCGGTTGCGGATGAGCACCATGCCTCCAGTGGGGGATGAGGGGGAAGCGCTCACAGATTGGACTGGACCAATGCCTCCGTCAAGACCCCGGGCACAAAGCTCAGTTCGTGGCGGGCCGCAGCCGGTCGATGGGGTGGGTGTCCACGTACGGCCCGAGGGAGTCGTCCTTGAAGGCCTGCCACAGGGCGGCGCAGCGCGCCCGGTCGAGGTGGACCACCGACTGCCCGCGCTCCGTTCCGGTGCCCTTCACGGGCGCGTTCATGAAGGTCATGTCCCCTGCCCGGACCTCGCGCATGTTCCAGACCAGTTGGCGCATCTCGTCGTCGCCGAAGCGCTCGTCGACGGACACCGTCTCGGTGAAGATGTCGAGGGTCTTCTTCAGCTGCAGCGGGTCCTTCAGGGACGCGGAACTCATCACCTTCTCCAGCAGCGTGCGCAGATAGTTCTGCTGCCGGTGCGTGCGGTCGAAGTCGCCGTTGGGCAGGTTCTTGCGCTCGCCGACGTAGGCCAGGGCCTGCTCGCCGTCCATGTGCCGCCGCTCGCCGTCCGCCATCAGGATCTCCACGCCGCCGACGGCGTCGGTGAGCTTGCGGAAGCCGTTCCAGTCGATGACGGCGAAGTGGTCCACGCGGACGTCGGTGAGCCGCTGCACCGTGTCGATCAGCAGCGGGGGCCCGCCCCAGGAGAAGGCCGCGTTCAGCTTCGCCCGGCCCCGGCCGGGGATGTCGACCCACGAGTCGCGGGGCAGCGACACCACATACGCGGCGGAGTGGTCGTCCGGGATGTGCACCAGCATCATCGCGTCACTGCGCTGGTCGCCGTACTTCCACAGCCGGCCCTTGGCGTCGCTGCCGGTCGTGGGCACGTCCGACCGCGAGTCGAGCCCCATGAGCAGGAAGTTCTGGCCGCCCTTGGACGCGGCGGGCACCGGCGCGTTGGTGGGGAAGGTCTGCGGGATCCGCTGCACGCGGCCGGTGTAGTGCTGGTACGCCCAGTAGCCGGCGCCGGCGGTCAGGAGCACCGCCGTGACGAAGAGACCGAGGGCGGAGAGCAGCACGGTCCGCCCCTTGGGCCGCCGCCGCCTCGGGGTCCGGGCCCCGGCCCCGACTTCGGGCTCGACCGGGGGTTCGGCGGGTGGATCGGCGGGGGGCTCGGCCTCGGTCCCGGCCTTCTCGGTCCGGGCTTTCTCGGTCCGGGCCTCCTCGGTCCGGGCCGGGGACTCGGCACCGGGCGCACGCGGCTCCGCCTCGGCCGCGGCCGCGGCCGCGGATTCGGTCCTGGGCGCGGGAAGCCCGGCCCCGGCCTCCTCCACGCCGGGCGTCTCCACTCCGGGCGTCTCCACTCCGGGCGTCTCCACTCCGGGCGTCTCCAGGCGGGACCCCTCCGCGGCCCTCGCGTCCGCGGCCTTCGGCCCCGCTGAGTTCGTCTCCGCGGCCTTCGACCCGGCCGTATTCATCTCCCCGGCCTTCGTCTCCGCGGTCCGCCGCTCCCCCGCCTGTTCGCGCGCGCTCATGACTACGGCTCCCCCCTGCCCTTCCCCACCCCGACTCGCCCCTCCGGGGGCCTACTTCAGGCCACCAATATGCCCAAGATCGGCCGGTCGCGCGACGAGTCCCGGGAACCGGGTGGGTGCGGAACCGGACCGGGTGCCCGTGTGGACGGGACGGCGGGCGGCCGAGCGTAGGGGCATCTCATCAGCCCCCTGCGAAAGGAACGTGATCGCCATGTCACGGATCCTGGGCCAGTTCGGAACCGACATCGCGCCCGCCACCCTGCGGGCCGCGGCCGATCCCGCGGAGGCCGACGGCCGCGTACTGCGCGGCGGCGGCTGGGCGCTCGCCGGAGGGCGGGCGAACTCCGCCGGCGGTGTGGCGGCCGTCCTCGCCGGCACCCTCGACGTGCGGCTGCCGCTGCTGTCCCGGATCGAGGCCCGGGGGCGCGCGGTCGCCGAGCGCGACCACGCGGCCCTGATCCGGGCCGCCTACGAGGCGGACGGCCTCGGCCTCACCGAGCGCCTGCGCGGCGGGTACGCCGTGGCGGTGGCCGACACGCGCGGCGCGCCGCTCCTCGTGCTCGCGACGGACGACGCCGGTTCGGTGCCGCTCTACTACCACTGGGACCCGGTCCGCCGCGCGCTGCGCTTCGCGACCGAGCTCCCGGCCCTGATCGCGCTGCTGCCCGACCGCCCTTCGCTCGCGGAGCCGGGGCTCGACGCCTACCTCACCGTGGGCGCCCCGCTCGACGGCGCCACCGTGCTCGACGGCGTGCGGATGCTGCCGCCGGCGACGACGGCCGTGTACGAGCGGGGGCGCGACCTCCGGCTGATCCGCCGCACCCCGGCGGGGACGCCGAAGGTGCCCGCGCCCGCGCCGGGGCGCGAGCTCCTCGGGGAGCGGGCCCGGCACCGGGGCGCCGGGCCCGCGGCGGACGCGCTGCTGGGCACGCCGGGCCCGGGCGCGGCCCTCCTGCGCGAGCTGGCTGGGCCGGAGCCGCCGACCGCCGGGCCGCCGACCGCCGGGCCGTCGACGGGCGGGGCGTCGACGGGCGGGGCGTCGACGGGCGGGGCAACGGAGGCGCCGGAACCGGCGGGTTCCGGTCTTCCGGGCGGCGGGCCGGCGCCGTACGGCCCCACCGCGGACGCCGTACGGGAGCGGAGGGGACCCGCCCCCTCCCCCGCGCCCTGTGGCGCGCCGGCCGACCGCGGCTTCCGTGACCCGGTCTCCCGGCGCGCGGCCCGTGACCTGCCCGAGCTGCTGCCCGCGCTCGCGTGGCGGCTGGGGTTGCCGGAGGCCGACCCGGGTGTCCTCGTCACGCACGCCGCCTACGCCGCCGCGCGGCGCCAGGGGCTGGCTACGGTCCTCGCCTCGGACGCCGCCGACGGGGTCGTCGGCGGGCGGCTGCGGGTGGAGTCCGCGGTCGCCGACCCGGCCCAGGACTGGGCGGCCCGCTATGTCGAGGCCCTCGCGCCGGTGCCCGCCGTGCACCGGACCCGGCTCTACACCCGTGACTACGCGGCATATCTCGCCGACCGGGGCGACGCGGCGCGGGGCCTGGCGGAGCGGCTCGGCGCGGCGGCGGACCGCTGGTCACGCCGGGCGGCGCTGACGGCCTTCGAGCTGGACGAGCTGCTGCCGGCGCGCGGACTGCGCCGCACGGCCCATCTCGGCGGCGCGCACGGCGTCCGGGGCGTCCTGCCCTGGCCGGCGCGCCGGCTGTGGTCGGCGGCCGAGCCGTACACCGCCGCGGTCGCCCCCACGGGTCCGGGACCGGCCCGGGCGCTTTCCGGGCTGCTCGTGCCGGGTGGCGAGCTCATGGACTTCGTCCGCGAGACGCTGTCGCCGTCCCGGCTCCGGGCCTCCGGACTGCTGAGCCGGCGCTCGGTGGAGCGGCTGCTCGCCGCCCAGCTGACCCGGCCGTCGGAGCGGCTCGCGAGCACCGTCTGGGCGCTCGTGATGTTCGAGCTGTGGCGTGACGAGTACGGGGTGACCGTGCGCCGCCCGGTCCCGCCGCCGGTCCGCGCGAAGAGCCCGGCCGACCTGCCGGCCCTGACCCGCCGGACGCTCGCCCTGTGAGGGTGCCTGCCTGCCCTGACCCGCCGGACGCTCGCCCCCGTGAGGGGCGGGGCGGAAGGGGTCGGGGTGGGTCAGGCGCCTCATGTGCCCGGGACACCTCCGAGGTCACAGTGGAACAGGAATCCGCACCCGCGGAGGACTGCAGGAAGAGAGCAGAGATGAAGCGCAAGATCATCGGATCGGTGCTCGCCCTCGCGGCGCTCGCGAGTGCCGCGCTCTTCGGCTCGAAGGCCGCGCGGGGGACGAAGGCCGCCGGGACCGGGCAGCCCTGCACACTGCACCAGGTCCGGGACTGCCCGAGGTGCCCGCCCTAGTCCCCCTCGCCGAAACCCCTGGCGCCCGCTGTCACCCGGCAGCGGGCGCTCTCTCGTGCGCTCGGCCGCGCCGTGCGGTCAGCCGGGCGCCGGCAGCTGCGTCGCGGGCGATTCCGCCGAGGCGGCGACCGACCGGGGCAGCACGGCGCGGACCCGGGTGCCGCGGCCGCCGCGCACGCGGGTGTCGACGGTGCACCGGCCGCCGATCTCGGCGGCCCGTTCGGCCATGGAGCGCAGGCCGACCCCGTGGTGGTCGGCCTCCTGGCCGAAGCCGTCGCCGTCGTCCTCCACGGTGAGGATCAGCGCATCGCCGTCGACCCGCACCCCGACCTCGGCGCAGGTGGCCCGGGCGTGCCGCATGACGTTGTTCAGGGCTTCGGCGGCGATCCGGTAGGCGGCCACCTCCACGGCGGCCGGCAGCGGAGGCAGGGGCGACGGTTCGAGGACGGCGCCCACGGTCGGCCTGGCGCTGTCGAAGGAGGAGACGAGCTGGCGCAGCGCGCCGTCCAGGCCCAGTTCGCCGAGGGGAGCGGGGCCGAGCCGGTCGGTGATCCGCCGTACCTCCTTGATGGCCATGCCGAGGTCGTCCGAGACGTCCCGCAGCGCCTCGCGCAGGGTGTCCTCGGCGGGCAGCCGGGCGGTGGCGTTCTCGACCCGCAGCCGGAGCCCGGCGAGCGCGGGACCCAGGCCGTCGTGGATGTCCCGGCGCAGCCGGCGCCGCTCCTCCTCGCGGGCGGTGACGATCTGCTCCCGGCTGCTGCGCAGGTCCTCCTGGAGCCGCAGGGAGGCGACGGCGGGCGCGGCCTGGCTGGCGAGCGAGGAGAGGATGAGGGTGTCCTGCTCGTCGAGCGACCGCTGGCCCTCGCGGGGGCTCACCGAGAGCCGGCCGACGACGGTGCCGTGGTGGAGCATGTCGAAGTGGTGCGGGTGCTCCCCGAGGCGCCCCGCGGCGGCCAGGGTCCGGGGCCCGGAACGGGTGTGCACGGCGAGGACGGCGGCGGGCAGGCGCAGGGTCTCCACGACGGTGCCGCACAGCGTGGCCGGGATGTCCTGGGCGCTGCCCGCGTGGCTGATGCGTTCGGCGAGGGTGTGCAGCACCTGGTACGGGTGGGCCCGGTCCCCGTAGTAGAGCCGGTCGATCACGCCCACGGCCCAGGCGACCAGGCGGCGGAGCCCGGCCCCCATGAGGAAGGCGAGCGCCACCAGGAGCAGGGTGTCGGCGTACCGGCCGGGGGTGATCCCGCCGACCAGTGCGGCCACCAGGCCCACGTCGGCGGCGGTGAGCAGCGCCACGACGAGGAGTCCGGCGAGGATGCGCCGCGCGGAGCGGTCGATGCGCCAGGTGCCGGTGCGGACCACCACGTAGCTCACCGAGGCCAGCCAGACGAGCGAGGCCGCCACCCTCACCCAGAGCATCGGCCACTGCCACCGCTCGTCGAGGTAGTAGGCGACGCTCTGCGCGGCGGCCCACAGGAGGTAGGTGCCCAGCAGCAGCGAGAGCAGCCGCCGCGTGCGGCCGGGCCCGGCCCGCTGGATCCGGCGGAGCAGCACGGCGCTGCCGACGGCGGTGAGGACGAAGTCACTGATGTTCTGGGCACCGGCGAGGTGGCCGTCGAGCAGGGCGGCGGTCTCGGCCCACCAGCCGGAGGCCAGGGGGTTCGGCGCGCCGAACCGCTCGGGCGCGGCGGCGTAGGAGAACGCCTGGGGTGCCACCCACACGGCCACGCCGGCCACGTACCACCGCCATCGGCGGGTGAGCCGGCCGTCGGGGAACCACAGCGGCAGGGAGTACCAGAGGGTGATCTTCACCCAGTTGGCCGCCGCCTCGAGGCCCAGGGCGGCGGCCCGTACGGGCGCCGAGGGGTGCTCCAGCCACATCGGGGCGGCGACGGCGTAGGGCAGGACCGCCGCCATCCCGTACACGATGAGCACCCAGCCGACCGGGCGGCCGGGCCAGTGCGCGTGGATCAGGACGCCGGCCGCCACGGCGGGCAGCCCGTACACGAGCACGCGGAGGGTCTGGGCGCTCTCCGACACCCCGGGCGAGCCCAGGTTGACGAGGAGGTAGCAGACCCAGAGTCCGCTGAGGGCGAGGGTGACGGCGGCGCACAGGGCGGCGGCGGCCAGCCGGCGCTCGTCGTCCGTCCGTCGGGAACCCGACGGCGCGTTCTCACTCCATGCGTTCATATGCTTACTTATAGTAATCGACATGATGGATGAAGGCTCCCAGGGTTCGGCCGCGTCCGCGGTGACGGTGCTCCTGGTGGACGACCACCCGATGTTCCTGGACGGTCTGCGCGGGGCGCTGCTGCCGGAGGACGGGTTCCGGGTGGTGGGCGAGGCGTCGTCGGGCGAGGACGCGGTGACGCTGAGCGCGCGGACCGCGCCGCAGGTCGTGGTGCTGGACCTGGGGCTGCCGGACGCCTCCGGGATCGAGGTCACCCGGCGGGTGCTCAGCGACCGGCCGGAGACACGGGTGCTCGTCCTGAGCATGTCCGAGGACGACGACAATCTGCTGGCGGCGGTAAGGGCGGGGGCGAGCGGCTATCTCGTCAAGGGCGCGGGGCGCGAGGAGATCATCGGCGCGATCCGCACGGTGGCGGGCGGCGGCGCGGTGTTCGGGCCGCGGATCGCCGAGCGGCTGCAGTCGTTCTTCGGGGCGCTCGCGGCCGCGCCGGGACGGGAGGTGTTCCCCGATCTGACGCCGCGCGAGCTGGAGGTGCTGGACCTGCTCGCGAGCGGACTCGACTACCGGCAGATCGCCCGGCGGCTGACCATCTCGGACAAGACCGTCCGCAACCACGTGACCAACATCTTCAGCAAGCTCCAGGTCAACGACCGGGCGCAGGCCATCGTCCGGGCCCGCAACGCGGGCCTGGGCACCGACGGTGCGGTCCCGCCCGGCCACGACTGACCCGCGCCCCATGGGGTGCCTCCTCCGGATCGCGACCGGTCTGACGGCGCGCCTCGCGGCGCTTCTCACGGCGCGTCCCGAGGCCCGCCCCGCGGCGTGACCCGCGGGGCGCCTCCCGACGCGTAGGCCGGCCCGGGCCCGTAGCCCCTGCCGGGGAGCTCGTAGCTGTGCTCACGACCTGTGAGGAGCCAGCCTCGCCGTCCCGGCGGACCGGGCGCATGGGGCGGACGGCCCCTTCGTGTCCCGGTCGGAAGCGGGCCGGGCGTCCCGGTCGCGGTCGGGTCCGGAGCCGGGCCGGCGCACCGGGTGCCCGGGTCCCCGGGACGCGGAGGGTGGGTGTCGGACATCGACCGTCGCGCACCACTGGAGGCCCGAGATGGCCGGCACCGAACCGCAGCAGGGCTTCGCCGACGCGGACGAGCTGCGCCGCCGCAACCGCCGCACCGTCGAGACGTACATGGGGACCTACGGCTCGGAGCGGCTCCGCCGGCACGAGCTGTTCACAAAGGACGGCAGCGCCGGCCTGTGGACCAACGACACCGGCACCCCCATCGAGATCCGGGGCCGGGACCGGCTCGCCGAGCACGCCGTGTGGTCGCTCCGCTGCTTCCCCGACTGGCGGTGGTACGGCGTCCGCGTCTTCGAGACGCAGGACCCGAACCACTTCTGGGTGGAGTGCGACGGCCACGGCCGGATCCGCTTCCCCGGCTATCCGGAGGGGTTCTACGAGAACCACTTCCTGCACTCGTTCGAACTGTCCGACGGGCGGATCGTGCGCAACCGCGAGTTCATGAACCCGTTCGCGCAACTGCGCGCCCTGGGGATCCCGGTGCCCACGGTCCGCCGCGAGGAGATGCCGAAGTGAGCGACATGACTGCCATGAGGCCGCACACCGTGGCGGAAGAGCTGCTGCGGGAGTTCCACGGGCGGGGCGCCGCGCAGCAGCCCGAATGGCCCGATCCGCACCAGACCCGGCGGGTCCGGGCGGCCCTCGCGGGCCGGCCGCCGCTGGTGCGGTCCGAGGACCTGCGGGCGCTCGGGCTGCTGCTCCGCCGGGTGGCCGAGGGCCGGGCCCTGGTCGTCCAGGCCGGTGACTGCGCCCAGGACCCGGAGGAGCGCACGGCGGGGAGCGTGGGGCGCCGGGTCGCGGTGCTCGACCTGCTGGCCGGGGCGCTGCGCACGGCCGGCCGCCGGCCGGTGCTGCGGGTGGGCCGGATCGCCGGGCAGTACGCCAAGCCGCGGTCCAGCCCGTACGAGCGGGTGGACGGCCGCGAACTCCCCGCCTACCGGGGGCACATGGTCAACGGTCCGGAACCGGACGCGGAGAGCCGCACGCCCGATCCGCTGCGCCTCCTCCTCGGCTATCTCGCGGCCGGGGACGTCATGGAGCACCTGGGCTGGCACGGGCACCCGATCGCGCGTGGCCTGGAGCCCCCGGTGTGGACGAGCCACGAGGCGCTGCTGCTCGACTACGAGGTGCCGATGCTGCGCCGGGACGACGAGGGCCGGCTGTACCTGGGGACCACGCACTGGCCGTGGATCGGGAAGCGCACCCGCGCGGTCGACGGCGCCCATGTGGCGCTGCTCGCCCGGGTCGCCAATCCGGTGGCGTGCAAGGTCGACGCCGAGCTGTCCCGGGACGAACTCCTCGCTCTGTGCGAGCGGTTGGACCCGGGGCGGACGCCGGGACGGCTCACGCTGATCGCCCGCATGGGCGCGGATCTGGTGGCCGACCGGCTGCCGCCGCTGGTCGCGGCGGCGAGGGCGGCGGGTCATCCGGTGAGCTGGCTGTGCGACCCGATGCACGGCAACACCACGCGGGCGGGCGACGGCACCAAGACCCGGGTCGTGCCGACGGTCCGGCGCGAGGTCGCCCTCTTCCGGCGGGCGGTGACGGCCGGCGGGGGCGTGGCGGCCGGGCTGCACCTGGAGACCACACCGGACGAGGTGACGGAGTGCGCCTCAAACCACGACGGCCTGGACGGCGTCGGGGAGCGCTACACCACGTTCTGCGATCCGCGGCTCAATCCGTGGCAGGCGCTCGACGTGGTCCGGGCCTGGAAGGAGGAGCCGTGACCGGCATCCCGGTGATCCCCGCCTATCCCCTGCCGTCGGCGGGTGAACTGCCCGCCAACACCGCCCGGTGGCGGGTCGCGCCGGGGCGTGCGGTGCTGCTCGTCCACGACATGCAGCGCTACTTTCTCGCCCCGTTCCCGGGGCCGACCCGGAGGGAGCTGGTGCACCGGGCCGCGCTGTTGCGCGACCGGTGCGCCGGGCGCGGGATGCCGGTCGCCTACACCGCGCAGCCCGGGTCGATGAGCCGTCGGGAACGCGGGCTGCTGCGGGACTTCTGGGGCCCGGGCATGAGGGCGGCCCCCGAGGACCGGGAGGTCGTGCCGGAGCTCGCGCCGGCCGCCGACGACTGGATCCTGGTCAAGCGCCGCTACAGCGCCTTCTTCCGCTCCGGGCTGCTGGGCCGGATGCGGGAGGCGGGCCGCGACCAGCTCGTCCTGTGCGGGGTCTACGGCCACGTCGGCGTCCTGGCGACGGCCGTCGAGGCGTTCACCCACGACATCCGCGTCTTCCTCGTCGCCGACGCGGTCGGCGACTTCTCCAGGGAGCACCACGACGCCGCCCTGCGGTACGCCGCCGAGCGCTGCGCCATGGTCGTCAGCACCGAGGAGGTCCTGTCATGACCGAACCTCTGGAAGCGATCCTCGGCCCGGGCCCCCGGCCCGCCGCGTACGCGCTGCTGCACCGCCCGGGTGCCGGCGGCACAGGCGGCGCGGGCTGCGCGGGCTGCGCGTCCGGCGCGGCGGGCGTCGGCGACGTGCTCGACGTGCTCGTCGGCCGGGTGTCGCTGCCCGCCACGCTCGCCGGGATCCCGCTGCCGGACGGGCCGCCGGCGCCGGGCCGGGGCGCGCACCACGAGTCCCTGGTGGTCGTGCCGTACCGGCAGATCACCGAGCGGGGCTTCCGCTGCGCCGACGACGGGGCGCCGCTGATCGCCATGACCGTCACGGAGCAGTCGACGGTACCGGTGCGCGAGGCCCTGGCCCGGCTGCCGCGCGGGCCGACGACGCTCACCGGCGGGCGCTTCGACCTCGACGACGAGGCCTACGCGCGCACGGTCGGCCGGGTCGTCCGCGAGGCGATCGGCGAGGGCGCCGGGGCCGACTTCGTGCTGCGGCGCACCTTCCTCGCGGAGTTCGGCGACTACGGCCCCGACACCGCGCTCGCCGTCTTCCGGCGGCTGCTGGAACGGGAGTCCGGGGCGTACTGGACGTTCCTGGTGCACACCGGGGCCGCCACCTTCGTGGGCGCGTCGCCGGAGCGACACGTCAGCCTGCGGGCCGGCACGGCCGTGATGAACCCGATCAGCGGCACCTACCGGCATCCACCGGAGGGGCCGAGCCTGCCCGGGGTGATGGCGTTCCTGTCGGACCCGAAGGAACGCGACGAACTGTCCATGGTGGTGGACGAGGAGCTCAAGATGATGGCCCGGATCTGTCCCGGCGGCGGCCGGGTCGTGGGGCCGTACCTCAGGGAGATGGCGCGGCTCGCGCACACCGAGTACCTGATCGAGGGCCGCACCGACCGCGAGGTGCGGGAGGTGCTGCGGGAGACGCTGTTCGCGCCGACCGTGACCGGCTCCCCGCTGGAGAGCGCCTGCCGGGTGATCGCCCGCTACGAGGGGACGGGCCGCGGTTACTACAGCGGGGTCCTGGCGCTGATCGGGCGGGACGAGCGGGGCGGCCGCGCCCTGGACTCCGCCATCCTCATCCGTACGGCCGAGATCGACGCCGCCGGCGGGATGCGCGTCGGGGTGGGCGCCACCGTGGTGCGGCACTCCGACCCCGACGCCGAGGCGGCCGAGACCCGGGCCAAGGCGGCCGGTCTGCTCGCGGCCCTGGAGGACGACGGGCCGGGTCCGTTCGGCGCCCACCCGGAGGTGCGGGCCGCCCTGGAGCGGCGGAACGCCGACCTGTCGGGCTTCTGGCTCGGCGCGGGGCGGACCACCGGCTCGCCCGGCCTCGCCGGGCCCACGGTGCTCGTGGTCGACGCCGAGGACACCTTCACCGCCATGATCGGGCACCAACTGGACTCGCTCGGCCTCGACGTCACGGTGCGACGGTACGACGAGGAGTACGCCCCCGAGGCCTACGACCTGGTGGTCCTCGGACCGGGTCCCGGCGACCCGGCGGAGGCCGGGCACCCCCGGATGGACACGATCCGCGCGGTGGCGCGCCGGCTGCTCACGCGCCGGCGTCCGTTCCTCGCGGTGTGCCTGAGTCATCAGATCGTGAGCCTGGAGCTCGGCCTCCCGCTGGTCCGCAAGGACGTGCCGCACCAGGGGGTGCAGAAGGAGATCGACCTCTTCGGCCGGCGGGAACGGGTGGGCTTCTACAACACGTTCGCCGCGCGCGGCTCCGCCGACCGGACCGTGGTCGACGGGGTGGGCCCGGTGGAGCTGTGCCGGGACCCGGCGAGCGGCGAGGTGCACGCCCTGCGCGGGCCGCGCTTCACCACGCTCCAGTTCCATCCCGAGTCCGTGCTGACCCGCGACGGGCCGGGCATCCTCGCCCGCGCCGCGCGACAGGCGCTGCGGGAGCCCACCGGCTCCCGCGGCCGATGAGAGGAGGTCCCTGATGCGCCCGTACGTCGTCGTGGACGCCTTCGCCCGGGAGCCGCTGCGGGGCAATCCGGTGGCGGTGTTCTTCGACTGCGCCGACCTGACGTCCGATCTGATGCAGCGGATCGCCCGCGAGATGAACCTGTCGGAGGTGACCTTCGTGCTGCCGCCGCGGGCCGGCGGGGACGCCCTGGTCCGCATCTTCACCCCGGTCGGCGAGCTGCCGTTCGCCGGGCATCCGCTGCTCGGCACCGCCGTCGCGCTCGGTTCGTACGTACGCGGCGACCGGCTGGTCCTGGAGACCGCGAGGGGTTCCGTTCCCTTCGCCCTCCAGCGGCGGGCGGGCCGGGTCGTGGCGGCCCGGATGCGGCAGCCCCTACCCCGCTGGCGGCTCTTCGACCGGACCGCGGAGCTGCTCGCGGCGCTCGGTGTGACCGCCTCCACCCTGCCGGTGGAGGTCTACCGCAACGGACCCCGGCACGTCTTCGTCGGTGTCGACGGCGTCCCCGCCCTGTCGGCGCTGCGACCCGACCACCGGGCGCTCGCCGCCTTCGAGGACCTGGCCGTGAACTGCTTCGCCGGGTCCGGCACGCGCTGGCGCAGCCGGATGTTCTCGCCCGCGTACGGAGTGGTCGAGGACGCCGCCACCGGTTCGGCCGCCGGCCCGCTCGCCGTTCACCTGGCCCGGCACGGGCGGGTGCCGTACGGCCGGTCGGTGCGGATACGGCAGGGGGTCGAGCTGGGCCGCGACTCCCTGATGCTCGCCCGGGCCGAGGGGTCCGGGGAGGACGTCACGTCCGTCGAGGTGAGCGGCGCGGCCGTCACCGTGGCCCACGGGAGGATCCATGTCTGAACAGCCGCACACCCGGTCGGAGACCCTGACCGGCACGGTCGCCCTGCCGTTCCCGGAGTACGCGGCCCCGCCCGCCGATCCGGTGGCGCTGCTGCGCCGCTGGCTCGCCGAGGCCGAGGCGCTGGGCGTCCGTGAGCCACGGGCCCTCGCCCTCGCGACGGCCGACGCGGCGGGCCGGCCGTCCACCCGGATGGTCGCCGTGGCCCGGGCCCGCGCCACCGGCCTGGTCTTCGCCACCCACCACGACAGCCGCAAGGAACGCGAACTGCGGGCCAATCCGTGGGCGTCGGGGCTGCTCTACTGGCGGGAGACGAGCCGGCAGATCAGCGTGAGCGGGCGGGTGCGGCGGCTCCCCGACGCCGAGGCGGAGGCCCTGTGGGCGGCCCGGCCCGTCCTCACCCACGCCATGACCGTGGCTTCCCGCCAGAGCGCCCCGCTGAGCGGCCTCGACGAGGTGGCGGCGCTGCGCGCCCGGGCCGAGCGGCTCGCCGCCGCCGGGGCGCAGCCGCGCCCCGCCGCGTACATCGCCCTCGAACTCGGCGTCGAGCGGCTGGAGTTCTGGGCCGACGGCACCGACCGGCTGCACGAGCGGCTGCGCTACGAACGCGGCCCCGAGGGCTGGCGGACCTGCCGCCTCCAGCCGTGACCCCGGGCCCTGCCCGTACCGAAAGGAACCCCTGATGCGTGAGTCCCCGCTCAGCGCCCGTCAGCCCCACCGAGCACCTGCACTGCCTGGGCATCGGCAGACCGCAGGTCGAGAAGGAGACCCCGTCATGACCGCCGACCCGCAGGCCCTCCGGGCCGCGATCGAGCTCGTCACCGGCGCCTGGCGCAGCCAGGCCGTCCACGTCGCGGCCCGGCTGCGGCTGCCCGACCTGGTGGCCGCAGGCCACCACGACACCGCGCGTCTCGCCGCGGCCACCGGCGTGGACGAGGACGTCGTCCACCGTCTGCTGCGACTCCTCGCGCTGCTCGGCGTGTTCGAGGCGGACGGCGACGGCGGCTGGCGCATCACCCCGGTCGGCGAGCTGCTGCGGGACCGGCCCGGGTCGATGCGTGACACGTGCCTGCTGTACGGCGAGGAGTTCTACCGGGCATGGGGGCACGCCGAGGAATCGCTGACCTCCGGCACCCCCGGCTTCGACCTGGCCCACGGCGAGCCCCTCCTCGCCTACCTGGCCGGCCACGAGGAGACGGCGGGGCGCTTCCAGCGGGCCATAGGAGACGCGGGGAACGCCGTCTTCGAGGCGGTCCCGGCCGCCCTCGGACCGTCCGGCCGGCAGCGGGTGGTGGACGTCGGGGGCGGCAACGGGCGGCTGCTCGCCGCCGTCCTCGCGGCCGCCCCGGACGCCCGCGGGGTGCTCGTCGACCTGCCGCACACCCTGCCGCCGGCCCGCGACCATCTGGCCGCCACCGTCGGCCTCGACCGGGTGGAGCTGCTCGGCCAGGACATGTTCGACGCGCCGTTGCCGGCGGAAGGCGACGTGTATCTGCTGTCGCGGGTGCTCGGCCGCTGGGACGACGAGCACTGCGTGCGCCTGCTCGGCCGGGTGCGGGACGAGCTCAAGCCGGAGGCCCGGCTGTTCGTCCTGGACCGGATGCCGACCGACGACGGCACCGGAATGCTGGCCGCGCTGTGGGACCTGCACCTGCTGGTGGTGGAGGGCGGCCGGGAGCGCTCCCTGGACGACTACCGGGCCCTGCTGCGCCGTTCGGGGCTGGCCCTCGAACGGGTGGTCGAGCTGCCGCTGGAGACCAAGGGCCTGGTCGCGGCAGCGGGAGCGGGCTGAGACCGAGTGCGCGCCGAGCCGTCACCGGCCCGGCACCGACGGGCGTCCGGGGGCGAGCGGACGGACGGTCGGTGCCGGGCCGGGCGGGGCGGTGACCGGCCCCCGGTCGCACCCGGCCGGATAGGGCCGGGCCAGGTGGGGTTGGATCGGGCCCGGTCGGGTCGGATCGGGCCCGGTGGGCGCGCGGGAGTCGGGTCAGCCGGTGACGGTGATCTGCTGGGTCGAGTCGGTCGTGTCGGTGATCCGGTAGGTGGCGGTGAAGGTGGCCGACTGGTTGCCCGTCGGGCAGAGGAAGCCGCCCGTGACCGTGGCCGGGACGGGGGCGCCCGAGAGGGCGAGGGTGGACGGGGCGCCGTTGGTCCAGGTGCCGTTGACGGCGGTGGGGCCGGTGGGCGAGGCGGTGATGGTGCAGGAGGCGAAGCCGCTGGTCTTGAGGACGACGCCGCCCTTCGGGATGGTGAACCCGCCGGTGGCGGGGGCGCCGTTCTGGGCGGAGAGGGTCCAGGCGCCGTTGGTGGAGTTGGCCGTGACGGTGACGCTCACCCCGACGATGCTGGTGGTGCAGCCGCTGAAGGTCGGCGGGTTGATCGGGGCGGAGACCGGCCCGGCGGCGTTGTGGTTGGCGGGAGCCGCCGGGACCACGTTGTTGGCGCCCGTCGTGGGGACGGAGGCGGAGACGGTACAGGTCATCGTG
Source organism: Streptomyces sp. NPDC053431 (assembly GCF_044544925.1). Lineage (NCBI taxonomy): Bacteria > Bacillati > Actinomycetota > Actinomycetes > Kitasatosporales > Streptomycetaceae > Streptomyces > Streptomyces sp. NPDC053431. Next base: position 106,702 of record NZ_JBITXX010000002.1, on the reverse strand, counting down.
GTGGAGCCGGCGACGAAGGTCGCCTTGCCGGTGAGCTGCGCGGAGAAGGAGTGACCGGCCGGCTGCAGCGTGGTCGGCTCCGCGGCCTGGGGGCCGGCGGCGCCGAGGGTGAGGGCAGCGGCGGCGGCGAGGCCGGTCGCGGAGACGAGCAGCTTGGACATGGGGATCTCCTCGGTGTCGGAGTGTGGGGAGCGAGGAGGTGCGGATGCGTGGAGCGGATACGCGGTGCCGGTGCGCGTGGTCGGGCGCGTGGGGTGGGGGGTACGCGCAAAGTGACTTGAGAGTAGAACCGGCCGGTAGGGGTGTCCAGGTACGAATCCCGCCACTACTGACGAGGCGTCAGGAAGGTTGGCCCGACCCGGTACTTGACGCCGACACGGCCGCGAACCCGCTGGCCCACGGCGGCTCCCGCCGCCCAGACTGGGCCCATGGAAACCATGGTGCCGGTAGCCGGCGGTGAGCTCTGGGCGGACGACACGGGCGGGGAGGGGCTGCCGATGGTCCTGGTCCACCCGGGCGTCGGCGACTCCACGATCTGGGACCCGGTGCTGCCCGCGCTCGGCGGGCGACACCGGTTGATCCGTTACGACGCACGGGGCTACGGCCGCTCCCCCGCGCCCGTGACCCCGTACCGCCCCGCCGCCGACCTCGCCGGCGTGCTCGACCATTTCGGCCTCGACCGCGCGGTCGTCGTCGCCTCCAGCATGGGCGGCGCCGCGTCGATCAGCTTCACGCTCGACCAGCCCGAGCGCGTCGCGGGCCTCGCGCTCTTCGTGCCCGCGGTCACCGGATACGACGACCTCGACGAGACCGAGCTCTACCAGGAGGTCGAACGGCTCGCCAAGGCCGACGACATGGAGGGCATCGTCCGGTTCGGTCTCGGCCTGTGGGGGCGGGCCGCCGGTGGCAGTCCCGAGACCGATCCCGTGGCGGCCGCCCACTTCCGGGCCGTGCTGCCCGCCTGGTTCGCCAACATCGGCCACCAGCAGCCGGACCCGCCCGCCTACGACCGACTGGGCGAGATCGCCGCCCCCACCGTGCTCGCCCTCGGCGAGCAGGACCGCCCCGAGGTGGTCCGCTGCAACGAACGGATGGCCGCCCGCATCCCCGGCTGCCGCCTGGCCCGGCTCGCCGGCTCCGACCACTACCCGACGCTGCGCGAGCCGGAGACGGTCGCCCGGCTGGTGGAGGAGCTGTACGCCGAGGCACGTTGAGGACCGGCGACGGCGCCTGGGTCCTGTCGTCGCACACCCGTCGTTGCCCGGAGGGCGGGGGGGGGGTAGTCGACACGGCCAAAGACACCCCCCCCCGCGCGGCGCCACCGCCGGGGGCGGCGGGGCGC
>NZ_JBITXX010000002.1:0-105350 GCF_044544925.1 Streptomyces sp. NPDC053431 | reverse complement strand
GTGGCTCCCCGCCTCGGTAGTTTGCGCCCCGGCGCGGGGCCGGGGGGCTTCTCTCCCACCCCCGTTGGGGGCCGGGGGGGGGGGGGGCTTCCCACGACAGGGCCTACGACACCGCCCCCGGAGCGGAGCCTCGTCCGGGGGCGGCGGTGAGCGGCGATGTCGGCGCACGACGCTCGGGTACGGGGTCCAGGAGCCCCCACGGCTCCTGTCGGTCGTCGACCCCTGCCCCACCGATCCTGCCGTGTCCGGCACCGAGTTCCGCGATCTTCCCCCGCGTCCCACACGATCCGGCGAAGCCGGGCCCGCTTCCTTGACGCTCCGCGCGCCCCCCACGCGCCCCCGGTCGTCGGGGTCCGCCCCCTCGTGGACCCGGTCAGGCCTCGGCGACCGCGCGCAGCGGGCCGAGCGCGGCGGCCCGGCGGGCCGGCAGCGCGGCCGCCGCGGCGCCGACGGCCGGCGACAGGACGACGACGAGGGCGAGGACGCCCCAGGGCGGCGAGAACGCGTACTGGGGTACGGCCCCGTTGGCGAGCCCGCTGACCCGCCACGCCCCGAACAGGCCGCAGACCAGGCCGAGCAGCGTGCCGTACGCGGCGACGGCGAGCGATTCGAGCCGGATCATGCGCCGGACGCCGGCCCGGTCCATGCCGAGGGCCCGCAGGACGCCGATCTCGCGGGTGCGTTCGGCGACGGACAGGGCGAGGGTGTTGACCATGCCGAGCGCGGAGATGACCACGCCGATGGCCAGCAGCCCGAAGACCAGGGTGATCAGGTCACCCGCGACACCGGCCTGCTCCCGTACCAGCTGGGCACGGCTCTGGACCGTCAGCAGGGGGCTGTGGTCGACGGCCTCGCGCAGCCGCTTCTCCAGGTCGGGCGCGGCGCCGCCGCGCTCGGTGGTGGTCACGAGGACGCGCTGGACGGAGCCGGGCAGGAACGCGGAGCGCTGGACGTCGCCGCGGAAGGCGAGGACGTCCCGGGCGGTGGGGTTGTCGGCATAGACGCCGACGACCGTGAAGGAGCGCTGACGCGCGCCCCGGGCGGCACCGGAGCTCGCGCCGGGACCGATGGCGGCCTCGAACCGGTCGCCGACCCCGATCCGCTGCTCGCGGGCGAAGCGGCTGGAGACGGCGATCCGGCCCGGCCCGACGGCGGCGGAACCGGCGGTGAAGTGGAGCTTCATGACGGCGCCCACGGTCTGCGGATCGACGCCGGAGACCTGCCGTACGGAGCCGCCGGCGGAGAAGGTGGAGTCGGCGACGGCGGACGCGGTCGCGACCCCGGGCAGCGCGGCCACCCGCCGGACCGCGGCCGCGTCGACGGCGGTGGTGCCGGTCCCCCGGGTGCCGATGACGTAGTCCGCGCGGAGGCCGGCGGCGGCCTGGGCGTCCAGGGCCCGGCTGGAGGAGTGGTCGACGACGGCCAGACCGGAGACCAGCGCGGTGCTGATCATCAGGGCCACGGCGGTGGCGGCGGTACGGCGCGGATCGCGCAGCGCGTTGTCCTCGGCGAGCTCGCCGACGACGCCGAGGCGTGCGGTGAGCCGGCCGACGAGGCGGATCACCGGGCCGGCGAGGACCGGGGCGAGCACGATCAGCCCGGTCGCCAGGACGCCGCAACCGAGCATGGCGGTCCGGAGGTGCGCGTCGGAGGCGTCCTGGGCGTCGCTCAGGGAGAGCAGCACGCCGACGCCGAGCAGCAGCACGAGCCCGCCGATCGCGGCCCGGATCCGGGACGGCCCGGAGGCGGCCGCGGACGGCTGCTCGGCAGCGCGCATCGCCTCGACGGGCGCGATCCGGGCGGCGCGGCGGGAGGGCAGCCACGCGGCGACCACCGTGACGCCGACACCGACGACGAGCGAGGCAAGCACGGGGGCGGGCCCGACGACGAGCGGCCCCTGGGGCAGCGGGTCGTCCGCGGTGCCCAGCAGCCCGGGCAGGACGGAGGCGACGCCGAGCCCGAGGGCGAACCCGGCGGCCGAAGCGACGAGGCCGACCAGGGCCGCCTCGGCGAGCACGGACCCGACCACCTGGCGACGGGTGGCGCCGATCGCGCGCAGCAGCGCGATCTCGCGGGAGCGGCGCGTGACGAGCATGGTGAACGTGTTGGCGATGAGGAACGAGCCGATGAAGAGCGACACCACGGCGAAGATCAGGGGCAGCCGGGAGTAGCCCTCGGTCTTGGTGTCGACGAAGACCGCCTGCTGAGCCGCCTTCGCGGCGGCCGTGGTCGCCTCGGCCCGGCCGGCGGGCAGCAAGGGACCCACGCGCGTGGCGAGTTCGGCCGCGTCGGTGCCCGGTGCGGCCGACAGGTCGATCCCGGTGTAGCGGCCGGGGGCGGCGAACAGGCGCTGCGCGGTGGACTTGTCGAACACGGCGAGCGTGCCGCCGGCCGTGACCCGGGTGTCGTCGGTGGAGACCAGGCCGACCAGTTTCATCCGCAGCACGGGCCCGTCGACGGCCAGGGTGACGGTGTCGCCCAGGACGTACCCGCCGGCCGCGGCGGTGCCGCGCTCCAGCGCCACCTCCCCGGCCGTGCGCGGGGCGCGCCCGGCGGTCAGCGGGTGACGGGCGTCCGTGCCGCCGGCTCCGGGCACGTACGCGGCGGCCAGCCTGCCCATCGCGTTGTCGGCGCGCATCGGGGAGCCGTCCTTCGCGGCCGCCGTGACCGAGCCGTCCACCGTGGGACGGGCGGCGGCGACTCCCGGCACGGCGGCCAGCCGGGCCACGAGCGCGTCGTCGAGGGCGGGGCCGCGCCGGTCGGCGGAGGGGCCGGGGGCGTACACGGGCTCGACGGTGACCGCGACACCGGCGTAACTCCTCGCGAAGGAGGCCCGGTAGGCGGCCGTGATGGTGTCGGCGAAGACGAGGGAACCGGAGACGAACGCGACGCCGAGGGCGACCGCGAGGAGGGTGGTGAGCAATCGGGCCTGGTGCGCGAGGGCGTTGCGCAGGGCTGTTCGCAGCATGGTCGGCTTTCCGAGGGAGAGCGGGAAGGGGTGAGGCGCCGAAGGGCGGGAGGGCCGAGGAGGTGGGGCGGCGCCGAACGGTTGACGGGAACGGCGGGCGGCGCGTGTGACGGGTGGCGAACGCCGGATCGCCCGTCGTACGGGCTCAGGAGGTCCGGCCGCGGCTCTCGAAGGCGAGCATCCGGTCCAGGACGGCGCCGGAGCTCGGCTCGTACAGCTCGTCCACCAGGCGCCCGTCGGCGAGGAACACGACGCGGTCGGCGTGGGCGGCGGCAGCGGGGTCGTGGGTGACCATCACCACCGTCTGACCGAGTTCGCGCACCGAGTCCGCGAGGAAGCCGAGCACTTCGGCGCCGGAGCGGGAGTCGAGGTTGCCGGTCGGCTCGTCGGCGAACACGATCTCGGGGCGGGAGACGAGGGCCCGGGCCACGGCGACGCGCTGCTGCTGACCGCCGGAGAGCTCGGCGGGCCGGTGCGCGAGGCGCCCGGCGAGCCCCACGGTGCCGACGACGGCGTCCAGCCAGGCGGCGTCGGGCCGGCGGCCGGCCAGCCGCAGGGGCAGGGTGATGTTCTCGAGCGCGGTGAGGGTCGGCAGCAGGTTGAACCCCTGGAACACGAAGCCGACCTTCTCCCGGCGCAGCCGGGTCAGCTCCCGGTCGGCCAGCCCGGACAGTTCGACGTCCCCGATCCGGGCCGAGCCGGAGCTCACCGCGTCCAGACCGGCCATGCAGTGCATCAACGTGGACTTGCCGGACCCGGAGGGCCCCATGACGGCGGTGAACCGGCCGCGCGCGAACTCCACGGAGACGCCGTCGAGCGCGGTGACCCGGGTCTCCCCCTTGCCGTAGGTCTTGGTCAGCCCGATCGCGCGGGCGGCCGGCTCCCTGAGCGCGGCGCGGGAGGAAGGGAGGGACTGTGACATGGCAACTCCGCCTGGCGTGCGACGGCCCGGGAGGAGCTCCCGGGCCTGGGGACGGATCCATCCTCATGGCCCCCAGCTGCGGAAAGGTCGTGCTGGAGGCGGGACTTGACCTCTGCCGAAAGACCGGTGAGGGCGGGATCGTCTCTGCCGAAGGTCGGAGGGAGGGCGGAGCCCGGCGGTGCGGTTCGGTCAGGGCGCGAGGCCGGTCCGATGGGCCAGGAGGGCGGCCTGGACGCGGCTGGTCGTGCCGGTCTTGTCCAGGATGGCGCCCACGTGGGTCTTCACGGTTCCGGTGCCGATGCCGAGCCGGTCGGCGACGTCCTGGTTCGACAGCCCCTCGCCGAGCATCGCGAGGACCTCCCGCTCGCGCGCGGTGAGCCGGGCGATCCGCTCGTCCGCGGCCGGCCCCGCGGCCTCCCGGGGGTCGTGGGCGCGCAGCATCCGGGCGACGACCGTGCCGGTGACGCCCGGCGAGAGCACGGCGTCGCCGGCGGCGGCCGCCCGTACCGCGCTGATCAGCTCCTGCGGCCCGTCGTCCTTGAGGAGGAACCCGGCGGCCCCCTCGCGCAGGGCCCGTACGACGTTGTCGTCGTCGCCGAAGGTGGTCAGCATCACCACGCGCGGCGCGGGGTCGAGGGCGAGCAGCGGGGCGATCGCCGCGAGGCCGTCGCACACCGGCATCCGGATGTCGAGCAGCACCACGTCGGGGTGGTGGACGGCGGCCAGTTCGACGGCCTGCTGTCCGTCGGGGGCCTCGGCGACGACGTCGATGCCCTCGGCGTGCCGGAGGATCAGACGCACGCCGTGGCGGATCATGGCCTCGTCGTCGGCGAGCAGGACGCGGACGGGCGGACGGGCGGCTCCGGTCACGGGGTCTCCCAGGGTGTGGCGTCCCGGACGGCCGGGACGGTGAAGCGGTCGATGGCGATGAGGCGCCGTGCGGCGTCGAAGCAGTAGCGGGCGATGGTCAGGGAGCCGGGGCGGGACTCGGTGGCGCCGGCGAAGGGGTAGACGCAGCCGGCCGTTCCGGCGGGCCGGGGCGGCTCGTGCCCGGTGGCGGCGGCCCGGACAGCCGCGTTGTCGAGGACGCCCGCCGCCGACACCTCGTCGTACGTCATGCCGACCCGCGGCAGCGGGCGGGGCCCGGCGTCCTGGTGCGGCGCGTTCGCGTACACGAAGGCGATGCCGAGGGTCATGAGCACGCTCAGCACCCCGAGTCCGAGGGCGAGGGTGAGCGCCTGCGCGGTGAGCCGTTCGGCGCCGAGCGCACCGGTGTCTCCGTCGGCGCCCGGCGCATCGGGCGAGGGCTCGCCGGCCCGCCCGGACCCCGGTCGCCGGGCGGCGGGAGCAGGGCCGGGAGCGGGGGCGGGGTCGTCATCCGGCTCCGTCGGAACGCACGCCTCGACCCGGAAGCCGCCGGCCGGGCCGGGCCCGGCGTCGAAGGTCCCGCCGAGGAGTTCGACGCGCTCGCGCAGGCCGGTGAGTCCTCGGCCGGTGCCGAGGTCGCCGGCGGAGAGCGGGGGCGCGGCCGGGGCGCCGTTGCGCACCTCGACCCGGACGGCCTCGTCGTGGTGGGCCACGGTCACGGTGACGTGCGCGTCGGGCGCGTAACGGTGCACGTTGGTCAGGGACTCGCGGACGAGCCGGTGCACCGCGCGGCGCACCCGGGCCGGGCGGGCGTCGAGGTCGGGCCCGGTCCAGTCCAGGCGTACGGCGATGCCTCCGTCCCGCGACTCGGCCACGAGGGTCTCGACGTCGGCGCGGGTGCCGGTGGCGTCGGTGAGGGCCGCGGACCCGGTGTCCCGGCCGAGCGGCCCGAGGACGCCGAGGGCCTGACGGAGCTCGCGCATGGCGTCGCGGGTGGTGCGCCGCACGAGGACGGCTTCCTCGCGCAGTTCGGGATCGGCGCGTGCGAGGGCGAGCTCCAGCCCTCCGGCGTGCAGCGAGACGAGACTGAGCCGATGCCCGACGAGGTCGTGCATCTCGGCGGCGATGCGGGACCGCTCATGGATGCGGGCCTCGCTGTCGGCGAAGCGCCGGGCCCGCTCGGCCGCGTCCCCGCGCTCGCGCAGCGCCCGTACGAGCCGCCGCTGCTGCCCGTACGAGGTGCCGACCAGCCCGGGGACGACGACGGCGGTCGCGGTGAGCACGAGCCCGAGCGCGAACCCGTACGGCATCGCCCCGGGTCCGAGCAGGGGCGCGGACACCGTCGCGCACCCGGCGACGAGCAGCGCCGCCCCGCCGAGCAGCCGGGCCCGTCGCCGCGCCGCCACCGTCCGCCGGGCCACCGTGTACGCGGTCGCGGCGGTCACCGGACCGACGCAGGGCGCGAGCCCGGTCAGCGCGGCGAGCACGAACAGCACGGCCGCGGGGAGGCGCCGCCGCCACGGGAAGAGCCCGACCCCGACCAGGAGCGCGGCCAGCTGCGCGTACGGGTGCGGCAGGAAGTCGAGGTACCCGACCGCCGCCCACACCCCGAGCCCCGCGAGCCCGGCTCCGGCCGTCTCCACCGCCGGGCGGAGCGCCGCGGAGCCCGGCCCTCGGGACGGGTGACCACGAACGGGACCGGCGAACGGAGGAGTGCGTACCACGCCGACCAGTATCGATGCCGGGACCGCGGGAACACGTGCACCTCACGGCGGATGCGCCTCTCTGCCGAAAGACAGAGGAACGGTGCGGCCACCGTCGGCCTGGTCACCGCTCCGGGGCGCGCGGGTCGGGCCGATCCGTGGCGGTCCGGCGCGCGTACACCTCTGTCTCGATCTTCATCCGGGAGTCGGAGAGACGCCCTCGTGGAGACCGGCCCGGGCGTTTCGCTCGCCCCGGCGAGCATCCGGCGGATCCGCCTGAAGGGCGTCGCCATCCGGAGGATCGACGCCGGCGAGGCCCGTACCCGCGTCGCCGTCGCCTGACGCAAGGTCGACCGCGGTCCGCCGGTCGCCCACCTGCCGGCGGCACTGGGGCAGGAGCATCCGAACGCGTCCTGGGCGACGGGCTCTTGACGGCCCGTCGCCCGGCTGCGAGGGTCTGGGCCGCCCCTCACAGTCAAGGAGTTGACATGCACCTGCTATCCGCATCGCGGACCCGGCGCACCGCGCTCGCCGCCGTGCTGGGCGCCCTGCTCCTCGTCCTCGGCGTGCCGGCCACGGCCCACGCCGCCGTGCTCCCGCCGCTCCCCCAGAACGCCGACGGTCTCGACCAGACCTTCGCCCCGGCGTACGACTTCGACACCGACGGCTGCTACATGACCGCCGCCATCGGCTCCGACGGCACCCTCAACCCCGGCCTCAAGCTCGGCGGCGCCGTCAACGGGCACTGCCACGACCCCGCCCAGCTCGCCGCGGCCAACAGCTACTCCCGCGCGAAGTGCAACAACGGCTGGTGCGCCGTCATGTACGCCGGCTACTACGAGAAGGACCAGGCCACGATCGGCCCCCTGGCCATCGGGCACACCCACGACTGGGAACACGTCGTGGTGTGGATCAGCGGGAACGAGGTCCGGTACGTGTCCGTGTCGCAGCACAGCGGCTACCAGATCGCCGCGCGCTCGTCCGTGCGCTTCGACGGCACGCACCCCAAGATCGTCTACCACAAGGACGGGCTCTCCACCCACTGCTACCGCTTCGCCAACACCACCGACGACCGCATCGAGAACTCCACCGGCGCCTGGTTCTACCCGCGCCTCGTCGGCTGGAACGGCTACCCGGCCGGCCTGCGCGACAAGCTGACGGGCGCGGACTTCGGCTCGGCCACGCTGAAGATCCGGGACTCCGACTTCGCCTCCCACCTGAGCCGTGCCATGCCGGCCGGCATCCCGTTCGACCCCCACGCCTGACGCGTACGGAACCGGCCGGGGACCGCCGGTTCCGGCCTCATCCCGACGTCTGGAGGGTTCCGACAAAGGTCCTGGGCGACGGGGTGGGGATACTGGGAGGCCCACGGGACAGGAAACAGTGACAGGGAGGGCCGGGTGGAGTTCCGCCTGCTCGGGACGGTGTCCATCGCGGCCGAGGCAGGTGAGCTGCCGCTCGGCCCCGCCAAGCGGCGCAGCGTACTCGCGGCGCTGCTGCTGCGCGCGAACGCCGTCGTCCCCGTCGACCGGCTGATCGACACGGTCTGGGAGGAGGACCCGCCCGCCCGCGCCCGCACCGTCGTGCAGGGACACGTCTCGCGGCTGCGGGCGCTCTTCGAGCAGGGCGGGGCCGAGGACTACGGGGTGGAGCTGGCCACCCACGCCCAGGCGTACGAGCTGCGCATGCCCGACCAGCTCCTCGACACCCACCGCTTCGAGGAGCTGGTCCAGCTCGCCGGGCACCAGAAGCACCCGGGGGACGCGGTGCTCATGCTCCGCGAGGCCCTGTCCCTGTGGCGGGGCCCCGCGCTCACCGGCACCGTCGCGAGCGAACCGCTGCTCGTGGCGGCCCGCGCGCTGGAGGAGACCCGGCTCGTCTCGGTGGAACAGCTGGCCGCGGCGTACGGGCGCCTCGGCGAGCACGCCAAGGCGGCGGCCCTGCTCCGCGCGGAGGCCGCCGCGAACCCGTTGCGCGAGTCGCTCGCGGCCACGCTGATCCTCTCCCTGTACCGGGCCGGCCACCAGTCCGACGCCCTCGACTGCTACCACCGCACCCGCACCCAACTCGCCGACGAACTGGGCGTCGACCCCGGTCCCGCGCTGCGCGCCGCGTACGAGGCGGTACTGCGCGGCCTGCCGGCAGTGGGCCAGGGCACGGTCCACACGGGCTTCCCGAGCGCCGCGGGCGGGACGGGGACCGGGGGGCTCGCGGGCTCGGTGGGGAGCGGGGGGATCGTGGGCTCGGTAGGGGCCGGGGGACCCGTGGACGGTCCTGGCGCCTCGCGCGGCCACGGCGGCGGCGCTCACGAACCCGGCGGCCCGCTCGCGCACGGGAGCACCCACGACCCGAGCGGCCACGCCGGGCCCCACGGCGCCGGCGGAGGATCCGCCGACTGGGGGGCCCACGAACCCGGCGGTGCGCACGGCGGCGCCCACGACCCGAGCCGCGCCTTCGCCCACGGCGGCGCGCACGACCCGAACGGCGCCTTCGCCCACGGCGGCACGCACGACCCGAACGGCGCCTTCCCCCACGGGGCCTCCCACGACCCGCGCGGCACCTTCAGCCACACCGGCTCCCAGGGCATAGGTGGCGAGTTCATCCACGGCGGTGCTCACGAGCCCGGCGGCACGCTCGCGGGCCGGGGCGCCCATGACCCGGCCGGCATGCCCGCCCCCGGCGGCACCCACCCCGCCGGGTCGGTTCCCCCTGGGTCACCTCCCCATGGGCCGCTTCCCGCGGGGCCGTTCTCCCCCGGGCCGGTGCCCCCTGGATCGCATCCCACGGGCGCGCACTCCGCCGGGCCCCTTCACGCCGCCGCACACCCGACCGCCTCTCACCCCGCCGGCGCCCACCCCTCCGGCGCGCACCCCTCCGGCGCGCACCCCGCCGGTGCGCACCCCTCCGGCCACCCGGCCACCGGCGCCCTCCACGCCGGTGCCGACCCCGGCGGCGGCTTGCCAAGGGGCGCGGCTCTGCACGACGTCGGCGGGCTGCCCGCCGCCGGGGCATCGGCCGCCGCCTCCGCCTGGCCCGACGCCCCCTGGGGCGTCCCGGCGGCGGCCGGAGCGGCGCCCGGAGGTGGCCTGGGGGCGCCCGCTCCCCCGCCCCTTCCGGCACCCGATCTGCTCCCCCGTACCCCGCGCGGCTTCCTCGGTCGTGAGCGGGAGCTCGCCGCGCTCGACGCCGCCGTGGACGAGGCGCGGGTGGCGCTCGTGACCGGGCCCGCCGGGGTCGGGAAGACCGCGTTCGCGTTGCACTGGGCGCATCGGCGGGCCGACGACTTCCCGGACGGGGTGCTGTACGCCGATCTGCGCGGGTTCAGCGCCGACGAGGGGCTCGACGCGGCCGACGTGCTGCGGGAGTTCCTGCCGGCGCTGGGTGTGCCGCCCCGTCGGGTGCCGGAGTCGGCGACGGCGGCGGCCGCCCTCTACCGGTCCCTCACCGAGGGCCGGGCGCTGCTGGTCGTCCTGGACAACGTGCGCAGCGCCGACCGGGCCAGGCCGTTGCTGCCCGCCGGGGCGCGGAGCGCTGCCGTGGTGACCTCGCGGCTGCGGCTCGGCGGCCTGGTCGCGAGCGAGCTCGCACGGCCGGTGCCGCTCGGGGTGCTCGGACGCGACGAGTCCGCCGCGCTGCTCGCGGCCGCCGTCGGCGCCGACCGGATCGCCGCCGAACCGGACGCCGCCCGCCGGCTCGCCGAGCTGTGCGACGGGCTGCCGCTCGCGCTGCGGGTCACGGCCGCGCAGCTGGCCGCCCGGCCGAGCTGGCGGCTCGCCGACCTGGCCGCCGAACTCGCCGACGAGCAGCGCCGCCTGGCCCTGCTCTCGGTGGACGGCGCGGACAGCGCCGACGGGTCGGGCGTGGCGGCGGCGCTGCGCCTGACCGTGCAGGGGCTGCCGGAGGAGGCGGCCCGGCTGTTCCGGCAGTTGGGAGTGGTCACGGGCACCGACCTCGACCGGCCGGCGGCCGCCGCGCTGCTCGACCGGGCGCCCGCGGTCGCGGCCGAGGCACTCGACCGGCTCTGCGACGCCCACCTGCTCACCGAGTGGGCGCCGGGCCGGCACACGCTGCACGATCTCGTACGGCTCTACGCCCGCAGTCTCGACCCCGACGAGGACGCCCTGCTGCGGCTGCTCGACCACTACACGCTGACGGCCATGGCGGCCGCCCGGGCCGCCGAGCCCGACGACCAGCCGTGCTGCGCCGCCCCGTCGGAGGCCCGGGTGCCCCGTACCGCCCCGCACTTCGCGGGCCGGGACGCCGCGCTGCTCTGGTACGCGGCCGAGCGGGACAACCTCGCCGCCGCGGTCGCGTCCGCGCGGGCCGCCGGGCACCACGACCGGGCATGGCGCCTCGGCATCCTCCAGTGGCCGTACATCCTCTGGAACAGCCACGACGGCTGGGTGCCGCTCCTGGAGGACGCCGTCGACTCGGCCGCACGAATCGACGACCCGGACGCCGAGTCGCGGGCGAGGGCGCTGCTCGGCTGGCTGCTCACCCAGGACGGCCGGCTCGCCGAAGCCCTGGTGCACCTGCGGCTCGCGCCCGCGCTCGCGGCGCGGGCCGGCGAGCCGTCCAGCGAGGCGACCGCCCTGGTCAACCTCGCGGTCGCGCTCGACCGGACCGGCGTGACCCCCGAGTCGCTCGGCCACACCGCACGCGCCGTGGCTCTCGTACGCGGCACCGGCGACGTGATGACGGAGGTCCTGGCCCTGGAGCACCGCGCCCGCCAGTTCCTCGCGGCGGGCGACCCCTCCGCCGCCCTCGCCTGCGCCCGGGAGGGCCTCGCCCTCGACGGCGACACCGTCAACGGCCTGGTGGGCATCCGCCACAGCATGATGCACACCACGGCCGGCGCCGCCCTGCTCGACCTGGGCCACCCCGCCGAGGCGGAGGCGGCCCTCCTCCGGGCCCGTGAACTCGGCGTGGCGCACGGCTACCAGGAGGGCGTACGCCGGGCCGACGCGGAACTCCGCCGCCTCCGCGAACCGGCGGACCGCTAGTCCCTGTCGTCGAACTCCCGCCTGTCGGGGCCGCCTCCGGGCGACGACGGGAGCTCGACGACAAGACCCAGGCGCTCCGTGGACCGGCGGCTGCCCGGTCGCGGTGGTCGTTCGCCCCTGGTCCACTGGGGGCATGGCGGACGGAGGACGGCGGCTGCACGGGGGAACCGGGGCGCCCACGGGTGGTCGGAAGTGAGCGGGGGCGTGAGCGGAGAGGGCCGTGGGAGTGGGAGTGGGAACGGGCGGCGGCGTTCGGGGACGCCGGTGTGGCGGTTGTTCCCCGACACCAGGCGCTTCGGGGCGTTTCCCTGGCTGCTGATCGTCCTGACCTTCGCGAGCGGGCTGGTCGACGCGGCGAGCTTCCTCGGTCTCGGTCATGTGTTCGCGGCCAACATGACGGGCAACGTGGTCTTCTGCGGATTCGCCCTGGCCGGCGCCGCCGGGCTGTCGGCGGCGGGCTCCCTGACCGCCCTGTCGGCGTTCCTCCTCGGCGCGGCCGCGGCCGGACGATGGCGCCGGGGAGGCACGGGGGTGCCGTTCCGTCCGCTGGTCGGCGTGCAGACCGTCCTGCTCGCCGCCGCGCTGGTCGCCCACCAGGCCGGCGCGGGCCGCTACCCCGTGCTCGTCCTGATGGGCACGGCCATGGGTCTGCAGAACGCCGTCGCGCACCGGCTCGCGGTCCCCGACCTCACGACCACCGTGCTCACCCGCTCGCTCACCGGTCTGGCGGCGGACCACTGGGGCGCCCCCTCGCTGCGCCGGCTGCTCTCCGCCCTGACCCTGCTCCTCGGTGCGCTCACCGGCGCACTGGTGCTGCTCCACGCGGGACTCGGGTGGGCGCTGGCGCTGGCCGTCGCCGTGCCGCCGGTCGCGGCGGCGGCCCATCTCGCGTACGAGCGGCGCGGCGGCTTCCGGCCGGCCTGAGGGGTGAGGGCGGACAGGCCGCCGGCCCGGCACGCGGCCGGCGGCCGCCTGCTGACTACTGCCAGGCCGTCCGCTGACTGCCGTCCGCCGTCTGCTGCTTGCTGACCGCCGCCCGCTGCCCACTCCCTACGCGAGGTCACGCAGGGTTCACCAGCCCCAGCCCGACGGAACCACCCCAGGCGGCTCCTGCGACCCCCGCGCCTCCTGCGCCCCCTGCGATCCCGGCGCCCCGTCCGGCCCCGGCAACGCCCGCGACCCCGGCGGCTCCCCGAAGTCCGACTTCAAGGCGGCGCACAGCCAGCCGTGGGCGGCGCCCGGGGTGGGGCCGTCCTGCTCGTCGGCGAGCTCGCCCGCGAGTTGCCAGTAGCGGCCGATCAGCGGGTCCGCGCTCGTGACCATCAGCCTGGCGAGTCCGCGTCGGAAGGCGCGGGTGTCGCGGGCGCCGAGCGCGTCCGCGTAGGCGGCGACGAAGCGGTCGAGCGCCTCGCCCCCGGCGGGCGCCCGTCCGGCCCGTACGGCCGGTGCCGCCAGGTCGTACGCCTCGCCGAGGCCCGGGTACAGCAGCGCCGGCCGGTGCTCCAGGTCCGCCAGATGGACGACCGGCGGGGCCGCCCGGGCGACGAGGGCGTGGAGCCGCGCGAAGATCAGCACCTGCGCGGGCGTCGGATCGGCGGGCGGCTGCGGTACGGCGGCGTCGACGACCGTGGCCGCGAGGGCGGCCGGCAGGCGTACGGGGAGGGTGCGCCGCCAGAACCGCGCGAGCGCCGTCGTGTCGGGCGGCAGGGAGACGTCGCCCAGCAGCCGCAGCCGCTCCGCCCGCTGCTCCGGCGGGCAGTCACGCAGCAGCCGCAGCGACGCCTCGCGCCAGCGCAGGGCGGTCAGCCGGCCGCTCACCTCGCTCAGCCGGCGGGCGACGACGTCCTCCAGGGCGTCGTCCTCGTCGAGCACGCGGCCGACGTCCGACACGGGGAGGTCGAGCGTGCGCAGCGACCGGATGAGCCGGAGCCGGTCCAGGGCCTCGGGGCCGTAACGGCGGTGACCGCCGCCGCTGCGGCCCGCCTCGGGAAGCAGTCCGCGGTCGGAGTAGAAACGGACGGTCTTGACGGTGACTCCCGCGCGCTCGGCGAGTTCGCCGATGCTCCACCGGCCGTCGTCCGCGGTCACGGTCGGGCCTCGGGGCTCGGGAGACCCGGCGGGTGAGGGAGATGGGGCAGGGTGAACTCCGGGCGGGCGTAGGGGCCGCCCTGCGGCGCGGCCGGATCGGGTGCGCGGTCCGCGCCGGGGATGCCGGCCGCGTGGGTCTCGGCGTCGTCGACCGGGGTGTAGTCCAGTTCGGCGGGGCCGGGGAGCTCCCAGAAGCGGCGGGTGTTGGCGGACACGGCGTACACCGCGGTGAAGCCGGGGGTGGGCGGGGCGGTCAGCGCGGCCCGGACGTAGCCGACGGCGTCGCGGTGGCTCAGCCAGGTGGCGAGGTGGCGGGGCTCGGTGGGCGCCCGCTCGAAGCTGCCGATGCGCAGACAGAGCACGGAGAGCCCGAACTTGTCGGCATAGAGGCGGCCGAGGGCCTCGACGGCCACCTTGCTCACCCCGTACAGACCGTCGGGGCGCACCGGCTCGCGCGGGCCGGTGGGACGGCCCACGGGACAGAAGCCGGTCACCCGGTTGCTGCCGGCCAGCACCACGCGGTGGATGCCGCGGCGGCGGGCCGCCTCCAGGACGTGGTGGGTGCCGAGCACGTTGGTGTCGAGCAGCTCCGGCAGAGGTGCCTCGTCCGGCAGGCCGCCCAGGTGGAGGACGGCGTCGGCCCCCGCGAGCGCCGCCTCCACGGCGGCCGCGTCCCGCAGATCCGCGGTGCGGACCTCCTCGTTGCCCGCCGCTGCCACCGGCCGCGCCCCGGCCGCCCGTTCGGCCGCAGGCGGCGCGGGCGGCAGCGGTACGCGGTCGATCAGGACGAGGCGTTCCGCCTCGTCGCGCAGCGCCTCCCGCAGCACGGAACCGATGGTCCCCGCCGCGCCCGTGATCGCCACCGTCCCCAGTCCCACGCCGCCGTCCCCTCGTCCGACACTCCTTCGCGACGCCTCACTCTCGCATTCCGGTCACCGGTCGCACCAAGTCGGTTGACGGCCAGGGTCAATCGGGGATCGGCGGCGTGGGAACGAGCCCGGGCGCGCCGGTCGCGACGCCCGGGCACGGGCCTCGATTGAACCTCCCCCAGGGGGAGTTCCTACCGTGCCGCCCGTACGGGACGAGGACGTCGCGAGGCGAGGTAAGGAGAGGACGCGATGGCGGCTTTCGTGTTGGTTTCCGGGCCGTTCACCGGCGGGTGGGTGTGGCAGGAGGTGGTCGCGCGGCTGCGTGCGGCCGGGGCCGAGGCGTACGCGGTGACGCTCTCGGGGATGGGGGGCGGCCCCGACGGCGAGGGCGGTGGCGGTGGCGGGGCTTCGGTCGCGGACGTCGACACAGAGGAGGACGTGGAGGGGGACGTGGACACCGACGCGGTTCCGGATCCAGGTCCGGATCTTGGTCCGGATCTTGGTCCGGATCTTGGTCCGGATCTTGGTCCGGATCTTGGTCCGGATCTGGAGGCGCACGTCGAGGACGTGGTGCGGGTGATCGACGGGATCGGGCCGGACGAGGAGGTCGTGCTCGTCGGGCACGACTACGCGATCCATCCGGTGCTGGGCGCCGCCGACCGGCGGCCGCACCGGTGCGCGCGGGTCGTGTACCTGGACGCCGGAATGCCGGGGGACGGTGACGCGCCCATCGCGCTCATGCCGCAGTTGTCCGAGGCCGGACGGGGCGGGGTGGCCGGTTTCATGCCGGCGCCGTCGGGCGAGGAGTGGGGGCGCTGGGGCAGTACGGCGGGCCTGTCCGCCGAGGACCTGGCCCGGCTCGACCGGCTGGCCGTGCCGCAGCCGCTGCGCACCCTCACCCAGCCGATGCGCCTGACGGGAAGCCCTTTCGACCGGCCGACGACGGGCGTGCTGTGCACGGCGAACGGTTCGTCGATCTCGATGGTCGAGATGCTGGTCGCCTCGGGGCCGCCGCAGTTCCGGGTGCTGGCCGATCCCCGGGTGGGCTTCTTCGAACTCGACACGGGCCACTGGCCGATGCTGTCCGCGCCCGGCCCGCTGGCGGACGTGCTGCTGCGAGCCGCGGCCGACGAGGGACGGCGGCTGACCGCCCCGGCCTGCGCGCCGCCCGCGGACACGGGAACGTTCCTGCTCGACGTGGCGGAACGGCCGCGCGAGCGCCGGGGGACGGTGGACCTGTATCTCCCGGAGGCCGAAGGTCCGCGCCCCGCCGTGCTGTTCGTGCACGGCGGGCCGGTCTCGCCGGACCGGCGGCCCACCCCGCGCGACTGGCCGACCTTCGTCGGTTACGGGAGGTACCTGGCGGGCCTGGGCGCGGTCGGCGCGACCCTGGACCACCGGCTGTACGGCCCCGCCGCCTATCCGGCGGCGGCCGAGGACGTCGCCGCGGCGGTGGAGCTGGTCCGGGCGGACCCCAGGGTCGACGGCGACCGGATCGCCCTGTGGTTCCTGTCCGCCGGCGGTCTGCTCGCGGCGGACTGGCTGGCGGCACCGCCGCCGTGGCTGCGGTGCGTGGCGCTGACCTATCCCCTGCTGGCGGCGCCGGCGGACTGGCGTGCCGTGCCCGACCGGTTCCGCCCGGTGGACGCGGTGGGGGCGGGTGGCCCACCGGTCGTGCTGACCCGGGCGGGCCTGGAACACCCGACGCTCCAGGCGACGGTCGACGCGTTCCTGGTGGCCGCCGGGAAGGCGGGCGCGGAGGTGGACCTCATCGAGGCCCCCCACGCCCACCACGGTTTCGAGACGACGGACCACACCGAGGAGACCCGGGAGGCGGTGGCCCGGGCGGCCCGGGCCGTGCTCGATCGTCTGGAGGGCTGAGCGCTCTCAGGATGCGCCGCCCGCTGCCGCCTCCTGCACGGCCCCGCTTCCCGCACCGTGACGGCTCCGGGTCCGCGCACCGTCACGGCTCCGTGTCCTCGCGCCGCCGCGAGGACACGGAGCCGCCCTACGGGTCGTCGCCTCCCCGTGGGGTACGTCAGTTCACGAACACCGCCGGGCTGCCCGCCTGGCTGGTGTCGAGCACCGGCCCGTACTTCGCGGTGAAGTAGCCGCTGCCCGGACAGGTGCCGGGGCCGCTGTACTTGGTGAACAGCTGGTCGGTGAAGGTGAGCGAGTTGTCGGCGTTGTCCGGTGTCGCCGTGAGGCTGCCGGCCCGGTAGACGCACGTGGTGACGCCCAGGATCGTGTTGATCTTGAGGGTGGTCTGGATCGGGCCCGCGGCGCCCGCGGAGACGGTGAGCGAGCCGCCGGAGCTCACCGACGCGGCGAAGGGCAGGTTGTTGACGGTGATGCTCTGCACGCCCGTCGCGCCGACGATGTTGGTGGTGCAGCTGCTGAGCGTGTGGGCCGTGACCGTCTCGGTGGCGGTGCCGGGCGCGGCGGGGTTGGTGTTCGCCGTGGCGGTGAACGCGGAGGTGCCGCAGGTGATGCCGGTGCTGCCGCCGGCGGTGGTCGCGATCCTGGCCTTGGTCCCGGTGGCCAGGGAGGCCGAGAGGACGTCACCGGAGGCGACGGCGGTGCCGCCCGCCGCTCCGGTGGTCAGGACGTTGCCGGCGGAGGCGGTCGCGGAGGCGGAGGCGGTCACCGCGAGCACCGCGGCGACGGCGGCGCCTAAGGCGGCGGAGAGAGCACGCTTGTCCATGGGGGTTCCTTTCGCACGATGGCGGAGGGTGAGAGAACTCGATGGTCTGCGTGGGTGCGTGGGCACGCGGACGCGTGCGCACGGGGGCTCGTCACGGGGGGGGTGCGCGCCGCGCGTGGGATCACGCACCGGCCCCGCCAGGGCAGCGCCGCGCGCGGGGGACGGGCACGGGCACCGGGGGGCGGGGGGACGTGTGCGTGGTGACGCGGCTGCGCGGTCGGCGACGGCCGCCGCCGGAACGATCCGGCGCCACGGATCTCCTGCGGCGGTGTCGCGATACGGGGTGGAGCGTAATACTCGGTGTGCGGCGCGGTGTGCGGTGGAGGCGCGTCCCGTCCCACGGGGGCGCGGTCCCACCGGTCCGCCCGGCGCACCGAGAGGAAAACCCATGAGGGTTGTAATCCTGGCGAGTATGTGACGTCAACAACCGCAGAAGGATGTGGCCGATGACGAGCGTTCGGGGCGCCGAGGAGGAACTCGTCCTGCCGGGAGCCCGTACGGGCCGCGAGCCCGAGCGCTCGCTGCGCCCGGGCCCGCGCCGGCTCAGCCCCGAGGAGGTGGCCTCCCGGCAGCGGGAGCGCCTGCTCGACGGGGTGGCCCGCACGGTCGCGGCGAACGGGTACACGGGTGCGCGGATCAGTGACATCTGCCGGGCCGCCGGGGTGACCCGCCCGGTCTTCTACGAGCTCTTCTCCGGCAAGGAGGACGCCGTGCTCGCCGCGTTCCGGGGCGGGACGAAGACGGTGGTGCGGGCCATGCAGCGGTCGTACGACGAGGCGGGTGGCGCGGCCGCCTGGCCGGTCGCCGTACGGGCCGGGCTGGGGGTGTTGCTCGACCTGCTCGCGCAGAACCCGGCGTTCGCCACGATGGCGGTGGAGATCGGCTCGGTGGGGCCCGCGGGCCGTCAGGCGCGGGTGGAACTTCTGGCCGGTTTTCGCCGCTTCTTCGCGGATGCCCCGCCCGGGCCGGCGGGGGTGGCCCGGGCCGAGCTGGTGGACACGGTGGTCGGGGCCGTGCACGCGGCGGTCATCCGGGCGGTGGACGAGGGCCGGTTCGCCGACGCCGGCAGGGGGCTGCCGGAGCTGCTCGACGTGCTCGTGCACGTGGTCGTGGCGCCGTTCACCGCGTCCGGGTGATCCGCCCGCGCCCGGGTGATCCACCCGCCCGGGCTCCGGCCCGGGCCGCCCCGAGCCCGCCCTGGGCTCCCGCCCGGGCCGCCCCGAGCCCGCCCTGGGGGCCGCTCCAAGCCCAGCGGTCGACGGCGCCCGGCCACCCCAGCCACCCGCCTGAATGATCGTCAACAAGCATTTGTTACTGGGGAGTTGACGACCCGTCCCACCCCGCGTACGGTCCGTTTCGGTTCCCTGCGGCACGGCTGCCTTCGCACCAGGTCCGGGAAGACCCAGGCGGGTCGGGGAACTGTCCGCGCCAGGACGTCGCCGCGCTCCGTTCCCTTCTTCGTGTCAGGAGCACCGCATGGCCCTGTCCTTAGGCACCACCGAACCCGACTCCCCCCGCCCGCCCGGCGACTCCGAGAGACGTGGCGGGGTGCGCTACCGACGCGCCGCCCTGATGGGCGTGCCCGCCCTCCTCGCCGCCTCGACCCTGGTGGTACTCACCGCCCAGGGCGCGCTCGCCGCCCAGTTCGCCATCTCCGGCATGCCGTTCACCGTGACCGCGGACACCCTGGAGGGCACGGGCTTCGGCCAGTTCGGCGCGCTGGACAACATGGCCGAGGGCAGTCCCAACGCGGGCGACACGGGCGGCCAGGTGCTGGTCATCGTGACCGCCATCCGCGAGGCGAAGCTGACCAACCTCTGCCAGAGCGTCGAGCTGGGCGGCACGAACCTGGTCATCACCGCGGGCAACAAGGGCATCCCCGTGAAGGCCTCCGGGCTGACCACCGACTCCACGGAGATGGCGGCGAAGCTGGCCGAGTTCGACAACATCGAGATCGGCGGGGACGCCAGCACCTTCGACAAGCCCCCGGTCAAGGGCCCGCTGGGCTCGTTCGGGCAGCAGGCCGACACCGTCGCCATCAAGAACGTGCGGCAGAACAACTACGCCACGACCGCCACCCGGTTCACCCTGCCCGATCTGCACATGGGCTTCAGCTCGAAGGGCTGCTGATGACGGACGCGTCCGGCGGCCGGCACCCCTGGCGGGCGTTCCGGCGCTGGCGGCACCGGCGCCCGTTCGGGGCGGGACTGGCCCTGGCGCTCGGCGGCGCGGAGATCCTGCTGACCCAGCAGGCCAGCGTCTCGGTGATCCTCACGGCCGGCGCCGACAGCCTGGCGGGCTACGTGCTACCGATGATCATGGTGGTGTGCGGGCTGCTCATCGTGTTCAACCCCCGCCAACGCCTGTTCTATTCGGTTATCGGCGTGCTCGCCTCGCTCGCGAGCTGGGTGACCTCGAACCTGGGCGGCTTCTTCGTCGGCATGCTGCTCGGGCTGGTCGGCAGCTCGCTGGCCTTCGGCTGGCTGCCGGACCGCCCCCGGCGCCGCCGGTGGCCGCGCCGGGAACGCCGTACCGCGTAGCACCGCCGGGGCCCGCCGGCCGCGAGGCATCCGGCCAGGCCCACGAGGGTGTGCCCTAGACGTCGTGGTCGACCGTGACGACGATCTTGCCCACCTGGGTGCCCTCCTCCAGGTAGCGGTGCGCCTCGGCGATCCGCTCCAACGGGAAGGTGCGGTCGACGACCGGCCGGAAGGCCCCCGACCGCAGTCCGGAGGAGACGAACGCCGCGGCGCGCCGCAGCCGCTCGGCGTCGCGGGTGATCTCGTGGACCGTGTACGTGCGGATGTTGAGGGCCGGCATCCCCAGGTCGAAGCCCGGGTACGGGGTCGGCTCACCGCTCAGCGCGCCGTACACGAACAGGGTGCCGCCGGGGGCGACGACCCGGCCGAGGTCGAGCACCCCGGGCCCGGCGACGGCGTCGAAGACGAATTCGGCGCCCCGTCCGCCGGTCGCCGCGCGCACCCGCTCGACGAGGTCCTTCTCCTCGTCGACGATCACCTCGGCCGCCCCGGCGGCCAGCAGCGCGGCCTTCTTGGCGGTGGTGCGGGTGGTGGCGATCGGCAGGGCGCCGAGCCGCCGGGCGATCTGGATCGCGGCGAGCCCGACACTGCTGGAGGCGGCGGTGATGACGACCGTGTCGCCCGCGCTCATGCCGCCGACCTGGACGAGCGCGCCGTAGGCGGTGAGGTACGGCATCCAGACCGCGGCCCCGTCGACCGCGTCGAGCCCCTCGGGGCGGTGCAGAACGGCCGCGGCGGGCACGATCGCGCGCTCGGCGTAGACCCCGTACGCGTTCATGGAGAAGGCGGGCACCACGCTGACCGGGTCGCCGGGCGCGAAGCCGGACACCTCCGCGCCGACCGCCTCCACGACGCCGGCGGCCTCGGCCCCGAGGCGGGCGGGGAACTCCTCGACGTCCTCGATGTAGATGCCGCTGCGGAAGAGCACCTCGGCCCGGTTGAGTCCGACGGCGTCGATCCGTACGCGCAGCTCGCCCGGCCCCGGCTCGCCCACCTCCTCGCGCTCGATCCGCAGCACCTCCGGGCCGCCGTACGCGTGGAACCTGATCGCCCTGCTGGTGGTCGCCATGTCTCCCCCTCCGAACGTCTACGTACGACGATCACCGTACTTCACCATACCCACTTTTTTGTGGGTACTTGTCGCCGCGTGCGCCACGGGAGAGCCTGGTGGTGGCCGGGAGAAAGGAGAGTGACGGGGCGTCAGAAGCTTCAGAAGGCGGCCTGTTCCGCGGTGAGCCGGTCGATCCGGCGGTGACCCCAGTGCGAGAGCGCGGCCAGCGCCTCGGAGAGCTCGCGGCCGTCGTCGGTCAGCGAGTAGACCGTCTTCGGGGGGACCACGTCGTACACCTCGCGGTGCACGAGTCCGTCCGTCTCCATCTCCCGCAAAGTCTGGGTCAGCACCTTCTCGCTGATCTCCGGGATCTTCCGGCGCAGTTCGCCGGGCCGGTGCGGGCCGGACTCCAGCAGCCACAGCAGCAGGGTCTTCCATTTGCCCTCGATCACGGCGACGGCGGCGGTCACGCCGCACACGTCCGTGCGCTGCGCTCGGATGCGTCCCATCGTCCTCGTCCTTCTCTTCCTTCGGCCTTGCCGTTTTCCGTCTCTGTCTCAGTTCCCACCTCTACAAGGGAGTTCCCCCATGTCTTCTTCCCCGCAGTCCGCGCCGGAGCGGGCCGTCACCGTGATCGGCCTCGGCCCCATGGGCCGGGCGCTGGCCGGCGCCTTCGTGGCCGCCGGGGTGCGCACCACCGTGTGGAACCGCACTCCGGGCCGTGACCGCGAGCTCGTCGCGCAGGGCGCGACCGGGGCCGCGAGCGCCGCGGAGGCGGTCGCGGCGAGTCCTCTGACGGTCGTCTGTCTGGTCGACTACGACGCCTCCGACGCGGTGCTGCGCCAGGACGCGGTCACCGCCGCGCTCAAGGGACGCACCCTGGTGAACCTCTCGGCCGACACCCCCGACCGGGCCCGGGACACCGGACGTTGGGCCGGCGCGCACGGCATCGGCTACCTCGACGGCGCCATCATGACGCCGACCCCGACCATCGGCACGCCCCACGCGGTCCTCATCCACAGCGGCCCCGAGGACCTCTACCGCGCGCACCGACCGGTGCTCGACGTCCTGGGCGGCACCCACACCCACCTCGGCGAGGACATCGGCCGCGCCGCGGCGTACGACATCGCACTCCTGGACATCTTCTGGACGTCGATGGCCGGCTATGTGCACGCGCTGGCCGTGGCCGGCGCGGAGGGCGTCTCGCCGCGCGAACTCGCCCCGTTCGCCCAGGGCATCGGCGCGATCCTGCCGCCGCTCTTCCAGGAGTGGGCGGATGACGTGGAGAGCGGCGGTTACTCGGGCGAGGGCAATCCGCTGACCTCCGCCGTGTCGTCGATGGCCCACATCGTGCACACCTCCGAGGCCCACGGCATCGACGCGGGGGTGATGCGCGCCGCCGAAGGTCTGGCCCGCCGGACGGTGGGACTCGGCCACGGCGCGGACGGCTTCTCCCGGCTCGCGGAGGTCCTCGGCCGCCGCTGATCCCGCCGCACCGCCCCGCCGCACCACCCCCGCCGGCCCCTCCGCCCCTCCGTACCTCGTCCCGCCGCCCGTCACGTCGCCGGCTCCGTACCCTCAGAGCCTGCGCAGCGCCCCCTCCGCCCGGAGGTCCCCGAGGGTCGGGTAGCCGTCGACGGCCATCACCAGGTCGGCCTCGGCCAGCAGCGAGCGCAGCACGTGGACGATCCCGTCGGTGCCGTCGAGGGCGAGGCCGTACGCGTACGGACGGCCGACGGCGACCGCGGTGGCGCCGAGGGCGAGTGCCTTGACGACGTCGGCGCCGGTGCGGACGCCCGAGTCGAAGAGCACGGGCAGTCCGTCGGCGGCTGCCACGACGTCCGGGAGGGCGTCGAGGGCGGGCAGGCCGCCGTTGGCCTGGCGGCCGCCGTGGTTGGAGCAGTAGACGCCGTCCACGCCGCCGTCCCTGGCGCGGCGGACGTCCTCGGGGTGGCAGATGCCCTTGAGGATGAGCGGCAGGCTGGTCAGGGAACGCAGCCAGGGCAGGTCGTCCCAGGTCAGTGGATTGCCGAAGATGCCGGTCCACTCCAGCACGGCGGCCTGGGGGTCCTCCTCGGGCGCCTTCGCCAGGCGGGCCCGGAAGACCGGGTCCGAGGTGTAGTTGGCGAGGCAGTGGCCGCGCAGCTGGGGGAAGTTGGCGGTGGCGAGGTCGCGGGGGCGCCAGCCGGTGACCCAGGTGTCGAGGGTGACGACGATGCCGCGGAAGCCGGCCGCCTCGGCGCGCCGTACGAGGCTCTCGGCGAGGGCGCGGTCGGTCGGTGTGTAGAGCTGGAAGAAGCCGGGGGTGTCGCCGAACTCCGCGGCCACCTGCTCCATCGGGTCCACGGTCAGGGTGGACGCGATCATCGGCACGCCGGTGCGGGCCGCGGCGCGGGCGGTGGCGAGGTCGCCGTGGCCGTCCTGGGCGCAGAGGCCTATGACGCCGACGGGCGCCATGAGCAGAGGGGTGGGCAGCCGTGTCCCGAACAGGTCGACGGACAGATCCCGTCGGGCCGCGCCGACCATCATGCGGGGCACCAGGCCCCAGCGCCGGAAGGCCTCGGCGTTGGCCTGCTGGGTGTACTCGTCGCCCGCGCCGCCGGCGACGTACGACCAGAGGGAGGGCGGGAGTGCGGCCTCGGCCCGCCGTTCGAGCTCGGCGAAGGTCATCGGCAGCTTGGGCAGCGTGCCGAAGAGGCCGTTGAGATAGATCTCGTTCTGGTAGTCGCCGAACCGCTGGTCCATCGTGTGCCTCACCCTTCCGCCGAGCTACGGTCGCGCACGGACGCTACCGCCCGGTAGAGGGCTGGGGCCATGGCCCGGGACGGCGGGCCGTGGACGGGGTGGGATCAGGCGGGGGTGAGCGTGAGCTCCTGACGGACGACGATCGCGTTGAGGCGGATCGCGAACGGGGCGATGTCCGTCATCCGCAGCGCGCCGACGCGGGCCTTGTCGAGGCCGACGGTGACGTCGATGCAGAAGGCGACGGCGTACAGGTAGTCGCCGGTCTCCTCGTCCTGGAGGGCGAAGAAGACGTCCCGGTAGTAGCGCGTGCGGTCCGCACCCTCCTCGTAGTACGCGAGTCCGGGCAGGCCCTCCTGGTCGGCGAGGCCGGTGAAGGCACTCACCAGTTCGCGCTCGATGGTGTCCCAGAACGAGGCCTCCGCCGCCTCGGGCGGCAGGGCCTGGCGCACCGCCTCCTTCAGGGAGAGCACCATGACCAGGACCGGGGCCTCCTCCTGGAGCCCCCAGCCGCGGACCATCTTCACGATGGCGCTGCCCGGGAGCGCGGCGGCGGCGTCGCGGATGTGGTCGAAGTCGTAGTTGACGGTGGCCGGTGCGATGGCCTCCTGGAAGGCGCGGCCGAGGGCCTCCGCCTGGGCGAGGTGGGCGGGGCCGACCTCGATGACCGTCTTGAAACTGGCGGCCAAGACTCCTCCTTAAACATTCTGTTGATCAAGGAGGGGTCAGTATGCCGCAGGGGGGCGCGGTCGCGGCAGGAGGGTCCGGCAGCCGGATGGCGGGGAGCCGGGCGAGTGCGTGAAGGGACCCGGACAGGACGAAGGGACCGGGACGCGAAGGGGCCCGGACACAGCGAAGGGGCCCGGACACCAAGGGACCCGGACCGGACGCGAAGGCACCGGACGCGGCGCGGAGGGACCGGACGCGAAGGGGTCCGGACACGGCGAAGGGGCCCGGACACGACAGTCCCCGGCGAGGGGCCCGGACGCGACAGTCCCCGGCGATCCACGTCCGGTACTCGGACCGTCGGTCGTCACCGACACCTCCGTGACCGGCAGGATCTGCCGGGGGCCTGGCCAGAGCCGAGATCGGGTCACGCGGGCCTCCGGACGTCTCCGTCGGCGGGTGCGGCTCTCTCCGGTATTCCGGTGTATTGACGAGTCTCCTCCCTATCTGACGCATGTCAATACCTTTGTCCTGACAAATGCGTTCTGCCAGGATGAGCCCGGATTCCGGGCGTAGCCTGGAGGAACCATGTGCGCCTCCGTGCTCCCCCGCGGGCCAGGCGCCACCGCCTGGTCCCCCGAGACGGTGACCGCCGACCCGTACAACGCCCAGACGCCGTCGGCCGCCCTGGCTGCACCGGTCACCCCCGCCGGCGCCCTCTTCGTGCGCGACCACTTCGCCGTCCCGCACATCCCGCCGGACGCCTGGCGGCTGCGCTTCGAGGGCGCCGTGCGCACCCCGTACACCCTCGGGTACGCCGAGCTGGCCGCCCTCCCCCACCGCGAACTCGACGTCGTCCTCGAATGCGCGGGCAACGGGCGCGCCCGCATGTCCCCCCGCCCGCGCGGACTGCCCTGGGGGCAGCGGGCGGTCGGCTGTGTCCGCTTCGCCGGTGTGCCGTTCCGGCTGCTCGCCGAGCGGGCCGGGGTCGCGCCGGCGGCGGTCGAGTTCGTCTTCACCGGCGCCGACTCCGGGGCCGTACGCGGTCGGCGGACCGCGTTCGAGCGGAGTCTGCCGCCGGCCGTCGCCCTCCACCCGGACACCCTGCTCGCCACCCGGCTCGACGGCGCGCCCCTCACCCCCGAACACGGCGCGCCGGTACGGCTGGTGGTGCCCGGACGGTTCGCCGTGGCCGACGTGAAGTGGCTGGCCGGGGTGCGGGCGGTGACCGAGCCGTTCGCGGGGGTGTTCCAGACCGAGGAGTACGTGTACGTCGACGCCGACGGCGCCGTCGGCGCGCCCGTCGCCGGACTCCGGGTCAAGTCGCTGATCACCGCCCCCGAGCAGGACGACGACCTGCGACGCGGCCGGGAGACCGTGGTGCGGGGGCACGCCTGGACGGGCGACGGAGCGGTGGTGCGGCGGGTCGAGGTGCGGACCGTGCACGAGGACGAGCCGGACGCGGAGGCGGACCCCTGGCGCGACGCGGTCCTGGCGGCGCCCTCGGGGCCGTACGCCTGGACGGACTGGTCCTTCGCCTGGACCCCGCGTTCCCCCGGCCGCTTCCGGGTCCTCGCCCGCGCGACCGACGCGCGCGGCGACGTCCAGCCGCCGCGGGCGCCGTGGAACGCCGGGGGCTACGGCTGCAATCCGGTCGCCTCCGTCGAGGTGGTCGTCGTCTGAGCCGCACGGAGCACGGGGGCGTGCGGAACGCGGGGGCCTGCGGAACCCGGGGGCGTGCGGAACCCGGGGGCGTGTGGAACGCGCGGGAGGTACGGGACGTGCACGACATCGAGGTCATCACCACCGCGTCGCTCGGCGACACCAGCTATCTGCTCGTGAGCGGCGACGAGGCCGCCCTCGTCGACCCGCAGCGGGACAGCTGGGAGCTCGTGGAACGCTGCGCCGGCCGCGGGGTGAGCATCCGTTACGTCCTGGAGACGCACGTCCACAACGACTACGTCTCCGGCGCCCTGGAGGTACGGTCCGCGACCGGCGCCACCGTGGCGGGTCCCGCCCGCGCGCCGTACGCCTTCGACCACCTGCCGCTCGCCGAGGACGACGAGATCACCGTCGGGGACGTCACCGTACGGGCGATGGAGACCCCCGGCCACACCGCCGAACACACCGCGTACCTCGTCCTCGACAGCCCCGAGGGGCCGCCGGCCGCCGTCTTCACCGGCGGGAGTCTGCTCGTCGGCAGCGCGGGCCGCACGGACCTGTCCGGCGCCGCGCACACCGAGGAGCTGGCCCGCGCGCAGTACCGCTCGCTGCACCGGCTCACGCGCCTGCCGGACGCCACCCGCGTGCTGCCGACGCACGGCGCGGGCAGCTCCTGCGCGTCCGGTCCCGTGGCACGGGGGCGCGACCGTACGACGACGGTGGGCGCCGAACGGCGCGACAACCCGGCGCTGGCGCCGCGCGACGAGGCCGAGTACGTCGCGACGCGCGCCACGGACCTGCCGCCGTACCCGGCGTACTACCGGCACATGGCGCCGCTCAACCGCGCCGGGCCCGCCGTCCTGGGCGGCGTGCCCACGCCCAGGCCGCTGTCGCCCGCGACGGTCGCGGGGCTCGCCGGCGAGGGCGCGCAGATCGTCGACGGGCGCGACCGCCGGGCCTTCGCGGCGGGGCACGTCCCGGGGGCGCTCTGCGAGGAGCTGGACGAGCGCTTCGCGAGCCTGGTCGCGGAGGTCGTCCCCTTCGGCGCCCGGCTCGTCCTCGTCCTGCCCGAGCCGGAGGACGAGGCCGCCGTGACGGCGGTGGTCCAACTGCTCCGCATCGGCTACGAGAACGTGGCCGGCGTCCTCACGGGCGGCACGGACGCGTGGGCGGCGGCCGGCCGGCCGCTCCGCTCCTTCCGCACGGCGGACGCCACCGAACTGGCCGCCCGCCTGGGCGAGGTCCGAGCCCTCGACGTCCGGCCGCAGCGGCCCGAGGGCGGCATCCCCGGCACCCTGGCCATCCCCCTGTCCGAGCTGCCCGCCCGCGTCGGCGCGCTCCCCCGCGACGGCGAGATCTGGACCTTCTGCGGCAGCGGCCGCCGCGCGACGGTCGCCGCGAGCCTGCTGGACCGCGCGGGGATCCCGGTCCGCGCGGTGACCCGAGGCGGCGCGGCAAACCTACCGAGACACTGAGCGCCCCCACACGCCTGTGCCTCCGCCCCCTCCGTGGGCCTGCGCCGTGGGCCCGCGTCCCGCAGGGGCGCGACGGGTGGGGCACACGCGACTGCGCCGTGGCGGCGCCAGCCCCGCCTGCCCCGCCCGACGCCCGCGCGCGGCCGACCACAGCCGTGCCCGGCCCGACCGGCCTTCGCCCCCTCCGTGTGGACAATCGTCCCGCCGGGGCGGGACGAGCAGGCACACCGGACGGCGCCCTGGCGGCGGCCCAGCCCGCCCGAACCCACGCCCGCGCGCGGCCGACTGCGGCCGTGCCCGGCCCGACCGGCCTTCGCCCCTCCGCGTGGGCAATCGTCCCGCTGCGGCAGGACGGGGGGCACACAGACGGCGCCCCGGCGGCGGCCCACGCCCGCCCCGACCCACGCGCGCGCGGGGCCGGCCGCGGGCGGGCCCGGCCTGAACGGGCCTTCGCCCCCTCCGTGTGGGCAATCGTCCCGCCGGGGCGGGACGGGTGGGCACACGGGACGGCGCCCTGGCGGCGCATTCGCCCCTCGCTCCTACGCCCGCCAGAGGGCGCCGCGCCTCAGTGGTCGACGTCAGGGCGCGGGAAGCCTAGGCCCGGCAAGGGGCTACGTCCCGTTGTGCCCACCCGTCCCGCCCCAGCGGGACGACTGCCCACAACGGGGGGCGAGCGCGGCGGAGGCGAGGGGCTGGTCCGGTGGGCGTCGGGTGGGCGCAGCGGGGGGCGTGGGATCGTCGGGTCGGCCGATCGGATGACCTCGGCGGGGTCGGGGCGGGCCGAGCATGGGCTGTGGGGCGGGGCGACCGTCCGCGCCCGTGATCTTTACGCCGTCCTGTCCCTGGGAGCCCGCCGATGAAACGAACCCGCGCCCTCGTCACGCTGGCCGCCTCCACCGCCCTCCTCGCCGGCTGCGCCCAGGCCGCCGGGGACCCCGCCCGGTCCGCCGAGAGCCGGCCGGTCACGGCCTCCGCACCGGCGACCGCGGTGCCCGCCCCCACCGGCAGCACCCCCGAGGGGACGCTGCTCGTCGCCGACTTCGGCTCCGACACGGTCACGTTCGTCGACCCGGCCCGGGGCCCGTTCGCGTCCGTCGAGGTCGGCACCGCCCCGTACGGTCTCGTCGTCGGCGCGGACGGGCGGGCATGGGTCGCGACGGCCGAGGGTGTGGCCGTGGTGGACACCAAGACGCGTACCCGCCTCGCGCTCGTGCCCTACCGGACCAGGACGGGCCCGGTGACCACCGGCGAGTACCGGGGCGGCGGCATGGGCATTGCACTGTCCCCGGAGGGACGACGGGTGTACGTGGGCGTCAACGTGCCCGGCGGCAACGGCACCCTCGAGGTGATCGACACGGCGACGCTCCGGGTCACCGACCGGGCGTCGGTCGGCCGGCGCCCCTTCGACGTCGACGTCTCCCGCGACGGCTCCGAGGTGTACGCGACGAACCACGACTCCTTCGACGTGACCGTGGTGCGGGCCGACAGCCTGCGGACCCGCCGGATCGAGGTCGCCCCGTACGCCACGGAAGGCGGGCTCGGGTCCTGGCTGAAGCCGCACTACACGGCCGTCTCGCCCGCCGACGGGCGTCTGCTGCTGCCCTTCGAGGGCGAACGCCTCGTGGTGGTCGACCCGCGCACCGGACGCCAGGAGATCCGCCCGATGACGGCCGACACCCACCAGCACGGTGTCACCGTCACCCCCGACGGCACGCTGCTCACGGTCGGCACCGGTCCGATCGACCCGGACACCGACCGGGGGCCGTCGCTCACCGTCCGCCGGCCGGACGGCAGCGAGCGCGTGATCCCCTTGGACGGCCCGCACGAGGACGTCGCCGTCTCCGCCGACGGCAGGACCGCGTACGTGACGGGCGGGTTCACCCGGGACGGCTTCTGGGACGGCCTTACCGTCGTCGACCTCGCCGACGGCTCCACCCACCGGCTGCCGGCCGGATCGCGCCCCCTGGGCATCGCGGTCCTGTAGAGCCCGCCCGGCGCTCAGCGGGCCCCGGCACACCGGGCACGCGCACACGGGATCAGCGGGCCCCAGCACACCGGGCCCAGCGAGCACACGGGACACATCGGGCACGCGGGGCACGCGCGGGACACCGGCCACACGGGGCACACCGGACACGCTGCGACGCCAGCCACGCGGGGCTCGCGGGGGCACCAGGACACGGGGCACACCGGCCACGCAGGGCAGGCGGACCCAAGGCTCGTGCGGGGGACCGAGCACGCCCGGCACGCCCGGCACGCCCGGGACACCAGGCGCGCCGGCCGCCCGGGCAACACCAGGGGAACGCCCGCTCACAGGCACACGCGCCCGCCCGGCACGGATGTCGGTGGCATGGTGTTGGGTGGGGCGGTGGCAGCTATCGGCCCCGTACGAGGAGACACCATGACCGCGCCCGCCCACCGCAACGCCCAGCCTCCCGCCGCCCAGGCCTCCCTGGGTGCCGGCGTGGTGGTGACGGACGCCGCCGGTCGGGTGCTGCTCGGGCTGCACCGCTCGGGCGTGTGGGAGCTGCCCGGCGGCAAGGTGGATCCGGGCGAGTCCATCGAGCAGGCGGCGGTCCGCGAACTCGCCGAGGAGACCACGCTCGTCGCCGACCCGGCCGACGTGTCGGTGATCGGCCTGGTCCTGGACACCGTGACGTCGGCGGACCTGACCCGGCTGACGGCGGCGACTGTGGTCCACGCGCACACCGGCGCCCCGGCCGTCGCCGAGCCGGACAAGATCGAGCGCTGGGAGTGGTTCCCGCCCGACGCCCTGCCCACGTCCCTGTTCGTCCCCTCGGCCCAGGCCCTGAAGTTCTGGCGCCCCGAACTCCCGCTCCCCGACTCGGCGTTCCACCGCTACGACGTCATCCCGCGCGCGCTGCCCGCCGCCCGATAGGCACGCGCGCGGTATCCCACTTCCCCGGCGTGCGAGGGGCCTGGTCCGAACCTCCGGCCGCTGTCATGATGCGGTCGGGGGGATGCGCCATGGAGCAGCTCGACCGGGTGACGGTGCCGCCGCCGGACGAGGCGGCGACACGGGCGGCACGGGAAGCGGACCTCGGCGCCTATCTGCGAGGGTTCCGCGCCCGGCACACCGACGACCCGAGTGCGTTACGGCGGCGGCCCTGGGCGCCGCCGCTCGTTCTCCTTCTCGTCCTGGCCTCCGTCGCGATGCCCGCCCTCGCCAGCCGGCTGGTCGGGCCCCGGCTCGGCATCCCGCTGCTCCTCGTGCCGTTCGGGGCGGCGGGGTGGTTCCTGTGGCGGTGGTCGCGGGCGCGGGAGACGGCGCTGCGGCCCGGGGAGTACGTGTACCTGTACGCGCGGGGGCTGGTCTGCCCGGGTGAGGGCGGGACGGCGCGGGCGGTGGCCTGGCGGCGGGTGACGGCGATGCACCAGGACGTCACCCGCGTCCATGTGAACGGCGGCTACACGGGTACCCACTACGCGTACCGGCTGTGGACCGGCCCGCGGGAGGGGGTGACGGTCGGCGGGTTCCTCGACGAGGAGACGGTGCCCCGGCCCGCCGACTCGCAGATCCGCGAGCTGGCCCAGATCGTGCTCGACGAGACGGTACGGCGCGCGCTGCCGCCCGCCGTGGACGCCTTGGAGGCGGGCGGGGCGGTCACGTTCGGTGACGTGAGCCTGCACGGGCGGGGGATCGGGCTGCCGGCGCGGGCGGTGGTGCCGTGGGAGCGGGTGCGGCGGTGCGAGTGGCGCGGGGACGGTCTGGTCGTGGTGCGGACCTCCGGCAGCGGGCGCTGGTCGCGGGAGGCGAAGGACATCCCCGACTTCCCGGTGTTCTGGTCTCTGGTCAAGGAGCTGTACCCGCCGGCGCGCGAATTCCGCCGCTGATCCGCGCACCGGCTGATCATCCGGGAGGTGCACCGTGCGTCACCGAGCGGGGTGGGCCGGAGGTGGCTAGCGTGGCGTCGAGACAAGGACGTCATCGATCGGAAGCGAGTCATCGTCATGGCCTCACGAACTCACGGCGAGCCGGTCTGGACCGACGCGATGTTCACCGACCTCGAGGGTGCGAAGTCGTTCTACGGCGACGTGCTGGGCTGGACCTTCGGCGAGTCCGCCTCGGAGTTCGGCAACTACACCCAGGCCTACAGGAACGGGAAGGCGGTCGCGGCGGTCGTCCCGCCGATGCCCGGGCAGGAAGGCGAGCCGCAGTCGGCGTGGTGTCTGTACTTCGCCTCGCCCGACGTCGCCGCCACCGCCGAGAAGATCAAGGACGCGGGTGGCACGCTCCTGATGGAGCCGATGCAGGTGGGCGACTTCGGCTCCATGTGCCTCGCGCAGGACCCCACGGGCTGTGTCTTCGGCGTGTGGCAGGCCGGCACCCACGAGGGCTTCGAGGCCCAGGGCGAGGCGGGCACCTACGTGTGGGCCGAGGTGTTCACGCGTGAGCCGGCGAAGGCCGACGCCTTCTACACGGCGGTGTTCGGCTACAACTCGAAGAAGATCAAGGACGACAAGATCGACTACCGGGTCTTCGACCTCGGTGCCGACCCGCTGCTCGGCCGGATGGTGATGACGGCGCAGGACTTCCCGGCGGAGATCCCCTCGTACATCCAGATCTACTTCGCGGTCGACAACTGCGACAAGGCGATCGAGGCCGCCCTGGCGGCCGGCGGGCGGAAGGTGTTCGGCCCGGAGGACAGTCCGTTCGGGCGCTTCGCCGCCCTGCTCGACCCGCAGGGCGCGGCCTTCGCGGTGATCGACACGCGGACGACGGTCGGCGAGATGCCCGAGATGGAGTGACCGCACGCCCGACGGAGGCGGGTGCCCGGGACCACGGCGGTCCCGGGCGCCCTCGTGTGCGGTGAGGGGTCAGGCGCCGGTGCGGAAGTCGGCGGCCGTCAGGTACCAGGCGTCGACGCCGAGGGCGTTGGGCCGCTTCTCGTAGAAGGGGAGCGTTTCCCACTCCCCCGGCAAAGGCAGACGAGGGCCGAGTCGCGAAGACCCTCGAAGGCGCCCGCGTCGAGTCGCGTCGAAGAAGCGCGTCCGGCACACCGAACCGGCCACACCAAACGAGTAGTCGGCGCATCCGACCCGGGTCACCTGCCGGTAGAGATGACAGAGCCCCCACCTCCTGCACGTCGGCGGAGGTGGGGGCTCGTCGGTGCGCACCTACGGGCGCCGAGGGGCATCCACTCGCGCGTGTCCTGGTCGGCCCTCTGTCGGTTCGACCGGGCCGACACCTGGGTTCTTGGTTGCGCTGCCGGGCACAAGGACCGGACAGCGCGGGTGATCAGGTCAAGGTTGATGACACGGTCACGCGCTGTTGCGTGAGCCTGGCTCCAGCAGGAATAACCCGAGGGCGGCGAACCTGTGACGACGTACAGCACGTCACCAACTCCGTGAGGCCCTATGGGGCGCGCTGGGCCGCATGCAGTTACCTCGACCGCCGTTGCAGGCGCGATGCACCGAGCGGGCATTCGCGGAGTCAAGGAGATCGCCCCTGCGGCTTAGGGGGATGAGGTGGTCACAGGTGAACGACAGGGGGCGCCACCTTCCGCTACTCAGCTGGCACGGCCCACTCGACGGGGTTGTCAGCAAGCGACTGAGGTGCATAGACGATGCGTTCCGGCCGCTGCTTGGCCATTACAGCGAACGGGATCTTGCCCTTGACGCACCGGCCTGCCTTGACTGGCTCGTCCATGGGGAACTCCGGCTTTGGGAGGTCGCCGCCTGTGCTACCGGTGATCTCCACAATCGTGCCGTCGGCGTAGGCAAGAGACCAAGGGAACTGGCTGACCGTCACGGTCTTGCCCTCGACGTTGCAGATCTTGGCCTCGACGGTTGCCCAGACGTCGCCACCTTGGGTAGTGACGTCCGGGGGCTGCGGGCCCTTCGCCGGCTGTGTGTAGGCAAGGACTGTGGTGGTGAACTTGACCCCGTTCTGAGTGTCGTCGACCTTGGCGGACTCGCCGATCTTGTAGGTGGATGGCGTCGGGGTGGCCGAAGGGATAGCGGAGCTGGTGGTCGGCTCGGGTGGGGTGCTGGTCTTGGTGACCGTCGGTTCGTCATTACCGCCACAGGCGGCGAGACCCAGGAGCAGGGTGGCCGTGAGGGCGGTGGTGGTGAGTCTGCGCATCGGCCCAGGGTGGCGGACATGGGGGCGGTGTGGGGGCTGTGTGGCTGTCCTGTGACCTACGCGGGCGCGGGCCGATGTTCCGGAGTGGCATCACCCACGGGTAGCCCGGGTACGCCTGGAGCTTGCCACTGCTGGTGCCCTTGTGGAGGAGCGCTACGGTAGCCATGCCGGCGCCTACGGGCCCACTGTGGTCAGTCGGCGCGAACCAGCTCCAGGCGACGGTCCTCGGGCTTCATCCACCTGCCTGGTCGATCAGCGCTGTTGCCGGGCCTGCGGCTTGCTGCGCTGGCGCCCGATCTTGGGTGCCTTCGGCCTGGGCTTCGGGCCGCCTCCCGTGACCTGATGCATCTGCTTGCCGGTCTCCAGCACATCCATGACGATCTGGGTCATCAGCTCGTCCCGCTTCTGTCCCTCCAGCTGGTCGGTGATTCGCTCCGCCGTCAGGAAGTACTGGTTGAGAACAGGCTGGTTGAAGTACTGATTGAGCTGCTGTAGCGATCGGTCGTAGACGGCCAGGAAGGTCTTGCTGAGGTAGCCGACGAAGCCGGTGGCCAGGGCCGCGAGGGAGCCGATGAACAGGCGCTCGCCCTGGGCCGTGAAATGCATGGAGGCGATGAATGCTCCGACGAGCACGGCGAGCCCGACACCCATGGCGACGATGGCACTGATGAAGGACTTGTTGGCCTGCTTGGTAGCGATGCCGTGGTAACGCTCAAGGAGCAAGCGGTTGAAGTTCACCAGGCTGGCGAGCTCCATGTGCTCCTTGAGGCGTTCCGCAGCATTCTCGACGCGGACTTGTTCTTCTCTCTTCACTGCGGCGCGACGCCGCTCTCTTACGATGAGTGCCGTCGCCAGAGCGAGTGTCACGAGAAGGACCAGCACGCCGGCGCTGGGGAGGAACCACCCAGGCAGGCCGGCTGCTGGCGTTCCAGAGTCATCCCAGGTGATTGCTGTAATGCCGGTGAAGACGACGCCGCCCGCGGCTGCGACGGCTGACGTGGCTGCGGCAATCTTCTCCAGGTCGAGCGAGAAGCGAGTCGTGTTGGTCGGTGTGCTCCGGTAGAATTTGATGACTGGCGGTTCGTCGGACATCGCGCCCCCCGTGCTCGGTGTGGGGGCGCCAGGTTAGCTGCCTGACGCCAGTGCGGCGCCTTTGTTGTCACTCGTTCGTGAACTGAGACCGACTGGCAAATGGTGAGTGGGGCAGCCCAGGCGGGCCCGAACGCAAGGCAGGCACGAGCCTCAGGGATCATGGAGTTCTTGATGCTCTGTGATCACCCGAAGCGCTCGTGCCTGCGGTCCCAGCATGCCTTTCGGAACCCCTGTGGAACCACTTCGCCGCTCTGCTGCACTGCGGAAGGGATACGCCAAGAGCCATCCGCTGGTTGCAACCGGCGACGGATTCCAGACCGGACCGTTTTCGGGTACCTCGTGCTCGCGCTGGTCCACGGCTCCGGCTACGCGTCGTGGACTTCCATCTCTACCTCGCCGCCACTCTCATCAGGCTCCGCATGCTCATCCGACGCTCGACGAGCGGCTACCGCTGGGACGGCCTCCCCAACCACCCGACGCCTCAAGTGATCCGTCTGCCGGTCGGCCTCAGCCCCAGTCCTGCAGCTGCCGGAGCAGGTCGGCGTCGCCCTCGATCCGCAGCGAGCCGGCCGGGATGCGCATGTACATGAGCAGGGCCATCTCGCTCGCCGTGCCGTGGATGGCGGCGGTGGGCTTGCTCTCGGCGGCCTCCGCCGCGGTGAGGCGGGTGAAGCGGGAACCGGCGGCGTCCACCGTCTGGCGCCACGAGCCGGCCTCGGCCGCGTGGTAGTCCATGGTGGCGGGCTCGCCCGGCCACGGGACCGTGACGGTGCAGACGGTGGCGAGGAACTCCTCGACGGCGTCGACCGCCTCGGTCGTCGGCAGCTCCTGCGGATTACCGGAGGCCAGCTGGGCGTCGTAGGTGTGGATCAGTGATTCCGGGACGCGGCGGCGGGCCACGGCGGCCACCGTGTGCGGCGAGGCCAGCGGCTCCCACCAGGCCCAGCAGCCCCGGTCCGGGCCGGCCTCGCGCAGGGCGGTGAGCAGCTGCTCCGTCGAGTCGGCCAGCCAGGTTATGAGCTCCTCGCGCTCCCTGGGCGCCGCCAGCCCGTCCTTGCTGGGCCGTTCGTCACCCGGCGCGGTGTTCAGCACGATGTAGGCCCAGAAGCGGTTCCCCTCACTGAGGTGGTTCGCCAGGTCGTACAGCGTCCAGCCCGGGCAGGACGGGACGTCGGCGTCGAGGCTGGGGGCCGCGGCGACGGCGGCGCGGAACGCGGCGGAACGCTCGTCAATCATCCGCAGCAGGGTGGGGAAGGAGAGATGATCAGTCACGCGGACCTTGTACCACCCGTACCGGAACTCTCGCACTCGATTAGGGCCGACCGGCAGATGGATCACTTGAGGCGTCGGGTGGTGGGGCGGCCGTCCCAGCGGTAGCGGCTCGTTGAGCATCGGACGGTGAAGCCCGACTCGGCTGGCGGATTACAGGACTTGTTGTTGTCGTAGCCCCGGTCGAGGTTGACGTTCACCTCCTCGGGCAGGGGTCCCACCTGCCCCGATGGCCGCATCGAAGGTCGAGCCGAGGAGAGGCGAGTCGTGGCGGTCGTCCCCTGCGGCGACCAGGCCGAGCGGCCCGCGGGAGCGCCCGAGGGGTGACGGCCCTGGGGCGCAGCCGCTTCAGTTCGCGTCGTGCACTGCTACCAACCCGTTGAAGACTCCCACATACGCTGTCCCATCAGGTCCGATGGTGATCGGCGCCCAGTTGTTGTCGTAGGCGGGGCCGGTGCCGGTGAGTCGCGACCAGGCGCGGGCGCCGGTGCGGAAGTCGACGGCCGTCAGGTACCAGGCGTCGATGCCGAGGGCGTTGGGCCGCTTCTCGTAGAAGTAGAGCAGTCCGTTGGCGGTGGACAGCTTGGGCACAGTGGAGGGCGAGCGGACGTCGCTCTGCCACACGGTGTCGCAGCCGCTGCCGTCGGGCCGGACGTCGATCCGGGTGGCACCGCCGACGACACTGCGGCCGAAGGTGAGCGTGGTGGGGTTCTCGTAGCCGTAGTTGTTCTCGACGACCAGGCTGTTGCCCCAGCTGATCAGGGAGTTGTCGGTGGTGGAGGCGCCGTGGCCGAAGACCGGGACCTTGCAGACGAGGCGGTCGGCGGCGGCGACGTCCGTGCCGCGCCGGTAGACGAGGACGTTCATGCGGTCGTCGGCGTTGTCGGTGATGGCGACGTACCGCGCGCCGTTCTGGCCGAAGAGGTCGGGGGTGGTGCCCGAGCCCTGGTTCACGGAGCCGGGCTTGGTTCCGGTGCCCCGGTCGTAGGTCTGGCGCCACTGGATCCGCGGGGTGCCGTCGGCGTCGGCGCGGAAGCTGTAGAGGGCGTGGTCGGAGACGATCGAGACGCCGTCCTCGGCGACGGAGAAGGAGTTCTGGATCTCCTCGCCGTCGAGCCGGATCGCGCGGATGGCGGCGGTGGCGGGGTCGACGGTGCCGACCCGGCCGAGCCGGGTGACCCACCAGACGCGGCCCTGCCAGTCGGGCATGACGGAGGTGACGGGGTCGCAGACGCCGCTGGGGAAGAGGTTGGTCCAGCTGACGCAGTCGTGCGGGACGAGCGGGGTGAGGTCCCAGTCGTCCTCGACGACGAACTCCCAGGCCCCGTCGGGCTTCTGGCGGTGGGCGATGCGCAGGACGTGCTGGCGGGAGTCGGCGAGGACGACCCGGTCGCGGTCGTCGAGGTAGAAGTAGGCGCCGCCGGAGGTGTCCTTGAAGATCTTCGCGAAGTCGAGCCGGGTGATGGCCTCGACGGTGGAGGAGCGCTGCGGCAGCTGGTACTCGGCGAGGGTGTCGAGGGTGCGCGGGTCGAGGAGCTTGAGCAGGAAGCCCTGGAAGGTGCCGCACACGGTGACGAGCCGGCCGCCGGCGTCGAAGGTGACGGTGGCGCATTCGCCGCCGAGCGCGGCGATCTTCTCGCTGTCGACGCGCGGCTCGCGGCCGAGCGGCCCGGAGTAGGGGTGGGTGCCGCTGCCGGCGGCGTCGGCGTGCATGCCGCTGCGCCCGTTGGGGGCGAGGTAGGGGTGCTGGGGCGGGGCCTCGGCGGGGACGGGGCGGGCGGTGGCGGGCGCGCCCTCGTAGTGGTCGACGAGCCGGTGTCCGGGGGCGAGCGGTATCTCGTCGGCGAGGGCGGGCGTGGCGAGCGCGAGAACGGTCGCGCTCACGGCGGCGGTCAGCGCTGTTGCGCGGGCTCGCCGACTGGGGGGTCGGGTGGTCAATGCGGCTCCTCGGGTCCGTACGACGGTCGCGCCGGCGGCCGACGCTAGGCGGGAGCGCCTGACTTGTACATGGACATGCCCGCTGTTTCACGGGCACTTCACGATCATGAAACGATGGAGCGGGGACGGCCTCAGGGTTTCAGGCTGGAGACCACGTTGGCGGTGGCGGCCACCCCGTTCTGGATCGTCGGGGCCATGCTGGTGCTCGCCAGGAAGAAGCCGAGCAGGGCGCACACGAGGGCGTGCGAGAACTTCAGGCCGCCGCTGCGGAGAAAGATCACCGCCAGGATCAGCAGAAGCAGCACCACGGATACGGAAATGGCCATCGCGCTCATCCTCCTTGCGCCGCACCGGAATTGCGGCGTTCGGCGGACAGTGTGACGGAAGGGACGATCCGGACGGCGGTATGGCGTGGCGGCCATCCGGGTGACTTTCCGGAGCAGGCCGTTCCTCAGGCGCCGGCCAGGGCTTCCCTGATGCTCGGCAGGCGCACGGCCTCGATCTCGTCGTCGGCGAGGAGGTCGGCGACGAGCGCGGCGCTGCCGAAGACCTCCGTGGCGCTCAGGTCCCAGTCGGTCAGGACGAACCAGGAGCCGTCGACCGCCCACCAGGTGGCCGGGAACTGTCCCTCTCCCGCGCCCGGATCCGCACACCGGTCGTGGTGCGCGGGGGCGTCGGCGAGGCGGCCGCGGCGGGCCGGGACGGGCGAGCCGACGTCCTCGATCGGTGCCTGGGCGGCGTAGCACACCGTGTCCGGTCCGTCGGCGCCGTGCCGGGCGAGGAGGGCCGTGAGCCGGACAAGACAGTCGCGGTCGATCTCCCCGGCCGACGGGCCCTCGTGGCTCTCACGGCCGTCGACGCCCAGGAAGAGGCGGTACGAGGGCGTGTGCGTCCAGTCCTCCAGACGCCTCCCCGCGCCCGCCAGGACCTCGCGCCAGCGCAGCCGCCGCGCTCCGTCGTGGATCGTGTGCAGCACCCAGCAGCGGTCCTCGTACCCGTGCCGCGGCTCGTGGCCGAGGATCGACTCCTCCGCCTCCAGGACAGGTCGCATGCCGCCGAGGGGATGGGCGTCGGGCAGGCGGGTCCAAGGGCTGGTCATACCGCATTCTCTCCCGGGCGGCCGGTGAGCTCCGCCCACTCGACCGTGCGGTCGCACCAGCGTTCCAGGAGGATCCGGTCGTGGCCGACGGCGAGCAGGCCCGCGCCGGTCTCCGCGCGGTAGCTCTCGACGGCCGCGACGAGGGCAGCGGTGGTCGAGGCGTCGAGCATCGCGGTCATCTCGTCGCAGACCAGCCAACGGGGCCGCAGGACCAGGGCACGGGCCAGGCAGGCGCGTTGCAGCTGGCCGTCGCTGACCTCGTGGGGGCGGCGGGCGAGCAGGTCCTCGGTGAGGCCGACCGTCGGCACGAGCGCGGCGAGGCGTTCCCGGACGCGTTCTCGGCGGCCGGTCGCACGCAGTGGTTCGGCTATCAGGTCGGCGAGCCGCAGCCGGGGGTCGGCGGACAGGCGGGGCTGCTGGAAGACGACGCCGACGGCGGTGCGCAGGGCGCGCGGGGCGCGGTGCCGCCAGGTCCGGACCTCGGTGCCGTCGAGGACGACCCGGCCCGCGTCGGGCCGGTGCAGCAGCGCGGCGACCCGGGCCAGGGTGGACTTGCCGCAGCCGCTCGGACCGAGCAGACCGACGGCCTCGCCGGGGGCGACCGTGAGGGTGGCGCCCCGGACGACGGGGGTGCGGGGTTCGTATCCGGCGGTGACGGAGTGGAGTTCAAGCACGGGACGCTCCCAGCGGGTGGTGGCAGGCGGCACCCGCCCGGAACTCCGGCCGCACCGCGCAGGAGGCGCTCGCCCGGGCGCACCGGGGGGCGAAGGCGCAGCCCTCAGGAAGGGCGGAGAGTTCCGGCGGCAGTCCGGGGATCGGGGTGAACTCCCGATCGGGCAGGGCGTCGAGGAGCCCGCGGGCGTAGGGGTGGCGGGGGCCCGGGTCGCCGAAGAAGCGGGCGGCGGCGGCGACTTCGACGATCCGCCCGGCGTACATGACGGCCACCCGGTCGGCGACCCGGCGGGCCGCCGCCAGGTCGTGGGTGATCAGCAGCAGGGCCTTGCCCCGGTCGGCGTGGCGGCGCAGCTCGTCGGCGGTGCGGTCGACGAGCTCACGGTCGAGTCCGGTGGTGGGTTCGTCGGCGAGCAGCAGCGGCGCGTCGCCGATGAGCGCGAGCGCGGTGGCGGCCCGCTGGGCGAGGCCCCCGGACAGTTCGTGGGGGTAGCGGTCGAGGTGCCCGGCCGGGAACGCGGCCCGTGCGGCGGCCGCCTCGGCCGCCGCGCGCCGCTCGCGTCGTGGGGTGTCGGTGAGGGCCCGTACGGTCTCCTCCAGGTGGGCACGTACGGTGCGCACCGAGGTGAGGTGAGCGGCGGGGCTCTGCGGCACGAGCCCGACGCGCCGGCCGCGTACGGTGCGGGCGAGGGTGCGTTCGTCGGCGGCGAGCAGATCGAGGACGGGCGGGTGCACCGCCTCGGCGCGCGAGCCCCGGCCGTCACCGACCGCCGCCTCACCGGGCGAGCCCCGACCGACACCGACCACCGCCCCATCGCCGCGCAGGCCCCGACCGACACCGACCGCCGCCCCACCGTGCCGGTCGGTGCCGGTATGTGCCTCGGCCGCGCCGGGGCCGGGGCCGGCCGCCAGGAGCGCGGTGCCCGTGGTCTCCGCGTTGCCGGGGAGGAGACCGAGGAGGGCGGAGGCGAGGACGGACTTGCCGCAGCCGCTCTCGCCGACGAGGGCGAGGCACTCCCCCGCCGCGAGGTCGAAGGAGACATCGGTGACGGCGGCGACGGTGCGCCCGCCGCGCAGCCGGAAGCGGACGGTGAGGCCGCGGACGCCGAGCACGGCGTCGGAGGCGCGCTCGGCGGTGACGGCGTCGAGGGCGCGCGCGATCCGCTCGTTCACAGCATCAGCTCCGATCGGCGGCGCGGGTCGAGCCGGTCGCGCCAGACTCCGGCGAGTCCGGCGAGGGCGAGGGTCGGCACGACGAGGAGGAGGCCGGGGAAGAGGGTGGGCCACCAGTCTCCGGCGAGCAGCGAGGAGCGGGCGGTCTGGACGAGGTTGCCGAGGCCGGCCCGGTGGCTGGGCAGCCCGAGACCGAGGAAGGACAGCGCGGATTCGTGCCACATGGCGTGCGGCACCATGAGGACGGCGGCGAGCCCGGCCTGCGGGAGCACCGCCGGCAGCAGGTGCCGTACGGCGATCCGCCACCGCGAGGAACCGCCGGAGACCGCCGCGTCGACGAAGGGCCGGGAGCGCAGCGAGAGGACCTCGGAGCGGACGATCCGGGCGGTGGACAGCCAGTGGGTGACCGCCACGGACAGGATCACGGGCCAGACCCCGGGCCGGAACATGGCCACCACGAAGATGCCGAGCAGCAGGTGCGGCACGGCCGAGAAGCCGTCGACGATCCGCATCACGAACCGGTCGAAACGGCCGCCGATCGCGCCGGCCGCGGCACCGACGGCGGTGCCGACGACGCCGGCGACGAGGGCCGCGACCAGGCCGACGAGGAGGGAGATCCGCAGGCC
The DNA here is from genome assembly GCF_044544925.1 of Streptomyces sp. NPDC053431. Lineage (NCBI taxonomy): Bacteria > Bacillati > Actinomycetota > Actinomycetes > Kitasatosporales > Streptomycetaceae > Streptomyces > Streptomyces sp. NPDC053431. The sequence continues at coordinate 64,118 of NZ_JBITXX010000002.1, read as the reverse complement.
GTAGACGCAGCGCAGAAGCAGGTCGCGGCCGACGTCGTCAGTGCCGAAGGGGTGTTCCCAGGAGGGCGGCAGGAGCTTCCGCCCGAGGTCGACGGCCTGTTCGTCCAGCTGGACGAACGGCGGGACGAGGAGCACGGCGAGAACGACGGCTCCGATGGTGAGGGCGGAGCTCCACAGGCGGATCCGCCGCGTGCGGGGGTCAGCCATCGAAGCCCACCCTCGGGTCGGCGAGCCCGTACAGGAGGTCGGAGAGCAGGTTGCCGAGCAGCACGGCCGCGGTGGCGAGCACGGTGAGGGCCGCGAGCAGCGGGAAGTCGACGGAGACGGCGGCCTGGACGGTGGCGGCGGCGACGCCGGGCCAGCTGAAGACCGTCTCGACGAGGAGGGCGCCGGTGATGAGTTCGGGGACGCGGGAGCCGACGAGCGTGAGCACGGGCAGCATGCCGGAGCGCAGGGCGTGGCCCGTGAGGACGGTCCGTTCGGCGAGTCCGCGGGCGCGGGCGCCGCGTACCGGGTCCTCCTCCAGGGCGTCGCCGACCCCCTGGCGTACGTAGAGGTAGAACCAGGGCAGTTGGGAGATCCCGAGGACGAGCGCGGGCAGCACGAGGTGGCGCGCGACCTGGCCGACGGTGACGGTGTCGCTCGCGGTGTCGGTGAGGCCGCCGGCGGGCAGCGCGCCCAGCTTCAGGGCGAAGAACCAGAGGGCGAGCAGCCCGAGCCAGAAGGCGGGGGCGGCTTCCAGCGTGTACGCGGCGGAGCTGACGGCCCGGTCGAGGAGGCCGCCGCGGCGGCGCCCCGCGAGGACGCCGAGGGCGGTGCCGAGGGTGAGGGCGACGAGGAAGGCGGTGCCGGCGAGCAGCGCGGACCAGCCGACGCGCTCGGTGATCACGTCGGCGACGGGCTGCCGCATGACGCCGGAGTCGCCGAGGTCGCCCCGGACGGCGTGGCCGAGCCATTCCCACCAGCGGGTGAGCCAGGGCCGGTCGGCGCCGAGGTTGGCGCGCAGCTGGTCCAGGTTCTCCTGCGAGGCGGTGAGTCCGGCGGTGCCGGCGTAGGCCTTGACGGGGTCGAAGGGGGAGGCGGCGGCCACGGCGAAGACCGCGAGGGTGACCGCGAGGAGGACGGGGACGGCGGCCAGGGCGCGCCGTCCCGTCATCCGGGTCATGGCTCCCCAGGGAAGGCGGCGGCTCACTTCGTGGTCGCTCCGGCGTTCTTCGGCCGCCAGTCCTCGATGTTCCACCAGGGGCCGGAGCCGAGGCCGTGGTCGTGCGGCTCGACCTGGGTGCTGAGGCCGCCGCCGGGTGTCGCGTCCCAGCGGTCGTCGACGACGTAGAGGTGGTCGACGTGGGTGAGGAAGGTGTAGCCGGGGTTCTTCACGAGCTGCCGCTGGACGGTGTCGTAGGCGGCCCGGCGCTCGGCGGGGTCGTCGGTGCGGCGGCCGGCCTCCAGCGCCCGGTCGACGGTCGGGTCGGCGTACCGGGCCATGTTGTTGAAGCCGTCGCCGGCGAGGTCGGACTTCAGGAGGAGGTACTGGTCGAAGTCGGGATCGCCGGGTGAGCCGCCGCCGGCCAGGACGGCGTCGGTCTTCATGCGGGGTTCGATGACCTCCCAGGTGCCGGCCTGGGTGGTGACGGCGATGCCGGCCTTCCTGGCGTCGGAGGCGTAGGCGAGGGCGTGGTCCTGGCGGAGCTTGTCGCCGGAGAGGTACCAGAGCGGGAAGGCGGCGCGCACGCCGTTCTTGACGCGGACGCCGTCGGGGCCGGGTTTCCAGCCGGCCTCGTCGAGGATCTTCCGCGCCCCGGCGAGGTCGTGGCGGCGTTCGGTGCCCTGGGCGAACCACGGGCTGTCGGTCGGGACGGGGCCGTAGGCGGGCTTGCCGGCGCCTTCGAGGATCTTGTCGACCATGGTCTGCCGGTCGACGGCGAGGTCGAGGGCGCGGCGGACGGCCACGTCGCCGGCGACCGGGTTGTGGGTGGGGAGGGTGACGGTGCGGTAGTCGTAGGTGGTGGCGGTGTACGTCCGCTTCGTCCGGTCGCCCTTGAATCCTTCGGCGAGGGCGGGCGGCAGGACGGCGGCGTCGAGGTCGCCGGCGCGCAGCCGGGTGGCGCGGACGTCGTCGTCCTTGATGACGGCCATGGTGAGCTTCTTGACGGCCGGAGCGCCGCCCCAGTAGGCGGGGTTGGCCTGGAAGGTCAGTTTCTCGCCCCTGGACCAGCCGGTGAGGACGTACGGGCCGGTGCCGACCGGCTCGGTCGTGAAGGGGCCGGTGTTGACGTCCTGGCGGCCGGCGACGTGCTCGGGGGCGATGGCGAGGACGGTGCGCTGGGCGAAGGGCGCGTAGGGGTACCTGAGGGTGAAGACGACGGTGTCCTCGCCGACGGCCCTGACGTCCTTGAGCGCGTCGAGCTCGGTGCGTGAGGCGTTGTTGGTCCTCGGGTCGAGCACGGTCCGGTAGGTGAAGACGACGTCCTCGGCTGTGAAGGGCTGCCCGTCGCTGAACTTCACGCCGTGGCGCAGCTTGTACGTGTACGTCAGGCCGTCGGCGCTGACGGTGGGCAGGGCGGCGGCGAGGGCGGGGCGCAGCTTCATGTCGGCGTCGAAGGAGAGCAGCCCGTCGAAGATCTTGGAGTTGCCGTCCTTGCCGTAGCCGAGGAGGGGGCTGAGGGTCTCCGGTTCGTAGGCGATGCCGACGACCGCGGAATCCTTGGGCCCTCCGGGGCCGCCGGTGCCGCCGGGGTTCGAGCAGGCCGCCGCGGCAAGGGCGGTGGCCCCGGCGAGTGTCGCGGCGGTCGCGCGTCGGACGGATCGGGCGGCCATGGTGTCCACACCCCTCTTGAAGATCAACTGTTATTGCGAACAGCTCGCAATTAAACAGCATGTAGAGGGGTGCGGACGCATGGGCCCCTTACCTGGGGGCGGGCAGGTCCACCAGCGCGGCGATGGCGTCGTGGTGCCGGCCGGCCGAACCCAGCGCCGTCTGGTCGGACTTGGCCCGCTTCAGCGCCAGGTGCGCGGGGTGCTCCCAGGTCATGCCGATGCCGCCGTGCAGCTGGACGCACTCCTCGGCGGCGCGTACGGCGGTCCTGGAGCAGTACGCCTGGGCGACGGCCACCGTCAGCGCGGCGTCGGGGGCGCCGGTCGCCAGCGCGTCGGCCGCGGCGCGGGCCGCGGCGCGGGCACCCACGAGGTCCAGCCAGAGCTGGGCCATCCGGTGCTTCAGCGCCTGGAAGGAGCCGATCGGCCGGTTGAACTGGTGCCGTTCCTTCGTGTGCCGGACCGTCTCCTCCAGGCACCACTCGGCGATGCCGAGCTGCTCGGAGGCGAGCAGCCCCGCCCCGGCGAGCAGTCCCCGCCGGACGGCGGCGGCCGAGGCCTCGGCACCGGCGAGGCGGGTGCCGGCGGCACCGTCCGCGTCGACCACGGCCAGCGGCCGGGTCAGGTCGAGCGAGGAGCGCGGGGTGATCACCGCGTCGCCGGCGGGGACGGCGTACAGTCCGTCGGCGCGCGGGACGAGGAGGACGTCGGCGGCGAGGGCGTCCGCGACGGCCGGCACGGGGCCGGAGCGGACACCCGTGTCCGCCGGCGCGGTCGAGAGCGGGACCGCGAGGACGGCGACGCTGCCGCCGCCCGCCAGCGCCGCGAGGAGCTCCGCGACGGGACCGTCGTCGGCGCCGAGCGCCAGCAGCGTCTCGGTCGCCACCACCGCGCTGGTGAGGTACGGGACGGGGGTGACCGCCCGGCCGAGCTCCTCCAGGACCACGGCGGCCTCGCGGTGGCTCGCGCCCTGGCCGCCGAGCTTCTCGGGGACGAGCAGTCCGGCGGCGCCGATCCCGCCGCCGAGGGCCTCCCAGAGCCCGGGGACGTACGGGCTGTCGCCCTCCATGCGGCCGAGCACGGTCTGCGCGTCGGCCCGGTCGGAGAGCAGGGAGCGGACCGCGGCCCGCAGGTCGTCCTCGGTGTCGGAGTACAGCAGGTCGGCCGTGGCCGTGGGTTCCGTCATCGGGCGAGGTCCTTCCAGGCGACGTCCTTGTCGTTGCGGGGCTCGGCGGGCAGGCCCAGGACCCGCTCGGCGACGATGTTGAGCAGCACCTCGGTCGTGCCGCCCTCGATCGAGTTGCCCTTGGCGCGCAGATAGCGGTAGCCCGCGTCGCGGCCGGTGAAGTCGACCAGGTCCGGCCTGGCCATCGCCCAGTCCCCGTACAACAGGCCTTCGTCGCCCAGGAGTTCCACCTCCAGGGCGCTGACGGCCTGGTTCAGACGGGCGAAGCCGAGCTTCATGGCACTGCCTTCGGGACCGGGCTGGCCGGCCACGAGCTGCTGGCGCAGCCGCTCCCCGGTGAGCCGGGCCACCTCGGCGTCGACCCACAGGTCGAGCAGCCGGCGGTGCAGGTCGTGGGTGCGCAGCTCGGGGCGGGACCGCCAGGTCTCGGCGGCCTTGCCGATCATGCCGCCCTCGCGGGGGACGCGGGCGCCGCCGATGGAGACGCGCTCGTTCATGAGGGTGGTCTGCGCGACCCGCCAGCCGTCGCCCACCTCGCCGAGGCGGTGGGCGTCGGGGATGCGGACGTTCGTCAGGAAGACCTCGTTGAACTCGGCCTCGCCGGTGATCTGGCGCAGCGGCCTGACCTCGACGCCCGGGTCGGTCATGTCGCAGACGAAGTAGGTGATGCCCCGGTGCTTGGGCAGGTCCGGGTCGGTGCGGGCGATGAGGATGGCCCACCGGGCCACATGGGCACTGGAGGTCCACACCTTCTGCCCGTCGACCACCCAGTCGTCGCCGTCACGCACCGCGCGGGTGCCGAGAGCGGCGAGGTCGGAGCCGGCGCCCGGCTCGCTGAAGAGCTGGCACCAGACCTCCTCGCCGACCCACAGAGGCTTCAGGAAACGCTCCTTGATCTCCTCGGAGCCGTACGCGAGGAGGGTGGGGGCGGCCATGCCGAGGCCGATGCCGATCCGGCGGGGGTCGTTGTCGGGGGCTTTGGCGGCGGCGAGTTCGGCGTCGACGACGGCCTGGAGGGAACGCGGGGCGTCGAGTCCGCCGAGGCCCACCGGGTAGTGCACCCAGGCGAGACCGGCGTCGAAGCGGGCACGCAGGAAGTCGCGGCGGTCGGTCGTGGCGGGCGGGTGCTCGGCGAGCAACCGCCGGGTGCGCTCGACGAGTTCGGCGGCGCCGGTACGGTCTGCCGTCATGCGCGGGCTCCTTCCGGAAGGACGACGAGGCGGCCGGTGGTGGTGCCCTCGGAGATGCGCTGCACGGCGTCGGCGGCGGCGTCGAAGGCGACGCGCTCGCTCACGTAGGGCTTGACGAGGCCCTTCGCGGCGAGCTCGGTGAGGGTCTCGTGGCAGCGCAGGACGGCGGCCGGGTCCTTGAGGTTGTAGAGGCCCCAGTGCAGGCCCACGATCGAGTAGTTCTTGATCAGGGCGTGGTTGAGCGTGGGGGCCGGGACGGTGCCGCTCGCGAAGCCGACGATCAGGATCCGGCCCTCGAAGGCCACCAGCTTGGCGGACTGCTGGTAGGCGGCGCCGCCGACCGGGTCGTAGATCACGTCGGCGCCACGGCCGCCGGTGGCCTCCTTGACGGCCGTGACGACGTCCTCGGCGTGCCGGTCGACCACGACGTCACAGCCGAGGTCACGGGCGACCGCCGCCTTGTCGGCGCCGCCGACGACGCCGATGACGGTGGCGCCGGCCGCCTTGCCGAGCTGGACGGCGGCGCTGCCGACCCCGCCCGCGGCGGCGTGCACGAGCAGCGTCTCGCCCTCCCGCAGGCCGGCCCTGCGGTGCAGGCCGAACCAGCCGGTCTGGTAGCCGATGTGCAGGGCGGCGGCCTCGGCGTCGTCCAGCGCCTCGGGCGCGGGCAGCAGGGCGACCTCGTCGGCGACCGCGTACTCCGCGAGGCCGCCGTGCGGCAGGGCCGGGGTCGCGATGACGCGGCGGCCGTCCTCCGTCTCGGCGCAGATCTCCACGCCCGGCGTGAAGGGGAGCGGGGGCCGCACCTGGTACTGGCCCCGGCACAGCAGGGCGTCCGGGAAGTTGAGCCCGGTGGCGCGGACCTTGAGCAGCACCTGACCGGGGCCCGGCTCGGGGCGTCCGGTCTCGTCGAGCTGCATCACCTCGCCCGGTTCACCGTTCTCGTGCACTCGCCATGCCTGCATCGGGGCCTCCATGTGCTGTCGCGCGTCCTGCGGGATCGCTCGCATACTAAGCGGTCGCTTGGCTTCGCGGAACCGGACTCGCACGTCCTCTTTCCGCCGCTGCCGGATTCGCCCGCCATGCGATCACCGCGGACGTCCCACCCGGGAGCGCGCGCCCCGGCTGTCGCCCCCGCCCGGCCCGGCCGGCTCGCGGGCGCCGGGAATGCCTGGGACGCGCCCGGCCGGCGCCGGGAAACGCCTGAGACAGGCCCCGGTCGGCGCCGTCGGCCCGGCCGGACGGGGCCTCAGGAGCTCTTCGGCCGCGCCCGTACGTGCATCCGCTCGCCCTGCGGGCCGAACAGGCTCAGGAACTCCACCGGCCGGTCCCCCGCCGGGCCGAACCAGTGCGGCACCCGGGTGTCGAACTCGGCGGCCTCGCCGGCGCCCAGCACCACGTCGTGCTCGCCGAGGACGAGCCGCAGCCGCCCGGACAGCACGTACAGCCACTCGTAGCCCTCGTGGACCCGCGGGTCGGGCACCTCGGAGCCGGCCTCCTGCACGACCTTGTAGGCCTGGAGCCCGCCGGGCTGGCGGGTGAGCGGGTACATCGTGCGGCCGTGGCGGACGATCGGCCTGGCCTTGACGCGCGGGTCGCCGACCGGCGGGGCGCCGACCAGCTCGTCCAGCGGCACCTGGTGGGCGCGGGCGATCAGCAACAGCAGTTCGAGGCTGGGCTTGCGCTGCCCCGACTCCAGGCGCGAGAGGGTGCTCACCGAGATGCCGGTGGCGGTGGACAGCTCGGCGAGGGTGGCGCCGCGCTCGCGCCGGATGCGGCGCAGGCGGGGGCCGACCTCGTTCAGGACGTCGTCGATCCGGGCGTCTTCGCGGTGGCCCTCGCCCCGGTCCTCGCGGCGGTCTTCACGGGGCTCTGCACGGCTGTGGTCGTGGCGGTGGTCGTGGCGGTCTGCGGCAGTCATGCATCCATTGCAGAAACAGCAACTCTGTTTGTCAAACATGCGGCACCGGGTCACTCTCGCGGCATGAACGAGAACCCCCTCGGCGAGACCGAGACCCAGATCAGGACCCAGATCAGGACCGAGGCCGAGGCCGACACGGAGACCGGGGCCGGCACGGAGGCCGGGGCCGGCACGGAGGCCGGGGCCGGCACGGAGGCCGGGGCCGGCACGGAGGCCGGGGCCGGCACGTACGACGTGGTGGTGGTCGGCGGCGGCGCGGCCGGGCTCAGCGCGGCCCTGGTCCTGGGCCGGGCCCGGCGCCGGACGCTCGTGGTCGACGCCGGCGAGCCGCGCAACGCCCCCGCCGCCCACATGCAGGGCTATCTCACCCGGGACGGCATGAGCCCGGCCGACTTCCTGGCGGCCGGGCGGCAGGAGATCGCCGCGTACGGCGTGGACCGGACGCACGGCCTGGTCACCGGCGCCGTCCCGCACGGGGACGCGGGCTTCGCGCTGACGCTCGCGGACGGGCGGCGGCTCCGGGCGCGCCGGCTGGTCGTCACCACCGGTCTGGCGGACGAGCTCCCGGCGGTCGACGGCGTGGCCGAGCGGTGGGGGAAGGACGTGCTCCACTGCCCGTACTGCCACGGCTGGGAGGTCCGCGACCGGGCGTTCGGTGTCCTCGCGCATCCGGTGATGCCGGCGCACCAGGCCCTGATGGTCTCCCAGTGGTCCCCCGACGTGACCCTCTTCCTGCACACCGCCCCGGACCCCTCGCCCGAGGACACGGCCCGGCTCGCCGCGGCCGGCGTGACGGTCGTGACCGGCGAGGTGGCGGGCCTGGTGGTCGAGGAGGGCGGGCTGACGGGCGTACGGATGGCGGACGGGCGGGTCGTACCGCGCGAGGTGCTCTTCGTGGGCACCCGGACGAGGCCCCGCGACGGGCTGCTCACCGCACTGGGCGCGGCCACGCACGAGACGCCGCTCGGCACCTTCGTCACGGTCGACGAGACGTTCCGGACCAGCGTGCCGGGCGTGTGGGCGGCGGGGAACGTGATCGGCGCGCAGGAGCAGGTGGTGAACGCGGCGAGCGGCGGCTACCGCGCCGCGGCGATGGTCAACGCGGACCTGCTGTTCGCGGATCTGGACCGGAAGGCGGGCGCGGGGGTGGCATGACCGCCCGGGCCCTTCGCTCCGGGCCGGGGAGCCCCCTCCGGGGCCCGGCGGCGGCCCGCAAAGGGCCGCCGGCGCCGGACGACGGCCCGGCAACACCCGCCGGCACCCGGACGACGGCCCGGCAACACAGGCCGGCGCCCCGCCAACGGCCCGCAACGCCCATCCGCGCTGCCTCCGAGCCTCGTCGGCGCCCCTGGCGCCCCGACGACGCCCCGGCAACGTGCGCCGGAGCCCCCTACGCGCCCCACCGGCTGACCGCCCGCGGCCCTCTCGCCACCTCCGCCACGCGCCGATCGCCTCCCCGGGCCTTCCGTTCTCGCGGGCCGCGCGCTATCGATGCGCCATGACGGACGAGACGAGTGCGCATCCGCCGGGGCTGCCCGCGCCTCCCCCGCTCGGCGCCGCCGCGCTGCCCGCGGGCACCTTCGCAGGGCGGGCGGTCCTGGTGACCGGTGGGGGGTCCGGGCTCGGGAAGGCGATCGCCGCCGAGTTCGCGCGGCTGGGGGCGGATCTGGCGATCGTGGGGCGGACCGCCGCGCGGCTCGCGGCGGCGCGCGAGGAGCTGGCCGGGGTCGCGGGGACGCGGGTGGTGACCGGGGCGTGCGACATCCGCGAGCCGGAGCGGCTCGCCACCGTGTTCGACGCCTGCGAGGCGCGGCTCGGCGCCCGCCCGGACGTGCTGGTGAACTGTGCCGCCGCGAACTTCCCCGTGCCGGCGGAGGACCTGTCACCGAACGGCTGGCGGGCGGTCGTGGACATCACGCTCAACGGGACCTGGTTCACGACGCGGGAGTTCGCCCGGCGGCATCTGGCGGCCGGGACGCCCGGCTCGGTCGTCAACGTCGGGGCCTCTTACGCCTGGACGGGCGGGCCCGGGCACGCGCACTCGGCGGCGGCGAAGGCCGGGGTGAAGAACCTGACCGAGACCCTGGCCGTGGAGTGGGGACCGTACGGGATCCAGGTGAACGGCCTGGTGCCGGGGCTCATGCCGCACGAGGACATGGTGGCGGACATCCGGGAGAGCCTGGACCGGACCCCGGGAGGGCTGGACGCCCGTCAGCCGGCGCTGCGGGTGGGCCTGCCCCGCGAGCTGGGCTGGGCGGCGACCTTCCTGGCCTCCCCGTACGCCCGCTTCGTAAGCGGGCACACGCTGGTGGTGGACGGGGCGAACTGGCAGCGGCGTTCCCTCGTCAACGAGCCCGTGGTGCCGGTGCGCACCCAGCTGGGGCGGGGGCGGTTCGCGGCGGGGCCCGACGCGCGGTAGGCCGTGCGGATGAAACCCGGCCGACAGGGCGGCACGGGCCGGGGGCGGGGGCGAGGATCGGCCATGGTGACCGAAAGATCTTCATCCACCGGAAGGACGGGATTCACCCCATGCTCGGTACGGACTTCACCACGGGCTCGCCCAGCTGGATCGATCTCGGCAGCCCCGACACCGACGCCGCCGCCACGTTCTACGGGCGGGTCTTCGGCTGGGACTTCGCCTCCGCCGGGCCCGACGCGGGCGGCTACGGCTTCTTCCAGCAGGGCGGCCGGACGGTCGGGGCGCTCGGCCCGCTCACCGAGGAGGGCGCGAGCAGCGCCTGGACCGTCTACTTCCAGACGCCGGACGCGGACGCCACCGCGCACGCGGCCGAGGCCAACGGCGGGACGGTGCGCATGGCGGCCTTCGACGTCATGGACGCGGGCCGGATGGCCGCCCTGACCGACCCGGGCGGCGCGCGGTTCGCCGTGTGGCAGCCGGGCACGGTCAAGGGCCTGGACCGGACCTCGGAGCCCGACGCCCTGTTGTGGGTCGAGCTGCACACGGGCGACCCGGAGGCCACCCTCGCCTTCTACGGCGCGCTGTTCGGCTGGCGCTGGGAGACGATGGACGCGCCGGGCATGACGTACCGGGTGATCTCCACGGCCGAGGGCGACCTGAAGGACGCCTCGTTCGGCGGCGCGGCCCCGCTCCAGGCCGGGGCGAGCGTCTCGCGCTGGGTGCCGTACTTCATGGTGACGGACCCCGACATGACCGCCGCGACGGTGCAGGAGAGCGGCGGTTCGGTCCTGATGCCGCCGGCGGACGTGCCGCAGGTGGGCCGGATCGCCTGGTTCGCGGACCCGTTCGGGGCGCCCTTCGCCGTCCTGAAGCCGTCCCCCTCGATGTGAGCGGGCGCGGGCCGGGTCAGCGGCCTTCGAATCGGGGCGGCCTGCGGGCCGCCTTCGCCGCGTAGCCCTCGCGGGCGTCCTCGGAGGTGAGGGTGAGCGCGGCGGCGAGCGCGGTGCGGTCGAGGGCGGCGGCCATCCCCTGGTCGGCGTAGGCGTCGACGTCGCGCTTCACGGCGCGGACGGCGAGCGGGGCCGCCGCCGCGATGACGGCCGCCGTCCCGGCGGCCTCCCGGGCCAGGTCGGCGACGGGCGTGACCTGTTGGACGAGGCCGAGCCGGGCGGCGGTGGCCGCGTCGATCCGCCGGCCGGTGAGCGCGAGGTACTTGGCCCAGCCGGCCCCGGCCTCGCGGGCGATGCGCAGATCGCCGCCCGCGTCCACGGCGACGCCGATGCCGGTCTCGGGGAGGGCGAAGACGGCGTCCTCTGCGGCGATGCGGATGTCGGCCATGAGGGCCAGTTCGAAGCCGAAGCCGAGGCAGTAGCCCTGGACGGCTGCGACGATCGGCTGCGGCAGCCGGGCGAAGGCGGCGAACCGCTCGTGGACCCAGCGGATGCCCTCGGCGTAGTGCTCGGTCCGCTCGGCCGCCGACCGGCCGGTGATGGCGCCACCGGGCGCGGTGACGTCGATGCCGGCGCAGAAGGCCCGGCCCTCGGCGCGCAGCAGCACGACCCGGATCCGCTCGTCGAAGCGGATCCGGTCGGCGAACACGCCGAGCTGCCGACTCGCCTCCCAGCTCCAGCCGTTGAGCTTCTCCGGGCGGCACAGGGTGAGCACCCCGACGCCGTCCTCGACCCGGAGGGAGAGGCGTTCCTCACCCTTCGGGACGGTGTGGTCGAGCGTGTCGATCACCGCACACCCCCAGCATCCTGACGATGCGTCAGATTCCTGGGGTGAGACTAGCTCCGGCCCGTCAGCGGGGGAACACCTCGAACGCCACCGCGGGGCGGCCGCCGAAGCGGGCGGCGGCGCGGCCGGTCGACTCGGCGACGAAGTCGCGGACGTACTCCTCCGGGTCCCGGTCGGTCAGCGCCTCGATGTACGTGCGGTGGGCGAGGAGCGAGCGGTGGGCGCGCTCCAGTCCCGGGCGGGCGTCGACGGCGTGGGTCGGCAGGTTCGAACCGGCCACGGCCACCCAGCGGACCCCGTTCCAGGGTTCGAGGCCCTGCTCGGTGAGCTCGGGGAAGATCCAGCGGTTGCCCGCGTCCGCCGCCGCGTCCAGGGTGGCGCGGCCGACGGCCCGGTGGTCGGGGGTGTTCCAGAAGCCGCCGGGCTCCGGGCCCCAGGTGTCGCGGTGGTTGAGGGTGATGACGAGTTCGGGCCGGTGCCGGCGGATCGCGGCGGCGATGTCGCGGCGCAGGCCGAGGTCGTACGAGATCATGCCGTCCTCGTGGTCGAGGAACTCGACGGTCCCGACGCCCACGACCGCCGCGCTCGCCCGCTGCTCCCGCTCGCGCAGCGGACCGCAGGTGGCCGGGTCGACGGTGTCGATGCCGGCCTCGCCCCGCGTGACCAGCACGTAGGCGACCTCCTTGCCGGCGTCCGTCCAGCCCGCGACGGCCGCGGCGCAGCCGTACTCCAGGTCGTCGGGGTGAGCGACGACGGCGAGCGCGCGCTGCCAGTCGGAGGGCATCTCGGCCAGCTGCGGCAGGGCCTGTTCGGATTTCTCGGTCATGGGCGCAGGATACGGGCCGGGGCCCTGACCGGATCGCCGGCGGCGCGGCCGCGTCAGGGGGTCAGCGGGCCCCGGCGAGGATCACGGAGCGGGTGAGGTGGCGCGGGCGGTCGGGGTTGAGGCCGCGGCGGCCCGCGAGGGAGACGGCGAGCCGCTGGGCGCGCACCAGCGCGGCGACCGGGTCGACGGCGTCGGCGACGAACCGGGCGCCGGTCGCGGAGACTTCGTCGGCGAGGCCGGGCGGGACGGGGCCGAGGCACCAGACCAGGCTGCCGGGGTCGCTGATGCTGATCGGCCCGTGCCGGTACTCCATCGCCGGGTAGGACTCCGTCCAGGCGCGGGCCGCCTCGCGGAGCTTGAGCGCGGCCTCGTCGGCGAGACCGACGGTCCAGCCGGTGCCGAGGAAGGTGAACTGGTCGTGCCGCTCCCACGCGGCCGGCAGCGGCTCGTACAGGGCGAGGTCCGCGTCCACGATCGACGGGCCGAGGTCGACGCCGAGCCCGGCGCGCAGGAGTTGGAGCGCGGTGGTGGCGAACCGGGTCTGGACGACGGAGCGTTCGTCGGCGAACACCAGGTCGAGCACCGTGTCGGCGTGGTGTCCGGCCGGGCTGTCGGGGACCCCGGTGAGGGCCAGGGTCGGGATCCGGCCGGCGGCCCGGGCGAGCAGCTCGGCGACCTCGGTCGTGGTGCCGGAGCGGGTGAGGGCGACGATCCGGTCGTAGCCGCGGCCGAGCGGGGTCGGGTCGGAGGCGGGGAAGGCGTCGGTCTCCCCCGCGCCGAGGGACTCGCGCAGGGCGGCGTAGGCGCGGGCGATGAAGTACGAGGTGCCGCAGCCGACCACGGCGATCCGCTCCCCGGCACGGGGCAGCAACGCGACCCGTTCGGCGGCGATCTCGGCGGCGCGCCGCCAGCAGTCGGGCTGGCTGGCGATCTCGGTGTCGACGTGGGTGGTCATGTCCGTCCCTCTCTCGGCGCGGGGAGCTCGGGGCTCGGACGGTTTGTATCCCGCGGCGCGAGCGCGGCACCATGAGCAATCAGTGAGCGGGGCTTGGACTTTTGTGCGCGTCCCGGCGCGCGCCGTCCCCCGGCGCCGCCCCGCACGAGGCGCGCACGACGAGCCGGGGGCGCAGCTGGACCTGGTGGAGCGGGGAGGCCCCGCCCTCGGTGAGCCGGCGCAGCAGGATCTGCGCGGCGAGCCTGCCGACCTGGAACTTGGGCGGGGACACGGCCGTCAGCGGGGTCTCCGCGACGTCCGCGAACTCGTTGTCGTACGAGATCAGGGCGAGGTCGTCGGGGACCCGCAGGCCCGCCCGGCGGGCGGCGGCGAGGACCAGCGCGGCCTCGCGGTCGCCGAAGCAGAGCGCGGCGGTGGCGCCCGCGGCGCGCAGCGCGGCCACGGCCCGGTCGGCGCGCTCGGGGTTCCACTCGGCCATGGCGTCGCTCTGGTGACAGGGCGTCGGCAGACCGAGGTCGGCGATCGCGCGGGCGAAGCCGGACCCGATGGGGGCGGTGGTGGGGGCGTCGGAGCGGACCACGAGGCCGAGCCGCCGGTGCCCGAGGCCGCGCAGGTGGCGTACGGCGTCGTAGGCGCCGCCCTCGTGGTCGGTGCACACGTGCTCGGTGGGGTCGCCGGGCCCGTACGCGGCGAGCCGGCGCTCGACGAGGACGGCGGGGACGGACAGGGCCAGGAGTTCCTCGGCCCGGCGGCCCGGGTCGGTGGCGGTGTGCAGGGTGGGGACGAGCAGCAGCCCGTGGACGCCGGCGGACAGGAGCCGTTCGACGGCGGCGTCCTCCTCGTCGGGGTCGTAGTGCGAGCAGGCGAGGACGAGCCGTGCGCCGGCCGCGGCGAGCTCCTGCTCGATGCCGTGCAGCACCCGCGGGTAGTAGAAGGCCGTGTCGGGGACGAGGACGCCGACCACCCTGCGGTCGGCGCGCCGCTCCTCGGGACGGTGGGCGGCGAACGTGCCCGCGCCCTGGCGGCGTTCGACCAGGCCGAGCGCGACGAGGTCCTCGTAGGCGCGACGTACGGTGGTCACCGAGACGCCGGTCTCGGCGGCGAGGGCCCGCTCGGTGGGCAGCTTGCTGCCGGGCGGCCAGGTGCCGTCGAGCATGCCCTGCCGCAGCTGGGCCACGAGGGCCCGGAACTTCAGCTCGCGTCCGGTCGCCGGAATCTCGCGGTGTGCCACCGGGCCCCCTGCTGCGCCGATTGCTGATCGATTGCGCCGCGAATCCTATCCCCGGGGCCGGGGATTGCTCCCGTGCGGAGTGCGGAGGGACGGCGCTCGCCCGCCCGCGCTCACAGCTCGTCGCGGGCGAGGGCGAGGAGGCGGTCGAGGACGCGCCGGCCGCCGGCCCGGACGCCGTCGTGCTCGAACTCGTCGGTGACCCAGGTGCGCAGGCCGCGGACGGCCCGCGCGGTCTCCAGGGAGTGCGCGGTGTCCACGTACATGTCGGCGTGGTAGATCACGGCGGCGGCCGGCACCTCGTTGGCCGCGAGGCGGGCGGGGTCGTACAGCGGGGCCCAGTCGGCGCGGGCCGCGAGCAGCTCGGCGGTCTCGCGGAGCGGGGACAGCGCCGGGTCGGTGGTGAAGTGCCAGGGGTGGACCGTCTCCCCGGTGAAGAGGACGGGCCCGTCGCCGGCGAGGGCCTTGGGCGCGTCGAACTCGGGGAACTCGGCGCGCACCCGTTCGGCGGCCCAGTCGGTCGGTCCCGCGCCCTGGGCGTAGATGGCCTCGTGGAGGACGGCGTAGAGCGGGTGGCCGGCGAAGGAGAGGTGGGCCTGGACGTTCTCGAGGAAGGCGTCGGAGAGGGCGGGGCCGGCCGGGGTGGGCACGAAGGCGTCCTCGAGGAGCAGATGGAGCTGGTGGCTCCCCTCTCCGCCGCCGAGGAGGATGCCGAGGGACTGGAAGGCCTCGGGGGTGAGCCGGCCCCCGCCGGGCAGGGTGACCTGCCGCTCGTGGAGGTGGGCGGCGATCCGGCGGACCCGCTCGACGTCGTCGGGGTAGCGGGCGTAGTGGGCCGTGTTCTTGGCGCGGACGCGGGGGTAGGCGGCGCGGTAGACGTCGTCGGCGGTGGCGTGCAGGGACGGCAGTCCGCCGGTGACGAGGACGGTGGCCAGCCCTTCGGGGGCGGTGGACAGGTAGTGGGTGGCGCAGAAGCCGCCGAAGCTCTGGCCGAGGACGGTCCAGGGGGCGCCGCCGGTGAGGTCCCGGCGGATCAGCTCGCAGTCCCGGACGATGGAGTCGGCGCGGAAGTGGGCGAGGTAGGCGGCCTGCTCGCGCGGGGTGCCGCGGAGGGGCAGGGTCTGCCGGTTGGCGGGGGTGGAGCGTCCGGTGCCGCGCTGGTCGAGGAGGAGGACGCGGAACTCCTGGACGGCCCGGCCGAGCCAGGCCTGCGGACCGACGAAGCGCCGCGCGCCGAAGCCGGGTCCGCCCTCCAGGTAGAGCAGCCACGGCAGATCGGTGCGGTGCGCCTTGTCACTCGCGACGACCTCGCGTCCGTAGACCTCGATCGTCTCGCCGCCGGGGCGGGCGTGGTCGAGGGGCACGGTGAAGCGGCGGTCGGTGAGGACGAGGCCGGGCTGGCGGTAGGTGGACAAGGCGACGTGCTCCTGTTCGTGACGCTCCCCCGCCAGGACAGTGGATCACACGACGGCGGCGCACACCGTTCAGGGGGCACGGGTGGGAGGCCCTGGGGGCCGCCCCCGAGCCGGCGGGGGCGGCCCTGCGGCCACACGGAGCCGAATGGTTCGGCCCGGTCCTCCGGCCGGAGTCTCAGCTGACGCCCACGGTGCGGTCCAGGAGGGGGAGCAGGCGGTCCCAGTGGCGCTGCAGCCCGGAGGCGCTGAACGCGTCGGTGTCGGACATGGTGAAGCCGTGGACGGTGCCGGGGTAGATCTCGGAGGTGTGGGCGACACCCGCGGCGTCCAGGGCCTGGTTGAGCTCGCCGAGTGCCTCCGGAGTCATGTCGCCCTCGGCGTGGCCGAGGTGGACCTCGGCGGTGAGTCCGGAGAAGAGGCCGGGCCCGTCGGCGCCCACGGGGCCGTGGAACGCGGCCACGGCGGCCACCCGGCCGGGGTGGGCCGCGGCGGTGCGCATCGCCAGGAGGCCGCCGATGCAGTAGCCGGTCACCGCGAGCGGACCGGCGCCGACCTCGGGCCGGTCGGTGAGGAACCCGAGGTAGGCGTCGGCGTCGCTCAGGACGCGTTCGGTGGTGTGCGCCTCTATCAAGGGCATCAGCCGGGCGAAGACCGCGGGCCGGTCCTCTTCCCCGATGTGCTCGGGGAGTTCGACCACCGGTGCCGGGCCGTGGCGGTAGAAGAGGTTCGGGACGAGCACGTAGTAGCCGTGTCCGGCCAGTTCGCGGGCCATCTCCCGCAGCACGGGCCGGATGCCGAAGCCGTCCGGGTACATCAGCACCCCGGGGTGCCGCTCGCCGCGGTCGGGGAAGGCGGCGAAGGCGTCGGCCTGACCGTCCGGGGTGGGAATCAGCAGCGTCTCGATGGGCATGGGACCTCCTGTCGTGGTGGATGTGTCGAACCTGTGGTCAACACGACGGAGGCGGAGCCCGCGCGGCGGCGCGGGATCCTCGATCGGGCGGCGGGCCCGCATCGGCCCGCGCGGCGCTCAGCGGAGCACCGGGTCACCGATCCGTGTGCGGCGCGATGCCATCCCGGTAGTCATGGCCACACCCTAGCCCACGGCCTTGGTCGATCTCCCGGGTCCTGCCGTCCCACTCCCGCCGCTGCCCGGAGGGCAGGCGGGACTTTCCGGACACGCCCTAGGGCTGGAGCACGGCGAGGACGTTCTTCGCCGGGTCGGTGAACCAGGCGATGGCGGGGCCCCGGGTGTCGCGGCAGATGTCGTTGCCGTCGAACTCGAAGCCGGGGTAGCGCTGGAACTCCACCCCGCGCGCCTTCAGGTCCTCGACCGCGGAATCGATGTCGTCCACCTCGAAGTTGAGGACCGTGAAGCTCGCCGGCCGGTGCTGGTCGCCCTTCGGATAGACGAAGACCCTCGCCCCGCCGGCGAGGGTCAGGAACAGCATCCGCATGTCGCCCTCCCCTTCCTCGGCCGTCCCGAGGCCCAGGGTCTCGTCGTAGAAGCGACGGGCGGCGTCGAGGTCGTCGACCGAGAAGCTGCTGAATGCCTTGGTGTTCCCGAACACGGGCGGTTCTCCCTTCGGTGGGGCGTCTGCTGACGTCCCCTCAGGGCACACCACCGGGCGCACACCCGGCCGCCCCCGCCACGCGGAAACGGCCGGATGGTCCTCCGCCGTCACCCGAGGGTGACAGCGGACCCGGACCCCCTACGGGTCAGGGGGCGATGGGGAGCTTGCGCTTGTGGTCGGTCAGCTCGTAGCGGCGCACGATCGACGCGAAGGCGACCTCGCCTACCGGCTTGCCCTCCAGGAAGTCGTCGATCTCGTCGTACGTCACGCCGAGCGCGTCCTCGTCCGGCTTGCCCGGGTCCAGGGTCTCCAGGTCGGCCGTCGGGGTCTTCCAGACCAGCTCCGCGGGGGCGCCGAGCCGGTCCGCGACGGCGCGGACCCGGCGCTTGGTGAGGCCGGTGAGCGGGACGAGGTCGGCCGCGCCGTCGCCGTACTTCGTGAAGAAGCCGGAGACCGCCTCGGCCGCGTGGTCGGTGCCGACGACCAGGCCGTCGTGGGCGCCGGCGACCGCGTACTGGGCGATCATCCGCTGCCGGGCCTTGATGTTGCCGTGCACGAAGTCCTCGTGGTGGGCGTCGCGGAAGGCGACCCCGGCGGCGCGGGTCGCGTCGAGGGCGGCGTCGCTGGCCGGCTTGATGTCCACGGTGAGGACCCGGTCGGCCTTGATGAAGTCGAGCGCGAGCTGGGCGTCGTGCTCGTCGGCCTGGACCCCGTACGGCAGGCGCATGGCGTAGAACGTGGCGTCGTGCCCGGCGGCGCGGGCCCGCTCGACGGCGAGCTGGCAGAGCCGTCCCGTGGTGGTGGAGTCGACGCCGCCGCTGATGCCCAGGACCAGCGAGCGCAGGCCCGTGGAGGTGAGGCGCTCGGCGAGGAAGGCGACCCGGCGCTCGATCTCCGCGCTCGGGTCGAAGGTCTCGGCGACCTCCAGCTCCCGGGCGATCTGCTGCTGCAGGGCGATGGTCTCCGGGTCGGTCACGGAATGCTCCTCGGTCGTGCGGTGTCTGCGGTGGACGTCCCGGGGCGACTCTATCCCGGACCTCCGGGCGGACCACGGGCCCGTCGGGCCTACGTGAGCAGGCCCACCCTCCCGCTCGCCGGGCCGCCGCTCGGCCGCTCGCCTACGCGACGCACACCACCTCGACCCGCTGGACCAGGTTGTTGCCGAAGCCGCCGCGGTTCCACGGTGCCGTGAGCGGCTGGGTGCGGCCGGTGGCGTCGGTGGCGCGGACGGTGAGCACGTACGAGCCGGGGGTCGCGGTCCACGTCGTGCGCCACGCGGCCCACGCGAAGGGCCGGTCCGGGTCGGCGGTCACTTGGGCGTCCGTCCAGCTCTTCTCGCCGTCCGTGCTTAGCTCCACCCGGACCACCGGCGCGTGTCCGGACCAGGCGCGGCCGGACAGCGGGACCTGGCCGGGCCGCACGACGCGGGTGCGGGACATGAAGTCGGGGAAGCCGGGCGGGGTCATCAGGGCGCGGGGCGCGATGACGTCCACGGGCTCGCCGGGGTCGTCGGGCTCCTGCCGGTAGCGGTAGGCGACCGACTGCTGGAAGCCGGTGAACGGGGTGTCGGTGACGGTGATGTCGCGCAGCCACTTGACGCTCGCCATGCCGTACCAGCCGGGCACGACGAGCCGCAGCGGGTGTCCGTGCTGGGGCGGGAGCGGGCCGCCGTTCATCGCGTACGCCACGAGCACGCCCCGGGCGGGATCGGCGGCGACGGACAGCGGCAGGCTGCGCCGGTAGTCCTGCTCGGTGCCGCGCTCGACGCCGTGGTCGGCGCCGGTGAAGACGGCCTCGACCGCGCCGTCGGCGACGCCCGCCTCGGCGAGCAGCCCGGCCAGCGGGACGCCGGTCCAGTCGGCCGTGCCGACGGCCTCCACCAGCCAGGGCTGGCTGACCGGGCGGGGCGCGAGGCGGGCCCGGCCGTTGCCGGCGCACTCCAGGGTGACCCGATGGGTGACGGCGGGCCGCTCGCGCAGCGCCGCCAGGTCCAGGGAGAGGGGACGGGCGACCCGGCCGCCGACGCCGAGCCGCCAGTCCTCGGGGTCGGGGTCGACGTCCGGGATGTCGTAGTGGACCAGGACGTAGTGGAGGCCGGGCGGTGTGGTGTCGTAACGGAGCGCTTCGAGGGGCAGACCGTGGTTGCGTGCGGCGAGGGCCAGCTCCGCGGTGCTGACGCCCTCGTCGGGCCCGGCGAGCCGGCCCGGCGCGCTGACGTCCCTGAGGTCGGGCGTGCCGTCCATGTCTTCATGGTGCGCCGCCCGGCCCGTCCGCTCATCCGCAGGTGGCGCCGCGGGGCGGCTCAGGCCGGGTCGACCGTCACGACGACCGAGTGGTAGCCGGTGGCCCCGTCGGGCATCGTGCCCTGCCGCTGTTCGGTCTGGACCGCGCCGGTGCCGTCGGTGGCCCGCACGGTGAGGGTGTGCCGGCCCGGTTCGGCCTGCCAGCGGTGGACCCACTGGCGCCAGGTGTCCCGGCTGTCCTCCGCGCCGAGCTCGGCGTCCTGCCAGGGCCCGTCGTCGACCCGTACCTGCACCCGGGAGACGCCCCGGTGCTGGGCCCAGGCCACCCCGGCGACGGCGACGGTCCCGGCGGTGGCCCGGCCGAAGGCGCGCGGGGTGTCGATGCGGGACTCGGTCTTGATCGGCGCCTGGGCGGCCCAGCCGCGCGGCACCCAGTAGGCGTCGTACGCGGCGAAGGTGGTCAGCTCGACGGACGCGATCCATTTGCAGGCGGAGACGTACCCGTACAGCCCGGGGACGACCATGCGGACGGGGAATCCGTGCTCGAAGGGCAGGGGCTCGCCGTTCATGCCGAAGGCGAGGAGGGCGTCGCGGCCGTCCATGACGGCCTCGACGGGGGTGCCGATGGTCATCCCGTCCACCGAGCGGGCCACCAGCTGGTCGGCCGGGCCGCCGGCCGAGGGCGGGCGCACCCCGCACTCGCGCAGCAGGTCGGCCAGGCGGACGCCGAGCCAGCGGGCGTTGCCGACGAGGGGGCCGCCGACCTCGTTGGAGACGCAGGCGAGGGTGACGTCCCGCTCGACGACCTCACGGCGCATCAGCTCGGCCAGGGTGAACACCCGCTCCCGCGGCACTCCCCTGCCGTGCACGCGCAGCTGCCAGGTGTCGGCGTCGACGCGCGGGACGACGAGGGCCGTGTCGACCCGGTAGAAGTCGCGGTTCGGGGTGACGAAGGGGCTGATGCCCTCGACGGGCAACTGGGCTCCGCGCGGGACGGCGGGGGCGGGCGACGCGGGCCGGGGCAGCCGGAGGGCGTTACGGGAGGCCGTGGCGTGCTCGGAGCGGGTGGAGCCCACGCTGCGGGCGAGGACCATGGCGCCGGTCGCGCCGAGCACCATGCCGGCGCCGGTCAGCAGGAAGCCCCGCCGGTCCGGGGCCGCGGCGGCGCCGGCGCGCGGGGCGGTCAGGCGCCGGGCCAGCACGTACAGGACGACCGCGGCGGCCGCCGCCCCGACCAGCGAGGGCAGCGCGTCGGCGGGGGACGTGGAGTCGGGGCGGGTGACGGCGGCGAGTGCCCCGACCGCGCCCAGCACGGCCACGCCCGCGACGGCCGCGACCGGCCGGCGCAGGGCGAGCAGGCCGAGGGCGGCGGCGAGGCCCGCGAGCAGCACGAGGATGCCGAACTCCAGGACCGCCTTGTCGCTCTCGCCGAACGTACGGATCGCCCACTCCTTGATCCCGGCGGGCGTCCGGTCGACGACCGCGTCCCCGACGGCGGGTACGGGTCCGGCCTCGGGCCGCACCAGGACGGCGACGAGCGCGGCGACGGCGAGGCCGCCGTACCCGGCGACGAGTCCGCCGAGCGCGGCGAGGAGACGGTCCGTGGGGGTGAGCGTGGGGGGTGTGGCGGTCATGCCCTTGATTCTCGGCACGGGAGTCGCCGGAGGTGAGGGGGTGGGGCTTCCGGTCACCGGACCGTAAGAAGTCGGGGGGCGGGGAAGTCCGAGGGGTCGGGGAGGCCCGGGGGGCGGGGAAGTCGGAGGGTCGGGGCGGGGAGGCCGGGGGATCGGGAAGACCGGGGGCGGGAAGGCCCGGGGGCGGGAAGGCCGGGGGGCGGGGAGGCCGGGGAGCGGGGTCGGGGGTCGCGGGGTCGGGGGCCTCGGGCCGCACCGGACATCGGGGGCCCAGGGGCGACGCCGAAGACCGGAAAGACCTGAGGCCCGGCTCGCCCCGCCGCGCCCCTCCCGCTCAGGGCCGCTCTCCGCCTCCCGTCGGCGGGTGCTGGTGCTCCCCGGGGACGGCGAGCTCTTCCACGGCCTCGACGCCGACGACCGCGCCGGTGGTCTTCTTGCCGCGGCGCAGCCTGCCCTCCAGCCAGGCGGCGAAGCTGGTGAGGAGGAAGTTGAGGACGACGAAGATGACGGCCACGACGGTGAAGGACGCGATGGTGTTCGCACCGTAGTTGGCGCTCATCGGCCGGACGGAGGCGAGGAGCTCGGAGAAGCCGAGCATCGCGCCGCCGAGCGCGGTGTCCTTCACGATGACGACGAGCTGGCTGACGAGGGCCGGCAGCATCGCCGTGACGGACTGCGGCAGCAGCACGTACGTCATGGTCTGGCCCTTGCGCATGCCGATCGCCTTGGCCGCGTCGGTCTGGCCGGCCGGCAGGGCGAGGATGCCCGCGCGCACGACCTCGGCGAGGACGGAGGCGTTGTAGAGCACGAGGCCGGTGACGACCGCGTACAGGGGCCGGTTCTCGGGGCTGACGTCGGTGAACTCCGAGTAGGCCGCGTTGGCGAAGAGCATCAGGATCAGGACCGGGATGGCCCGGAAGAACTCCACGACCGTGCCGGCCACGGCGCGGACCCAGGCGTGGTCGGAGAGCCGGGCGATGCCGAAGAGCGCGCCGAGAGGCAGCGCGATGACCATGGCGAGGGCGGCGGCGATCACGGTGTTCTGCAGGGCCGGGAGGATGTACGTGGTCCAGACCCGGGGGTCGGTGAAGAAGGGCGACCACTTGGCCCAGGCGAGCTGGTCCTTGTCGGCGAGGCTCTGCAGCACCCACCAGACGACGGCGGCCAGGCCGACCACGAAGACCAGCGTGTAGAGGACGTTGCGGCGCCGGGCGTGCGGCCCGGGCACGTCGTAGAGGACGGTGGGCTTGCTCATCGTTTCACCGCCACCTTCTTGGCGACCCAGCCGAGGAACAGCCCGGTCGGCAGGGTCAGGCAGATGAAGCCGAAGGCGAAGATCGCGGAGATGAGGAGGAGCTGGGCCTCGTTCTCGATCATCTCCCGCATCAGCAGCGCGGCTTCGGCGACGCCGATGGCTGCGGCGACGGTGGTGTTCTTGGTGAGGGCGATGAGGACGTTGGTGAGGGGCCCGACGACCGAACGGAAGGCCTGGGGCAGCACGATCAGCCGCAGCGTCTGGGTGAAGTTCAGCCCGATCGCGCGCGCGGCCTCGACCTGCCCCAGGGGGACGGTGTTGATGCCGGAGCGGAGCGCCTCGCAGACGAAGGCGGAGGTGTACGCGATGAGGCCGAGGACGGCGAGCCGGAAGTTGATGGTCGTGAAGTCCTTGGCGCCCATGCTCACTCCGAGGGTCTGGAAGAGACCGAGGGAGGTGAAGACGATGATGACGGTGAGCGGGATGTTGCGGACGATGTTGACGTAGACGGAGCCGAAGCCCCGCATGAGGGGGACGGGGCTGACCCGCATGGCGGCCAGCAGCGTCCCCCAGATGAGGGAGCCGATGGCGGAGTAGATCGTCAACTGGACCGTGGTCCAGAAGGCTCCCAGGATGTCGTAACCCTCAAGGAAGTCGAACACGGCTGCCTGCCCTGCTCACTGGACGACGACGCCGATCTTCGGGGCGGGTTCGTTCTTGTATCCGGCGGGGCCGAAGTTCTCGTCCACGGCCTTCTGCCAGGACCCGTCGGCGACCATCTTCTGCAGCGCCGCGTTGATCTTGGCCTTGAGTTCGCTGCCCTTCTGGACGCCGATGCCGTAGTTCTCGTTGCTCATCTTGAAGCCGCCGAGCTTGAACTTGCCCTTGAACTCGGGCTGCGCGGCGTAGCCGGCGAGGATCGAGTCGTCGGTGGTGAGGGCGTCGATCACGCCGTTCTCCAGGCCGGTCAGGCATTCGGAGTAGCCGCCGTACTCCTGGAGCTGCGCCTGCGGGGCGAGCTTCGTCTTCACGTTCTGCGCGGAGGTGGAGCCGGTGACCGAGCACAGCTTCTTGTTGTTGAGGTCGGAAGGCTTGGTGATGGAGTTGTCGTTCGCGCGGATCAGCACGTCCTGATGGGCCAGCAGGTAGGGACCGGCGAAGTCGACCTTCTGGAGCCGCTTGTCGTTGATCGAGTAGGAGGCGGCGATGAAGTCCACGTCGCCGCGCTGCAGCAGCGTCTCGCGGTCGGCGCTCTTGGCCTCCTTCCAGACGATGTCGGACGGCTTGTAGCCGAGCTGCTTCGCTACGTACGTGGCGACGGCGACGTCGAAGCCCGTGTACTTGCCGTCCGGCGTCTTGAGCCCGATGCCGGGCTGGTCGAACTTGATGCCGACGGTGATCTTCTTGTCGCCGTCTCCCGACCCGCCACCGCCGTCGTCGCTGCACGCGGCTCCGGTGAAGGAGAGCACCACAGCGGCGGCCGCGGCCAGGGTGAGCCTGCGGGTCCTGTTCGGGTTCATGGTCATCACCCCAGGTGAGAACGGACTTCGGATACGGGTCAGTGGTGGAGGATCTTCGACAGGAAGTCCTTGGCGCGCTCGCTGCGCGGGTTGCTGAAGAACTCGTCGGGGGTGGCCGATTCGACGATCCGGCCGTCCGCCATGAAGACCACGCGGTTGGCGGCCGAGCGGGCGAAGCCCATCTCGTGGGTGACGACCACCATCGTCATGCCGTCCCGGGCCAGCTGCTGCATGACCTCCAGGACCTCGTTGATCATCTCCGGGTCGAGCGCCGAGGTCGGCTCGTCGAACAGCATCACCTTCGGCTCCATCGCCAGCGCGCGGGCGATCGCCACCCGCTGCTGCTGACCGCCGGAGAGCTGCGCCGGGTACTTGTCCGCCTGGTTGGCCACCCCGACCCGCTCCAGCAGCGAGCGGGCCCGCTCCTCGGCCTTCCCGCGGTCCTTCTTGCGGACCTTGATCTGGCCGAGGGTGACGTTGGCGAGCACGGTCTTGTGCGCGAAGAGGTTGAAGGACTGGAAGACCATGCCGACGTCGGCGCGGAGCGCGGCCAGGGCCTTGCCCTCGGCCGGGAGCGGCTTGCCGTCGATGGTGATGGTGCCGGAGTCGATCGTCTCCAGGCGGTTGATGGCGCGGCAGAGCGTGGACTTGCCCGATCCGGAGGGCCCGATGACGACCACGACCTCCCCGCGGTGGATGGTGAGGTCGATGGACTGGAGCACATGGAGCGCGCCGAAGTGTTTGTCGACGTCTTTGAGTACGACGAGTGCGTCGCCTCCGTCCGGGACGCCCATGGCACCCTCCTCGGGGGACACCGACCGCGTGCTGCCGCTCCCTCCCCAGGTTCATGCTCCGCCCTCCGCCGGGAGGGCGCACGCCGGACGAGGCGGAGGAGTACCGGTGGCCGGCCGTCGGGCGGTAGCCGGTGACGGTCTCCCGCTCCGGTGACGGGTGTCCGGTGGCCGTTGGCCGTTGGCCGGTGACCGGGATGCGGGACACCGGCCCGGAGGCCTTGCCTCCGGGTGCCCCGGCTTGCTTGGATCTTCTCCCCGCGCACGATCTCGCCGGTGTCCACGGCGACACCGAGAGGGGAGCCTCCCATCACCGCAGCCATCCCGGAGTACCTGCGCGCCGAGGGCCGCGTGCTCACGGACTCCCTCATCCCGCTCGTCGACCGCTTCCGGGCCCGCCAGTCCGACGACGGCACCGTCCCCGCCCCCGGCCCGGCCGACCGGGCGCTGCTGCTGCGGATACGGGAGGAAGGTGCGGCCTGGTACCGGCGGCACGCACTCGACGAGCAGGCCGAGGCGCTGGAGGCCGATGTCGACGGCTGGCTGGCGGCCGGTCTCGACACTCCTCCTCACTTCGCGCACTCCCACAAGGCCCTGCCCGCACCCGCGCCCGGCGAGACCGTCTTCCTCCTCGCCGCCGACCGGCCGGGCGACCGCGGCCCGCACGAGGGCCGGCGCCTGGACTGCTTCTTCGCACTGTACGAGGAGGCCGCGACGGCGGCGTCCGGGTCCGACGGCCGCACACCGCCCTGGGTGCTGATCGCCGGCAGCGAGGGCGTCCTCGCACGGTAGGGACGCGACGCACCGCGACCACAGGAACACCCTCCGTGGTCGCGCTGCGGCGTCCGTGTGACGGGGCGCGTGCGGCGACTGCGTACGGCGCGGGGGCGACGGACACTGGAGGCGGACGCACCGCAGCCGCAGGTCCGAGGAGGTCCGCCATGAGCACCGCCGCACCCAAGGTCAGCACGCTGCCGCCGGAGCACCGGGAACGGCTCATGGCCTTCGCCGAGGACGTGTACTTCGAGTCCGGGCACCGCCTCTTCGAGGAGCAGGACCGCGCCGACCGCTTCTGGATCGTGAAGACGGGCGCGGTCACGCTCGACGCGAAGGTGCCGGGGCGCGGCTCACCGGTGATCGAGACGCTGCGGCACGGCGAGCTCGTCGGTCTGTCGTGGATGTTCCCGCCCTATCTGTGCCAGTCGGGCGCGGAGGCGATGACGCCGGTCAGGGCGTACGAGTTCGACGCGACGGCCGTCCGCTCGATGTGCCGCACGGACGCCGAGTTCGGCGCGTCCGTGACGTACTGGGTGGGCCGGATCCTGGCCCACCGGCTGCACGTGACGCGGGTCAGGCTGCTGGACCTGTACGCGCCGCACGGCAGCGGCATCCTGGCCTGAGAACACACGTGCCGCCCCGCCGGTCCCGCGTTCCGGCCGGGCGGACCGGCCGGGCCGGGGTCAGTCCGTGCCGGCGAGGTCCTTCACGTGCCAGTCGTAGACGGCGCCGTCGGCGTGGCTGATCTGACCGCGGCGTACGAAGCCGGCGCGGTGGGCGACGGCGGAGGCGGCCGGGTCGTCGGCGGCCGTGACGATGACGGCTCGGCGGGCGCCTTCCGTACGGGCGTGGTCGCAGGCGAGCAGGACCGCCCGGGTGGCGAAGCCGCGGCCGCGCGCCTCGGGACGGAGGGCGTAGGTCAGGTCGACGTCGCCGTGGGCGGCCCCGGCGGCCGGCGGGCGCAGCTCCACGGTGCCGACCAGCCGGCCGGCCCGGATCGCGAAGGTGCGGCCGGTGCCGTGCGCGCGCCACCGCCGGCGCGGACGGGGGCGGGTGGGGCCGGGCGCGGAGGTCGTGGCCGCCTCGGCGGGGTCGAGCGGCGACAGGGTGACGACCCCGTCGCAGAGCTTCACATCATCACGCATCCAAGCGATCTTGTCGTCGATCCGTCCGTGCCACAATCGGTATCCGGACGGACACGCGGGACATCCCGCCGTGTCGCCGCGTGCCGGCCGCGCCGCCACTCGAACGGCCCGGTGAGGCGGTGTCAGAAGCCCGTGGGCGGGAAGCTGGGCCATGGACGTCGGGAGGCTACGGTGAGCGGAGACACCGAGGACCGGACGCGTCGGCGGGCACGCGTCCGAGCGCTCGCGCTGGACCGGATCCGGGCCCGCACGGGGGCGCGGATGCTCGCGCGATGCGCTCTGCTGTGTGCCGTGGCAGCCGTCGTCGCCCTGTTCGTGCCCTTCGGCGGGGGCGGTGTCCTCGTCCTCGTGGTCGGTCTCGCGGGCCTGGCTTTGTGCGCGGTCGGCGTGTGGTGGTTCCTCGCTCACCGCGGTCCGGTCCGGTTGCTGGGCGCGCTGCTCGGGATCGGCGCGCCCGTGGGCGTGCTGCTGCTCTACCTGGGCAACGGCCTGTGGCGGACCGCGCTCAGCTCGCTCGCGCTCTGGTCGGTGGCCCTGCTCTGCGCCCGCACGGCGATGCGCCGTCCCGACCACCGGATCCGGACGAGACCCGCGGCGCGCCCGCGGCGGCCCGTCCTCCTGATGAACCCGAAGTCGGGCGGCGGCAAGGTCGGCCGGTTCGGGCTCGTCGAGAAGGCGGAGAGCCTCGGCGCGCGGGTGATCGTCCTCGACCCGGACGGGCCCGACGGTGAGATGCGGGACGTGACCGAACTGGCCCGCTCCGCCGTCGCGGAGGGCGCCGACCTGCTGGGCGTGGCGGGCGGCGACGGCACCCAGGCACTGGTGGCCGCGGTGGCCGCCGAGCACGATCTGCCGTTCCTGGTGATCAGCGCGGGCACCCGCAACCACTTCGCCCTGGACCTCGGTCTCGACCGCTCCGACCCGTCGAGCTGCCTGGGCGCCCTGACGGACGGTGAGGAGCTTCGCGTCGACCTGGGCGACGTCTCCGGCCGTCCCTTCGTCAACACCGTCTCCTTCGGCGTGTACGCGGATGTCGTGCAGCGCCCCGAGTACCGCGACGCCAAGGCGGAGACGGCCCTGAACGTGATGCCCGACCTGCTGACGGGCGGCGGCCGGCGCTTCGACGCCCTGGCCGGCTCCACCCAGCTGCTCTCCCAGCAGGCCCTGCTGGTCAGCAACAACCCGTACACCACGCCGGATCCGCTTGGTGGCGGTCACCGGGCCCGCCTGGACGGCGGGGAACTGGGCGTGATCGCCGTCCGCGTGGAGGGCGCGGCGCAGGCCGCCGAGCTCGCGGTCCGCGGTGCCTCGTCCACCGGTCTGAACGTGTTGACCGCCCAGCGGGTCGAGGTCACCTCCGAGGCCGACTCGCTGCCGGTGGCCGTCGACGGCGAGGCCCTCATGCTGCCGACCCCGGTCACCTGCACACTGCGGCCGCGGGCGCTGCGCGTCGTCGTCCCCCGTGACCGCCCCGGTACGGCGCCCCCCGCCCATCCCCTGTCCTGGCGGCGGATCGTCGTCCTCGCCTTCAGCCACAGCTGAGGAGAATCCCATGGCCGAACCTCCCCTGAACGACACCACACCGGCTCCGGAGAACGGGTCCCCGTTCTCGGACCCGGCCGGGCGCCCGCGGCGGCGCGATCCCCGGGCGACGGTCCGCGCGATGCTCTCCGACATGAGAGCCGTGGACGGCGCCCTGTACGCGGCGGTCGCCGCGACGCCGACGCCGACCCTCGACCGGGGCTTCCGCCGGCTCTCCCACACCGCCGACCACTCCAAGATCTCGTTCGGTGTCGCCGCGGCCCTCGCCCTGGTGCCCGGGCGCCCCCGGATGGCCGCGGTGGTCGGTGTCGGCGCGATCGCGGTGGCCTCGGCCTCGGCCAACCTGCTCGGCAAGCGCCTGGTGCGCCGGCGGCGCCCGGACCGGGAGGCGGCCCGGGTGACGGTGGACCGCCATGTGCGGATGCCGACTTCGGCGTCCTTCCCGTCCGGGCACACGGCGTCGGCGGTCGCCTTCGCCACGGCGGTGGGAGTGGTGTTCCCGCCCGCCGCGGTCCCGCTCGGCGTCCTCGCGAGCGCCGTGGGCTACTCCCGGGTCCACACCGGCGTCCACTATCCCGGCGACGTCGCCGCCGGCGCGGTGCTCGGCCTGGCCAGCGCGGTCACGGCGCTGACCGTGGCGAGCGCGGGCCCGCAGTGGCGGCGGTTCCCCAGGAGGTGACCCCGCCCCGGGCACGGCGCGGGGCTCGTGCCCTGCCCCGGCCGGGGTGGCCTGATCCGGACGTCCGCGGCGGGCGGCGGGAACAAGGCGGCGGTGTTCGGCACTTGACGAGAGACATGACCACCACACGGTTCGACGCCCGCGCCCTTCTCGCCAGAAGCCGGCTCGGTGTCCTCGCCACCATCAAGGCCGACGGGCGCCCCCAGCTCTCCCCCGTGATGCCCTGTTACGACCCCGGGACCGACACCGTCTACGTGTCGATGACCGAGGGCCGCGCCAAGACGGCGAACCTGCGGCGCGATCCACGGGCCGCGCTGGAGGTCACCTCCGAGGACGGCCGGTCGTGGGCGACCGCCGAGGGCACGGTGACCCTGACCGGGCCGGGGAGCGACCCCTACGGGCCCGAGGTGGAGGCGCTGGTGGAGTACTACCGGCTGGCCGCCGGGGAGCACCCGGACTGGGAGGAGTACCGGTCGGTGATGGTGGCCGACCGGCGGGTCCTGATGAAGATGCCCGTCGACCACCTGTACGGACAGTCGATGGGCTGACCGACGGGCAGCCTCCCGGCGGGCCGGCCCGGTGGCCCGGTCGGGCCGGGTGGCCCGGGTGGCCCATGTGGCCCGGGTCGCCCCGGTGGCCCCGGTGGCCCGGTCAGCCCGAATTCGCCGGGGTCGGCTTGGGTCTCGCCGGGCGGCCCGGTCAGCCCGGGTCTCGCCGTCGGTCTGGCCGGCCCGGGACGGCCGGGGGGGCGCCCGTCAGCTCTTGCGGGCCTTGCCGACCGGGCCGAGGCGGCCGGCCGGGCGCTCGACCGGCTCGTCGCGGGCCTCGGCCCACAGCGAGCGCACATGGCCGAGGTGGCGGTGCATGCAGGCCTCGGCGCCCTTCACGTCGCCGGCGATCATCAGGTCGAGCAGCTCCACGTGCTCCTCGGCGGACGAGACCAGCTTGCCGGCCTCGTCCAGGCCCGTGAGGCCGTAGAGCCGGGACCGCTTGCGCAGGTCGCCGACGGTCTCGACGAGCCGGTCGTTTCCGGCCAGGCCGAGGAGCGTGAGGTGGAAGCGGCGGTCGGCCTCGAGATAGCCGATGAGGTTGTGCTCACGCGCGTTGGTCACGATCTCCTCGGCGAGCGGGCGGAGCTCCTCCAGCTGTTCCCGGGTGGCGAGTTCGGTGACCCGGCCGACGGTGGGGACCTCGATCAGCATCCGCAGCTCGGTGCACTGGTCGAGCTCCCGCTCGCTGACCTCGGTGATCCGGAAGCCCTTGTTGCGGACCGGCTCGACGAGGCCCTCGCGGGCGAGGTCGAGCATCGCCTCACGCACCGGGGTGGCCGACACGCCCAGCTCGGCGGCCAGGCCGGGCGCCGAATAGACGCTGCCCGGCCGGAGTTCGCCCGCTATCAGGGCGGCTCGGAGCGCGTGACCGACCTGGTCGCGGAGCCGCTCCTGGGCCTTGATGAGACTGTGCTGCTTCAGGTCACCCACGCTGATCCTCCGAGAACTCGCAGGGGGACAGCGTACAATGTCACGTTTCGCCGCCGCCCTCGCCGGTCGCGTCCGCGGCCCTCCTCGCCGCGCGGTACACGGCGACCGCCACCGCGAGATCCTCCCAGGCCATGCCGACGCTCTTGAAGAGGCGGGGCGCCGCCGGGTCCGCCGGGCCCGGGCCCTCGGACCCGCCGGCCAGGTCGGCCAGCGTGCCGGCGATGTGGTCCGGGCCGATCGCGCCCTCGGCCAGCGGGATCAGCAGGTCCCCCGCCTCGCGCAGGGCCGCCGCCCGCGCCTCGACGTACACCGCGGCCCGCCGGACCAGTGCCGTGTCGGTCTCCCGGGCGTCCGGCTCGTGCGAGCCGACCGCGACGACCATGGCGCCGGGCGCGACGAGCCGGCCGTCGAAGAGCGGGGTGCGCGCGGTCGTGCAGCACAGGACCAGGTCCGCGCCCGCCACGTCCTCGGGCGTTCCGGTCCGGGCCTCCGGCACACCGAGGTCCCGCGCGTGGGCGACGAGCCGCCGCGCACGCTCCTGGTTGCGGGCGACGACCGCCACCGCGGCCACCTTCCGTACCGCGAGCACCGCCGCGAGGTGTCCGTACGCCTGGGGGCCGGCGCCGAAGAGCACGACCCGCGACGCACCTGCGGACGAGGTGAGGTGACGGATCGCCAGGGCCGAGACCGCCGGGGTACGGAGGGTGGTGAGCGCGGCGCCGTCGAGGAGTGCCACGGGGCGGAGGGTCGGGCCGTCGAGGAGCAGATAGCCGCCGGTGATGCGGGGCAGGCCGCGGGCTGGGTTGCCGGGGGCGACCCCGGCGATCTTCACGCCCGCCCAGGAGCCGGTGGCGGCCGGCATGAGCAGCAGCTCGCCGGCCGGTACCGGGAGCGCGGTCCGCGGCGGGCCGGCCTCCGGGTCGAGTCCGGCGCGGAGCCCGTCGGCGAGCGCGTCGACCGCCTCGGCGGGCGTGAGCAGCCGTCCGACGGCCGTGGCATCGAGCTGGAGGAGGCGGTCGGCGTTCACAGCAGGAACCCGGTGCCGAGGGTGTCGTCCGGGTCGAGGGCGAAGAGGTGCTCGCCGGTGCGGTGGGCGGCGCCCGTCACCTCGGTGACGAGCCCCTCCCCGGCCGCCCGGGACCGGTCCCCCGCGCGCTCGGCCACGGCGCGGCCCGTGAAGAAGGTGCCGGTGATCGACTCGTGGGTCAGTTCCCGGTCGCCCGTGAGGCGGCCCTCGGCGGCGAGGAGGGCCAGTCGCGCCGAGGTGCCGGAGCCGCAGGGCGAGCGGTCGATCTGGCCGTCCGCGAAGACCGTGACGTTCCGCTGGTGCGGGCCCTTCGGGCCGTCCGCGAGCTCGTCGTACAGGATCACCCCGTACACCCCGGACAGCAGGGGCCCGTCGGGGTGCCGCGTGGCCGGGTGGCCGGCGAGCGCCGCCCGGATCTCCCGTCCGGCGCGGACGAGTTCCGGCAGGTGCCTCCGGTCGACGGCCAGGCCGAGGTCGCGGGCGGCGACGGAGGCGTAGCAGGCTCCGGCGTACGCGAGGTCGGCCGTGACGGTGCCGAAGCTCGTGTCGACCGGCACCTCGCGCCCGGTGACCCGGGCCGGGACGTTGCGGAAGGTGACGCCGGTGGTGCGCCCGCCTTCGCGGTGCACGGTCGCGGTGACCCGCCCGGAGGGCACGTCGACGCGGACCTGGACGTCCCGGTCGGCGGGGGCGGTGACCAGTCCGGAGTCGACCGCCCAGGCGCCGAGCGCCATGGTGCCGTGACCGCAGGCGGTCGAGTAGCCGTCCTTGTGCCAGAAAAGGACGCCGAGATGGGCGCCGTCGTCGTCCGGGGGCACGACGAAACCGCCGTACATGCCCGCGTGACCGCGCGGTTCCTGGACGAGGAGGCGACGCAGGGTGTCGTGCGGGGTCGGGCGCGGGGCCGTGCCGTCGCCTCCGGGGGCGAGGAGGGCGGCACGGCGTTCGGCGACGGTGTCACCGGGCAGCGGGGGCAGGCCGGCGGCGACCGGGTCGACGATCCTGAACGGCTCGCCCGCGGTGTGGTAGTCGGTGGTGCGGATCCCGGTCATGCGGGTCGTGCGCTCCTCGGTCGGGCTCACAGGAGGAATCCCGCGGGGAAGGGGTCGGTGGGGTCGAGGAAGTACTGGGCCGTGCCGGTGATCCAGGCCCGGCCGGTGACGGTGGGGACGACGGCGGGCCGTCCGGCGACCGTCGTCTCGGCGACCAGGCGCCCGGTGAACTCGGTGCCGATGAAGGACTCGTTGACGAAGTCCGTGTCCAGCGGCAGCAGTCCGCGCGCGTGCAGCTGGGCCATCCGCGCGCTGGTGCCCGTACCGCACGGGGAGCGGTCGAACCAGCCGGGGTGGATGGCCATCGCGTGCCGGGAGCGGCGGGCGTCGGAGCCGGGGGCGGCGAGGTAGACGTGCTTCACGCCGCCCTGGGCCGGGTCCTCGGGGTGGACCGGCCGGTCGGGGCCGTTGTTGACGACGTCCATGAGGGCGAGGCCCGCGGCGAGCAGGTCCTCCTTGCGGGCCCGGTCGAAGGGCAGCCCGAGGGAGTCGAGCTCCACGAAGGCGTAGAAGTTGCCGCCGTACGCGAGGTCGTAGGTGACCGTGCCGTGGCCGGGCACCTCGGCCTTGAGGTCGAGGCCGACGGAGAAGGCGGGGACGTTGGTGAGGGTGACGGCGGTGGCGGCGCCGTCCTCGACGCGGACGTCCACGCTGACGAGGCCGGCCGGGGTGTCGAGCCGGACGGTGGTGACGGGCTCGGCGACCGGGACCATGCCGGTCTCGACGAGGACGGTCGCCACGCCGATGGTGCCGTGGCCGCACATCGGGAGCAGGCCGGAGACCTCGATGAACAGCACGCCGTAGTCCGCGTCGGGGCGGGTCGGCGGCTGGAGGATCGCGCCGCTCATGGCGGCGTGGCCGCGCGGCTCGTACATGAGGAGGGTGCGGAGGTGGTCGAGGTGCTCCAGGAAGTGGAGCCGCTTCTCGGCCATGGTGGCGCCGGGGATCACCCCGACGCCGCCGGTGATCACCCGGGTGGGCATGCCCTCGGTGTGCGAGTCCACCGCGTGGTAGATGTGACGGGTGCGCATGGTTCTCCCCGGGGGTCAGTGGTGGCCGTCGGCCAGGGCCTTCTCGGTGGCGGAGCGTACGGCGGTCTCGACGGCGCCGGTGAGCGGGAGGCGCGGCGGGCGGGTGGCGCCGCCGGGGCGTCCCGCGAGGTCCATGGAGAGCTTGATGGCCTGGACGAACTCGGTCTTGGAGTCCCAGCGGAGCAGCGCGTGCAGGGACTTGTAGAGCGGCAGGGCGGTGGCCAGGTCGCCGGCGACGGCGGCGTGGTAGAGCTCGGCGCAGGACGCGGGGAGGGCGTTGGGGTAACCGGCGATCCAGCCGACGGCCCCGGCCAGGGCGAGTTCGAGGAGGACGTCGTCGGCACCGATCAACAGGTCGAGCTCCGGAGCGAGTTCGGCGATCTCGTAGGCCCGGCGCACATCGCCGCTGAACTCCTTGACCGCGACGATGTCGCCCGCGGCGTGGAGGCGGGCGAGCAGGGCGGGCGTCAGGTCGACCTTGGTGTCGATCGGGTTGTTGTACGCGACGATCGGGAGTCCGGCCCGCGCGACCTCCGCGTAGTGGGCGAGGACGGCGGCCTCGTCGGCGCGGTAGGCGTTCGGCGGGAGGAGGAGCACGGAGCCCGCGCCCGCCTCGGCGGCCTGCTCGGCCCATCGCCGGGACTCGGCGCTGCCGTAGGCGGCGACACCGGGCATGACCCTGGCTCCGTCGCCGGCCGCCTCGACCGCCGTGCGGACGACGCGGGCGCGCTCCTCGGCGGTGAGGGTCTGGTACTCCCCCAGCGAGCCGTTGGGGACGACGCCGTCGCAGCCGTTGTCGAGCAGCCAGCGCACGTGCTCGGCGTAGGCGTCGTGGTCGACGGTGAGGTCCTCGCGGAGGGGGAGGGTGGTGGCGACCATGATGCCGCGCCAGGGGCGGTCGGGGGTCCAGGTGGGGACGCTCATCAGCAACTCCTTTGTAGTGTGTGACATTTTACTGAATCCCGGACTACGGCCACAAGGGTGCGGCGCGCAATCCGTCAGCCGTTCTGCCGAGGGAGCTCGGCCAGGTGGCGTAGCGGGACCGGGCAGGCGAGCGGCCGGCGGTCGGGCGTCGGGCCCGCACCGCACAGCGCCGCCACGGCGGGGCCGCACATTCGGCCCTGGCACCAGCCCATCCCCGCGCGGGTGAGGAGTTTGACGGTGCGGGGGTCGCGGGCGCCGAGCTCGTCCACGGCTTCCGTGATCCGGGCCGCCGGGACCTCCTCGCAGCGGCAGACGTCGGTCGTCGGCGTCAGCCAGTCCGCCCAGCCCGCGCCCGGGCGATGGGCCGCGGCCATCGCGTCGGCGAAGGCGCGCAGGCGGGTACGGCGACGGCGCAGGCCCGCGACGGCGTCCGCCGAGGTGGGTCGGGGAGCGCCGCTGGAGCGGAGGGTGTCGGCTGCGGGACGGCCCGGCGTCGCCCTGCCCGCGGCGCGGGCGATGTCGTGGGCCGCCAGCTCCCCCTCGACGAGGGCGAGTTGCGCGCCGCCGATGCCGCCGGTCTCGCCGGCCGACCAGACACCCGGCACCGACGTGCGCTGGTCGTCGCTCAGGGCGAGGGCCACCGTGCCGTCGGGGGCCGTCCGGGTCGCGCAGCCGAGGGCCGTCGCCAGGGACAGTTCGGGGACCAGGCCGTGGCCGACGGCCACGGCGTCGCAGGGGACGCGGCGGGCCGTGCCGGCGATCGGGCGCCAGTCCCGGTCGAGCCGGGCGAGGGTGACCGCCTCGACCCGGTCCGTGCCGTGCGCCTCGACCACGGCGTGCCGGGTGAGCAGCCTGATGTGACGGCGGGCCAGCGCGGTGCCGTAGCGGGCGCCCTCGACGAGCTTCCCCGGGTTGCGCAGGAGGGTCGCCGCGTGACGGGCGTAGCCGCCGTACGCCGAGGCCTCCACCACGGCGGGCACCCGCGCTCCGGCGCCCGCGAGCGAGGCCGCGACGGCCAGCAGCAGGGGGCCGCTGCCGGCGACGACGATCCGTCGGCCGGGCAGGACCAGCCCGCCCTTCAGCATGGCCTGCGCTCCCCCGGCGCCGACGACTCCCGGCAGGGTCCAGCCCGGGAAGGGGAGGTGGCGCTCGTAGGCGCCCGTCGCGAGGAGGACCGCGCCGGCCGTGACCGTGACGGCGGTGTCGTCCGAGGTGCGGGCACGGAGGGTCCGCACCGGCCCGGCGGACTCGATCGTCCACACGTGGTGGTCCGGCAGGTAGCCGACGCGGCCCGCCTTCTCGTGCGCGCGCAGGCGGCGTTCACGGGCGGCGAAGGCCTGCCAGTCGTGGTGGAGCGCCCGCGCGCCGGTCGGGTCCAGTTCGGGCGCGGGGTGCCGGTAGTACTGGCCGCCCGGGCGCGCTCCGGCGTCGAGCAGGACCACGGACAGGCCGAGGTCGGCGGCGGTGACGGCGGCGGCGAGGCCGGCCGGACCCGCTCCGACGATCGCGAGATCAGCAGCCCGATCAGCAGCCGAGTGCGGCACGGCCGGTTCCCTCCTGGGTGGTCACGGTGTCGCCCGGACGGGCCGGCACGACGCAGGCGCGCTGGTTGGGCCGGCCGTTGACGGTGACCAGGCAGTCGTAGCACTGCCCGATCCCGCAGAACACGCCGCGGGGCGCGCCCGTCTCGCGGGTGGTGCGCCAGGCGAGGATGCCCGCCGACCAGAGGACGGCCGCGAGGGACTGGCCCTCCCGGAGCGGAAGTTCGCGTCCGTCGAAGGTGACGGTGGGCATCGGGGGCTCCTTCGGGGGTGCGTGGCGCCTGGCGGAGGGTCCGGGTCCCCACGTCTCCGCGTTCACTCCGCACCCTCCGCGTCCGCCCGGCCGAAGTCGCGGGCCGGGTCGAACGGGCCCGGGTCCAGGGGCGCTTCGGTGCCCCGCAGGCCGGCCGCGACGAGGACGCCCGTCGCCGGCGCCAGACCGATGCCCGCTCCCTCGTGGCCGCAGGCGTGGTGAAGTCCGGGGACCCGGGGGTCGGGGCCGATGGCCGGGAGGTGGTCCGGGAGGTACGGGCGGAAGCCGTGGTAGGCACGGAGGACGTCGACGTCCGCCAGGACCGGGAAGAGCGCCGCCGCCTGCGAGGCGAGGCGGCGCAGGGCTTCGAGGGACAGCGACCGGTCGAAGCCCACCCGTTCACGGGTCGCGCCGATGAGGACCGGCCCCGCGGGGGTGCCCTCGACGACCGCCGACGACTGGAGCGCCGCGGAACCGCTGGCCACGTCGGCGATGTAGTCGGCGGCGTAGACCTTGTGGCGGACCACGCGGGGCAGCGGTTCGGTGACGAGGACGAAGCCGCGGCGGGGCAGGACCGGGAGGTCGGTGCCGGCGAGCCGGGCCACGTCGCCGCCCCAGGTGCCGGCGGCGTTGACCACGGCGGGGGCGAGGAGTTCGCGCTTCGGGGTGCGGACGCCGCGGATCGCCCCGTCGGGGCCGCGGAGGATGTCCGTGACCTCTTCGCCGAGGTAGGTCTCGGCCTCGGCGGCGGCGAGTAGGCGGGCGGCCGCCTTCGCGGGCTGTACCTGGGCGTCCTGCGGGTAGTGGAAGCCGCCGGCGTGGCCGGGGGCCAGATGGGGCTCGAGGTCGTTCAGGGCGTCGCCGGGAATCTCGGTGGCCGTCACGCCGGCGGCCCGCTGGCCCTCCGCGAAGGCGCGGAGGGCCTTGAGGGTGGTCTCGTCGGGCGCCACGACGAGACCGCCCTTGGGCTCGTACTCCGTGTCCGGCGGGAGTGCGTCGGACAGTTCGCGCCAGAGTCTCGTGGACAGCAGCGCGAGGTCGAGCTCGGGGCCCGCCTCCTTGTCGGAGACGAGCAGGTTTCCTTCCCCGGCACCCGTGGTGCCGCCCGCGACGGGACCGCGGTCGACGACGGCGACGGAGAGGCCGGAGCGGGCCGCGTAGTAGGCGCAGGCGGCTCCGACGACGCCGGCACCGATGATCACGGCGTCCAGGGAGTGTCTCTTGGGCACGGCAGTAATATGTCACATTCTTCAGTGCGTGCCCAGGCCCTTCCGGACCCGGGCACGCGTCAACTGAGCCTGGCCTGACGGATCAGCTGCGGAGCGGGCCCTCGCAGCGGTAGCTGGACGTGCCGGCGGTGCGGGTGGACCAGATCTCCACCGGGCCGAAGGAGCAGTTCATGTCGGCGAGGTTGTTGGTGGCCGCGCCCGCCCGGTCGAGGATGAAGTAGTCGACGGTCTCGGACATGTCCTTGAAGACCCGGTCCGCGCTGGAGGCGTCGGACAGGTTCGCGGTGATGCGGCCGGTGCAGACGAAGCGCTTCTTGCCGGGGTCGCCGTTCTCCACGCAGTCGGGGTTGCTGTAGGTCGCCGCGGAGAAGGCGGAGCGGACCTGGGCGGCCGTGGTGTCGCGGAGCTGCTCGTTGGGCGTGAAGCTCGTGTTCGGCACGTAGAGGCGGTCCACCTGCGCGATCTGGGTGTCCAGGAAGCGGTCGTAGGCGGCCTGGAGGCCGGGGTCGGCGCTGAGGCGCTCGCGCCAGGCGTCGTAACCGGCCACGTCGTCGGCGCGCAGCCGCCCGTACATCTCGCGGAGCAGGCTCGGGCGCTCGGTCCAGAGGAACTCGAAGAAGGTGCCCGCGTAGTTGTAGAAGCGGAAGCCGTCGCCGTCGTAGGTGGCGTGCAGGAGCTGGCGCACGCTCATGCGCGGGCCGCCGTTGGCGGTGTCGTTGATGACGCCGCGGACCAGCGACTTGCGGACGGCGATGCCGTTGTCGCGGGTGGCTCCGTCGAAGAACTCGGCGGTGCCCTCGTCCATGGCGGTGGTGCGGTCGCCCTGGTACCAGGGGCCCTCGCCGAAGAAGCCGGGGACGGCGAAGCGCCCGTTGAGGTAGTGGGTGTACTCGTGCCGGAAGAGCTCTTCCAGGGTGAGGCTGGAGTCCTGGGGGACGCGCCGCTGGTACGTGTAGAAGGTGGCGCCGTTCTCGATGTAGATGCCGCCGTTGTTGGTCGAGTAGCCGGTGAGCAGCGGGTGGTAGTTCTCGTAGTCGGCGCGGGAGGCGTAGAGGACGATGTTGAGGGTGGTGTTGGGGTCGCCCGCCAGCGGCTGGTCGGTGCCGAGCACGCGGTGGTACTGGGACTTGACCTGCTTGCTCGCGTAGTAGAGCTGGTCGACGGTGGCCCGGTCGAGGGCGGTGCGGACCTTGATGCCGCCGTTGTCGTAGGTGTACGTGAAGGGGAAGAGCCGCTTCTCGATGTCCGCCTTGCACACGTTGTACGGCGCGCAGGCGTCGTAGGTGTTGAGCCAGGTGACGAGCTTGGCCCACGGCTCGCTGCCGTAGCCGAAGCCGGACTCGACCTGGCCGAGCAGCACGCCGAGGTCGGCGACGACGCCGTCCTGGAGGCCGGCTATCTGCCCGAAGCGGCCGTACTCGGAGAGGGCGTCACGGACCACCCAGGCGTTGGCCGTGCCCTTGAGGTGGGTGTGGCCGGCGAACGCCTTGAAGGCGGCGCGGTAGGCCGGGGCGGCCTTGACCGCCGCGTGGAAGGCGGTGTCCTGGTTGCCGGGATACACGCCCAGGTAGTTGACGGACAGGGCGGCGAGCGCGGCGCCGGCCCAGGTGGGGTCCTGGTTGGTGGCGGTGTGCTGCGCGTCCATGGTGGCGAGCACCTTGACGATCAGTCCGAGCTGGTGCTGGCGGAGGCCGGGGGCGCTGCCGATGTAGAGGGCCTCGCGCAGCGTGCGGGCGTTGGAGGCGGTGACGTCGAAGGTGCGGGCGGCGCCGCCGAAGTCGGCGATGGCCTGGCGTATCACGTCGACGGTGGCGGCGTCCGTGATGTCGATCTCGGGGCGCGAGAAGTCGTGGTACGCGACCGCGTGGAGGTAGGTGAACATCTCCTCCAGGTGCGAGGAGTCACGGCCGTCGTGGGCGGCCGCCAGGGTGGATATGCGGCGGGCGACGGCCTGGACGTG
Organism: Streptomyces sp. NPDC053431; assembly: GCF_044544925.1. Taxonomy (NCBI): domain Bacteria; kingdom Bacillati; phylum Actinomycetota; class Actinomycetes; order Kitasatosporales; family Streptomycetaceae; genus Streptomyces; species Streptomyces sp. NPDC053431. The sequence goes on along the minus strand of NZ_JBITXX010000002.1, from coordinate 24,772 downwards.
CGCGTCGGACATGACCGGGGCGAGCCGGGCGTCCCAGGTCCAGATCAGGCTGCGCAGACAGCCGTCGGAGGTGACCGCGGGGTCGGCGAGGAAGTCGGCGAACCGGTCGGGCGAGAGCCCGGTGATGCCGTCGAGCGTGCAGGGCACGCCGGCCGCGAGGGCGGGCGCGGCGTCGGCCTTGGCCTTCCTGGGCGCCGCCTTGGCCGGTCCGGGAACGCGGGGCCGGGTGACGCCGCCGGGGGCGGGGGCCGGACTCGCCTTGCCCGTACGGGCGTCGGCGACGTGCTCGACCTCGTCGAAGGGGTTCGCGGCGGGGCCGGGGGCCGCGAACGCGGCCGGCACCGCCGGCTTCGCCACGGGCTCGGCCGCCTGGGTCACGGCCTGCCCGGCGGAGGCGACGAGGGTCACCGCGACGGCGGTGGCGAGGAGGGAGGTACGCACGATTCTGCGCTGGGACACCTGGGCTCCTGGTCGGGAGTAGTGGGGGATGCGCGGCGAACTCCCGTGGCTCACGCGGGAGTTGACGGTCATGGTGCACCGCCGCGTGAGCAGTAAAATAGTAATGTGAAATTGCACTGACAAGGCCTGTGCACCCCTCAGTTCACGGCGGGGCAACCCCGAGCACCGGCCGACCGGCTCGAGGAACGATGTCCGGCGCTGCCGTTCGACCGCGACGCGGCGCTCTTCGGGGCCGCGACCCACGACATCGGCAGGACGCCGCATCCGGCGGAGCCGTCCGCCCCTGGCCCGCGGCACGAACCGGCCGGACGGGAACTCCTCCTCGCCCACGGGGTGGACGCGGCGCGCGCCCGCTTCGCCGCCAGCCACGCCTCGTGGGACACGCCGGGCGTGGAGCTGGAGGACCTGCTCGTCGGCCTCGCCGACAAGGTCTGGAAGACAAGCGGGCGCCCGCCCTGGAGGACCTGGTCGTGGCCCGGCTCGCCACCGCCTGCGGCCGGGAACGGCGGGAGGTCTTCCTGGAGCTCGACGACCTCCTCGCCGGCATCGGCGCGGGCGCCGGCGCGCGGCCGGCGTTCCAGGCGGCGCACTCGCCGCACGGGAAGGAGTGACCTTTCGGGGTGGGGGCGGGAGCGGTGCTGGTCGGCCGCCCCGGTGGGGCGGTTACCCTGTGGCCCCGACGCGAGGAGGAAGCATGGCGCGGATGCCGTCGGCCGAACGACGCCGGCAGCTGGTGGACGCGGCGGTCCGGGTCATGGCCAGGGACGGGGTGGCGCGGACCACGACCCGCGCGATCTGCGCCGAGGCCGGGGTGTCGCTGAGCGTCTTCCACTACTGCTTCGACTCCAAGCAGGCCCTCCTGGAAGCCGCGATCGGCTCGATCACCGGCAACTACGTGGCCCGGGTGATGTCCGGGGTGGAGCCGAGGGCCACGCTGCGCGAGACCGTCCGCGGCGCGCTCGGCACGTACTGGGACCATGTGAAGGCCCACCCGGCCGAACACATGCTGACCTACGAGCTCACCCAGTACGCGCTCCGGGAGGAGGGCTTCGAGCATCTCGCCCGGGCCCAGTACGAACAGTACGTGGCGTCGGCGTCGATCCTGATCGAGCAGGTGTGCGCGCTCCGCGAGGTGACGCCCCGGGTGCCGGTGGAGCTGCTCGCGCGGGTGCTCGCGGCGACGATCGACGGGCTCACCCTGCAGTACCTGGTGCTGGGCGACGAGCGGGCCGCGGCGGCCCTGCTCGACACCACCGCCGACCACCTCGTGGCGCTCATCGAGGGCTGAGATCCTTCAACAGGTCATTTGACCCGGACTCTTGACTCACTGGTAGTTCCTCGCGATCCTCTGGCCGAGCCCACTGTTACCGCAAGAAACACCCAGGACGGCTCGCAGCCCGGTATCCCCCATGACCGAAGGCATCGCTGACCATGACTCGACCGACAACACGCGGGGCGGGCGGCCGGTTCGCCGTCGTCTCCCTGTTCATCGCCCTGGCCACCGTCGTCTTCGGCGCGGGCCCGGTCCCCGCCGCGGACGCCGGCTCCTGGTGGGAGCCGACCGCCCGGCCGGCACCCGACTCGCAGATCAACGTGACCGGCGCCCCCTTCAAGGGGACGACCGCCGACGGCAAGGTGCGCGGCTTCGTCGACGCGCACAACCACCTCATGTCCAACGAGGGGTTCGGCGGCCGCATGATCTGCGGCCAGACCTTCTCCGAGGGCGGCGCCCCCGAGGCGCTCAAGGACTGTCCGGAGCACTACCCGGACGGCTCGGGCGCCCTCTTCGAGCACCTCACGGGCGGTGACAACGGCAAGCACGACCCGGTGGGCTGGCCCACCTTCAAGGACTGGCCGGCCCACAACTCCCTGAGCCACCAGCAGAACTACTACGCGTGGGTCGAGCGGGCCTGGCGCGGCGGGCAGCGGGTGCTCGTCAACGACCTGGTCACCAACGGCCTGATCTGCTCGCTGCTGCCGCGCGACCGCGGCTGCGACGAGATGGACGCCATCCGCCTGGAGGCCCGCAAGTCCTACGAGCTGCAGGACTACGTGGACCGCATGTACGGCGGCCCCGGCAAGGGCTGGTTCCGCATCGTCACCGACTCCGCGCAGGCCCGTTCGGTGATCGAGCAGGGCAAGCTCGCGGTGGTGCTCGGCGTGGAGACCTCGGAGCCGTTCGGCTGCAAGATGATCCTCGACATCGCCCAGTGCAGCCAGGCGGACATCGACAAGGGCCTCGACGAGCTGCACTCGCTCGGCGTGCGCAGCATGTTCCTCTGCCACAAGTTCGACAACGCGCTGTGCGGCGTCCGCTTCGACAGCGGCACCACCGGCGTCGCGGTGAACGTCGGCCAGTTCCTCTCCACGGGCACCTTCTGGGCCACGGAGAGGTGCGCCGGCCCCCAGCACGACAACCCGATCGGCCTCGCCACGGTGCTGCCCGCGCTGGCGGAGAAGCTGCCGGCCGGCGTGAGCGTGCCCTCGTACGCCTCGGACGCCCGCTGCAACACGCGCGGCCTCACCCGGCTCGGCGAGTACGCCCTGAAGGGCATGATGCAGCGCGGCATGATGCTGGAGCTCGACCACATGAGCGTCAAGGCGGCCGGCCGCGCCCTGGACATCCTGGAGGCCGAGGAGTACCCCGGCGTCATCTCCAGCCACAGCTGGATGGACCTGGACTGGACGGAGCGGGTCTACCGGCTCGGCGGCTTCGTCGCCGAGTACATGCACAACGCGCAGGGCTTCATCGGCGAGGCCGGGCAGAAGGCCGAGCTGCGCAAGAAGTACGGCGTCGGCCTCGGCTACGGCACCGACATGAACGGCGTCGGCGGCTGGCCCGGCCCGGTCGGCGCGGACGCCCCGAACGCCGTGAAGTACCCGTTCAAGAGCTTCGACGGCGGCTCGGTGCTCGACCGGCAGGTCACGGGTCAGCGCACCTGGGACCTCAACACGGACGGCGCCGCGCACAACGGTCTCGTCCCGGACTGGATCGAGCAGATCCGGCTCACTCCCGGCGGTCCGGGCGTCGTCGGCGAGCTGGCGAACGGCGCGGAGTCGTACCTGACGACCTGGAAGTCCACCGAGAAGCACGAGATGGGCGTCAACATCGCCGCGGGCCAGCCGACGTCGGCGAGCACCTCGGAGTGGTGGAACCCGTTCGTGAACTACTCCCCCGGCCGCGCCCTCGACGGCGACACCGGCACCCGCTGGGCCAGCGAGTGGTCGGACGACCAGTGGTGGCAGGTCGACCTGGGCTCGGTGCGCCGGGTGGGCCGGGTGACCCTCGACTGGGAGCGGGCCTATGCGCGCGCGTACCGGATCGAGCTCTCGGACGACGGCAGCACCTGGCGGACCGCCTGGTCCACCGACTCCGGGGACGGCGGCTACGACACGGCGGAGTTCCCGTCGCAGTCGGCCCGCTATCTGCGGGTGCACGGCGCGGGCCGGGCGACCGGCTGGGGCTATTCGCTCTACGAGGTGAAGGTCACCCGGTCGTGAGTCACGACCGGGGCGTCCTGAACGCCTGATCGTCCGCACCGCACCGCATGACGAAGGGGCCTGCCGGATCGGATCCGGCAGGCCCCTTCGTCGCGGTCGCGGGCGCGGGCGCGGGCGGTCAGCCCGCGGTCGGGCCCGTCCAGTCGGCGGGCACGTGGGCGAGGCGGACGCGCTGCGGGTGGTCGCCGACGTCGACCGTGGCGATCCGCTGCCCGGTGGCGAAGTCGATCGCGGTGACCCGGTCGGCGCCGCTCTCGGAGACGACGCAGGACTGCCCGTCACCGCTGACGGTCGCCCAGTAGGGCTTGTTGGCCTCGACCAGCGGGCCCTGCTGGAGGGTGGCGCGGTCGACGACGGTCGCGTAGTCGTCCATGGTGCCGGCGACGCACAGCTTGGTGCCGTCGGGGCTCATGGAGAGACCGTGGTGGCGCGAGTCGTTGACCCAGGTGGTGCGGTCGGGGTTCGTCGCCGCGTTGCCGGGCAGGGCCTTCAGGCGGGTGATGCGGTCGGTGGCGACGTCGTACTCCAGGAAGCCGTTGAAGAAGGAGACCTGGAAGTAGAGCTTCTTCTCGTCGGGGGTGAAGACGAGGGGCCGGACGGCGTCGGAGAGGTCACCGCGCCCGAAGGCGTCGAGGCGCTCGCGCATGTCGATGACGCGAACGGTCCTGAAGGTGTTCGCGTCGACGACGGTGATCTTCCGGTCGCCCTTGGTCCAGTCGAGCCAGGGCGCGTCGAGGGCGGTGGTGACCTCGCCGATGGACATGTTCCAGAGCAGGCCGTCGGAGGTGAAGACGTTCTCGTGCGGTTTGTCGCCGGTCTTGAAGGAGCCGAGCTGGCGGCCGGTGACGATGTCGAGGACGTGGACGGTGTCGGCCGTGGAGGCGGAGACGGCGACGCGGGTGCCGTCGGGCGAGACCGCCATGTGGTCGGAGCGGTAACCGGCCACCGCGAAACGCCAGTTGATCCGTCCGGTGCGCAGGTCGACGGAGACGACGTCGGCGAAGCTGGGCCGGGAGACGACCATGGCGGAGCCGTCCGGGGTGGCGTACATGTCGTCGACGAACTGGTCGTGCCCCTCACCAGGACCGCTGCGCACCCCGAGGAAGAAGGCCAGCTTGATCGGGTCGAGGGAGATCTCCCGCATCCGCTCCTCGCGGTCGGGGATCACGTTCACCCGCCCGACCCGACGGAAGTCGCCGCGGGACTGGATGACGTCGGCGGTGCCGTCCCAGTTGTTCCCCACGAACATGACCTCGCGCAGGCCGCCGGAGTCGGCCGCGGCCGGGGTGGCGGTGGCCCCTCCGCCGCCCACGGCGGCGAGGACGGCGAGGGCGGCGGCGAGGGTGCCGCCGAGGCGCCGGCGGACGCGGCCGGGGCGGGGGCGGGGATGCGGGCGGGACGTTCGGGGAGAGGGCATGGGGGTTCCTTCTTCCGGCTCCGGACGAGGACTTACCCGAGGTAACCACGGACTTGCCACACCCAACAAGCCTTCGGAAGCACCCTGTTACCCTTCGGTACGCACCCACCGCACATCTTCCGCACACCTCCTTCACTCCTTCGACAAAACGGCTGGTAGAAGCCCTGACGACGGCTCTCCGCGCGGGCAGAATGCGGGGCGACGGGGACAGTCGTGACACGGCGGAAGAAAGGCGCGGTCTTGCCGGTGCGGTCCATACTCAGATGGCGCTTGCCCGCATGGAGACGAACGGGCGGCGCGGGCTCCGCGCTCCAGCGCGCCCGGTCCTTCATGATCCTCACCACTCTGCTCTACCGGGCGAGCCATCTGACGGTCGGCGTCCTCGCCGTCGTCCAGCACCCCGGCGCCCATCCCCTGCAGTACCTGGGGATCGCCGCCGCGCTCGGACTGAGCGTCCTGGTCTACGGAACGGCCCTGCGCCGCGGCTGGTTCGACCCCCGGCAGATCTGGGCGGACGTCCTCGTCGTCGGCTGCGCGCTGCCGTTCGTCCTGTACGCGTGGGCCGGGGTGCGCGAGACACCGGCGATCGGCTGGGCGATGCTGCTCGGCGGCTCGGCGAGCGGCGCCGCGGCCATCGCCCTCGGCCGGTCCCAGGCCCTCTCCGCGGTCGCGCTGCTCGCCGCGACACACCTCGTCGGCTACCACCTGGTGGGCGCGAGCCGGGCCGTCCTCGGCGGACACCTCAACTCCGTGCTCTCCTCGGCCGTCATGACCTCGATCATGTGGTGGTACCTGCGCCGCCAGGGCCGCCTCCTCGACGAGGCCAACGCCCGCGCGCTCGCCGCCGAGGCGCAGAAGGCCCGCTACGCCGAGCGGCTCGACCACCACCGGGCGCTGCACGACACCGTTCTCGCCACCCTCACCACCCTCGCGGCCGGCGGCGTCGACGCCAACGCCCCCGAGGTGCGCGAGCGCTGCGCCCGGGAGGCGGCCTATCTGCGGCGGCTGATCCAGCAGACCGCCGACGAGGTCCACCACCCGGGCATGGGGGCGGCCCTGGAGGAGGCGGTGAGCTCGGTGGAGGCGCTGCGGCTGCGGGTCACCGCCCAGTACCATGACCTGCCCGCCGTGCCTCCGGAGGTCGCCGCCGCGTTCGCGGACGCCGCGCGCGAGGCCCTGAACAACGTACGGCGGCACGCGGGCACCGGGCACGCCTACCTCACCGCGACCGGCGCGGCCGACGGCAAGGGCGGCGCCGTGGTCACGGTGGTCGACCGGGGACCCGGCTTCGACCCCGAGGACTACGTACCCGGCTTCGGGCTGCGCGGCTCGGTGCACGCCCGGATGACCGAGATCGGCGGCCGGGCGGTGGTCGACACCGCGCCCGGCGAGGGCGTGAGGGTGGAGCTGAGATGGCCCGGATGATCACCGTAGCGGTCGTCGACGACGACCGGATGCTCCTGGACGGCATGAGGGCCTGGCTGGGGGGTGTCCCGGAACTGCGCCTGGTCGCGACGGCCGCCACCGTCGACGAGCTCCTGACCTCCCGGACGGACGCCGAAGTCGGCACAGGAGAAGGGGAGTACGAGGCGCCCGACGTGGTCCTGCTCGACCTCGTCCTGCGCGACGGCTCGGCGCCCGCGGACAACATCCGGCGCCTGCTCGCGACGGGCAGCCGGGTCCTGGTGATCAGCACGGTCCCCGACCGGCACCGGATCATCGAGTCCGTGCGGGCCGGGGCCGACGGCTATCTGACGAAGGACAACGACCTGCCGACCCTGGTCGCCGCCGTCAAGGACGTGGCCGCCGGTCTCGGCGCCCACTCCCCCGAGCTCGCCTTCGCCTGTGCGCACGACAGCGGCCCGGCGGCACCCCGGCTCTCGCCGCGCGAGCGGCAGATCCTGCTCGACTACGCCTCCGGGCTCACCCTCAAGTCGACCGCCCGGCGGGCGGGCATCACGGTGCACACCGCGAAGGACTACCTGGACCGGGTGAAGGCGAAGTACCGGCAGGCCGGCCGCCCCGCGTACACGAAGATCGACCTCGCCGTACGGGTCCGGGAGGACAGTCTCGACGGGGGCTGACCCTCGGGGCCGGCGGGCGGCGGTCGTCGCCCTCACCGCCGGGGCCCGCAAGCCCCCCAAACGGACGGCTGCAGGGGGCGTCCCACCGGTCACTATCGTCGGTCACGGCGCCGCGGTCACACCCCCGTAGCCGCGGCGCCACCGTCTCTCTCCGGCTCGGCCCACGATGGTGCTCCCGTCGAGGGGCGGGAGGAAGTCGTAAGGCCGGGGTGACGGACCCGAGCTGCTCTCTATCGGGGGGAGGAGGGGCGGCACGCGGGGTACGGGGGTCTCCACCGTGCCGCCCCTCCGCGGACTTCGCCGCGTGGACTTCGGCGCATGGACCTTGCCGCACGGACATCGCCTCCCGGACCTTTCCGCTCGGACCTTTCCGCTCGGGCCTTTCCGAGCGGGCCTTTCCGAGCGGGCTCCGGCACGGGTCGGTCGGCGCGGGCCCGGCCGTGCGGGTCAACCGCCGCAGGTGTCCAGCATGCGCCCGAGCGTGGTCTTCTCCGCGGGCGTCACCGTCAGGCCGTACGTCGACTTCACCGAGGTCCAGGCACGCGCGTACGTGCACCAGTACGCGCGGGAGGGCGGCTGCCACTCGTCGGGACCCTGATCGCCCTTGGAGCGGTTGGACACGGCGGAGACGGCGAGCAGTTGCGGGTGGGTCAGGTCGTTCGCGAAGGCCTTGCGCTTCTCCTGCGTCCAGCTGTCCGCTCCGGATCGCCACGCGTTGGCGAGCGGCACCACGTGGTCGATGTCCAGGCCGGACGCCTTGGTGAAGCTCTTCCCGTCGTAGACGCTGACCCAGGTTCCGGACACGGCGCGGCACTCGCCGTCCCGCCGGACGTCCGTCCCGTCGCGTTCGAGGACGGCCTCGCGGGTGTTGCAGCTGTGGCCCTGCTCGGCCCAGAGCGGGAACTTCTCACGGCTGTAGCCGGTCATCGACCGCTGCGGCGCGACGGTGAGGCCGGCCAGCTGGGTGCGGGCCTGGCCGGCGCCCGGCAGACCGGGCAGCCCGCCGTCGCCGTCGGCGGCACCGCCGGGCGCCCCACCCCGGGAGGGCGGCGTCGTGGGAGCGGACGAGGACGAGGGCGCGGCCGACGCCGAGGAGCCCGGGCCCTTCCCCTCGGCGCCGGGGAGGCCCGAGCCGGGGCGCCCGGCGCCGTCCGGCCCGGCGCAGCCGGTGGCGGCGAACAGCACCGCTGTCGCCGCCACCAAGCCCGCTATGTCTCTGTACTTCTGACGCCCCATGAGCCGAATCGTTCCCTTTGCCAGCCACCGTTACGCGCGGCAGCGTACCGCCCGGGGTGTCGGCACGGGGCACCGGGCGGGGCGTCGGACCAGGTGGGAGCCGGGCCGCGGGGCGACCGTCAGGCCGGGTACTTCACGTCCGCCGTGTAGGTCGGTCCCGCGAGGCAGTCGCGCATCTCGTGCCGCGGTGCGACGCCCGTCCAGCGCAGGAAGCCGTCGGCGCCCGTCGGCTTGTTCATGTCGATGAAGCGACAGCCGTCGTAGAGCACCTTGCCCGAGGTGGTCGGCGCGGTCCCCGTCACCACCTTGTGCGAGCCCATCAGCGCGCAGTCGACGTAGCGGACCATCGGGCCGCTGTTGCCGTCGACGTCGAAGGCGTAGGTGTGGGGCACGGCGTCCGGCGCCCAGTCCCGGAAGTGCTGGGCGGTGTCGTCACAGGACACGAAGGTGATGTTGCCCCGGGTCCAGCGCGAGTCGATCACCTTGTGGTTCTTGCTCTGCACCTCGAAGCGGATGCCCTGGACGTACAGACGCAGCACGGAGTCGAAGCGGGTGGCGGCGTCGGACGTCAGCTGGAAGAAGGTGCCGGGCTTGGCCGCGTCGGTGAGGATGTAGGAGCCGCCGATGAAGTTCATCGAGCCGCCCCGGATGTTCTTCACGAACACGCCGGACTTGAACTCCACCTTGCAGTCGCGGAACCAGTAGTTGAGGAACTGGTCCTGCTGCGTGGCGCCGGTGTTCATCCCCATGACGAGGAACGCCTCGGAGTAGGTGCCGCCGATCTGGCAGTGGTCCCAGCCCATCTCGCTGTTGAGGTCGGACTGCGGCACCTGCTGCCCGGAAGGGGCGTCGGCGGGGCCGTCCAGACCGATGCCGCGCTTCCAGTCGCCGCGCCACTCCACGTCGGTGTACCAGGTGTCCTGCGCCCCGTAGCCGCCGTCCTCCGAGTAGGAGTAGCAGAAGCTGGAGGTGGGGTTGGTGCTGGTGAAGGTGAGGCCGGAGATCCGGATGTTCTTGTAGCGGCGGTAGTTGGTCCACAGCGTGGTGTCGTTGGCCGTGGGCGCGTACACGATCCGCGAGGTCCGCTTGCCGTAACCGCTGATCGAGATGCCGTCGACGACCCCGCCGCCCCCGCGGCCGTCGACGTTCGGCAGCAGCGAATCGGGCTCCGTCAGAAGGTAGTTGCCCGGCGGGATCAACAGGACCTTCTTCAGGATCGTGCCCGAGATCGGGTTCTTCTGCCAGTTGGCGGCCGAGAGCAGTTCGGCCGCGGCGGCCCGGAAGGCCGCGTCGCTCGGCGTGGCGCCGGTCGGGTCGGCGTTGTGGCTCATGACGTTGACCACGTACGGGTCGCCGCCGGCCCCCGCCGCGTACGCCGGGCTTCCGCCGCTCACCAGCGCGCCCGCGGCGACGCCGGCTCCGGCCGTGGCCACGCCGCGTATGACGGAACGGCGGTCCATGTGTCCGGTCATCACTTACCCCCCATGTCGTGATCTTGGAAAGGACAGCACATCCGACCACGACGGTGACCAGGGCGCAAGATCTTCGGGAGGCACCCGACCGCAGCCGCGGAGGCCCAGCCCGGGGAGGAGCGATGTCCGGATCTGCGGCTCACATGACATTGCCGCCATCCGGGAGTGGTTCGTAGCGTGGAGGCACGGTCGAGGAGCCGCGCGGACCGGGTCCGCGCAGGGACTCCGACCGCACCGATCCGCACCCGAATCCCCCTGGAAGGGACACTCATGCCTGCCACCACGCCTTCGGCCACGCTGCGCGAGCTCAGCGGCTTCGATCAGACCCCGGCCTCGCTCGCCGGCTCCACGCTGGTCCTGATCGACTACCAGAACACCTACACCCGGGGCGTGATGGAGCTGACCGGCTGGGAGGCCGCCCTGGACGCGGCCGCCGAACTGCTCGCCCGGGCCCGGGCCGCCGGCGCCAAGGTCGTCCACGTCGTCAACGACGGCGGCGAGGGCACGCCGTACGACATCCGTGCCGAGATCGGGCAGATCCACCCCCGGGTGGCGCCGGCCGAGGGCGAGCCCGTCGTCGTCAAGACCGCGCCCGACGGCTTCGTCGGGACCGACCTCGGCGAGCACCTCGACGCCGCCGGACACAAGGACGTCGTCGTCGCCGGGTTCATGACCCACATGTGCGTGGCGTTCACGACGGCCGGCGCCTTCCTCCGCGGCAACCGCCCCACGGTCGTCGCGGACGCCTGCGCCACCCGCCCGCTGGGCACCGTGCGCGGCGAGGTCTCCGCCGAGCAGCTCCACCGGGGCGCGCTCGCGACCATCGGCGACCTGTACGGCGTCGTCGTGCCGAACGCCGCCGCGCTGGGCTGAGCCGACCGGGGCCGGGCTGGGCTGAGCCGACCGGGGCCGGGCTGGGGCGAGCCGATCCGGGGCCGGGCTGGGTCGAGCCGATCCGGGCCGGTCCGGGAAGGCCCTGAGCCCCGGTCCCGGCCGACCGGAGCCGGACCTGCGCCGGGCCGGTCCGGTTCCCCGCCCGCGCGCGGGCCCCCGGCCGGCCCGCGCCGGTCAGAGCCGGCGCAGCACGGACACGACCTTGCCGAGGATCACGGCCTCGTCGCCGGGGATCGGCTCGTACGCGGGGTTGGCCGGATTCAGCCACACGTGCGGGCCGTCGTGGGCGAGACGCTTGACGGTGGCCTCGCCGTCCAGCATGGCGGCGACGATGTCACCGTCGTCCGCGGTGTCCTGGGCCCGTACGACGACTAGGTCACCGTCCTCGATGTGGGCGTCCCGCATCGAGTCGCCGACGACGGTCACGGCGAACAGCCGGCCCGCTCCGACGACCTGGGCGGGCAGGACGAGATTGTCCTCGACCAGCTCCTCGGCGGTGATGGGCACACCGGCCGCGATCCGGCCGACGAGGGGCACCACGACGGCCTGCCGCTCGCCGAGGAGCTCGGCCTGGCTCCTGGCCCGGCCCTCGGGGCCGCCGATGCCCGGGCCCTCGGAGAGGCCGTCGGCGAGGACGTAGGCGCGCGGACGCTGGGGGTCCTGCCGGAGGACCCCCTTCTTCTCCAGGGCCCGGATCTGGTGCGAGACGCTGGAGGTGCTGAGGAGACCGGCCGCGGCGGCGATCTCGCGCATCGAGGGCGGGAACCCGTGCCGACGCGTGTGAGACCGGATGATGTCGAGGATCTGCTGCTGCCGCTCGGTCAGCCCGTCGTCGTTCGTCCGGGTGCCCGGCGGGCGGCCGGCACGGTTCCTGCTCATGGTCGGCCTCCGTTTCTTCCGCTTCGTACGGTTCGTTCGTCTTCGTTCGCCCAGTGCGCCTTGCAGGGCACACTAACCCGGCCCACTGACATCGCAGCAGGTCGGGTCGGTGTCCCCGGGCATCGGCGCCGGCGGCTCCCCGGCGCGGGCGGGTCGTCGGATCAGCGGGCGGGTCTCCGGGTCACTCGAAGCGCGACGGGTCGCCGGCCCCCCGCCGTACGATCTCCGCCTCACCGCTGGAGAAGTCGACGACGGTGGTCGGTTCCGTGCCGCAGTCGCCGGAGTCGACGACGGCGTCGAGCACGTGGTCGAGCCGCTCCTTGATCTCCCAGCCCTGGGTCAGCGGCTCCTCCTCGTCGGGCAGCAGCAGGGTGCTCGACACGAGGGGCTCGCCCAGCGCGGCGAGGAGGGCCCGGGTCACGGCGTGGTCCGGGATCCGCACCCCGACCGTCTTCTTCTTGGGGTGCATGAGGCGGCGCGGCACCTCCTTGGTGGCGGGGAGGATGAAGGTGTAGCTGCCCGGGGTCGCCGCCTTGACGGCGCGGAAGACGTCGTTGTCGACGTGGACGAACTGGCCCAGCTGTGCGAAGTTCTCGCAGATCAGCGTGAAGTGGTGCCGGTCGTCGAGGCGCCGGATGGACCGGATCCGCTCGAGCCCCTCGTGGTTGCCGATCCGGCAGCCCAGCGCGAAGCAGGAGTCGGTGGGGTACGCGATGAGGGCGTCGGCCCGGAGGCTGTCGACCACGGTGCCGATGGTGCGCGGCTGCGGCGACTGCGGGTGGACGTCGAAGTACTTGGCCATTTTCCGACCCTACGGGAACCGCGCGGCCCGTGGGGCGCCGCGGCCGCGGCGCCGCCGGACGGCCTGGTCCCGGTCCGTTGACAGCGCCGCCCGCCGCCCTCGATACTGACTGACGGTTCAGTCAGTAGCCCGTTGTCGCACCAGGAGGCACCATGTCCGACCTCCCCACCGAGCTGATCCCGTTCACCGCCGAGCAGCGGGGCATCGTCGAGCTGAGCCGGAGCTTCGCCCGCGACGAGATCCGCCCTCGCGCCCGGGCCGTGGACGAGGCCGACGTCGAGACGCCGTGGGACCTGTGGCAGAAGGCCGCCAAGGTCGGCATCACCGGCTTCATGCTTCCCGAGGAGTACGGGGGCGGCGGCTTCACCGACGTCTTCACGCAGTGCCTGGTGCAGGAGGAGCTGTGCGTCGGCGACCTCGGCATCGGCAATCTGCTCTGCTCCAACGGCTTCTTCGCCGACCCGCTGCTCGCCCTCGGCACCGAGGAGCAGAAGCGGACCTGGCTCACCCCGCTGACCGGCGCCGACACCCCGATGACCGCGCTCGCCACCACCGAGCCGGGCGCCGGTTCGGACGCCGCGTCCATCGTGACGACGGCCACCCGCACCGAAGGCGGCTACCTGCTCGACGGGCAGAAGGCGTGGATCTCCAACGCGGGCGAGGCCGAGCAGTACGTCGTCTTCGCCAAGACCGATCCCGGCCTGCGCTCCCGCGGCGTGACGGCGTTCCTGCTGCGCAAGGACACGCCGGGCGTCACCTTCGGGGAGCCGATGCGGAAGATGGGCCAGCGCGCGATCGTCTGCCGCGAGATCTTCTTCGCCGGCGCCTTCGTCCCCGACGAGCACCGGCTCGGCGCCGAGGGCCGGGGCTTCCACGGGCTCATGCGGACCTTCGACGTCTCGCGCACCGTGCTCGGCGCGGCGGCGACGGGGGTGGCGCGGGCCGCGTACGAGTACGCCCGCGACTACGCGCGCACCCGGGAGCAGTTCGGGAAGCCGATCATCGAGCACCAGGCCGTCGCCTTCCGGCTCGCCGACATGCGCACCCGCGTCGAGCAGGCCCGGCTGATGACCTGGCGCGCCGCCAAGCGCCTCGACGCGGGTCTGCCGGCGACGACCGAGGCCGCCATGGCCAAGCTGACGGCGTCGGAGACGGCCGCGTACTGCACCTGGGCGGCGGTGCAGACCCTGGGCGGCTGGGGCTACTCGCGCGAGTACCCGGTCGAGCAGTGGATGCGGGACGCCAAGCTGGAGGAGATCGAGGAGGGCACCTCGGACATCATGCGGCTCGTCATCGCGCGGGGGCTGTGATGACGGGACACCCTCCGGCCGACCGCCCGGCGGCCGCGGCGGCCGGCCCGCGTCCGCCCGCCCGTCCGCCGGCGACCGCCGCCCCCGCGGGCCCGCCGCACTCCGCCGGCAGCCGCACCGGCGGCGAGGCCGTCGTCCGCGCGCTCGCCGCGCACGGCGTCACCGACGCGTTCGGCATCCCGGGGACGCACAACCTGGAGATCTACCGCCATCTCCAGCCCTATGGCATCCGGCATGTGACGCCCCGGCACGAACAGGGCGCGGGGTACGCGGCCGACGCCTACGCGCGGGTGTCCGGGCGGCCGGGCGTCGCGATCACCACCACGGGGCCCGCGCTGCTGAACATCGCGGCGGCGGTCGGCCAGGCGTACTCCGACAGCGTGCCGATGCTCGTCGTCTCGCCCGGAATGCCGCTGCGGCACCCCCGGCAGTCCACCGGCCTGCTGCACGAGGCGCACAGCCAGACGGAGGCCCTGCGGGGCGTCGCCGCGTTCAGCCATCGGGTGTCGTCCGTCGACGAGATCGGCGCGGCGGTGGCCCGGGCCTTCACCCTCTTCCGTACGGGCCGGCCACGGCCGGTGCACATCGAGGTGCCGCTCGACCTCCTGGAGGCCGTGGAGCCGGCCGGGCCCGAGCGGCTCGCCCCGCCGGCCGCGCCGTCCGAGCCGGATCCCGCGGGCGTACGGGCGGCGGCCGACGCGCTGCTCGGCGCCCGGCGTCCCGCGCTCGTCCTCGGCGGGGGTGCGCGGGCGGCGGCCGCGCAGTGCCGGGCGCTGGCCGGCGCGCTGGGCGCGCCGGTGGTCACCACCGCCAACGGCAAGGGGATCGTCGACGAGCGCCACCCGCTCTCGCTCGGCGTGTCGCTGCACAGTCCGGCCGTGCAGAAGTGGCTGGCCGACCGTGACGTCGTGCTCGCCGTCGGCACGGAGCTGGCCGAGTCCGACGTGTGGGGCCCGCTGCCGGTCCTGACGGGCATGCTGATCCGTGTGGACGTCGACCCGGCCCAGATGTACACGGGCCGGCCGGCGGATTTTCCGCTGGTCGGCGACGCCCGCGCCACCCTCGGCGCGCTGCTCACCGCGTGCCGGGGGCGGGCCCGCGCCGGCGCCGGGGCCGACGACGAGCCCGATCTCGGCGCTCTCGTCACGGATTTGCGCACCACCCGCGACGACGAGACCCGGGCGCGGGACGCGCGCTGGGTGCCGCATCTGCGGGCGATGCGCCGGGTGCTCGCCGAGGACGCCGTCGTCACCTCCGACAGTGCCCAGTGCTGCTACTACGGGGCGCTGCCGCACCTGCCGGTCGGCCCCGAGGGCCGCTATCTGCATCCGACCGGCTTCGGCACCCTCGGCTACGCCCTGCCCGCCGCGATCGGCGCGAAGACCGCGTGCCCCGAGCGGCAGGTCGTCGCCCTGAGCGGTGACGGCGGGCTGCAGTTCTCCGTGCAGGAGCTGGCCACCGCCGCCCAGGCCGGCCTGCCGCTGCCCGTCGTGGTCTTCGACAACGGCGGGTACGGCGAGATCCGCGAGGAGATGGCCGCGCGCGGGGACGCCCCGACCGCCGTCGACCTGCCGGCGGTGGACCTGCCCGGGCTCGCCCGCGCCTACGGCGGGCACGGCACGGCGGTCCGTACGCCCGCGGAACTCGCCGCCGCCCTGGCCGAAGCACTGGTCACCCCAGGACCCACCGTCGTCACCGTCCCCGAGGAGTCCCCGAGATGACGCCCCCAGAGACCACCCCCGCCTCCACCCCTCCGCTCGTCTCCCTCACCTGGACCGACCACGTCACCGGCCGCCAGGGCCATCTGGTGATCGACCGGCTCGTGCGCGGCGTGTCCAGCGGCGGGCTGCGGATGCGGGCGGGCTGCACGCTCGACGAGGTCGCCGGACTGGCCCGCGGGATGACCATGAAGGAGGCCCTGCACTACGACCCCCGGGCCCGGTACGTGCCGCTCGGCGGTGCCAAGGGCGGCATCGACTGCGACCCGCGCGACCCGGAGGCGTACGGGGTGCTCGTGCGCTATCTGCGCGCGATGCGCCCGTACGTCGAGCGCTTCTGGACCACCGGGGAGGACCTCGGGCTCACCCAGGACCTCGTCGACCGGGCGGCCGCGGAGGCCGGTCTCGTCTCCTCGATCCAGGCCGTCTATCCGCTGCTCGACGACGAGGACACCGCCCGCCGCCGGCTGGCGGACGCGTTCGCCGTGGAGGTCGACGGCATCGGGCTCGACGAGCTGGCGGGCGGCTGCGGGGTCGCCGAGTCCGTCCTGACCGCCCTCGACCGGGCCGGCGTCCCGCACGCCGGCACCCGGGTGGCGGTGCAGGGCTTCGGCACGATGGGCGGGGCGACCGCCCGCTTCCTCGCCCGGGCCGGGCTCAGGATCGTCGCGGTCGCCGACGTGAAGGGGACGATCGCCGATCCGGACGGCCTGGACGTCGAGGCGCTGCTCGCCGCCCGCGACACGTACGGCACCGTGGACCGGTCCGCGCTGCGGGCGGGCGCGAGCGAACTGCCGGGTGACGCCTGGCTGTCCGTACCGGCGGACGTGCTGGTCCCGGCGGCCGTCTCGTACACGATCGACGCCGTCAACCAGGCAGCGGTCACGGCCCGGTGGATCGTCGAGGCGGCCAACATGCCGGTGCTGCCCGACGCGGAGGAGCTGCTCACCGCCCGCGGCATCACGGTCCTGCCGGACGTGGTCGTCAACTCCGCGACGAACGCCTGGTGGTGGTGGACCCTGTTCGGCGACATCGGCGCCGACGCGGACGAGGCCTTCGCCCACATCCGGCGCTCGATGCGCAGCCTGGTCGAACAGGTCCTGGACCGGGCGGAGCGGGACGCGACCACCCCGCGCGTCGCCGCGCACGCGGTCGTCGCCGACCGGCTGCCGGTGATCGCCGAGCGCTTCGGCTGGTACGCATGAGCCTCGACGCGCTCTTCGACCCGCGGTCCGTCGCCGTCGTCGGCGCCTCCGCCGATCCGGCCAAGTGGGGCTACTGGCTGGCCTCCGGAGCCCTCGCCGGGCGTGCCCGGCGCACCGTCCACCTGGTCAACCGGCGGGGCGGCGGCCTCGACGGCGTGCCGTTCCTGCCAGGCATCGGGGCGCTGCCGACGGCCCCGGAGCACGTCGTGGTCGCCGTCCCGCCCCGGCAGGTCCGGCCGGTGGTCGTCGAGGGGCTCGCCGCGGGCGCCCGCTGCTTCACCGTGATCACCTCCGGCGGGGCCGACCCGGCGGAGGAGCGGGAGCTCGCCGCCCTCGTCACCGCGCACGGCGGGCGGCTGCTCGGCCCGAACTGCATGGGCGTGGTCGACACCACGACCGAACTCCGGCTCAGCTGGGGCGACTTCCCGGCGGGCTCGGTCGGCCTCGTCTCGCAGAGCGGCAACCTGGCCCTGGAGATCGGCCGACTGCTCGCGCGGGCCGGGCAGGGCTTCTCCCGCTTCGTGTCGCTCGGCAACCAGCGCGACATCGACGCGGCCGACGCGCTCGACGCACTGATCGCCCACGAGGCGACCCGGGTCGTCGCCGCCTACGTGGAGGACTTCCGCGACGGCCGGCGCCTGGCCCGCACCCTGGCCGCCGCCCACGCGGCCGGCAAGCCGGTCCTCCTCCTCACCCTCGGCCGCAGCGAAGCCTCGGGCCGAGCGGCGGCCTCCCACACGGGCGCCCTCGTGAGCGCCCGTTCGGTCGTGGCGGCCGTCTGCCGCGACACGGGCGCGGCGCTGGTGGAGTCCGCCGGTGAACTCGTCGACACGGCCGTGCTGTTGGCGGCGCGGCACAGACGCGACCGTACGCACCCGGGGCCGCGCCCCGAAGACCACGGCCACGCCCCGACGCCCCCGCTGCGCGTGGCCGTCGTCGGCGACAGCGGCGGCCAGGGTGCGCTGGCGGCCGACGCGTT
Organism: Streptomyces sp. NPDC053431; assembly: GCF_044544925.1. Taxonomy (NCBI): domain Bacteria; kingdom Bacillati; phylum Actinomycetota; class Actinomycetes; order Kitasatosporales; family Streptomycetaceae; genus Streptomyces; species Streptomyces sp. NPDC053431. The sequence continues at coordinate 6,816 of NZ_JBITXX010000002.1, read as the reverse complement.
CGTGGCCCGCGGCCTCGACGTGCCGCTGCTCACGGAGGCCACCAGGGCCGCCGTCAGCGCGCACCTGCCGAGCCGGGCCGGCAGTGGCAACCCGGTCGACCTGGCGGGAGCGGGCGAGGCGGACCTGCGCAACTACGCGCACGTCACGCGCGCGTTGCTCGACGGCGGCGACACCGACGCCACGGTGCTCACCGGCTACTTCGGCGACTACGCCACCGCGAACCCCGAGCAGGCCGACCAGGAGTGCGAGGTCGCACGCGCGTTGGGCGCCGCCGCGCGGGAGTCGGGGCGGACCCTCGTCGTGCACACCATGGCGCGCGACACGCCGGCCCTGACGGTGCTGCGCGGGTGCGGCGTGCCCGTCTACGAGCGGATCGAGCAGGCAGCGACGGCGCTGGCGCACACGGCCCGGCTGGACCGGACGGTGCCGCAGCCGCCGCCGGCCCTCCCGTCCCGCCCGTCCGGGCGCGGCGCACCGCTCGCCGCGGACGGCGGCTACGAGACCGTCCGCGCCCTCCTGGCCGGCCACGGACTCGACTTCCCCGCCGCCGCGTTCGTCACCACCGCCGACGAGGCGGCCGAGGCCGCCCTCCTGCGCGTCGGGTATCCCCTGGCGCTCAAGGCGATGGGCCTGGCGCACAAGACGGAGGCGGGCGGCGTGGCCCTGGGCGTCGCGGACGAGGCCGGGCTGCGCGCGGCGTTCGCCAGGATGAGGACGGCGACCGGGGCCGGCCGCTTCGTGGTGGAGGCGATGGCCGCGCACCCGCACGCCGTCGAACTCATCGCGGGGGTACGGTACGACCCGGCGTTCGGACCGGTCGCCATGGTCGGCCTCGGCGGAGTCACGGCCGAACTCCTCGCCGACACGGCGCTCGCCCTCGCCCCGCTCACTCCGTCCCGCGCCCGCGCCCTGCTCCTCTCCCTCCGCCACGCTCCCCTGCTCACGGGCTGGCGGGGAGCTCCCCCGGTCGACCTCGACGCCGCCGCCGACGCCCTGTGCGCCCTTTCGCGGGCCGCGGTCGCGCATCCCGAGCTCGCCGAAGTCGAGGTCAATCCGCTGCTCGTCCACCCGGGCGGCGCGGTCGCCCTCGACGCCCACGGAGTGCCGGCCTGACGGGTCCCGACGGGGCGGCGCGGCCTGGCGCCCGCCCCTCGGGGCGGCCGGCGCGCTCCCGGTCTCCCGCCGACCCACGCGCCGTCGGGGGCGGCCCACCACGGCCGCCCCCTTCCCTCACCCGTGCCTCCTCGTCACTCCTCGGTCGTACGCCGTGTCTTCGCGCCCAGGGCGTAGAAGACGAGGCCGATGACCGCGATGACCAGCAGCGGCACGACCTGGCTGAGGGTGTACTCCGCGCGTCGGCCCGCGAACGCCGCCGGGAGCGAGTCGGCCGGTGAGCCGTCCGTACCGAACCAGCCCACGCCGAAGCCCGGCCAGATCAGCACCACGACCGTGAAGGCGACGAGGCCGGTCGCGAGCACGGTGACCGTCCAGGCGCCGACGCGTCCGCCGGGCACGCGGTACGGGCGGGGCGTGTCGGGGTAGCGGCGACGCAGCACCACCAGGCTCGGGAAGGTGACGACGTACGAGATGAAGGTGGTGCAGATCGTCAGGCCGAGGCCCGCCGCGAAGTACTTCTCGCCGTCGCCCTCGGTGAGGTTGAGCGCCACGACGAGCAGGACGGAGGCGAGGACCGCGGACAGCAGGTTCACCCGGACCGGGGTGCCGTGCTTCTCGGAGATCGTGCCGAGCCAGGCCGGTCCCGCGCCGTCGGCGCAGGCCACGGCCTGGGCCCGGTGGGCGCCCATGGCCCAGGTGACGCCGGAGGTGAGCAGGCCGACGATGAGGCCGGCGGCGGCGACACCGCCGAGGACGGCGCCGGCCCCGGTGAGCGTGACGGTGCCGTCGGCGGCGACGGAGCCCCCGTACACGGTGAACACGGCCTTGCACGCGTCGATGAAGCCGCCGAGACTGCCGATCCGGTCGCCGGGCAGCACGAAGAGGATGCCGAGGATCGGGCCGCCGTAGAGCAGCAGCGAGGCGAACCCGGAGCGGAGGATGGCGAGCGGGATGTCACGGCGCGGGTTGCGCATCTCCTCGGCGGCGGAGCTGGGGAGTTCGAAGCCGACGTAGTTGAAGATGAGGACGGGGACGAGGGCCACGAATCCGGCGTACGTCGGGGTGAACTCGTGGGCGGGCAGGGGATGCAGGCCGTTCTTCACGGCGTAGACGACGACCGAGACGAGGAAGAAGCCGAGCAGCACGACGCGCGCGACGGCCCCGGCGATGGGCACCCACTTGCCGACCCGGACGGACCGCACGACGGCGAGCGCGCCACCCCAGATGAAGACGAGCCCGGCGACGTACTTCCACGGACCGGGCAGCGGGGTGAAGAACTCCTCCCAGGTGGTGAGGGCGATGATGCAGAGGCTGCCGCCGACCCACACCGGGTTGGAGATCCAGTAGAGGATCTGGTTGAGGCCCGCGGTGAGCCGGCCGAAGGCGAGCCGGGTCCACACGTAGGGGCCGCCCTGGACGGGGAAGGCGGAGCCGAGTTCGGCGACGAGGAGTCCGTAGGGGAGGAAGAAGAGCAGCGCGAGGACGGCCATCCAGGTCAGTCCCTGCGGGCCCTGGGCCGCGACCGAGCCGATGGTGTCGAGTCCGACGAGGGTGCAGACGAGGAACAGCAGGACGTCGAAGCGGCGCAGTTCCTTGCGCAGCCGGCCGCGCTGCGCGCTCCAGCCGGAGGAGAGGTCGGGGATCGCGGGGGACGGCTCTGCGGGGGACGGTTCAGGCGTTCTGCTGGGGGTGACGGGTACGTGGGTCACGGGGCTGGCTCCTACGGCGACACGGGGGGATCTCGTACGGGAGCGGCATGGGTGACACGCCTGCTGACTGAACAGCCAGTCAGTAGCCTGCACTGTGAGCCCGGCCACACGGCACTGTCAAGGGCTGTGTAGGGTGCGGGTGTGGCCAGAGTCCGGTTGAGCGTGGAGGAGCGGCGCGCGGAGATCCTGCGCGTCGCGGTCGAGCAGATCGAGGCCCGGGGCGTGAGCAACGTGCGCATCGCGGACGTCGCCTCGGTGCTCGGGGTCAGCAGCTCGCTGGTGCTCTACCACTTCTCCACCAAGGAACTGCTCGTCGCCGAGGCCTTCGCGCACGCCGCCGAGGGTGATCTCGCCCAGCTGCGCGAGATCCTGAACAAGCCCCGCACCAGCGCGACCCGGCGGCTGCGCTCGGCGGTGCGCTGGTACGCCCCGACCGGACAGGCCAAGGGCTGGCGCCTGTGGATCGAGGGCTGGGCGGCCGCGCTGCGCGAGCCCGCCCTGCGCAAGGTCACCCACGACCTCGACCAGCAGTGGAAGGCCGCGATCGCCGAGGTCGTGGCGGAGGGCGTCGCCGCCGGCGAGTTCGGGTGCGAGCACCCCGCCGACGCGGCCTGGCGGCTCACCGCCCTGCTCGACGGACTGGCCGTGCAGACCACCTCGTACCAGGGACCGCTCAGCCGCACGACGATGCTGGCCTGGGTCGACGACGCGCTCGTGCGCGAACTGGGCATCGACCACGAGGCGTTGAAGTCCGCGCGCTGATCCCGGGCTCACTGCACGGTCCGCGTTGCCGCAACCGTTGACGCGTCCGTCAGTGTTGCCGCATCCTCTCGGGCCATGGAGATTCGGAGCAGCACGCGTCTGATCGAATCCGAGGTCGTCGTCGTGGGCGGCGGATATGCCGGACTGGCCTCGGCACTCCGGCTCCACGACCACGCCGTGGACCTCACCCTGATCGAGGCCGCCGACCGGGTCGGCGGCCGGGTGCTCACCGAGACCCGGCCGGACGGCACGACCATCGACCACGGAGGGCAGTGGGTCGGCCCCACCCAGACCCGGCTCGTCGCCCTCGCCGCACGCTTCGGCTGCCCCACCTTCCCCACCTGGGAGGAGGGCAGTCACATCGAGATCTGGCACGACGGTGCGCGGGTCCCCTATCGCGGCGCGGCGCCCGAGGACGGGCCGGGCACCGCCGAGTACGCCCGGGTCACCGGGCTCCTGGACGCCCTCGCCGGCACCGTGGACACCGTCCGGCCGTGGCGCACCCCGCGCTTCGCGGAGTGGGACGCCCGCACGGCCGGGGACTTCTTCCGCTCCGAGACGCACGATCCCGACGCCCTGCGCCGGCTCGCCCTCGCCGTCCAGGGCCTGTGGTGCGCGGAGCCCGACGAGATCTCCCTCTTCCACGTGCTCTTCTACCTCGCGGCCGCGGGCGGCTACGAGCAGCTGATGGAGACCCGCGGCTGCGCGCAGGACCGGCGCTTCACCACGGGCGCGGCGGGCCCGGCCCACGCCGTCGCCGCCCTCCTCCGCGCGCCGGAGCGGGAGCGGGACGGGAAGGGGCTCCGGCTCGGCGAGCGGGCACGGTCCCTCGCCCACGGCCCGGAGGGCGTCCGCGTCCGCACCGACACGTCGGAGATCCGCGCCCGGCGGGCGATCGTGGCGCTGCCCCCACACGCCGTCCGCGCCCTGGAGTTCACGCCGCCGCTCCCGGCCGCCCGGGAGGCCTGGCTCGCGCACGCCCCATGGGACGCGTCGCCAAGGTGCACGCGGTGTACGACACTCCTTTCTGGCGCGAGGAGGGGCTCTCCGGGGTGGCCACGCTGTACGACGAGGGACCGGTCGGCGTCGTGTTCGACAACTCACCGGACGACTCGCCCGAGCACTTCTCCGCCGAGCGCTTCTCCACCGCGCGCTTCTCCGTCGAACACTCCTCCGCCGAGCACTCCTCCGACGGCTCCCCCGGCATTCTCGTGGGCTTCGTGTACGGCGACCGCCTGGACCGCTTCGAGGCCCTGGACGCCGCCGCCCGCCGGGCGGCGGCGCTGGCCTGCTTCGCGTCCGTGGTCGGGCCCCGGGCCGGGCGACCGCGCGACTACACGGAGAAGATCTGGACCCGCGACCCCTTCGCCAGGGGCGGGTACGAGGCCTATCTGACGCCCGGCGGGTGGAGCGCCGCCGGCGCGCACGGCTGGCGCGAGCCGACGGGGCCCGTGCACTGGGCCGGCACCGAGACGGCGTCCGAGTGGAACGGCTACATCGACGGCGCCCTCTCCTCCGGATACCGGGCCGCCGACGAGGTCCTGGCGGCCCTGCGAGCCGACAGGTGAACGCGCCGGCGGAGAACGGGCGGCCGGTGGACGAGCCGGGGAACGTGGCCGAGCCGGGGAACGTGGCCGAGCGGGCGCGGCTGGTGGTGCGCGCGGCGGGGGTGAGCCAGCGGGAGTTCGCGGGGCGGATCGGCATGGGCCCCACCGCGCTGTCCAAGGCGCTGCGCGGCAGCCGCCGGCTCACGGATCCGGAACTCGCCGCCCTCGCACGGGAGGGCGGGGTCTCCGTGCGGTATCTGCGGACCGGTCGGGGGCGCCCGCCCGCCGCCCCCTTGCCCTCGGCTGGGGCGGGGGCGCGTCGTCGGGCGGACGCCGTGGACCCGGAGGCGCGCAAGGAGCAGATCCTGCGGGTGACGGCCGGACTGATCGCCCGCCGGGGTTTCCACCAGGTGCGCGTCGCCGACATCGCGGGCGCGTGCGGGACGAGCACCGGGACCGTCCACTACCACTTCCCGGCCAAGGGCGACGCCCTGCGCGCGGCCCTGCTCCACTGCGCGGACCGGCTCCACCGGCGCCTCGACGCCGAGTTCAGGGACGCGGACGGCGCGGTCGAGAAGCTGCGCCGGCTGATCGACGTCCAGCTGATCTCCCATGAGGAGGACCGTGAGGAGTGGTCGGTGTGGGTGCAGTCCTGGACCGAGGCGATCCTCGACCCGGCGCTGCGGGAGGGGCAGCGCGCCGTCTACGCCCGCTGGCGGCGGACGGTCCTCGACCTGGTCCGCGCCTGCCAGGCCGAGGGCATGGGCGCGGACGCCGACCCCGAGGCTCTGACCAGCAGGTTCACCGGCTTGGTGGACGGCCTGGCGATCCAGGTGCTGGCGGGGACGGCGGAGATGTCGGCGCCCCGGATGCGCGAGCTGCTCCTGGACGCGTTCGAGCCCCACATCTCCCTGCGCCGAGGGCGCACCGGCTGAGGGAGTGTCACGTCCGTACAGTGAGGGCGGGGAGGGGAGGCCGGCCATGAGCCTGGAGATCGAGGGCGCCGCCGAGGAGTTCGCGCGCGCGGTCACGTGGTTGCGGGAGGAGCTGCGGGCGGTCGCGGCCGCCGTCGCCCCCGGCGTGGCGCCTCGGGCGGAGGAGCGGACCGACGACCGCACCACCGTGCGTCCGATGACGGGAAAGCGCTTCCCGCTCTCGCTGCTCCTGCCCCGGGTCCCGTACGAGACCGCGGCACCGGTCGCCGCCGAAGCGTTCCGCGCGGCGGGCTGGCACACCGAGCCCGGCGAGGACTTCGGCGGGCGTCCGTTCGTCAGGGCGACGCGCCGTGCCGGCGAGCGCGGGCCGTTCGAGGCGAGCGTCGGGGCTGCGGGCAGCGCGCTGCGGATCTCGGGCACGACGCCCGTCGTGTGGATCCACGCCCGCTGGATCCGCCCGCCGCGCGCGGCGACGGCGGAGACCCTGAGGCCCGGCCACCGCCTGTGCGTCATGTGCGAGGGCTGGGGTTCGTGCCGCACCTGTGAGGGTCTCGGCTTCGTCGACGGCCGGCGGTGCCCCGAGTGCGGCCTGGGCATGGACTGCCCGGACTGCCGGGGCACCGGCCAGGAGCCCGTCCCCGGGACGGCCTCCTAGGGGGTGTCTTTCCGATCATCGGATCGTTGGTCTGGTCGTGAGGGATGGGGAGATTTCTGACGCTGCGTGGGCGGTGATCGCGCCGCTGTTG
>NZ_JBITXX010000001.1:1278410-1330118 GCF_044544925.1 Streptomyces sp. NPDC053431 | reverse complement strand
TCCACCCCGAAGGGCTTCATCGTTCGACTTGCATGTGTTAAGCACGCCGCCAGCGTTCGTCCTGAGCCAGGATCAAACTCTCCGTGAATGTTTACTCGGCCAGTAAATTAATACAGCCGGTTCTACACTCGCGTTGAGCGGAACGGTTCGGAGGAATAGTCCGATCCGTTCACAGCGTCCTCGCTGTGTGCCACCCGAAGGTGGACTTTTTCAAAGGAACCTCGACCATCCGAAGATGGACGGGGTATCAACTAATCTGGCGTTGATTTTTGGCACGCTGTTGAGTTCTCAAGGTGCGGACGCTTCCTTTGTACTCACCCTCTCGGGCTTTCCTCCGGGCGCTTCCTTCGTTTCCGACTCTATCAGATCTTTCCGATCCGATTTCCTCGGTGCTTTCCGGTCCCTTTTCGACTTTCGTCTTTCCGGGCCCTTCCGGCGTGTCCACCACTTTAGCGGATTTCCCTGGCGACTCATAATCGAGCCGGTGGGAACAGATTCCGGCATGCCGAAATAAGCCCCGTTGGGATTCGTTGTAAGCAGTGGATGACCGCTCCCGGGAGGCTTCAGTGAGCACTGCCCGTCTCAAGCGGCTCGGGCTACATTACGCACCTCCTGGACCCGAGTCAAGCCTGGCCTGAGGACGAGCGTTTCCGCGGTGTGTGGGCGCGGTACGGACTCACGGTGGGGTCGGCGTCGATCCAGTAGCGCCAGGGGTGCGGGGCGCCCTCGCCGCCCACTCCCGTGCGGGGGCCGGTGCGGACCTGGCCGGCCGCGGGCGGGGTGCCGGTGAGGAGGGACAGGGGGGCGTCCGGGCCGGCACAGGCGTCGGCGCCGTTCAGGGTGCGGCCGACGTCGAGGGCGGTGGCCAGCCGGGCCGGGCCCTTGGCGAGCTCGGCGTCGTAACGGGCCGAGAGGCGTCGCTTCCTCGCCTGCTCCGCGCCCGTGAGGATCTCCCCCGCGCGGAGCAGGACTCCGCTCGCCTCGCCCTCGGGGCCGCACACCAGGTTCAGGCAGTGCCACATGCCGTAGGTGAAGTAGACGTACGCGTGTCCGGGCGGGCCGAACATCACGGCGTTCCGGGGGGTGCGGCCGCGGAAGGCGTGCGAGCCGGGGTCGATCGCGCCGGCGTACGCCTCCACCTCGGTGAGGCGGAGTTCGATCCGGCCTTCGGGGGAGTTCCGCACGAGGGTGCGGCCGAGAAGATCGGGGGCGACCTCCAGGACGGGGCGCTCGAAGAAGGTCCGCGGGAGCGGCGTACGGTCGGGGCTCTCGCTCATGGCGTCCGAGGGTACGGGGAACCGGCTACCTTCGTGGCGCGTATGTACGGGTCGGACCGTCAACGCGTATGTACGGGTCAGACCATCTAGGAGAGGACGCAGGACATGGGGTTCAAGAAGCTGCTCGCGAGCCTGGGTGCGGGCGGGGCGTCCGTGGAGACCGTGCTCACGGAGGAGAACGTCGTCCCGGGTGGCGTCGTCCAGGGTGAGGTGCGGATCCAGGGCGGTTCGGTCGCCCAGCAGATCGAGGGGCTTTCCGTCGGACTGCAGGCGCGCGTCGAGGTCGAGGGCAACGACCAGGAGTACAAGCAGGACATCGAGTTCCTGAAGGTGCGCCTCGGCGGGGCCTTCGAGGTACAGGCCGGTGCGGTGCACGTGGTGCCGTTCGGTCTGGAGATCCCGTGGGAGACGCCGGTGACGGCGATCGCGGGTCAGCAGCTGCGCGGGATGCACATCGGTGTGACGACGGAGCTGGAGATCGCGCGCGCGGTGGACTCGGGCGACCTGGACCCGATCAACGTGCACCCGATGCCGGCGCAGCAGGCGATCCTGGACGCCTTCATCCAGCTGGGCTTCCGCTTCAAGAACGCGGACATGGAGCGCGGTCACATCCGGGGGACGCGGCAGAAGCTGCCGTTCTACCAGGAGATCGAGTTCTTCGCGCCGGCGCAGTACCGGGGTCTGAACCAGGTCGAGGTCAGCTTCGTGGCGGACGACCGGGAGATGGACGTCGTGCTGGAGATGGACAAGAAGCCGGGTCTGTTCACCGAGGGCAGCGACTCGTACCGCTCGTTCACCGTCGGCCTGCACGACTTCCACTCCACCGACTGGGCGGCCTACCTGAACCAGTGGCTGGCGGAGGTCGGTGGGCGTCGCAACTGGCTCTAAGGTCGGTGCCGTAGGGCAGGTAGCGACAGGAGGTTGAGACGTGGCCGAGGGCAAGAGGGCGCCGCTTCCCCATGACTTTCACCCGCCGGTGGCGTCGTTCACGGTGGTGAGCGACGACGTCGTGGAGGGTGGGGTGCTGAAGGACGCTCAGGTGCAGGCGGAGGGGAACACCTCTCCGCAGCTGCGCTGGGAGGGTTTCCCGGCGGAGACGAAGAGCTTCGCGGTGACGTGCTTCGACCCGGACGCGCCGACGGGCAGCGGTTTCTGGCACTGGGTGGTGTTCGACATCCCGGCGTCGGTGACGGAGCTGCCGGCGGGTGCCGGTTCGGGCGGGTTCGAGGGGCTGCCGGCGGGTGCCGTGCACGCCCGTAACGACTACGGCTCGAAGGACTTCGGCGGCGCGGCGCCGCCGCCCGGGGACGGTCCGCACCGATACGTCTTCACGGTGTACGCGGTGGACCAGGAGAAGCTGGGCCCCGACGCCGACGCCTCGCCGGCCGCGGTCGGCTTCAATCTGCGCTTCCACACCCTGGGGCGTGCCCAGCTCGTGGCGGAGTACGAGATCCCCGCGTAAGGCTGAGCTTCGCCCGTTGTTTGCCCGCTTCTGGTCTTGGAGAGATCAGAAGCGGGCATCTTTCTTTGCGCAGATATTGCGTTGTCCTACCCGGCGCGCCCGGCCAGAGTTGATCCAAGCCCGGAGCCTCTAGACGGGGGCTGGGGCCGGCACACGGGAGGTGGGCACAATGCGGGACACGCTGGTACTGAACGCGAGCTTCGAGCCGCTTTCGACGGTGACACTCAACCGTGCGGTGGTGCTTGTCCTGCAGGACAAGGCCGTCGTGGAGCAGGAACACCCTGGTCTTCGGGTCCGGGCGGCCGCCGTGGACATGCCGGTGCCCCGGGTGATCAGGCTCTGCCGGTACGTGCGGGTGCCGTTCCGAAGACAGGCTCCGTGGTCGAGGCGGGGTGTGCTGGTGCGGGACCAGCACCGGTGCGCGTACTGCGGGAAGCGTGCCACGACGGTGGACCACGTGGTGCCGCGGGCGCAGGGGGGTGGGGACCACTGGCTGAACACGGTGGCCTCGTGCGCGGAGGACAACCACCGCAAGGCGGACCGGACGCCGGAGCAGGCGGGGATGCCGCTGCTGCACCAGCCGTTCGTGCCGACGCCGCAGGACGCGATGCTGCTCGCGCTGAAGGCGGCCGAGCGGTCGGAGCTGCCGGACTGGCTGGCCGGGCAGGCCGCCTGAGTCTGTGCGTGGACCTGTGAGGGCCCGCCCCTTCTCGGGGCGGGCCCTCCGTCATGGTGCCGGCGTCATTTGAGGGTGAGTTGGAGGATGGCGACGAGGCCGACGGCGATGATCACTCCGCGCAGGACGGTGGGGGGCAGGCGTCTGCCGACCTTGGCGCCGATCTGGCCGCCGATGGTGGAGCCGACGGCGATGAGGAGGACGGCGGTCCAGTCGAAGTCGGCGACGAAGAGGAAGAAGACCGCGGCGATGCCGTTGACGACGGCGCCGAGGATGTTCTTGACGGCGTTGATGCGCTGCAGGGTGTCGTGGAGCAGCAGGCCCATGAGGGAGAGGTAGAGGACGCCTTGGGCGGCGCCGAAGTATCCGCCGTAGATGCTGGCGAGGAAGAGTCCGACGAGGAGGGCGGGGCCGCCGTCGGGGTGGGCCTCGGTGCCGCTGGCCTCGCGGCGGCGCTGGACGGCGGCGGCGATGCGGGGCTGCAGGAGGACGAGGACGAGGGCGATGCCGATGAGGACGGGGACGATCGCGTCGAAGGCGTCGGACGGCAGGGCCAGGAGCAGGACGGCGCCGACGAGGCCGCCGAGGAGGGCGGCGGTGCCGAGGCGGAGGACGCGGGTGGTCTGGCCCTTGAGTTCGCCGCGGTAGCCGATGGCTCCGCTGATGGAGCCGGGGACGAGGCCCAGGGCGTTGGAGACGTTCGCGGTGATCGGGGGGAGGCCGGTGGCGAGGAGGACCGGGAACGTGATCAGCGTTCCCGATCCCACGATGGTGTTGATGGCGCCGGCGGCGGTACCTGCCGCGAAGATCGCGAGCATGTCCCAGATGGACAAAGCCATCTCCTTACGGGTTCGGTGAGTCGCCTCCCCGCCCCGTGAGCGCCGGAGTCGAGGGGCTCGTACCGATCATGCCCGAGATTACGTGTACGTGTCAGTCAACCGGCGGTTCTTCGCGGCGGGCGGGGATGTCGGCGGTCGGGCCGCCCTTGGTGTTGAAGCCGGGGACGCCGGGGGCGACGTTTCCGAAGGCTCCGGAGAGGCCCTTGAGGGCGTCGCCGATCTCGCTGGGCACGATCCAGAGCTTGTTGGCGTCGCCTTCGGCGATCTTCGGGAGCATCTGGAGGTACTGGTACGAGAGCAGCTTCTGGTCGGGGTCGCCGGCGTGGATGGCCTCGAAGACCGTACGGACGGCCTGGGCCTCGCCCTCGGCCTTGAGCGCGGCGGCCTTGGCCTCACCTTCGGCGCGGAGGATGGCGGACTGCTTCTCGCCCTCGGCGGTGAGGATCTGGGACTGGCGGATGCCCTCGGCGGTGAGGATCGCGGCGCGCTTGTCGCGGTCGGCGCGCATCTGCTTCTCCATCGAGTCCTGGATGGAGGTGGGCGGCTCGATCGCCTTCAGTTCGACGCGGTTGACGCGGATGCCCCACTTGCCGGTGGCCTCGTCGAGGACGCCGCGGAGGGCCGCGTTGATCTCCTCGCGGGAGGTGAGGGTCCGCTCCAGGTCCATGCCGCCGATGATGTTGCGGAGGGTGGTGACGGTGAGCTGCTCGATGGCCTGGATGTAGCTGGCGACCTCGTAGGTGGCGGCGCGGGCGTCGGTCACCTGGTAGTAGATGACGGTGTCGATGTTGACGACGAGGTTGTCCTGCGTGATGACCGGCTGGGGCGGGAAGGGCACGACCTGCTCGCGCAGGTCGATGCGGTTGCGGATGCGGTCGATGAACGGGACGACGATGTTCAGTCCGGCGTTGAGCGTGCGGGTGTAGCGGCCGAAGCGCTCCACGATGGCGGCGCTGGCCTGCGGGATGACTTGGATGGTCTTGATCAGGGCGATGAAGACAAGCACCACCAGAATGATCAGGACGATGATGACTGCTGACATCGTGTTCCCTGTGCCCTTCGCTGCCGGGTTGATGACCAGATGATGATCTCGATGATCGAGTTTCCCAGACCGCGGAGGGTCATGGGCGAGGTTCGGTCACATCACGACGGCGGTGGCTCCGTCGATGTCGACGACGTCGACCTGTTCGCCGGGTTCGAAGCTCAGTCCTGAGTCGAGGGTGCGGGCGGACCAGATCTCGCCGGCCAGCTTGATGCGCCCTCCGGAGCCGTCGACGCGTTCCAGCACGACGGCTTGACGGCCTTTCAGGGCGTCGATGCCGGTGCGGATCGGGGGGTGGCCGTCGCGGTGCCGGGCGGCGATGGGCCGCACCACGGCGATGAGGGCGACGGAGACGACGGCGAAGACGACGACTTGGGCGACGATGCCGAAGCCGAGGGCCGCGGTGACGGCTCCCGCGACGGCGCCGACGGCGAGCATGCCGAACTCGGGCATCGCGGTGAGAACGAGGGGAATGCCGAGCCCCACCGCGCCGATCAGCCACCAGATCCATGCGTCGATGTCCACATGGTCATGGTAGGGCGGTGGGGCAGTACGGGACAGGGCGCGGTTCTGTGCGGTGACGACGCCCGGCCGGTCACTTCAGCGGCAGGCCCTGCGCGGTGTAGCGCTCGCCGACGTGCTCGACGACGAGCGGCAGGCCGAAGCAGCGGGAGAGGTTGCGGGAGGTCAGCTCGGTCTCCATGGGGCCGGCGGCGAGGACCTTGCCCTGACGGATCATCAGGACGTGGGTGAAACCGGGGGCGATCTCCTCGACGTGGTGGGTGACCATGATCATCGAGGGCGCGATCGGGTCGCGGGCGAGCCGGCCGAGGCGGCGGACCAGGTCCTCTCGGCCGCCCAGGTCGAGGCCGGCGGCCGGCTCGTCGAGGAGCAGCAGCTCGGGGTCGGTCATCATCGCGCGGGCGATGAGGGTGCGCTTGCGCTCGCCCTCGGAGAGGGTGCCGAACTTGCGGTCCAGGTAGTCGGTCATGCCGAGGCGGTCGAGGAAGGCCTTGGCGCGCTCCTCGTCGACCGGGTCGTAGTCCTCGTGCCAGGTGGCGGTCATGCCGTACGCGGCGGTGAGGACGGTCTCCAGGACGGTCTGGCGCTTGGGGAGCTTCTCGGCCATGGCGATGCCGGCCATGCCGATGCGCGGACGCAGGTCGAACACGTCCGTGCCGACGCCGCCCAGGCGCTCGCCGAGGACGGTGGCGGTGCCCTTGGTCGGGAAGAGGTAGCTGGAGGCGATGTTGAGGAGGGTCGTCTTGCCGGCGCCGTTGGGACCGAGGATCACCCAGCGCTCGCCCTCCTTGACCGACCAGGAGACCTCGTCCACCAGAGCGCGTCCGTCGCGGACCACTGATACGTCCACCAGCTCCAGTACATCGCTCATGGTCGCGTTGTCTCCCCTTGCGGTCGAGTCGTGTCACCGCCTTGCGCCTGTGGGCGCGGCGTCCAGGGAAAACCTACGCCACCGGCGGGCCGGGCCGGTCCTTAGGGCTTGCTTTGCGTCTCGGGCCCCGACGAGTCCCTACGCTGTGGGCATGCTTTCGGAACCACGCTCAGGACGTCTGGCCGCTTGGGGCAATGCCCTGCTGGCCGGGGCGGTGTCGCCGGACGACGCGGCGCTCGCGATTGTCGGGGAGGACGCGGTGCACCGCGTGGAGGGGCTGCCGGGCGAGGCGGGGCCGGTGGGCCTGACGCTGGCGCTCGGGCGGCTGCGGCGGCTCGGGGTGACCGGCTGGCGGGTGGCGCTGCCCGCGCCGGGTCATCCGCTGGGGCTGAGCGGTCCGCCCGAGTTCAACGCGCGGGCCCTCGAGGCGGAGGAGGCGGTGGTCGGCTTCGGCGCGCCGTACGGGCTGGTGCCCGCCGTCTCCGAGGCGGGTCCGGCGGGCGACGTGCACGTCGAGGTGGTCTGGCACTGCCTGGCGGTGCGGGAGGCGCCGCCGGCGGACGTGCCGTCGCTGGGCGAGGCGGAGCGGGAGCTGGCGGAGGCGCTGCGCGAGGCGACGACCGTGCTGACCCGGCTCGACGTCGCCGCCTCGGGCCCGGCGGCCGACGCGGCCCGCGACGCCTACCGCGCCCGCGCGGAGACCGGCCGCGAGGTCCTGGCCCCCGGCTATCCGGCCCGCGCGGTCCGCGTCCTGGAGCTGGCCCAGCGCATCGGCCTCCTCGTCGACCTGGCCTACGACCACGGCCACGGCGGCGCGGTGAGCGCGGCCGAGATGGCGGCGCGGGGGGCGGCGCTGCGGCCGGTGGAGCGGGTGGCACGGCGGGCGCAGGTGGCCGCGTACAACGCCTATGTGGAGGAACGCGAGCGGGAACGGGGCTTCTGACACCCGCCGCCGACCCGCCCCACGACCGGCGGTCGGAGACCGCCGCAGCGCGGCGAAGCCCGGGAGGCGCCCCAGCGCCGAGCGGCGCGAGCCGCGCCTCGGGAGGAGGGGCCGGCGGCGCGGGGGGCGGCGCTGCGGCCGGTGGAGCGGGTGGCGCGGCGGGCGCAGGTGGCCGCGTACAACGCCTATGTGGAGGAACGCGAGCGGGAACGGGGCTTCTAGGAGCGCCGTCGTAGGGAGCGGTAGGAGCGAGGGCCCGGGGGGCGGGTGGAAAGGGGCCGGCCCCCGGGGGGATCGTCCGGGGGCCGGTGGTTCGACGGTCGGGTCAGTGGTTGACCGCGGCGTTGCCGAAGGCCGGGTTGAGCAGGCCGATCACGTTGATCGTGTTGCCGGAGACGTTCACGGGGACGTGGACCGGGACCTGCACCAGGTTGCCGGAGGCGACGCCCGGCGAGTTGAGGGCCTGCCCGTGGGCGTCGGCACCGCCGTGGGCGGAGGCGACACCGGCACCGGCGGCGACGATGCCACCGGCGACCATGGTGAGGGCAGCGGCCTTCTTGAGCTTGTTCACTTCGGGTTCCTCCTGGTCGTGGCCGCGGCCGGTCCGCCGCAGCACGCCTTGGAGAACGCCGCCGCCCCCGCCGGGTTGCGCCGAACGGGGGACATACACACGACAGTATGAAAAGGGGAACGGCCGTACCTACGAGGTCAGCCCGTGCCGTACGGCCCAGAGCGCGGCCTGGGTCCGGTCGGCGAGGTCCAGCTTCATGAGGATGTTCGAGACGTGGGTCTTGACCGTCTTCTCGGAGAGGACGAGCGCGCGGGCGATCTCCCGGTTGGAGCGCCCGTCGGCGATCAGGCCGAGGACCTCGCGTTCCCGCTCGGTGAGGGTGGAGCCGCGGCCCGAGCCGCCGCCCGGGCCCTGCTCGTCCTGGCTGAGCAGCGCGCCGGCCACCTCGGCCTGGAGCAGCACGTGCCCGGCGTGGACGGAGCGGATGGCGCCGGCGAGCGCGTCGGGGTCGATGTCCTTGTAGACGTATCCGTACGCGCCGGCGCGCAGCGCGGGGACGACCGTGCGCTGCTCGGTGAAGCTGGTGACGACGAGGACCCGCGCGGGGTTCCCCAGCTCGCGCAGCCGGCGCAGCGCCTCGATGCCGTCGGTGCCGGGCATCTTGACGTCCATGAGGACGACGTCGGGCCGCAGCTCCTCGGTGGCGGCGACGCCCGCCGCGCCGTCGGAGGCCTCCCCCACGACCTCTATGTCGTCCTGGACCTCCAGGAAGGTGCGCAGGCCGCGGCGGACCACCTGGTGGTCGTCGACCAGCAGGACACGGATCTTCTCAGCCACCGGGGACCTCCATCTCGATCGTGGTGCCCCGTCCGGGGGCCGATGTCACGGTGAGCGTGCCGCCGACCCCGCCGGCCCGGTCGCGCATGGAGACCAGGCCGAGGTGGCGGCCGGCGCTGCGGACGGTCGCCGGGTCGAAGCCCTTGCCGTCGTCGCTGACGGTGAGCCGGGCGCCCTGGCCGCTGCGGCTGAGCGAGACGGTGACGCGCTCGGCGCCGGAGTGGCGCAGCGCGTTGTGGAGGGCCTCCTGGGCGACCCGGAGCACGGCCTCCTCCTGGGCGGAGGGCAGGGCGCGGACACCGGCGCTGTCGAAGCTGACCCGGGCGGTGTGGGCGCGGTCGAGGACCTGGATCTGGGTGCGCAGGGTGTGCACGAGGCCGTCCTCGTCGAGGGCGGCGGGGCGCAGCTCGACGACGGCGGCGCGCAGCTCGTCGGCCGCTTCGGCGGCGAGCTCGGTGACCTGCTGGAGCTCCTCCTTGGCGCGGGCCGGGTCGCGGTCGACGAGGGCGGCGGCGGCCTGGGCGGTGAGCCGGAGGGAGAACAGCTTCTGGCTGACGGCGTCGTGCAGCTCGTGGGCGAGGCGGGAGCGCTCCTCGGCGATGGTGAGCTCGCGGCTGCGCTCGTAGAGCCGGGCGTTGGTGAGGGCGATGGCGGCGTGCTGGGCGAGGATCGACAGGAGCTCCTCGTCCTCGGCGGTGAAGCCGCAGCTGCCGGACGGCTTCGGGCAGCGCTTGTTGGCGAGGAAGAGGGCGGCGAGGATCTCGTCGCCGTCGCGGACGGGCAGGCCGAGGAAGTCGGACATCTCGGGGTGGGCGTCGGGCCAGCCCTCGAAGCGCGGGTCCTCACGGACGTCGACGAGCCGCTCGGGCTCGGCCTTGTGGAGCATCGCGGCCAGGATGCCGTGCTGGCGGGGCAGCGGGCCGATGGCGCGCCACTGGGCGTCGCTGACGCCGTCGACGACGAACTGGGCGAAGCCGCCGTGGTCGTCGGGGACGCCGAGCGCCGCGTACTCGGCGTCGAGCAGCTCGCGGGCGGAGGCGACGATCGTCTTGAGGACGTCGCGGACCTCCATCTGGCGGTTCATGGCCAGCAGGGCGCTGCTCACGGCGGCCAGTCCGGAGCTGGGTCGATGGCTCATGTGTTCACCGTACCGGCGGGGTGTGACGGTCCGTATCCGCCCGGGGACGGCGGTGGACCGGGACCCGGGGCCTAGGTCGAAGTTCCCTGGGCGCTCGGGGCCCGCGGACGAGGCGGCGGGGCGGAGCGGGCGACGAGCCTGGAACCCGTCGGTCCCCGCAGGGGCGGGGACGCGAGGAAGAACGGGACGACGGAACGACGAGCACGTCGAGAAGTCGCGAAGTCGAGAACACGCGAACACGAGAACACGAGAAGTCGAGAAGTCGAGAAGACGCGAAGGGGATGGCGCGGATGTCTGTCGCGATCGTGACGGGGGCGTCGAGAGGGCTCGGCCGGGCGCTGGCCCTCGGGCTGGCCGGGCGGGGCTGGGACCTGGTCCTGGACGCCCGCACCGGTTCCGTACTGGAGGAGACGGCGCAGGAGGCGCGGCGGCTGGGGGTGCGGGTGGCGGCGACGGCGGGGGACGTCACGGACGCCGGGCACCGCAAGGACCTGGTGGCCGCGGCGGAGCGGCTGGGCGGGGTGGATCTCCTGGTGAACAACGCGGGGATCCTGGGCGCCGAGCCGCTGGTGCCGCTGGCGGAGCATCCTCTGGACCGGTTCCGGGCGGCGCTGGAGACCAATCTGGTGGCCCCGCTCGGGCTGGTCCAGGAGGCGCTGCCGCTGCTGCGGGAGGCGCCGGCGGGGGCGGTGATCGACGTGAGTTCGGACGCGGCGGTGGTGGCGTACCGCACCTGGGGCGCGTACGGGGCGTCGAAGGCCGGGCTGGATCTGCTGTCGGCCGTGCTCGCGGTCGAGGAGCCCGGTCTGCGGGTGTGGTGGGTGGATCCCGGCGGCATGCGGACGGACATGCTGGCGGCGGCCGAGCCGGACGAGGATCTGACGGGCGCGCCCACGCCGGAGGAGATCGCCCCGGCGTTCCTGCGGCTGCTCGACGAGCGCCTGCCGAGCGGCCGGTACGAGGCGCGGGATCTCCTCGGGGCGGAGCGGTGACCGTGCTGCTCGACGGGCTGTCCGTCCCGGAGGAGCTGTCGGCCCGGGTGCCGGCCGAGCAGCGGGGTCCGGGGCGCGGCCGGGACGACGTACGGCTCCTCGTGTCGCGGGGGACGGAGGTGACGCACCGGGCGTTCCGGGAGCTGCCGGGGCTGCTGCGGGCCGGGGACGTGCTGGTGGTGAACACCTCGGTGACGCTGGCGGCGGCGGTGGACGGGCGGCTCGGCGCCGAGCCGGGCGGCGTGCCGGTGGTCGTGCACTTCTCGACGCGGGGCGACGACGGCCGGTGGGCGGTGGAGCTGCGGGAGCCGTGGGAGCCGCCGGGGTCGGCGCCCGGTGGAGGGGCCGGGGCGACCCGGCCGCGGCCGGGCGGCCCCGTGGGGGCGGTGGTGCGGCTGCCGGGCGGGGCGCGGCTGGTCCTGGAGGAGCCGCTGGTGCCGGGGGCGGCGCGGCTGTGGTGGGCGCGCCCGGACACGGAGGTGCCGGGGCTGCTGGCCCGGTACGGGCGGCCCATCCGGTACGGGTATACGGAGCGGGACCAGCCGGTCGCCGCGTACCAGACGGTGTTCGCGCTGCCGGCGCCGGACGGCGCGGGCTCGGCGGAGATGCCCAGTGCCGGGCGTCCCTTCACGGCGCGGCTCGTGGCGGACCTGGTGCGACGGGGGGTGCAGTTCGCTCCGGTGGTGCTGCACACGGGCGTGGCGTCGGCGGAGGCGCACGAGCCGCCCTATCCGGAGCGCTTCGAGGTCCCCGAGACGTCGGCGTGGCTGGTGAACGCGGCGCGAGCGGGTGGGGGCCGGGTCATCGCGGTGGGGACGACGGCCGTGCGGGCGCTGGAGTCGGCCGGGGTGGGGGCGTCGGGAGGAGGGGCGGGCCGGGGCGAGGCGTGGGTGCGGGGCGCCTCGGGGTGGACGGATCTGGTGGTCACGCCCGAGCGGGGGGTAGGGGTGGTGGACGGGCTGCTGACCGGGCTGCACGAGCCGGCGGCCTCGCATCTGCTGATGCTGGAGGCGGTGGCGGGGCGGCCCGCGCTGCGGCGGGCGTACGCCGAGGCGGTGCGGGAGCGGTACCTCTGGCACGAGTTCGGGGACATCCATCTCCTCCTGCCGGAGGAGGCCCCTCACCGCGCGCATTGCTGATGCAACTCTGGGTGAGACCGTTACGCGCCCGATGTGAGCCCGCGCATAGGACCCACGTCACTTACGAATCCCCCTAGTGGACGCATAAAGGACAGATGAGGGCCGCTGGAGCTGGTCACGGACCCGCCCGGCGGCCTCCTCGCGAGGCCCCTGATCCACTACCCGGCTTCGTACGTCACACCTTTGCCACGGGATTTTGCTGCCGCTAAGAATTGCGTCCGTCGCCGCCGAGCAGGCGCAGCGCCGCCCCGGCCTGAGCGACCCCCAGCGATTCGAAGAGGTAGTCCTGCATGTCTGCGAACACCCCTGGCCACAGTCGTGGTCTGAAGAAGACCCACAAGGCCACGATCGCCGGCGTCGCCGCTCTGAGCGCCGCGGCGCTCGGCTTCACTCTCGTCCCGGGTAACGGTGGCTCCACCGAGACCGAGCCCCAGGCCCTCGCGAACACCCAGCAGGTCGCGTGGTCCTACGACGCGAACAGCCCGCAGGCCAAGGCCCTGGCCGCCGGCCTCGCCGAGCAGAGCTCCACCTTCGCCCTCAAGGCGAAGCAGGAGGCCGACGCGAAGGCCAAGGCCGCGGCCGAGGCCGCCGCCAAGGCGAAGGCCGACGCCGCCAAGGCCAAGGCCGCCGCGAAGGCCAAGGCCGACGCCGCCAAGGCCAAGGCCGCCGCCAAGGCGAAGGCCGAGGCGAAGAAGCGCGCCGAGGCGAAGGCCGCCGCGAGCCGCGCCGCCGCCCGCAAGCCGGTCTTCGCGAACAACCTCGACGGCTGGATCCGCGAGGCGCTGTTCATCATGGACAAGCACAACATCCCGGGCACGTACCACGGCATCTACAAGAACGTGATGCGCGAGTCCAGCGGCAACCCGTACGCGATCAACAACTGGGACATCAACGCCATCAACGGCGTCCCGTCCAAGGGTCTGCTGCAGGTCATCTACCCGACCTTCAAGGCGTACCACATCCCCGGCACCAAGTTCGACCAGTACGACCCGGTCGCCAACATCGTCGCCGCCTGCAACTACGCGGCCGACCGCTACGGTTCGATCGACAACGTCAACAGCGCGTACTGAGTCGCCGTAGACATGCCGAAGGGCGGCACCCCGTGCAGGGGTGCCGCCCTCGGGCGTACGGTGCGGGTCCGCGCTACTTGCGCATGACCTCCGGCTCGTGGCGGCGCAGCAGCCGCGCCACGAGGACGCAGCAGACGGTGGCCATGAGCAGCTGGATGCCGAGGTCGAGGCTCCACTGGCCGACGGTGTGCTCCCACAGCGCGTCGGTGTTGTCGGGGTTCTTGTGGTCCCACGGCGGCATCAGGTGCGCCAGGTCGAGCGTGGTGCCGGCGCCGGCGATGCCCCAGCGGGACGGCATGAGCCAGGCGAACTGCTCCAGGCCGGGCGAACCGTAGACCTGGAAGAGGATGCCGGTGAACACGACCTGGATGATCGCGAACATGACGAGCAGCGGCATGGTCTTCTCGGCGGTCTTCACCAGGGCGGAGATGACCAGGCCGACCATCATCGAGGTCAGGCCGAGCGCGATGACCTGGATGCAGAGCTCGACGGCGGGCGGCATGAGCAGGCCCTCGGTGGGCAGCTCGCGGGTGGAGAAGCCGATGCCGCAGATGATCACGCCCTGGAAGGCGGTGATCACGCCGAGCACGATGACCTTGGACATCAGGTACGCGGAGCGGGACAGGCCGGTGGCGCGCTCCCGCTCGTAGATGACCCGTTCCTTGATCAGCTCTCGTACGGAGTTGGCGGCGCCGGAGAAGCACATGCCGACCGCGAGGATCAGCATGATGGTGCCGGCGTCACCGTTGAAGCGGGACGGCGGCTTGGGCCGGCCCAGGCCGAAGTCGGCGGGGATGACCACCGAGACCGCGCCGAGGACGGCCGGCAGGATCACCATCAGGGCCAGGAAGCCCTTGTCGGAGGCGATCACCGACACGTAGCGGCGGATCAGCGTCCACAGCTGCGAGCCCCAGCCCTGCGGCTTGGGCGGCTTGGTCATCGCCTGCTGCGCCTGCTGCGGCATCTGCACCGGCTGGGCCGCGACGGCGTCGATCTCCGCGGCGTACATCTGGTAGTGCTGCGAGCCCTTCCAGCGGCCCGCCCAGTCGTAGTCGCGGTAGTTCTCGAAGGCGGAGAAGACGTCGGCCCAGGTGGAGTAGCCGAAGAAGTTCAGCGCCTCCTCCGGCGGACCGAAGTACGCCACCGAGCCGCCGGGCGCCATCACCAGCAGCTTGTCGCACAGGCCCAGCTCGGCCACGGAGTGGGTGACGACGAGGACCGTGCGGCCGTCGTCGGCGAGGCCGCGCAGCAGCTGCATGACGTCGCGGTCCATGCCCGGGTCGAGGCCGGAGGTCGGCTCGTCCAGGAAGATCAGCGACGGCTTGGTGAGCAGCTCCAGGGCCACCGAGACGCGCTTGCGCTGGCCACCGGAGAGGGAGGTGACCTTCTTCTCCTTGTGGATGTCGAGCTTGAGCTCGCGCAGCACCTCGTCGATCCGGGCCTCGCGCTCGGCCGCGGCGGTGTCGCCGGGGAAGCGGAGCTTGGCCGCGTAGCGCAGGGCCTTCTGGACGGTCAGCTCCTTGTGCAGGATGTCGTCCTGCGGGACCAGACCGATGCGCTGGCGCAGCTCGGCGAACTGCTTGTAGAGGCTGCGGTTGTCGTAGAGCACGTCGCCCTGGTCGGCGGGCCGGTAGCCGGTGAGCGCCTTGAGCAGGGTGGACTTGCCGGAGCCGGAGGGGCCGATGACGCCGATGAGCGACTTCTCGGGGACGCCGAAGGTGACGTCCTTGAGGATCTGCTTGCCGCCGTCGACCGTCACCGTCAGGTGGCGGGCCGAGAAGGAGACCTCGCCGGTGTCGACGAACTCCTCGAGCTGGTTGCCGACGATCCGGAAGGTCGAGTGACCGACACCGACGATGTCGTTGGGGCCGATGAGGACGGAGCCGCCCTTGGCGATCGGCTGACCGTTGACGTACGTGCCGTTGTGCGAGCCCAGGTCGCGGATCTCGAAGCGCCCGTCGGGCGTGGCGTGGAACTCGGCGTGCAGCCGCGAGACCTGGAGGTCGGAGACGACCAGCTCGTTCTCCAGCGCACGGCCGATGCGCATGACACGGCCGAGGTTCAGCTGGTGGAAGGTCGTGGGGCTGCGGTCGCCGTGGACCGGGGCCGCGCCGTGCGGACCGGGCTGCTGGTGCGGCACCTGCGGCGGGCCCTGGTGCGGCTGCTGGTGCGGAACCGCCTGCGGGACCTGGCCCTGCTGCGGCGCCTGCTGCTGCCAGCCCTGCTGCTGCGGCGGGGCCTGGTGGGTGACCTCCTGGTGCACCCCGAGGTGCGCGGGCTGCTGCGCGGCGTGCGGTGCCGGCTGCTGCTGCGGGACGGCCTGCTGCGCCGCGGGGGCGCCGGCGGCGGCCAGGTTCAGCCGCGGGCCGTCCGTGGCGTTGCCGAGGTGGACGGCCGAGCCCGGGCCGATCTCCACCTGGTGGACCCGCTGGCCCTGTACGAACGTGCCGTTGGTGGAGCCGTGGTCCTCGATGACCCAACTCCGGCCGCCCCAGCTGATGGTGGCGTGCCGCCACGAGACCCTGGCGTCGTCGATCACCAGGTCGCCCTGGGGATCACGGCCCAGGGTGTACGACCTGGACGGATCGAGGGTCCAGGTCCTTCCATTCAATTCCAGTACGAGTTCTGGCACTCCATGCCCCACTACTTGTCCCCCGATGCACCCCCGTCGTCGGAGGCCCAGGGATGGTGAACATCCTGGGGAACTATTTCAGGCCCCGGCCCGTATCCGAAAGTCGGGCCGCGTGAAGAGCTTGCGTAGCCCGCCCGGGGCAGCCGGAGGAGGGCCTGATCCGCAGGACACGCCCCCCGTCCGGAGCCACGCGGGTGTCCGTCAGTCGGGACGGGGGGTCTGGTGGCACCCGGTGCCCGATACGGTGGAAGCACCATGAGCGCATCGCAGACACCGGACGTTCCCACCGCGGACGTTCCCACTCTTCTCGTCAAGATCTTCGGGAAGGACCGTCCCGGGATCACCGCCGGACTCTTCGACACCCTGGCCGCCTTCTCGGTCGACGTCGTGGACATCGAGCAGGTCGTGTCCCGCGGCCGGCTCGTCCTGTGCGCGCTCGTCACCGAGCCCACCGTCGCCACCCAGGGTGAGCTGCGCGCCACCGTGCACAGCTGGGCCGAGTCCATGAAGCTGCAGGCCGAGATCATCTCGGGCACGGGCGACAACCGTCCGCGCGGCGAGGGACGCTCGCACGTCACGGTGCTGGGGCACCCGCTGACCGCCGAGCAGACGGCGGCCATAGCGGCTCGGATCGCCGGGACCGGCGGCAACATCGACCGTATCTTCCGGCTGGCGAAGTACCCGGTGACGGCGGTCGAGTTCGCCGTCTCCGGCTGCGAGACCGAGCCGCTGCGGACCGCCCTCGCCACCGAGGCGCACGCGGTCGGCGTCGACGTGGCCGTGGTCTCCGCCGGGCTGCACCGGCGGGCCCAGCGGCTCGTGGTCATGGACGTCGACTCGACGCTCATCCAGGACGAGGTCATCGAGCTGTTCGCGGCGCACGCCGGCTGCGAGGACAAGGTCGCCGAGGTGACCGAGGCCGCGATGCGCGGCGAGCTGGACTTCGAGCAGTCGCTGCACGCGCGGGTGGAGCTGCTGGCGGGCCTCGACGCGTCGGTGGTGGACAAGGTCCGCGCCGAGGTGCGGCTGACCCCCGGGGCGCGCACCCTGATCCGTACGCTCAAGCGGCTCGGCTACCAGGTGGGCGTGGTCTCCGGCGGCTTCACGCAGGTCACCGACGACCTCAAGGAGAAGCTGGGGCTCGACTTCGCCCAGGCGAACACCCTGGAGATCGTGGACGGCAAGCTGACCGGCCGGGTCACCGGGATGATCGTGGACCGGGCGGGCAAGGCGCGGCTGCTGCGCCGGTTCGCCGAGGAGGCCGGGGTGCCGCTGGCGCAGACGGTCGCGATCGGCGACGGCGCCAACGACCTGGACATGCTGAACGCGGCCGGCCTCGGGGTGGCGTTCAACGCCAAGCCGGTGGTGCGGCGGGCGGCGGACACCGCGGTCAACGTGCCGTTCCTGGACACCGTCCTCTACCTCCTGGGCATCACCCGCGAAGAGGTCGAGGCGGCGGACGGCGGCACGGGCGAGCTGCTGCACTGAGCACGGGGTACGGAACAGGGCCCGGGCGTCGGACGACGGCCGGGCCCTTTCGCGTACGAGCGCGTACGGACGAGCGGGGGCGTACGGCTCAGGGGTGCGGGGTCCAGAAGTCGACCAGGGTGCCCACGCCGTGCTCGACGGACTTCCAGGAGCCGGTGAGGGACACGACGGCGAAGGCGGAGGTGGGGAAGCCGCTGCGGTTCATCCGCGCGAGGCTGTCGCCCTCGGTTCGGCCCGCGAGGGCGTCGGCGAGCGCGTGCATCCCTGGGTTGTGGCCGATGAGCAGCAGGTTGGCGACGGTCTCCGGGGTCTCGTTGACCAGGGCGATGAGCTCGCCGAGGGAGGCCTCGTAGAGACGCTCCTCGTAGACCGTCTTCGGGCGCTCGGGCAGCTCGTGAACGGCGAGCTTCCAGGTCTCCCGGGTGCGGAGGGCGGTCGAACAGAGGGCCAGGTCGAAGGCGATGCCGGTGTCGGCGAGCTTGCGGCCCGCGACGGGGGCGTCCGTGCGGCCGCGCTCGGCGAGCGGGCGCTCGTGGTCGGAGGTCTGGGGCCAGTCCGCCTTGGCGTGTCGGAGCAGCACGATCCTGCGGGGTGTGTCGACGCTCATGTTCCACAGCTTCGCACGAATCGGGCCGACCCGACTCAGAGTGAGAGCGTTTGCTGGATGTGCTCCAGGACGCGTCCGAGCCCGGCCTCACCGCTCAGGGCCTGCGCCTCTCCCGGTCCCGTTATCAGCAGGAGGAGGGCGATGAACGCGGCCGCGGGCAGGGCGAGCGCCCACCAGGGCAGGCGGGTGTCGACGCCGGACCGCGTCGTCGGGGCCGTCCAGACCGCCTGGGCACCGGGGTGGGTTCGCGCCGTCATGGCCGCCTCCGTGGGATGGGATCTCCGTGCTTGCTTTCGGTGATTCCAAACTACGGAGCGCGGGCTTCCCGGCCCATCAGGTGATCCACCCACTTCACCCTGAGACCTGCCCCCTAGGGGACAGGGGGGACAGCCCTACCAGGCCGCGCGGAGCGGCCCCTCGCGGCGCTCAGGGCGAGGCGAGGGAGGCGATGATGCCGATGACGACGGTGATGCCGATCATCGCGCCGAAGACGATGAGGAGCTTCTTCTGGCCGTTCGGGGGGTTCGGTTCGAGTACGGGCATGGGATCAGTCTCCCATCTCAGCATTCGTCCTCGACGACCCGGTCCCTGCCCGCCAGGACGCCCACGATCATCTGGGGGATCATCAGGCCGCCCATGAGGGCGATGGGCACCCCCCAGCCGCCGCTGTGCTGGTAGAGGACGCCGACGAGGAGCGGGCCGGGGATGGAGATGAGGTAGCCGACGCTCTGCGCGAAGGCGGACAGCTTCACGACGCCGGCGCCGGTGCGCGAACGCATCCCGATCATGGTGAGGGCGAGCGGGAAGGAGCAGTTGGAGACGCCCAGGAGGACGGCCCAGATCCAGGCGCCGCCGGCGGGGGCGAGGAAGAGGCCGGTGTAGCCGGTGAGGCCGCACAGGCCGAGCGCGACGACGATCGGGCCCTGGTGCCTCATCCGGGTGGCGAGGCCGGGTATGACGAAGGCCAGCGGCACGCCCATGACCATGGTGACGGCGAGGAGCACGCCCGCGGTCGAGGCGGGGACGCCGGCGTCACGGAAGATCTGCGGCATCCAGCCCATGGTGATGTAGGCGCCGGTGGCCTGGAGGCCGAAGAAGACGGCGAGGGCCCAGGCGGTGCGGCTGCGGAGCACCTTGGCCGCGGCGGCGGGCGCGGCTCCCCCGCCGGCGCGTGCGCCCGCACCCGCTCCCTTGCGGGCCGCCGTGCCCGCGGTGCCGGTCGTACCCGTCGTGCCCGCCGCGGCGGCGCGGCTGCGGAGCAGCGGGAGCCACGGCAGGACGGCGACGGCGGCGAGCGCCGCCCAGACGCCGAGGCCGAGCCGCCAGCCGCCGCCGAGCGCGTCGGTCAGGGGGACGGTCGCGGCGGCGGCCACCGAGGTGCCCAGGGCGAGGGCCATGGAGTAGAGGCCGGTCATGCTGCCGATCCGGTCCGGGAAGTAGGTCTTGACCAGGACGGGCATGAGGACGTTGCTGACCGCGATGCCCATGAGGGCGAGGGCGCTGGCGGCGAGGAAGCCCGCGGTGCCGCCCGCGAAGGGGCGCAGCAGCAGACCGGCGAGGATCGCGGCCATGCCGGCGCAGACCACGGCGGCGGGCCCGAAGCGGCGGGCCAGGCGGGGGGCCGCGATGCCGAAGACGGCGAAGCACAGCGGCGGCACCGAGGTGAGGACGCCGGCCACCGTGCCGCTCATGTGGAGGCTTCCGCTGACCTCTTCGAGCAGGGCGCCGAGACTGGTGATGGCCGGGCGCAGGTTGAGCGCGGAGAGGACGAGTCCGACGACGACGAGCCGGGTGACCCAGCGGGCGGGCCCCGCGGGCGCGGGAGGCGTGGCCGCTCTCGTGACGCGGCGGGACTGCTCGGTGGCGGGGTCGAGGGTCTGGCGGTCGTCAGGCATGGGACCATCATAGAATCATGGGATGATTGGTTGTCCAATCTCGAACAACCGGTCTCCCTCAGCAGACGAACGAAAGGTGCGGCCATGGCGCTCGGCCACCCCCGGCGTACCGGACTCTCCGACCAGGTGATCGCCGAGCTGCGGAACCAGATCACCTCCGGCGAGTGGCCGGTGGGATCGCGGATCCCGACGGAGCCGGAGCTCGTCGAGCAGCTGGGCGTCGCCCGCAACACCGTGCGCGAGGCGGTGCGCGCGCTCGCCCACAACGGACTGCTGGACATCCGGCAGGGCTCGGGCACGTACGTCGTGGCGACGAGCGAGCTGGCCGGTGTCATGCACCGCAGGTTCGCCGGCTCCGAGCCCCGGGACGTGGCGGAGCTGCGTTCCACCCTGGAGTCGTCGGCGGCCCGGCTCGCCGCGCAGCGCCGCACCGACCGGGACCTGAAGCAGCTGGACGCCCTGCTCCTGAAGCGCGAGGAGGCGTGGCTGTCGGGCGACGCCGAGGCGTTCGTGACGGCGGACGCGGTCTTCCACCACGCGGTGGTGGTGGCCTCGCACAACGACGTGCTCACCGAGCTCTACGCGGACCTCGGGCACGTCCTGCGCGAGTGGCTGCGCGGCGACGTGGGCCGGGAGCTGCGGCCGGAGAACCACATGGACCACGCGCGTCTGGTCGAGGCGATCCGCGAGGGCGACGCCGACCGCGCGGCGACGGAGGCGGCGAGCTATCCGTTCCTCTGCCTGAGGAGCCCGGAGGCAGCCGCGCCCAAGCGCTGAGTGCGGAGCCGACCGCACCTTGGAGCGCCTCAGGAACCCTGAGCCGCCGGTTCGTGGGTGATCCAGGCCGAGCGGACCTCTTTCCAGCAGCGCCCGGTGACCTGGGCGTAGTCGGCGGGGCCGACGTCGACGGGGGCGCTGTCGGTGTCGAGGTCCCACCAGCGGTCGCACTCCACGTGGAGGCGGACGCGGTCGGTGCGGGGGTAGGGGTTCTGGCAGTGGGCGGTGACGACGGATCCCTGCACGAGGGTGCGGCAGGAGGCGCCGACGTCGTCGCCCGATCCGGCCCCGCGGACGGTGACGGACACGGCGCCCGCGGTGGCGTCCGCGGTCGGAGCGGGAGCGGCCCGGACCTCGGCGGCGACGGCGAGGCCGGCCAGACCCGCGAGGAGTGCGGCGGCCGAGAAGAACGCGGGGGCCCTGAAGTGCGGCGCGCGCATACCCGTACCTCCTCCCCGTCAGTAGCCGGAATGTCACGCTCTGAACGTCACGCTCTGACCCAGTCTGCGGGGATTCGGGCGACTTTTCGAGTCGGGGCGGCGGGGCCCGGGAACGACAAGGGCCGGGCGCCCGCCGCGAGGCGGGAGCCCGGCCCTTCGTCCGTCTGCCGTACGTCTGGCGTACGGCAGACGGAGGACGTCTACCGGAGCACGTCTGCCGGAGGCTTACGCGCCGATGGCGTGCAGACCGCCGTCCACGTGGACGATCTCACCGGTCGTCTTCGGGAACCAGTCGGAGAGCAGCGCCACGATCGCGCGGCCCGCCGGCTCCGGGTCGGAGAGGTCCCACTGCAGCGGGGAGCGGCTGTCCCAGACGCTCGCCAGCTCGCTGAAGCCCGGGATGGACTTGGCGGCCATCGAACCGAGCGGGCCGGCCGAGACGAGGTTGCAGCGGATGTTCTGCTTGCCCAGGTCACGGGCCATGTAACGGCTGGTGGCCTCCAGGGCGGCCTTGGTCGGGCCCATCCAGTCGTACTGCGGCCAGGCGAACTGCGCGTCGAAGGTGAGGCCGACCACCGAGCCACCCTCGCTCATCAGCGGCAGCAGCGCCATCGTCAGGGACTTCAGCGAGAAGGCCGAGACGTGCATGGCGGTGGCGACCGACTCGAACGGCGTGTTCAGGAAGTTGCCGCCGAGGGCGTCCTGCGGGGCGAAGCCGATGGAGTGGACGACGCCGTCCAGGCGGTCACCGAGGTGCTCGCGGACCTGGCCCTCCAGACGCGCGAGGTGCTCGTCGTTGGAGACGTCGAGCTCCAGGACCTTGACCTTGTCGGGCTGGGGCAGCTTCTTGGCGATGCGCTCGGTGAGCGTCGGCCGCGGCCAGGCGGTGAGGATGATCTCCGCGCCCTGCTCCTGGGCCAGCTTCGCGGCGTGGAAGGCGATGGAGGACTCCATCAGCACACCGGTGATCAGGATGCGCTTGCCCTCGAGAATTCCGCTCATGTGATCAGTGACCCATGCCCAATCCGCCGTCAACCGGGATGACGGCTCCAGTGATGTACGAGGCGTCGTCGGAGGCGAGGAACTTCACCGCGGCGGCGATCTCCTCCGGCTGCGCGTAGCGGCCCAGCGGCACCTGGGAGACGATGCCGGCGCGCTGCTCGTCGGTGAGCACGGCGGTCATGTCGGTGTCGACGAAACCGGGCGCGACGACGTTGAAGGTGATGTTGCGCGAGCCCAGCTCACGCGCGAGGGAACGGGCGAACCCGACCAGACCGGCCTTCGAGGCGGCGTAGTTGGCCTGGCCCGCGGAGCCCAGCAGACCGACGACCGAGGAGATCAGGACGACGCGGCCCTTCTTGGCGCGCAGCATCCCGCGGTTGGCGCGCTTCACGACCCGGAAGGTGCCGGTGAGGTTGGTGTCGAGGACCGACGTGAAGTCGTCCTCGGACATGCGCATGAGGAGCTGGTCCTTGGTCACGCCGGCGTTGGCCACCAGCACCTCGACCGGACCGTGCTTCTCCTCGATCTCCTTGTACGCCTGCTCCACCTGCTCGGTGTCGGTGATGTCGCACTTGACGGCGAGGAAGCCCTGCTTCTCGAGCTCCGCCCGATCGCCCGAGCGGTACGTGATCGCGACCTTGTCGCCTGCCTCGGCGAACGCGCGGGCGATGGCGAGGCCGATGCCCCGGTTGCCTCCGGTGACGAGAACCGAGCGGCTCAACGGATCACCCTTTCGATAAGCGGTCTGGTACGTCGAAAACCTATCGGTCCGTTCCACGATCCAGAGAATCGGGCCCTGACAGTGGCGTACGGATGTCACTGTCGGGTCCCTACAGAAAGGTTGGGCATCGCGGCCGAAAGCACGACATGATCGGGGGCGACCGGTCTCACACGACAGGAGACAGCTGTGCAATCTGGGCCGCATTCCCTCGACGAAGCCTTCACCCAGCTCCCGTTGCGGGCGCTGGCCGACGCGGCGCTCGCGCGGGCGCGGGCGCTCGGTGCCGAGCACGCCGACTTCCGCCTGGAGCGGGTGCGCAGCGCCTCGTGGCGGCTGCGGGACGCCAAGCCGTCGGGTTCCTCCGACATCACGGACCTCGGCTACGCGGTGCGCGTGGTGCACGGCGGGGCCTGGGGCTTCGCGTCCGGCGTCGACCTCACCATGGACGGTGCCGCGCGGGTCGCCTCGCAGGCGGTGGCCATGGCGAAACTGTCGGCGAAGGTGATCGCGGCGGCGGGGTCGGACGAGCGCGTGGAGCTCGCCGACGAGCCGGTGCACGCGGACAAGGTGTGGATCTCCTCGTACGAGATCGACCCGTTCACCGTCTCCGCCGAGGAGAAGAGCGGGCTGCTCGCGGAGTGGAGCGCGCGGCTGCTGCGGGCGGAGGGCGTGGCGCACGTGGACGCCTCGCTGCTGACCGTCTTCGAGAACAAGTTCTACGCGGACACCGCCGGCACCGTCACCACCCAGCAGCGGGTGCGGCTGCACCCGGAGCTCACGGCGGTCGCCGTGGACGGGACGACCGGCGAGTTCGACTCGATGCGGACGATCGCGCCGCCGGTCGGGCGGGGCTGGGAGTACCTGACCGGCACCGGCTGGGACTGGGACAAGGAGCTGGAGGAGATCCCGGGCCTGCTCGCCGAGAAGATGCGGGCGCCGAGCGTCGAGGCCGGGCGTTACGACCTGGTGGTCGACCCCTCCAACCTGTGGCTGACCATCCACGAGTCGATCGGCCACGCCACCGAGCTGGACCGCGCGCTGGGCTACGAGGCGGCCTACGCGGGCACCTCCTTCGCCACCTTCGACCAGCTGGGCAAGCTGGCCTACGGCTCCTCGATCATGAACGTGACGGGCGACCGGACCGCCGAGCACGGGCTCGCGACCGTCGGCTACGACGACGAGGGCGTCGAGGCGCAGTCCTGGGACCTGGTGAAGGACGGCACGCTCGTCGGCTACCAGCTGGACCGCCGGATCGCGCGGCTGACCGGCCTCGGGCGCTCCAACGGCTGCGCCTTCGCCGACTCCCCCGGCCACGTGCCGGTGCAGCGGATGGCGAACGTGTCGCTGCAGCCGGATCCGGGCGGGCTCTCCACGGAGGACCTGATCGGCGGCGTGGAGCGGGGCATCTACGTGGTCGGCGACCGTTCCTGGTCGATCGACATGCAGCGCTACAACTTCCAGTTCACCGGCCAGCGCTTCTTCCGCATCGAGAACGGGCGCCTGGCCGGCCAGCTGCGGGACGTCGCCTACCAGGCGACGACCACCGACTTCTGGGGCTCCATGGAGCAGGTCGGCGGCCCCCAGACGTACGTCCTCGGCGGCGCGTTCAACTGCGGCAAGGCCCAGCCGGGTCAGGTCGCCGCGGTCTCGCACGGCTGCCCTTCCGCCCTGTTCCGGGGCGTCAACATTCTGAACACGACGCAGGAGGCCGGTCGATGAGCCGCGTCAGCAAGCCGTACGAGATCGTCGAGCGGGCCCTGGAGCTGTCCCGCGCGGACGGGTGTGTCGTCATCGCCGACGAGGAGTCCTCGGCCAATCTGCGCTGGGCCGGGAACGCGCTCACCACGAACGGGGTCACCCGGGGCCGGCAGCTGACCGTGATCGCCACCGTGGACGGCGCCCAGGGCACCGCCTCCGGTGTCGTGTCGCGGTCGGCGGTGACGGCCGAGGACCTGGAGCCGCTGGTGCGCGCGGCGGAGGCGGCGGCGCGGGCGGCGGGTCCCGCCGAGGACGCGCAGCCGCTGGTGGCGGACGTGGCCGCGTCGCCCGACTTCACCGACGCCCCGGCGGAGACCTCCTCCGCCGTCTTCGACGCCTTCGCGCCGGCCCTCGGCGAGGCCTTCGCCCGGGCCCGGGCCGGCGGCCGCGAGTTGTACGGGTTCGCCAACCACGAGCTGACCTCCAGCTACCTGGGCACCTCGACCGGGCTGCGGCTGCGGCACGACCAGCCGAACGGCACCCTGGAGCTCAACGCCAAGTCGCCGGACCGGGCCCGTTCCGCGTGGGCCGGGCGCTCGACGCGGGACTTCAAGGACGTCGACCCGGCGGCGATGGACGTGGAGCTCGCCACCCGGCTCGGCTGGGCGGAGCGGCGGATCGAGCTGCCGGCCGGGCGGTACGAGACGCTGCTGCCGCCGACGGCCGTGGCCGACCTGCTGATCTACCAGATGTGGTCCTCGACGGCCCGGGACGCGGTGGAGGGCCGTACGGTCTTCTCCAAGCCCGGCGGCGGCACCCGGCTCGGCGAGACGCTCTCGCCGCTGCCGCTGACCCTGCGCAGCGACCCGAACGAGCCGGGTCTGGAGTCGGCTCCGTTCGTGCTCGCCCACTCCTCGAGCGACGACTCCTCCGTCTTCGACAACGGTCTGCCGATCTCCCCCGTGGACTGGGTACGGGACGGGAAGCTGGCCCATCTGATGACCACCCGGCACACCGCGGGCCTCACCGGGCTGCCGGTGGCGCCCGGAGCCGGGAACCTGATCCTGGACGGCGGCGGGGAGCGGTCCCTGGAGGAGATGGTCGCGGCCACGGAGCGCGGTCTGCTGCTGACCTGCCTCTGGTACATCCGCGAGGTCGACCCGGCGACGCTGCTGCTCACCGGGCTGACCCGGGACGGCGTCTATCTCGTCGAGAACGGCGAGGTGGTCGGCGCGGTGAACAACTTCCGGTTCAACGAGTCCCCGGTCGACCTGCTGTCGCGGGCCACCGAGGCGGGCCGGACGGAGAAGACGCTGCCGCGCGAGTGGAGCGACTGGTTCACCCGGGCCGCGATGCCGGCCCTGCGGGTCCCGGACTTCAACATGAGCTCGGTCAGCCAGGGGGTCTGACCCCCATAGACTGATCGGGACAACTTCTTTCCCGTAAGCACCAGTGATCATCACGAGGAGACGGACGACGTGACGGACATCGTCGACGAGCTGAAGTGGCGTGGGCTGTTCGCCCAGTCCACCGACGAAGAGGCCCTGCGCAAGGCGCTCGCGGACGGTCCCGTCACGTTCTATTGCGGTTTCGACCCGACCGCGGCCAGTCTCCACGTCGGCCACCTGGTGCAGGTGCTCACCGTGCGCCGGCTCCAGCAGGCCGGGCACCGGCCGCTGGCGCTGGTCGGCGGGGCCACCGGCCAGATCGGCGACCCGCGGCCGACCGCCGAGCGCACCCTGAACGACCCGGAGACGGTCGCGAACTGGGTGAACCGGCTGCGTTCGCAGATCGAGCCGTTCCTGTCCTTCGAGGGCGAGAACGCCGCGGTCATGGTGAACAACCTGGACTGGACCGCCGGCCTGTCGGCGATCGAGTTCCTGCGGGACATCGGCAAGCACTTCCGGGTCAACAAGATGCTGACCAAGGACTCCGTGGCCCGGCGCCTGGAGTCCGAGCAGGGCATCAGCTACACCGAGTTCAGCTACCAGCTGCTGCAGGGCATGGACTTCCTGGAGCTGTACCGGCGCTACGGCTGCACGCTGCAGCAGGGCGGCTCCGACCAGTGGGGCAACCTGGTGGCGGGCCTCGACCTGATCCACAAGCTGGAGCCGGCGGCGCAGGTCCACGCGCTGGCGACGCCGCTGATGGTGAAGGCGGACGGCACCAAGTTCGGCAAGACCGAGAGCGGTGCCGTCTGGCTGGACCCGGAGATGACCACGCCGTACGCGTTCTACCAGTTCTGGCTGAACGTGGACGACCGCGACATCTCCACCTACATGCGGATCCTCTCCTTCAAGTCCCGTGCGGAGCTGGAGGAGCTGGAGGCCCTGACGGCGGAGCGGCCGCAGGCGCGGACGGCCCAGCGGGCCCTCGCCGAGGAGCTCACGACCCTGGTGCACGGCGCCGAGCAGTGCCAGGCCGTGATCGACGCCTCCAAGGCGCTGTTCGGCCAGGGCGAGCTGGGTGACCTGGACGCGGCGACGCTGGCCGCGGCCCTGTCCGAGCTGCCGCACGCGCGCGTGACGGAGCTGGGCCAGGTCGTGGACCTGTTCACCGAGGTCGGTCTCGCGCCGAGCAGGTCGGGGGCCCGCCGCACGGTGAAGGAGGGCGGCGCCTACGTGAACAACGTGAAGGTGACCGCCGAGGACGCCGAGGTGTCGGCGGACGACCTGCTGCACGGCCGCTGGCTGGTGCTGCGCCGGGGCAAGAAGAACCTGGCGGCGATCGAGCTGGTCGCCGGCTGACGTCGTAGCGGCACACCGCCGGCCGGATCGGGACGTGGTCCGGAGCGGAGGACCGCCGTCGAGAACGACCGGAGGCCCGGTACGCGCGCTGTGCGCCGTACCGGGCCTCCGGTGTGTCGGTTGGGGGGGTCAGGCCCGCTGCCTGCTGCTGCGGATCGAGGCCCACAGCATGTCCCCCACCCCGACCACGGCGACGGCGCCGATGAGCTGGAGCAGATGACGGGTCCAGTCGATGCCCTTGGTGTCGTTGACCCCGATCCAGGTGGCGACCGCGTTGCCGAGCACGCTGCCCAGAATGCCGAACACGGTCGTCAGCCAGAGTGGGATCTGCTGCTTGCCGGGCAGGATCGCCTTCGCGATCAGACCCAGGACGAAGCCCACAATGATCGCCCACAACCAACCCATCGTCGCCTCCTCGTGCGCATGTGTGCCCAGTCTCGGCGGCTCGGCCATACGGCGCATGTCGGACGAGTCCATACGTGCCCCGCCCTCCTTCGCCGGGGACGACGGGCGTACCGTGGAATCAGGTACGGACCGGGGAGGGTCCGGCACGGCTGTGGGTGGTGGATGTGATGCGGAAGCATGGCGGACCCGAGGTTTTCCGGATCACGGGTGCCCGGCAGGGCCTGGCCGACGACGTCCGCGGCCGGCAGCGCCGGTACGTCGTGTCGATGACGATCCGCACGCTCTCCGTGATCGCCGCCGCCGCGCTGTGGAACGTGGAACGCCACGTGGCCGTCGTGGCGCTGGTGGTCGGGGCGGTGCTGCCCTACATCGCGGTGGTGATCGCCAACGCGGGCCGCGAGTCCGCGCCGTCCCTTCCCGCCACCCTCATCCCCCATCCGGTGCGGCCGGCGCTGGACGCGGATGCGGAACGCCGGGACGAGGGAAACGATCACGCAGCGTGAGCGGGAAGCTCAAGAAATGCTCAGATCAATCATGAAGTTCCGGTGCACCGCACCCCATGGCCCGTGACATACTGCCTACGCGCTCCGCATCCCCCGTCGGAGCGACGGACCGATGCCGGGCAGCTCCCCCCGTGGCTGCTCGGCATCGCCCTTGCTGGACAATGATCAGGTGAGTGACGAGAAGCCGATCTGTTCCGCGAAGGGGTGCCGGGCCGACGCCGTCTGGGTCCTCGCCTGGAACAATCCCAAGCTGCACACGCCCGAGCGGCGCAAGACCTGGCTCGCGTGCGAGGAGCACCGCGAGCACCTCTCCCAGTTCCTGGGCGTACGGGGTTTCCTGAAGGACGTCGTCCCGCTGAGCGAGTGGGACCCGGCCTGAGCGAGCGGCGCCCGGCGGAGGCGACGGGCGCCCCGGGCCGGCCGGCCCGGGCTCAGCCGCCGATCGCCGACATCGGGCGCTCGGGCTGGAGGAAGCTCGGGTCGTCGAGGCCCGAGCCGGCCTTCTTGCCCCACATCGCCTTCTTCCAGAGGTCGGCGATCTCCGTGTCCGCGGCCTCGGAGCGGAGCGCCGCCCGCAGGTCGGTCTCCTCGGTGGCGAAGAGGCAGGTGCGCACCTGGCCGTCGGCGGTGAGCCGGGTCCGGTCGCAGGCCCGGCAGAAGGGCCGGGTGACGGAGGCGATGACGCCGACCGTGTGCGGGCCGCCGTCGACCAGCCAGCGCTCGGCGGGGGCGGAGCCGCGCTCGTCGGAGCCTTCGGGGGTCAGCTCGAAGCGGGTGCGCAGCGACTCCAGGATGTCGCCCGCGGTGATCATGCCCTCGCGCTTCCAGCCGTGCTGGGCGTCGAGCGGCATCTGCTCGATGAAGCGGAGCTCGTAACCCTGCTCCACGGCCCAGGCCAGCAGGTCGGGGGCCTCGTCCTCGTTGAGCCCGGGCATCAGGACCGCGTTCACCTTGACCGGGGTGAGGCCGGCCTCGCGGGCGGCGGCCATGCCGTCGATGACGTCGTGGTGCCGGTCGCGGCGGGTGAGGGTCTTGAAGACCTCGGGCCGCAGGGTGTCGAGGGAGACGTTGACCCGGTCCAGTCCCGCCGCCTTCAGGGCGGTCGCGGTGCGCTTGAGCCCGATGCCGTTGGTGGTGAGGGACATCCGGGGGCGCGGTTCCAGGGCGGCGCAGCGCTCGACGATGCCGACCAGGCCGGGGCGGAGCAGCGGCTCGCCGCCGGTGAAGCGGACCTCGGTGACGCCGAGCTCGGTGACGGCTATCCGGACCAGGCGGACGATCTCGTCGTCGGTGAGCAGGTCGGGCTTGGCCAGCCACTGCAGGCCCTCTTCCGGCATGCAGTAGGTGCAGCGCAGATTGCACCGATCGGTGAGGGAGACCCGCAGGTCTGTGGCCACGCGGCCGTAGGTGTCGATGAGCACTTGGCCCCCTCCCCTTCTTCCCGGTCGTCTTTCCGGTTCGCTACATGGTCGAGCCTACGTGACCGCTCGGACACCGGGCACGGGCCGATTGTCACGAGGACCGGCACGGCCGCGTCGTAGAACTCTACGACGCGGCCGGTGGTTCACAGCGGAACGTATACGACTCAGTGCGCTCCGACGCCGGTGAGGGACTTGACCTCCAGTTCCGCGTACTTGCCGGCGTCCGGCTCCTCCTTCGAGAGGACGGTGCCGAGCCAGCCGAGCAGGAAGCCGAGCGGGATGGAGATCAGGCCGGGGTTCTCCAGCGGGAACCAGTGGAAGTCGACGCCCTTGAACATCGACGTCTTCGGGTTGCCGGAGACGACGGGCGAGAACAGCACCAGGAAGACGGAGCTGACCAGGCCGCCGTAGATCGACCAGAGCGCGCCGGTGGTGGTGAAGCGCTTCCAGAAGAGGCTGTAGAGGATCGTCGGCAGGTTCGCCGAGGCGGCGACCGCGAAGGCGAGCGCGACGAGTCCGGCCACGTTCATGTCGCGGGCGAAGGCGCCGAGCACGATCGCGACGGCGCCGATGAGCACGGTGGCCCAGCGGGCGGCCCGCATCTCCTCCTTCTCCGTGGCCTTCCCCTTGCGGATGACATTGGCGTAGATGTCGTGGGCGAAGGAGGACGAGGAGGCGAGGGTCAGGCCCGCGACGACGGCGAGGATGGTGGCGAAGGCGACGGCGGAGATGACGGCGAGCAGGATGGCGCCGCCGGTGGTGCCGACACCGCCGCCGAGGTACTCGGCGAGCTGCGGGGCGGCCGTGTTGCCCGCCGGGTTCTGGGCCTTGATGGCGGCCGGGCCGACCAGGGCGGCGGCGCCGAAGCCGAGCGCGATCGTCATCAGGTAGAAGGCGCCGATGATGCCGATCGCCCAGTTCACCGACTTCCGGGCGGCCTTGGCGGTCGGCACCGTGTAGAAGCGGATCAGGATGTGCGGCAGACCGGCCGTGCCGAGCACCAGCGCGAGGCCGAGCGAGAGGAAGTCCAGCTTGGAGGTGCCGCTGGCGCCGTACTTTAGGCCGGGCTCCAGGAAGGCCGCTCCCTTGGTGCTCCTCTCGGCCGCGGTGCCGAGCAGGTCGGAGATGTTGAAGTCGAACTTCAGCAGCACCAGGAAGGTCATCAGCAGCGCGCCCGCGATGAGCAGCACCGCCTTGACCATCTGCACCCAGGTGGTGCCCTTCATGCCGCCGATGGTCACGTACACGATCATCAGCACGCCGACCAGGGCCACGATGAGGATCTTGCCGGCGTCGCTGGTGATCCCGAGCAGCAGCGAGACGAGCACGCCGGCGCCGGCCATCTGGGCCAGCAGGTAGAAGATCGACACGACGATGGTGGAGGTGCCGGCGGCGGTGCGGACGGGACGCTGCCTCATCCGGTACGCGAGGACGTCGCCCATCGTGTAGCGGCCGGAGTTGCGCAGCGGCTCGGCGACGAGCAGCAGTGCGACCAGCCAGGCGACGAGGAAGCCGATCGAGTACAGGAAGCCGTCGTAGCCGAAGAGGGCGATGGCGCCGGCGATGCCCAGGAAGGAGGCGGCGGACATGTAGTCGCCGGAGACCGCGAGGCCGTTCTGGAACGCGGTGAACTGCCGTCCGCCCGCGTAGAAGTCGGAGGCGCTCCTGGTCTGCCGGCCGGCCCACACGGTGATGCCGAGGGTCGCGGCGACGAACACCGCGAACAGGGTGATGATCAGGGGCCGGTGCTCGGTGGAGGAGGCGGCGAGCACGGTGTGCGCGAGGGGTGCCGGGTTGCTCATGCGTCGGCCTCCATGCGGTGCTTGATCGCCTCGGACCTCGGGTCGAGCTTCGCGGCGGCGTGCCGCGAGTAGAGCCAGGCGATGAGGAACGTGGTGGCGAACTGGCCGAGGCCGAGGACGAGCGCCACGTTGACGTTGCCGATCAGCTTGGTCCCCATGAAGTCGCCCGCGTAGTTGGAGAGCAGCACGTACAGCAGGTACCAGGCGATGAAGGCGATCGTCAGCGGAAAGGCGAACGAACGGTATGTTCGGCGCAGTTCGCCGAATTCCTCGCTTTCCTGGACCTCGATGAACTGCTCCGTCGTGGGCTGGACGGGACCGGTCTCGGTCTCCGCTCCGTCTCTCGGCGGCGGCGGTGCTTCGGTAGCCACGGACTCTCCTCGTGACGCGGGGGCGGACGGCATGGACAAGGGGGGCCTCACCAGGGATGCGGGAAGCGGAGCCCGGAAACGGAGCTCCTCCCCTGCACAACGGCACGGAGCCCGCGGCGAAGTGGTTCACGCGGGTGGTTTTCTTTGCCCGGATCTTCATGAAGTCTTCTCAACTCATTGCTGACCGGGGAAGATCGGCGATAGCTTCACCCGTCATGCACCTGTCCACGCGCAATCGGCGCGCGGACAGTACATACGGATGATGTGGAGAACCCATGGCTCATCTGGGATCGAGGCGCGGCCGAGTACTCGCTCTGCCGGCCGGTCTCGCGCTCACGGCCTCGCTCGGCTTCCTTCCCTCCGGCGCCGCCTCCGCCGCGGAACTGAGCGACGCACCGACGGCGACCGTGGCCACCGACGGCCCGAAGCTGTCGTACGTCGTCAACGTCGACAACGCCCCCTGGTCGGCCGCGTCGGTGAAGAAGGCGATAGCCGCCGCCGGCGGCGAGGTGGTCGTGTCCTACGACCAGATAGGCGTCATCGTCGTCCACTCGCAGAACCCGGACTTCGCGAAGGCGATCCGGCAGGCGCGCGGTGTGGTCTCGGCCGGCGCGACCCGTACGGCCCCGCTGACCGCGCAGTCCGACGACTCCGTCGGCGAGAGCGCCCAGGCGCTGACCCCGGCCGAGATCAAGGCCGCCGCGGCCGCCGCCTCGGACGAGCAGGACCCGCTGGAGCCCCTGCAGTGGGACCTCCCGGCGATCAAGGCCGACAAGGCCCACCAGAAGACCCTGGGCAGCAAGCGCGTCACCGTCGGCATCATCGACACCGGCGTGGACGACACCCACCCGGACCTGGCGCCGAACTTCGACGCCGCCGCGTCCGCGAACTGCGTGACCGGCAAGGCCGACACGACCCCCGGCTCGTGGCGTCCCAAGGCGGGCGAGAGCGACCACGGCACGCACGTGGCCGGCACCATCGGCGCCGCCAAGAACGGCATCGGCGTCACCGGTGTCGCGCCGGGCGTGAAGCTCGCCGGCATCAAGGTCTCGACCCCGGACGGCTTCTTCTACACCGAGGCCGTGGTCTGCGGCTTCGTGTGGGCGGCCGAGCACGGCGTCGACGTGACCAACAACAGCTACTACACCGACCCGTGGATGTTCGCCTGCAAGAACGACGAGGACCAGAAGGCCCTCATCGAGGCGGTCTCCCGCGCCACCCGCTACGCGGAGCGCAGGGGCACGGTCAACGTGGCGGCGGCCGGCAACTCGAAGTTCGACCTCGCGGCCGACTCGATCCTGGACACCAGCAGCCCGAACGACACCACGCCGGGCAACCGGGTCATCGACCCGAAGCAGTGCTTCGACTACCCGGGCATGCTGCCGGGCGTGGTGACGGTCTCCGCGACCGGCGCCAAGGGCCTGAAGGCGTCGTACTCCAACTACGGTTACGACGTCATCGACGTGGCGGCGCCCGGCGGCGACCGCACCGAGTACCAGACCCCGGACGCGCCGGCGGTCAACGGCCGCATCCTGTCGACCACGGTCAACGGCGGCTACAACTACAAGGCCGGCACGTCGATGGCCTCGCCGCACGTGGCGGGCGTCCTCGCGCTGCTCAAGTCGACCCACCCGAACGCCAGCCCGGCGGCCCTCAAGGCGCTGCTGTACGCGCAGGCCGACGAGCACGCGTGCACCGACCCGTACGACATCAACGGGGACGGCGTGGTCGACGGGGTCTGCGAGGAAGGCGCCGACAAGAAGAACGGCTTCTACGGCGCGGGCATCGTGGACGCGCTCGCCGCGGTCCGCAAGTAACCGCTGCGGCAGCCGACCGACCGCCTGTGGCACTGAGTGCCACAGGCGGTTCATAGTTCTCCCATGAACACCACAGTGCGAAGCGGTACGGAGTTGTTGTGGTCGGCCCTGGGCGGCGATCCCGCCCTGCTCGACCGGATCGCGTACGGCGGGGTCTCGGGGCTGCTGTCCGCACGGCTGCCGGTGATGGACCTGGCGCGGGCCACGGTCGCCGTGGCGGGTCTCGCCGCGGTGGAGCGGGCGGGAGTCGCGGGGCCGGTCCGGGTGGACGACGGGGCGGTGGCGACCGCCTTCGTGAGCGAGCGGCACCTGCGGGTGGACGGCCGGGCGCCGGTGAACTTCGCACCTCTGTCGCGCTTCTGGCGGGCCGCCGACGGCTGGGTCCGTACGCACGCCAACTACCCCCACCACAAGGCCGCGTTGCTCGCCGCCCTCGGCGTCGCCGACTCGGTGGAGGCCGTGACGGCGGCGATCGCCGAACGCAAGGCGGTCGAGGTCGAGACGGCGGTGTACGCGGCCGGGGGCCTGGCGGTCGCCCTGCGCACGCCCGAGGAGTGGGCGGCGCACGAGCAGGGCCGGGAGGTGGCGGCGCGCCCGCTGCTGACCCGGGAGCGGCTCGACGACGCGGCGCCCGGGCGGCGGGCCGGCCGGCCGCTGCGGGTCCTGGACCTGACCCGGGTGATCGCGGGGCCGGTCGCCACCCGGACGCTCGCGCTGCTCGGCGCGGACGTGCTGCGGATCGACCCGCCCGGCAGTCCCGAGCTGCCGGACCAGCACGCCGACACGGACATCGGGAAGCGGACGGCGGCGCTGGACCTGGAGCGCCCCTCGGACCGGCGCACCTTCGAGGAACTCCTCGGCGCGGCGGACGTGTTGGTGACGGGCTACCGGCCCGGCGCGCTGGACCGCTTCGACCTGGGCCGGCCCGGTCTGGTGATCGCCCGGCTGTCGGCCTGGGGCGACTACGGGCCGTGGGGAGAGCGGCGCGGCTTCGACAGCCTGGTGCAGGTGGCGACGGGCATCGCGGCCGTGGAGGGGTCGGCGGCGGAGCCGGGCGCGCTGCCGGCGCAGGCCCTGGACCACGGCACCGGCTATCTCCTGGCGGCGGCGGTCCTGCGGTCGCTCACCGAGCAGGACCGGGACGGCGGTACCCGCCTCGTCCGGCTGGCGCTCGCGCAGACCGGGCACTGGCTGACGCACACCCTCCCCCGCTACCGGCCGGAGCACCACCTCGCGGAGGCGGACGGCCCGCTGGGCCGGCTGCGGTACGCGCTCTCCCCCGTGTCCTACGAGG
The DNA here is from genome assembly GCF_044544925.1 of Streptomyces sp. NPDC053431. Taxonomy (NCBI): domain Bacteria; kingdom Bacillati; phylum Actinomycetota; class Actinomycetes; order Kitasatosporales; family Streptomycetaceae; genus Streptomyces; species Streptomyces sp. NPDC053431. The sequence continues at coordinate 1,295,179 of NZ_JBITXX010000001.1, read as the reverse complement.
GCGGCCCGGCGGACTGGTCGCGCCCGCCGGGCGTCGCGGGGGCCGACGACCCCGCGTGGCTCACGGCTTGACGAGCACCTTCAGGGCGGTGCGCTCGTCCATCGCCCGGTAGCCGCCGGGGACGCCGTCCAGGCCGACGGTCAGGTCGAAGACCGGGGACGGGTCGATCGTGCCGTCGAGGACGTCCGGGAGCAGCTCCGGGATGTATGCGCGGACCGGGGCGACGCCGCCGCGCAGGGCGATGTTCCGGTCGAACATGACGGACAGGTCGAGGCCGGTGCCGCTGCCGTGCGGGACGCCGACGTAGCCGACGGAGCCGCCGTCGCGGGTGATGTTCACGGCGGTGCGCATGGACTGTTCGGTGCCGACGGCCTCGATGACGGCGTGGGCGCCCTGGCCGCCGGTGAGCTCGCGCACGGCGGCCTCGGCGGCCTCGCCGCGCTCGGCGACCACGTCGGTGGCACCGAAGGCGCGGGCGATGTCGGTGCGGGCGGTGTGCCGGCCGAGCGCGATGATCCGCTCGGCGCCGAGCCGCTTGGCGGCGAGGACGCCGCACAGGCCGACGGCGCCGTCACCGACGACGGCGACGGTGGAGCCCTTGGTCACGCCCGCGCCGAGGGCGGCGTGGTGGCCGGTGCCCATGACGTCGGAGAGCGCGAGCAGGGCGGTGAGCAGGCGGTCGTCGCCGGCCGCCTCGGCGGGCAGCTTGACGAGGGTGCCGTCGCCGTACGGGACGCGGACGGCCTCGCCCTGGCCGCCGTCGGAGCCGACGGAACCCCAGAAGCCGCCGTTGGGGCAGGAGGTCTGAAGGCCTTCGGCGCAGTAGTCGCAGCTGCCGTCGGACCAGACGAAGGGCGCGACGACGAGGTCGCCCGCGCGGAAGCCGCGGACGTCGGCGCCCGTCTGCTCCACGATGCCGAGGAACTCGTGGCCGATGCGCTGGCCGGGCTGCCGGGCGGACTCGCCGCGGTAGGCCCACAGGTCGCTGCCGCAGATGCAGGCGCGGAGCACGCGGACGACGACGTCCGTGGCGTCCTGGATGACGGGGTCGGGCACGTCCTCCACGCGCATGTCGAAGGGGGCGTGGATGGTGGTGGCGCGCATGGGACCTCGCTGTGCTGTGCTGAGCTGCGCTCAGGCGGTTGTACGACGTTCACCGTACATCGAGCGCAGGGCTCCCTCGGTCAGCAGGTACTGCGCCGCGACGTAGGTCAGCATGACCCAGAAGTCGGGCACCGGCAGCCGGGGGCCGGTCGGCGACGCCGGTGGCGATGAGGGTGTCGGACAGCGGGAAGAGGGCGCCGCCGGTCCCGGCGACCGCGCCCACGGCGCTCGACCGGTACGCCATCGCGGTGAGCAGGGGGGCGGAGCCGCGGCGCCGCCCGGAGAACGTGAGGTGTGGCACCTTCCGACAGGCGCCGCCTCCCCTCCCTAGACCCCGGCCGCCCCCAGCAGCGAGCCCGCCCCGTAGGTCACCGCCATGGCGAGCGCGCCGCCGACGACGTTGCGGAGGACCGCGCGGGCGGGTGGGGCGGCGCCGAGGCGGGCCGACGACCAGCCGGTCAGGGAGAGCGCGGCGAGGACCGACAGGACCGTGATCCAGAGGCGGTACGAGGCCGGGGGCAGGGTGATCGCCAGGAGCGGGAGCAGGGCGCCGGCGGTGAAGGCGAGGAAGCTGGCGCCGGCCGCGTGCCAGGGGTTGGTCAGGTCGTCCGGGTCGATGCCCAGCTCCACGCGCGCGTGGGCGCGCAGGGCGTCGCGTTCGGTGAGCTGGACGGCGGCCTCGCGGGCGACGTCCGGGGACAGCCCGCGGCCGGCGAGGATCTCGGTGAGCTCGGCGAGTTCGGCCTCGGGCTGCTCGCGCAGCTCGCGGCGTTCCAGGGCGAGGGCGGCCCGCTCGGAGTCGCGCTGGGTGGACACGGAGACGTACTCCCCCGCCGCCATGGACATCGAACCGGCGAGCAGGCCGGCGAGACCCGCGGTGAGCAGGGCGGACCGGGACTCGGTGGCGCCGGCGACGCCGACGACGAGGCCCGCGGTGGAGACGACTCCGTCGTTGGCTCCGAGCACGGCGGCCCGGAGCCAGTTGAGCCGGGAGCCGAGGCCGGCACCGTGGGCCTCGTCGTGTGCGGGGGCTTCAGTCACCCCAGGAGGGTCGCACCCGGCACGTCACCACACGCGGACCGACCCGCCCGGCGCGAACGCGGGACTCGTGGCGCCCGCCGGCACCTCCTTCAGGGGTTCGGCGATCTCCTCCACGGTCGGGCCGTGCACCGCGGCCAGGGTGTCGAGGTAGCCGAGGTCGAAGCCGTACACCCGGGCGGCGTTGCCGCCGGCCATGGCGGCGACCTCCTCCCGCGGCAGGCCCGCGTAGGCGATGCGGAGGCCTTCGCGGGAGTACGGGGTCGTGCCCTCGTCATGGGGGTAGTCGCTGCCCCACATGATCTTGTCGAGGCCGATCCGCTCGCGCAGCGGCACCTCGTGCGGGCGCATGAAGCTCGCGCCGACGAAGCAGTTGTCCCGCCAGACCTCGCGCGGCCCCTTCCCCATGGACTCGGCGAGCCCGGCGCCGAACTTGGACTCCGCGGTGGCGGCCTTCGTCGCGGCCGACACCAGGCGCCCGTGGTAGTAGTCCAGCATGTCGAGCACGCCCGGGATCCAGCCCGAGCCCTGCTCGGTCAGGACCAGCTTGAGCCCCGGGTGGCGCCGGAAGGCGCCGCCGAAGACCAGGTGCCACAGCGCCCGGTGCGAGAACCAGGTGGTCTCCACCATGAACACCGCCCGGGCCGCCGGTTCGTCGCCGAGCGGCGGCGAGGCCGAGCCGCCGTGGTGGTTGACCGGCACGTCGAGTTCGGCGCAGACCGCCCAGATCGGGTCGTACGCCTCCGAGTACAGCTCGGGGACCGGCGAGCCGGGCGGGACACCGGGCAGCAGGATGCCTCCGGTGAGCCCGGCCTCGCGGGCACGGCGGATCTCCGCGACCGCCGCGTCCACGTCGTTGAGCAGGATCTGCGCCACGCCCGCCCGGCGGCCCGGCGCCTCCGCGCAGAAGTCGGCGAGCCAGCGGTTGTGCGCCTGGAGCCCGGCCCAGCGCTGCTCGTACTCGGCCCGACTCGGCGGCTGGGCCATCAGCGAGGCCTTGGGGAAGAACGGCGGGATGGTGTTGGGGAAGACGACCTCGGCCACGATGCCGTCCGCCTCCAGCTCGCTCAGCCGGCGCTGCGAGTTCCAGTTGCGGTCGGCCGTGTCGGCGAGCAGGTCCTCGTACGGGTTGACGTAGGCGGCCGCCCACGCGTCGAAGTCGTCGTGGTGCCTCTTCTCCAGGTACGGCTTGTAGTCGAGCAGGTCGGCGCCGGCATGGCAGTCGGCGGAGATCACGGTGTAGCGGTCGGTCACGGGGTCACCCCCAGGACCGGGAAGTCGTGCTCGGTGAGCCAGTGACGGCCGACCTCGCGGGAGCGGGCCCAGGAGGCCTCGACGGCCGCCTGGTCGGCGGGCTGCCCGAGTTCGGCGGGCGTGGGGCCGATCCGCCGGGCGATCGGATCCAGTTTCCCGACGTCGAATCCGAAGACCTCGGCGGCCGCCAGGCCCAGCATCCGCCGGGTCTCCGCCACCGGGATGTCGTGGAAGGTGTTCCGCAGCCACGCGCGCGTGCTGGGCCAGGTGCCCTCCGGGTGCGGGAAGTCCGAGCCCCACAGGATGTTGTCGACGCCGATCTCGTAGCGCTGGGCGAGCTCCCGCCGCTTGGTGTTGGTGGCGCAGACGAACACCTGCCGGTCCAGGTACTCGCTCGGCGGGCGCTTCAGCTCGGCGAACGGCGACAGCTTCTTCCCGCCGTGCGCGCCGAGATAGAGCCGGTCCATGAACCACAGCAGGTTCGGCAGCCACCAGCAGCCGGACTCGGCGACGCCGAAGCGCAGCCCCGGGTGGCGCTCGAAGACCCCGGACCAGAGCAGGAACCACAGCGGCCTGGCCGGCCACCAGGTGACCTCGGAGACGTAGATCCCGAGGTGGTCGCCGTACTCGTGGCGCGGCGCGGCGCCCGAGTGGGTGACCACCGGCATCCCGGTCTCGGCGGCGGCCGCCCACACCGGGTCGTACCGCGGGTCGTGGTACGGCTCCTTGTCCACCCACATGGAGGGGATCATCAGCGCGCCGAGCCCGGACTCCTTGGCACGGTGGATCTCGGCGACGACCGCGGCCGGCTCGGCGGTGACGGGCAACAGGGCCACCCCGCAGTGGCGTTCGGGGTGCCGGCCGACGAACTCGGCGAGCCAGCGGTTGTGGGCCTGCGCGCCCGCCATGCCGAGCTCGGGGTCCTGGTCGCCGGAGAGTCCGAGGCCGACGCCGAAGGGCGCGGCGGTCTGGCTGTCGACGGCGTCCGCGTCGGGGAAGACGACCTCGGCGGCCACCCCGTCGCCGTCGAGCTCCTTGATCCGCTGGGCGGCGTCCCAACCGCCGCGCAGCCCTTCCTCGTTGTCGCTGAACCACTTGTTCGCGAAGTCCTCGTTGCGCACCCCGAGCCGGGTCATGGCCTCGCGGCGGGCCTCGCGCCCGGCGAGGAACTCGTCGAAGGCGCGGTGGAAGCGGGACGCGAGATAGGGCCGGTACTCCTCGGTGGGGAGGCCGGCATGGCAGTCGGAGGAGATGATCAGATACGGGTCCTCGTGGCTCATGGCCAAGCCCTTCTCAGTCGAGGATGAAGCTCTCCAGGTACGACGGGTTCGCGCGCTCGAGCATCGACCGCGAACGCGCTCTGATCTGCCGGTCGCTGTGCTCGCTCGGCGGGAGCATCCAGAACCGGTCGGCCCTGATCCCGTCGACGACGTGCTCGGCGACCTCCTCGACCGGGGTGAAGGCGACCTCGTGCCCGGCCTCCTTCATCGCGGCCTCCCACTGGTCGAGGCTGCGGTACGGGGTCTTGCGGGGGCGCTGTTTGGCGTACCGCTCGGGCCGGTTGCGGTGCGACTCCCACAGGCCGGTGCGCAGCATGTGCGGGCCGGGGAACAGCACGGAGGCGCCGACCCGGGCCCGTTCCGCCCTCAGGTGCGCGTACAGCGACTCGGTCATGGTGACGACGGCGGACTTGGTGACGGCGTAGACGGAGGCCGTGGGCAGCGGGGCGATGCCGCCGTCGCCGGAGGAGGTGTTGACGACGTGGCCGGGCTCGCCGCCCGCGATCATCCGGGGCACGAAGGCCTGGATGCCGTGGAAGACGCCCCACACGTTCACCGCGAAGGCCCACTTCCAGTCGTTGGGCTCGTGCTCCCACATGCGGCCCTCGGCGCCGGAGCCGACCCCGGCGTTGTTGCACAGCACGTGGACGGCGCCGAAGGTCTCGTACGCGGCGTCGGCGAAGGCGCGGACGGAGTCGGGCTCGCTCACGTCGACGATCCGGGCGAGGATCTGCGCCCCGCCCTCCATCAGCTCCTCGGCGGCCTGGGCGAGCGCGCCCTCCTCGACGTCTCCCATGACGACCGCGAGGCCCTCGGCGGCGAAGCGGCGGGCCATCGCGAGGCCGATGCCACCGGCCGCGCCGGTGACGACGGCGACCTGTCCCTCACGCAGCTCCATCAGGCACGGCTCCCTTCCGGCGGCGCGTCGAGCGCCTGTCGGGGGTCGTCGTACCGCTGGTGCAGATAGGGCAGGAGGTCCTGGGCGCTGACCTGTTCGACGACCCGCCCCTTCTGGTCGGTGGTCTTCTCGCCGATGGTGATCTCGACGAGCCGGCGGACCGGCAGGTCGGCGACCGGGTCGTACATCGACTCGCGCAGCACGACGTCGCCGGTGATCCTCTCCAGCCTGCGCACCTTCTCGTTGCGCACGCAGTGGACCAGGACGGGGTCGCCGTCGAAGCCCGAACCGTCCACCGCCGGGAGGAACTTGAAGTAGAAGTCGGTCTTCTCGGCGGGTTCGGGCAGCGGCAGCGCGCCCGAGACGGCGCCCCGTACCTCGACGAAGGCGATGCCGTGCCGGGCGAGGGACGCGGACACCACGAGCCCCTCCCGCTCGACGCGGACCTCGCCCAGCTTCTTCGGCTCGCCGAAGACCTCGCGCCCGCCGGTCAGGGCGCGCTCGTGGGTCATCGGCATGACCAGCGGATACCAGCCCTCCTGGTCGCCGTGGGCGGCGGCGACGGCGACGGATCCCGCGCCGAGCGGATAGCCGGGCAGGTCGACCTTGCTGATGTTGACCCGGACGAGCGGGCGCCCGGTCGGCTTGAGCGGGGGCGGCAGGACCGCCGCCACGACGTCGGGATCGGTCTCCCAGACGGCCACCACTCCGGTGGACCAGATGTCGGGGATCGCGGCGCTCTTCTCTCGGGTCGCGGCGATCTCCGCCTCGGTGCGCGCCCCGTACCGTACTCGTGCCATGACGTACCGCCTTCCGGGAACGTATCGGCCTGTAACACAGTTACACGCACCGGCCGGAGGGGTAAAGAGGCGTGACACACAAGCGAGTTGGGGGATCGATCCGATGGCACGCACCGCGCTGACCCGTGACGAGGTCCTGGACACGGCCGCCGCCCTGGTCAAGGAGCACGGCCCCGCGGCCCTCACCATGCGCCGCCTCGCCGCCGAACTCGGCACCGCGGTGACCTCGATCTACTGGCACGTGGGCAACCGCGAGTCGCTCCTCGACGCCCTCGTCGAACGCACCGTCGCCGACCTCGGCACCCTCCGCCCGCGCGGCACCGACCCGGCCGCCCGGATCGTCTCGGTGGCCGTCCTGCTGCGCCGCGCCCTGCGCGAGCGTCCGCATCTCGTCGCCCTGGTCCACGAACGCGGCCTGACGGAACGCATGTTCCTGCCCGCCCAGCGCGCCCTCGTCCACGAGGCCCACGAGGCCGGCCTGCGCGGGCCCCGCGCGGCCGAACTGGTGCGCGCCGTCCAGTTCCAGGTCGTCGGCCACGTCCTCGTCGAACGCAACCGCGACCGCGCCCCCGCCCAGTCCCCGGCCGAGACCGACCTCTGGGCGGCGGAGGCCGCCGCCGGAACCGCCGACGCGGATCCGGCCCTGGCGCGCGCGCTCGCGGCGCCGATCGACACCGAGGCGCTCTTCGCCACCTCCGTACGGGCTCTGGTGACCGGGCTGCTCGCCGCCCGGCGACCCTCGGGGCGTCGGACGGGATGACCGGTTCCGGTCGCTGATCGGGCACCGGGGGTCCGGCTGTCGGTGGGGGCCCGTATTCTCAGTGACCATGCTCGACGACCGTACGACAGCAGCGACGTGGCCGGCCGCCTACCCACAGGGGTACGCGGTCGTCGACGTGGAGACCACCGGACTCGCCCGCGACGACCGGATAGTGTCGGCTGCCGTCTACCGGCTGGACGCCCAGGGGAACGTCGAGGACCACTGGTACACGCTGGTCAATCCCGAGCGGGATCCCGGGCCGGTGTGGATCCACGGACTGACGAGCGACGTGCTCGAAGGGGCGCCGCTGTTCCCGGAGATCGCCGAGGAGTTCTCCGCCCGGCTCGACGGCCGGGTGCTCGTGGCACACAACGCGATGTTCGACTGGCAGATGATCGCCCGCGAGTACGCGCGGGCCGAGAGCGCAGCGCCCGTCCGGCAGCGGCTGTGCACGATCGCGCTGTCCAAGGAGCTGTCGCTGCCGCTGCCCAACCACAAGCTGGAGTCGCTCGCCGCGCACTTCGGCGTGGTGCAGCAGCGGGCGCACAACGCGCTCGACGACGCCCGGGTGCTCGCGGAGGCGTTCCGGCCGAGCCTGCACGCGGCCGCCGAGCGCAATGTGCGGCTGCCGCTGCTGGAGTGCCGGCCGCTGACCGAGTGGGCCTCGGCGCCGGCGCAGCCGCGGATCGGCTACCAGGCCTCGTACCGGGCGAACAGCTGGCGGCCCGCGCGGAAGCGGCCCCCGTGCCCGTACCCGAACCCCGGGCGCTACGAGGCGGACAAACCGCTCAAACAGGGCATGAGGGTGGCGTTTTCGGGTGACACCTCCGTCGACCGCGAGCTCCTGGAGGACCGTACGGTCGAGGCGGGGCTCCACGTGGCGACGAGTGTGTCGCGGCTCACCAGCCTGCTGGTCACCAACGATCCGGACTCCGCCACCTCCAAGACCGTGAAGGCGAAGGCCTTCGGCACTCCGGTCGTCGACGAGGCCGCCTACACGCAGCTGCTGCGGGACGTGGCCCCCGCCGAGGACTGACGACGGCAGACGGGTGACGGCCGGGCGCGCCGCCCGGCCTTCGCCCGCGCGGGGCCCCACCCTGTGGCGCATGGCACGTTGTGAGGTCTGCGGAAACGATTACGGCATGTCCTTCGAGGTGCACGCGCAGGGCGCGGTGCACGTCTTCGACTGCTTCGCCTGCGCCATCCACCGCATGGCACCCATCTGCGAGCACTGCCGGGTCCAGATCATCGGGCAGGGCGTCGAGGTCGAGGGCAGCTGGTACTGCGGGGGCCACTGCGCCCGCGCGGAGGGGAAGGTGGGCATCGTCGACAAGGTGTGACGAAACGATCCTCTGGTCGCCGGCCCCGGTGACCGGAACCCCCGTGCGGTCACCCCACCGCCTCGGATGTACGGTCGTGGGGTGTACCGCTTCCTGTTGTCCCGGCAGTGGGTGATCCTCACCCTCGTGGCCCTCGTCCTCATCCCCGTGATGATCGAGCTGGGCTTCTGGCAGTTCCACCGGCACGAGCGCCGGGTCGCCCAGAACACCCTGATCGCGGACAACCTCGAGGCGAAGCCCGTCCCGGTCGAGGAGCTCACCTCCCCCGGGCACACCGTCCCCCGTGCCGACTACTGGCGTCATGTGACCGCCACCGGCACCTTCGACACCGCGCACGAGGTCGTCGTCCGCCGGCGCGTCTCGTCCGACGAGCGGGTCGGCGTGCACGTGCTGACCCCGCTGGTCCTGAAGGACGGCAAGGTCGTCCTGGTCAACCGCGGCTGGATCGAGGCGGCCGGCGACCAGCGCGCCTATCCGGCGGTGCCGCCGGCCCCCCGGGGCGAGGTGACCGTCACCGGCCGGCTCATGGCCGACGAGACCACCGGCGCCAGCGGCATCAAGGACCTCAAGGGACTGCCCGACCGTCAGGTCATGCTGATCGACAGCGCCCAGCAGAGCGAGCTCATCGGCCGTGCCGTCCTCGGCGGCTACCTGGAGCAGACCGCACCCGACCCGGCCGGCGGCACTCCCGAGCTGATCCCCGATCCCGACCACGACTCGATCGGCTCGCACATGGCGTACGCCGTGCAGTGGTGGCTCTTCTCGGCCGGCGTCCCGGTCGGCTGGTTCGTCCTCGCGCGGCGCGAGAAGCGCGACCGGGAGGCGGCGGCCGCCGGGGCGGACGCGTCGGAGGGGGCCCCCGAGCCCGCCGGGGCGACCGCCTGAGCCCGGCCGAGCCCGCCGGGCCGACCGCCTGAGCCCGCCGGGGCCCGCCGCGGCGACCGCCCGAGCACTCCCGGGCGGGCCGGGGCGACCGCCTGCCCGACCGTCCGAGCGCACCTCGGTCACCCGCCGGGCTGATTGACCGTCGCCGCTTGCGGGAACAGCCCAAAGCGTGACGCAACGTATCGACGACTACGCCCTCATCGGGGATCTCCAGACCGCCGCGCTCGTCGGCCGCGACGGGTCGATCGACTGGCTGTGTCTGCCCCGCTTCGACTCGGCCGCCTGCTTCGCCGCGCTCCTCGGCGACGAGAACAACGGCCACTGGCGGATCGCCCCCCAGGGCGCCACGACCTGTACGAGCCGGCGCTACGCCGAGGACAGTCTGGTCCTGGAGACCGTGTGGGAGACGCGGACCGGCACGGTCAAGGTCGTCGACTTCATGCCGCAGCGCGACAAGGCGCCCGACGTCGTACGGATCGTGGAGGGCGTCAGCGGGCGCGTGGACATGAGCTCGGTGCTGCGGCTGCGCTTCGACTACGGCTCGATCGTGCCGTGGGTGCGCCGCTCCGACGGCCACCGGGTCGCCGTCGCCGGGCCCGACTCGGCGTGGCTGCGCAGCGAACCGCCGGTGAAGACCTGGGGTCAGCAGTTCGCGACCTGCTCGGCGTTCACCGTCGGCGCCGGCGAGAAGGTGGCCTTCGTCCTCACCTGGCACCCCTCCCACGAGCGGCGCCCCGTGCTCGTCGACCCCTACGAGGCACTGGAGCAGTCGCTCGCCGACTGGCGGGAGTGGGCCGCCCGCTGCACCTACGAGGGGCCCTGCCGGGACGCGGTGGTGCGCTCCCTGATCACGCTCAAGGCGCTCACCTACGCCCCGACCGGCGGCATCGTCGCCGCGCCCACCACCTCCCTGCCGGAGGAGCTCGGCGGCGTGCGCAACTGGGACTACCGGGCCTGCTGGCTGCGCGACTCCTCCCTCACGCTCAACGCCCTGCTGTCCGCCGGGTACGTCGAGGAGGCGGCGGCCTGGCGCGACTGGCTGCTGCGCGCGGTGGCCGGCGACCCGGCCGACCTGCAGATCATGTACGGGCCCGCCGGGGAGCGCCGGCTGCCCGAGACGGCGCTCCCCTGGCTGCGCGGCTACGCGGACTCGGCGCCGGTACGGACCGGGAACGCGGCCGTGGAGCAGTTCCAGCTGGACGTGTACGGCGAGGTGATGGACTCGCTGTACCGGGCGCGCAAGGCCGGGATCCCGGCGCAGCGGCACGCCTGGAACCTGCAGTTGAGTCTGCTCGGCTTCCTGGAGTCGACCTGGCGGGAGCCCGACGAGGGGCTGTGGGAGGTGCGCGGGCCGCGCCGGCACTTCGTGCACTCCAAGGTGATGGCGTGGGTGGCGGCCGACCGGGCGGTGCGCACCCTGGAGGACGATCCCTCGCTGCCCGGGGACGCGGCGCGCTGGCGGACGCTGCGGGACGAGATCCACGCGGAGGTGTGCGCGAAGGGCTACGACCCGGTGCGGAACACCTTCACGCAGTCCTACGGTTCGGTCGAGCTGGACGCGGCGACCCTGCTGATCCCGCGGGTCGGCTTCCTGCCGCCGGACGATCCGCGGGTGACGGGCACGGTGGACGCGGTACGGGCGGAGCTGACGCAGCACGGGCTCGTACGCCGCTACTCGACCGAGGGCGCCTCGGTCGACGGCCTGCCGGGAGAGGAGGGCACCTTCCTGGTGTGCTCCTTCTGGCTGGCGGACGCGCTGCGGATGACCGGCCGGGTGAAGGAGGCCCGCGAGCTGTTCGAGCGGCTCGTCGGACTGTGCAGCGACGTGGGGCTGCTGGCCGAGGAGTACGACCCGGCGACCGGGCGGCAGCTCGGGAACTTCCCGCAGGCCTTCAGCCACATCGGCCTGGTGGGCACGGCGATCGAACTGGCCGCCGAGGACACGTGAGCCGGGGCCCACGGGAATCCGGCGCGGACGCGGCCGAGTTGGGTCACCCGTCCGGAAGGAACGGCTCCGCCATACGCCCGGTGCCGCACACCGTACGGGTGTCCACGGCGGGCCCGGAGGCGGCAACCTAGAATCGGGCCATGGATCTTGGGCTGAAGGACCGTGTGTACGTGGTGACCGGCGCGACCCGAGGGCTCGGCCGGGCCTCGGCGGAGGCGCTGCTGGCCGAGGGCGCGAAGGTGCTGCTCACCGGGCGCGAGGAGAAGACCGTCGCCGAGGCGGCGGCCGAGCTCGGCCCGAACGCGGCGGGCGTCGCCGCCGACAACGCCGACCCGGAGACCCCGGCCCGGCTGATCGCGGAGGCGCGGTCCCGGTTCGGCGGCTTCGACGGCATCCTGATCAGCGTGGGCGGCCCGGCGCCGGGCTTCGGCGCCGACAACACCGACGAGCAGTGGGCTGCCGCCTTCGACACCGTCTTCCTGGGCGCCGTACGGCTGGCCCGCGCGGCGGCCGACACGCTGACCGAGGGCGGGGTCATCGGCCTCGTGCTGTCCGGCTCGGTGCACGAGCCGATCCCGGGCCTGGCCATCTCCAACGGTCTGCGCCCCGGACTGGCCGGCTTCGCCAAGTCCCTCTCCAACGACCTGGGCCCGCGCGGCATCCGGGTCGTCGGCCTGCTCCCGAGCCGCATCGACACCGACCGGGTGCGCTATCTCGACGGGCTGTCCGGGGACGCGGACGCGACGCGCGCGGCGAACGAGGCCCAGATCCCGCTGCGCCGCTACGGCACCCCGGAGGAGTTCGGCCGCACGGCCGCGTTCCTGCTCTCCCCCGCCGCCTCGTACCTCACGGGCGTGATGCTGCCGGTGGACGGCGGGGCGCGCAGCGGCTTCTAGGGCGTCTCCTCAGGTCACCCGCCGGGCCCGGTGCTTGACCGCGCGCAGCCGGGCCTCGGTGGGCAGGGCCGGAATCCCCGTGGACGTACGGGCGTTGCCCAGCGCCTGGGTGGACAGGGCGGTCAGGGCGTCGGCCGGCGAGGCGTACGGCTCCAGCTGCAGCGCGACCCGGCTCCGGGGCGCGGCGCGTCGGCCGGTGAGCGCCACCCGGGCCCGGGCCACGCCCTCCTGGGCGGCGGCGTCGGCCTCGAGGACGGCCTCCAGGGCCCGGCCGCGCACGACGGCCCCTTCGCCGTCGCCGCTGTCGACGACCACCTCGCGGAGCCGGGCCCGGCGGAACTGGGCGATGAGCCACCACAGGGCGAGCAGCACGACCAGGCCGAGCACGGCGATGACCACCGGCCACCACCAGCTCTCGGCGCGCCAGTGCTGCCGCTGGGAACGGGTGAGGAGCACGTCGTCCGGCCCGGACCAGGGCCACCACGAGGGGACGGGCAGGTCGAAGCCGGCGGCCAGCACGGCGCCGCCGACCACGACGAGCAGCAGGCCGACGAGGGCCAGCACGATCCGGTTGACGCGCCGGAGCACGACGGTCACCGCGTCACCCCTTCCTGGGCGGCCGGGCCACCCGTACGGTCAGGGCCGGCGGGTGCGCGAGCCCCAGTTCGTCGATGCCGGCGCCGAGGACGGTCTCCAGGTCGGACTGGACCTCGTCGAGCCCGCGGAAGTGCGAGACGGCCCGGACGCCCACCTTGGTCCGGCCCATCCGGACCCGCACGGACTGCACGCCGGACACCTCCATGGCGCGGTCGCGCAGCGCGAACGCCGCGGCCTCACGGTCGAGCCCCGCCCGTACGTCGGCGTGTTCGCGCCGCATGGGCAGCACGGCCCGCAGGCCCGGCGTGGCCGCCAGGAGGAGCAGCCACAGCCCGACGAGCAGAGCGAGCGCGGCGCCGGCGAGCACCCAGGTGTCGTCGAGGGGGCGGGTGGCGAGCTCGTCGGCGAGGGAGCGGCGCCAGGCCATGGCCTGGTGCTCCGCGCGGACGGCGGCCACGTCGTACAGCAGCAGCCCCGCCCCGCCGAGCAGGACGGCGGCGAGGACGGCGGCGGGGATCCGCCGCACGGCCCAGAAGCGCCGCGGGGTCGGTCCGGAGGGCGGCGCGTCCTCCTCGGGGGCCGGCAGGGTCGGCGTGGTCATTTCAGTCGCCCCCGTTTCCGGTCGTGGGCGGTGCGCGCGGAGTGCAGCCGCTCCACGTGGACGGACACCTCGTGCACCTCGATGCCGGCCAGTTCGACCACCTGGCGGCGTACCCGGCCGCGCACGGCGCCGCACTGGCGCGCGATGTCGGCCGGGTAGTCGAGTTCCAGACTCACCGAGACCCGGGCCGCGTCACGGTGCACGACGACGGAGGCGTGCGGCGCGGAACCCTCCTTGGGCACCGCGTCGAGCGCCTCGCGCGCCGCCTGGGCGGCGATCTTCGCGACGACCCGGTCGGCGATCGTCGTCGCTCCCCGGGCGGCCGCCCCTACCCGGTCCTTCACCAGGTCCGCCACCCGCCGTCACCGCCGCCGGTCGCCGCGCTCGCGGCCCCGGAAGAATTCACCGGGCTCCAGGTCCCCGTCCAGGAACCTGCCGACCACGAAACCGATCACCCCGAGCGCCGCCACCAGGACGAACGCCCCGAAGCCGCCGAAGTACCCGGCGAAGCCGAGCGCCATGCCGGCCACCAGGCCGACCATCGCCATGCTCATGCTGAGCCCTTTCCGCCGTTACCGCCGTCGCCTACTGAAGCCGGGACTCCGGCTCCTCTTCCTCTTCCTCCGGCAGCTTGACGTCGCTGACCGCGATGTTGACCTCGACGACCTCGAGTCCCGTCATGCGCTCGACAGAGGCGATGACGTTCTCCCGGACGGCGCCGGCGACCTCGGAGATGGACACGCCGTAGTCGACGACGATCTCCAGGTCGAGCGCGGTCTGCAGCTCGCCGACCTCGGCCTTGACGCCCCGGGTCACGCCGGACTTCGTACCACCGCCGGGCACCCGGTCGCGGACGGCGCCGAGGGTGCGGGAGAGCCCGCTGCCCATGGCGTGGACGCCCATGACGTCGCGGGCGGCCATGCCGGCGATCTTCTCGACGACCCCGTCGGCGATCGTCGTACGGCCCCGGGAGGCCGGGTCGCCGCCCCCGCGCTTGGTCACGGGGGTGGGGTTCTGCTGTTCGGAACGCGGGCTGTCGGCCATCGCCAGCCATCCCTTCTCTCCGTTTTGTCTCGTTTGCCCCACATTAGGGCCAGTTGCCCGATCTCGCGCCGGGTATGCGGCAGTCTGGAGGAATGACGACGGTTGAGGTGTGGCGCACGACGGACCGGCTGCTGCCGCTCGGCGAGGCGGCGGACGGCGCGTGGATCGCGGAGCAGGCGGTGCGGGCACTGCTCGTGACGGCGGCGGAGGGCGTACGGGGCGTGGTGCCGGGGCGCCCGCGGTTCCGGCTCGCCCGGGAGACGGGAACGCCCTTGCCCGTGCCGCCGGGCGGTCTACCGCCCGGGGGCCTGGTGATCTCGCTGGACTTCGCGGCGGTGGCGGGCCGCCCCCTGCCCGTACTGGCGGAACGGCTCCGCAGCGCCCTGCTGGGCTCGGCGGAGGAGAGGCTGGGGCTCACGGTCGACGCGGTGAACCTACGGGTGACGGCGCTGCTCGACGCGGCTCCGGATTCGACGCCCCCCGCTCCGCCGCCCGGGCGAACGACGCCGCCGGTCCCCGATTCCCCCATCGCGCTCGCGGCCTTGGCGGTCGAGGGTGTCGCGGCCCTGACGGACGTCTTCGGCTCTCCGGTGCGGCAGGACGACGGCCGGCTCCGGGTGGAGCTGGCGGTCACCGAGGGCCGCCACCCGCTGGACGTGGTCCGCGGGGTCCGGGCAGCCGTGACCGCCGCCGCCCCGGAGGCGACGGCGGTCACGGTGCTGGTGTCGGAGCTGCGCTGACAGGCCGGCGGCGGCGCGGCCGCGGCGCCGCACGGACTCGACGCGCAGGACCGCCGGGAACGGCCGGGGCGGAGGACACGCTTCGGCCGCGGGACGGCTCAGTCGCCGAGCCCTGCCAGGTCGCGCAGCCGGCGGGCCTGCGCGGCCCGCTCGGCGACCCGCTGCTCCTCGTACGAGCGTCCGGTGACGCCCTGCAGCAGGGCCTTGGTCTCGATGACGGCCGAGCGCGGGGCCGCGAGCAGGGCGGCGCCCAGGTCCCGTACGGCGCCGTCGAGTTCGGCGACGGGCACGGCGAGGTTGGCCAGGCCGATGCGCTCGGCCTCCTCGGCGTGCACGAACCGCCCGGTGGCGCAGATCTCCAGGGCCCGCGCGTACCCCACGAGGGAGACGAGCGGGTGGGTCCCGGTGAGATCCGGGACGAGGCCCAGGCTGGTCTCGCGCATGGCGAACTGCACGTCGTCGGCGACGACCCGCAGGTCGCAGGCGAGCGCGAGCTGGAAGCCCGCGCCGATGGCGTGTCCCTGGACGGCCGCGATCGACACGATGTCGCTGCGGCGCCACCAGGTGAACGCCTCCTGGTACTCGGCGATGACCGCGTCGAGGTCCGCGTCGGAACCGCGGGCGAGGTCGAGGAAGGACGGCTCTCCGTCGAAGCCCTCGGGCGTGAAGGCCTGCCGGTCGAGGCCCGCGGAGAAGGACTTGCCCTCACCGCGCAGGACCACGATCCGCACGCTGCCCGGCAGTGACCGGCCGGCCTCCGTCAACGCCCGCCACAGAGCGGGAGACTGGGCGTTGCGCTTCGCCGGGTTGGTCAGGGTCACCGTGGCAACGGCGTCCTCGACGGTGAGCCGTACACCGTCCTTGTCGAAAACGAGCTCTTCGTGCTCAGAGTCGTGGAGCGAAGTCATGGGGCGCCTCCGGTTCCGGTGCAGCACTGCATCCGATGCTAAGTGACTGCACAGTAACCACCCGGTCGACCACACGGCCGACCGGGTGGCCACCGAAAGACCCGGTGGACCGATCGAGCCGCCCCGATGTCAGGCCGAGGCCGCCTTCTTGCCCCGTGTCGCTCCGCCGCGTCCGCGCAGCGTGACTCCGGACTCGCTGAGCATCCGGTGGACGAATCCGTAGGAGCGACCGGTTTCCTCGGCCAGCGCCCGGATGCTCGCACCGGAGTCGTACTTCTTCTTCAGGTCTGCCGCGAGCTTGTCGCGCGCGGCGCCGGTCACCCGGCTGCCCTTCTTCAGAGTCTCGGCCACCCGTGCCTCCTCATGGGAAGTGCGCTCTGGACTTCTCATGATCACCCCTCCCGGACGTCCTGGCCACCCATTCGACAAGGTCCGTGCCATTCGCTTGGGCCGCGCGCCACGGATCATCACGACCGGAATTGATCGTTCCGACAGGCCGGAAACCCGCTCCCGCCGCCCCTCTGCCGGGAAGTGCCTGGTCAGCGCCCCTGTGCGCACACGAGAGCGGCGCGGGCCCTGGCGGAAGGATTCCGCAGGGCCCGCGCCGGGGGGATTAGACGCCCACGCACAGATGTAGGATCACCCCAGAGCCGAAATATCACGCGAGAAGTGATAA